>DATJGF010000180.1:0-82210 GCA_035495315.1 Candidatus Limnocylindrales bacterium
CTCGTTTACCGCAATGAGTGCTCCGCCCCGCGTGTCGCTGTCCGCTTGAAGGGAGCGCCGCCCAATACTCAAGGCATCGGCGCGCGAATCAAACTGCTCGGCGGAGCCGTCCCTGAGCAAAGCCTGGAAATGACCTGCGGCGGCCACTTTCTGGCCAGTGATCAGCCGTTGCGTACGTTCGCCGCCGGCAAGCTCGACGCGAACATGACCCTCCAGGTCGATTGGCGCAGCGGCAAGCGAACCATCGTGCACGGCGTAAAGGCTAATTACTTGTATGAAATTGATGAAGCTGCTGCGCTCACTGTGCCGGTCAAACCCAGCGAGCCTAAGATGCCGTGCTTGTTCGAGGATGTAAGCCGAATCATCGGACACCGCCACGTCGATATCCCCTGGGACGATTTCAGCCGCCAAAAGCTGTTGCCCCGCCGCTTCAGCCAATTGGGGCCTGCTGTCGCCTGGTTTGACCTCAACGGCGACGGGCGCGAGGATTTAATTATTGGGGCAGGCCGTTCCTCCAGCCTGGGGGTTTACCTTAATAGCGGTGACGGACACTTTTCTCGCGTCGACGGCGTCTTCACCAATGCGTTACCTGACGATTCCGCTGGGATGGTCGGCTTTGTGCTTAAACCAGGAACTCGGTCTCTGCTCGCCGGCCTGGCGCATTATGAAAATCCAGAAACGAATTTGCCGTCCGCACTGCGCTTTGATTCGACTGAGTCTGGGTTTATCCAGGCCCAGCCAATCCCTGGCCTGAGCCCCAGCAGCACCGGACCGTTAGCCGTTGCCGATGTGAATGGCGACGGTACCTTGGACGTTTTTGTTGGCAGCCGTTTACAACCCGGTCGCTATCCAGAACCAGCCAGCTCTCGACTCTATCTCAATAAGAACGGAGAACTAACCCCCGACACTACTGCGAATGAATTATTGGCGCAGGGAGGTTTGGTCACCAGCGCGATTTTCACCGACCTCGATGGAGACGGCTACCCCGAATTGGTATTGGCTTCCGAATGGGGGCCAGTGCGAATCTTCCATAACGACCACGGCAAATTACAGCCATGGGATCCACCCCTAACCCGGACCATCACTGGTCCCGCATTCAACAGTGCTCTTAAAAGCTCCAAACTCAGCGAAATTTCAGGCTGGTGGACCTGTGTCGCCGCCGGCGATTTTGACAATGACGGACAGATGGATCTCATCGTGGGTAATTGGGGCTTGAACAGCTCCTACCAGCAGGCTGCACCGGGTCCGTGGTTCCTGTACTATGGTGACTTTAACGAGGATGGTGGCGTCCATCTCTTTGAGGCTTACTATGACCAAAACATTCGCGATATCGTTCCCTGGCGCTATCGACCAATTACTGAGACCGATTTCCCATGGCTGCTGGTCCGTTTTTCCACCCATAAGGCTTACTCGGCGGCCACCATGAAGCAGATACTGGCCGACAAAATGCCGACGGCGCGTTCTCTCCAGGCCAATTTCCTTGGCTCCCTCCTCTTGCTCAACCGCGGCAGCAAGTTCGAGCCCAGAATGCTTCCGCCTGATGCTCAATGGTCGCCCGCCATGGGCGTTGCCGTTGGAGATCTCGATGGCGACGGTAACGAAGATCTCTTCATCAGCCAGAATTTCTTCGAAGTGCGCCCTGAGGATGGCCGGTTGGATGCCGGACGCGGTTTGCTGATGCGCGGCGATGGACGCGGTGCATTCTCACCTGTGCCAGGCCAACTCAGCGGCATCAAGATTTACGGCGAGCAGCGTGCTTGCGCCCTGGCGGATTACGATGCCGACGGCCGCGTCGATTTAATTGTTACTCAGAATAACGACGAAACACGCCTGTTTCATAACATCAATTCCAAGCCGGGGCTTCGCGTGCGTCTGGCCGGATTACCTGCTAATCCGGATGGCATTGGCGCTGTCATGAGGCTCGAATCAGGCGGTCGCCTCGGCCCGGCCCGCGAGGTTCACGCCGGTGAAGGGTTTTGGTCCCAGAACAGCTCGATCCAGGTGCTCGGGATTCCGGCAACTCCTTCCGCTATTGAAGTTCATTGGCCCGGCGGAAAAAACACCCATACCCCAATTCCCGATGCTGCTCGAGAGATTCAGGTTTCGATCGATGGAACTTTAAAAGTTCTGCAATGAAGGGATCTGTTTGGTTACGGCGTGGGCTTCGCCCGATTAGGTTTTTGGTTTTGCTGTTTGACCCGCCCACTCAAGTAATTACTATCCTTCTGAACCACAATTGACCATCCAGTCCAGTGCTCATATGCGCCAGATTGCTCAACTAGATAATACGCCGCGTGTTTCGCGCCGTGATTTCCTGATGACTGCGGGGCTGTGCGGCTCAGCCATTGCTTTCGGCCGTCTGCCGGGTTGGTGTGCCAATAACGCATCTGCGGCATCGCCGATCGCAGTGTTCAGCAAAATTTACCAGGAATTGAAGCTGGGCTTCGAGAACGCCGCCGAGGTTACCGCCGCGGCCGGCTTGGATGGAATCGATTGTCCCGTGCGCGCCGGTGGGGAAATTTTGCCCGAAAACGCTGCTGAACAGCTACCAAAGTACGCCGACGTTCTCGGCCGTCGCAATCTGAAGATAAATTTGCTGACCACCGATATCACGAGTGCGAACTCACCGCATGCGGAAACAGTTTTGCGAACCGCGCAGAAGCTCGGACTCCGTTATTATCGCTTCGGGTTTATTACTCGAGAAGCATCTTCCTCCGCCGATGGCCAAATCACTCAGGTTCGCGCACGTCTCAAAGAACTTAGC
Source organism: Candidatus Limnocylindrales bacterium (assembly GCA_035495315.1). Classification (GTDB taxonomy): domain Bacteria; phylum Verrucomicrobiota; class Verrucomicrobiia; order Limisphaerales; family UBA8199; genus DATJGF01. The sequence goes on from DATJGF010000180.1 coordinate 2,765, forward strand.
GCGCTAAACAAGCAGTTCGGCATGTGTACACTGCTGCAGAATCATTCGCCCTCGGGGCGGACACTGTATTTTGGCGGAGACCTCAGCGAACTGGTTCGAGCGGTTGACGGATTCGACCCCGCTCAAATCGGTGTCGCCTTTGACATCGGTCACGCGCTCGTCGTGCATGGAGACCAATGGAGACAACATTTTGAAGCCCTGCGCTCTCACTTTAAAATCGCCTATATCAAAGATGTCAAACGGACCGGAGGATGGGTTCCCTTCGGTGAGGGCGACATTGCAGCCACCGGTTACTTCGACCTCCTCAAACAGATGAACTACCACGATCCCATTTCTCTCCACATTGAGTTCGATTGGCATGGGGCGGGAAAACCCAAGACGCCCGAACGACTTACTCAGGTCCTCAAGGAAAGCGCCCAAGTCCTGCGTAGATGGCTGGCCTAGCGAACCCTCCGCTCGCCCGATCCTTTTCGTTCGGTGCTCCGCCATCGGACTTGCAAAAACCTGCGGCCCAGGTAGAACCTAAGTGTTCCATCCTGGGCCGGGTCGGAACCCAAATTGTCGCGCGATTACTCTGCAGGTATGAGCCAGTTGAACGCCGCCTGGTTCGGCAAGCGTTTGATAAAGAACGCGCTGCCGGCCGGGATGGGCGTGCTGCCGGCGGGATTAAACAGGGCATTCAGCCACAGCGCGTTGCCCTTTGTGTCTTTGAAGTAAAAGTAGCTCGACGTCGAACCATCCGGCTGTACCACCAGAATGTTGTCGCTGGCCGCCAAGTTCAAACCGCTAGCGACGCCCGTTGAAGAATCGCCCGTATAGAGATTCAGCGAATCCAACGTCATCGGGTTGAGGCTCTTTAGCGTTCCAACCAGATTAAAGCCCGGCTCCACCGGCGCCATAGTCACACCGGTCTTGATTGGACCGCATAGATACACATTCACATCTTCCGCAGCAACACGGCGCACCATCACGCCCTCTTGCGGATAAACGACCTGGTTAGCAGCGGGTGTGAAATCCGCCCGATACCAGCCCTGGGCAACCTCATTGCTGAAGTAGAAGATTGTCATCGTTTGCTGCGTCTCTGGGATAATTAACACGATGTTATCTGCTGAAGCAGGATTGAGCCCGGCTTTGAGACCCGTCTCATTGTTGGTGCCAAATAGGCTCGCAATCGTGAAATGCTCCCGTACCCGATACACATCGCCCGGCGAAACCAACCCGCTCACGCTCCCGGCCAACGACAGACTCTTGGTCGAGGCGGTCGTATCCGTGATGTCCACCATCCAGCCATTGTCGAATTCAGCATAAGTCGGGTAAGCGCTCGAAGTGAATTGGCTGTTGCCCCAGCTTGCATTCGCATCCGTCAACGCTGCGCCTTGGACGGTCGAAACTGTACCCGCATAAAGCACCGGCAATACCATCCGTTGCGAGAAGGTGGTGAACTTAGTACCGGTGCCACCGTTGCCTTGCACCGTCTGCGACGTCCCAATCCAGGTCGGTGACGCGCTCTCCAAACTCGCCGAAATAATGTGCAGGCGGATGAAGCGCGCCGCCGTCGCGAGAATCGGCGTCTGGTCACGCACAATCACCGTATCAAAGTCACTGTTGAGCGGTGTGACGCTCAGCTGCAGCACATTGGCACTATCCGCATACCACGCCGCCTTGTCCGCCGAGACTTCGGGCACATACTGCAATTGCAGCGCACTTGCATTAACTCGCCGGTTGAATCGCATCGCCAGATAGCGATTGCCACTATCCTCAGTAATCCAAATGCTGATCCCGCTATTGGCGTCAGCAGAATCCTTCGGGTCAGACCCGACCGCAAACTCCACCAGGTTGGTCAGTCCATCACCATCAGTATCCACACCCATATCCAAACCGTCGTACGGTGTCGTGATGGCTACCACGAAGGTATTGGTGCTGCTCAGAGTCGTTGTGCCGACCGCCGAAGTCACCGTCGTCGTTACGACCGTGGTAATCACATTCGTGCTGGGGCTTTGGCCCAGAGTCGGTGTCCAGGTGATAATCCCGTTGCCGTCGATGCTCATACCAGCTGGCGGATCGATCAGTTGGTACGTAATCGCGTTGGCCGGCACGTTCGGGTTAGTCGCCGTGTTGATCACCGTCAGGGTAGTCAAATTCGTCAGCAAAATGTCCGTCTGAACGGGCAGAATTAAAGCACTGGGTGAGTCCAGCGTAATAGTTTGTGAGGCGCTGGCGCGGTTGCCACAAGCATCGGTGGCGACCCAGGTCCGAGTAATCACCTGACTACCGTCATTTTGGGTGCTAAATGCGTCACTGAAAGACACCGTCGCGGAGCCGCATCCATCTGTAGCTGTCGCCTGCCCCGTTGTCGCAGGGCTGATATCCGAAGTGAAAGGAACGACGACATCGGCCGGACCCACGATAGTAGGTGGCGTCGTGTCTACCACCGTAATCTTTTGCACCGCATTGGCGCTGTTGCCGCAAGCGTCCGTTGCCGTCCAGGTCCGCGTAATGACTTTGGTACCGCCGCAGTTGTTAACCGACGCGTCCTGGAATGTCACGGTGACTGTGCTGCAACCATCCTGAGCCGTTGCCGTCCCAGTGCTGCTCGGGTCGGTGTCGGCCGGGCATTCCAGGGTCAAATCAACCGGAGCAGTAATCACCGGCGGGGTAGTATCCCGCACCGTGATATTCTGAACCGCCGTAGCGGTGTTGCCGCAACCATCAATTGCAGTCCAGGTGCGAATAATCGTTTTAGTCCCACCGCAACCGCTCGTTACTACATCGCTGAAACTGACAGTGGCCTGTCCGCAGTCGTCTTGAGCTGACGCAGTTCCTGTTGACGCCGGCCTAGTATCATCCGGGCATTCCAGCACCACATCAGGCGGAGCAGTAACTGTTGGCGGGACGAGATCAATCACCCCAACGGTAGTACTGCACGTGCTGGAACATCCGTTACTGGTGACTGTAAGAGTGAGCGTAAAATCAGATCCGCAAAGCGCCGCCGCATTGAGATTGACGCCCGCATGATCACTTGGTCCCGAGATGCTCGCGCTGCCGGAAATCGACCAGGCGTAGAAGCTCATGCCCGCCGGCGCAGAGAAGTGAGCGATCGATCCAGGGCAAACCGTCGATGGGCCGGAGATGGAGCAAGTCGGCCGAGATGCGACCGTGAGCACGACATCGCTCGACTTCACGCAGCCATTGACTTGGACAACACTGAGACGCAGCGTGGCGCTGCTTGAAGAAACGTGAGCCGTCGTGTTCAAGGACGCCGGATCATCAATAAGCGCCGTTCCCGAAATCACGCTCCACGCGGTCGAACTAATCGGCAAATCTCCAGGTGTGGCCGTCCCCTGCAATGCAAAATCGGTCGCGCTGGCGCCCGAGCATTGCGTTTGGTTTGCACCTGCACTGACTTGAGGCCCAAGCTTAAGCGCAAACTGGATCGGATCGATAAAGTCCGTTGTTGAAGCAGGGTCCGCTTGCGACGACTTGGTCTTGATCATGATCGTCTTGATCCCGATGCTCAAGCAAGGGTCGAAATCCTGCATCAACGCCGTTAAGTCGATCGCCGCTTCCGCGAAGGCGTTTGGGGCATAACTCGTTTGGCCAAAAGCTCCAAAGGGAACGGACTCATTCGCACTGTTAGCCGCCACGAACACCCGGCCGGAAGGCAAAGCGCTGGTTGAATCAATATACCCAAAGGTGCCACTCCCGGTTGCCAACCAACGATATGCCAAAAAGTCCGCTGTGCTGCCGCCGCCGGTAAAGGCGAGGCTCAAAATCAGATCGTTTACCGTCCGCCCGCCATCCGGACCCGCCGAGGTAAACCCGCCATTCTTGTTACGGACCAAACTATTTTGCAGAAATTCAAAATCGATGTAGGAATCGCCACTGGTGCTAAGTCGATCGGCGGCAATTACCAACCAAGTGTGAAGGTTGGTATCCGTCGTGACATGCAACAGCACATTGTTCATGTCGTTCTTCGCCGTCGGCTTCCCAGTCGTCCATTGCCACGTGTTAGGGTCGTCATCCCACTTGGCTCCACCTGCGAATATTTTGTCCGAGCCCGAATTGTATGGATCGATGAAATGAAATGTCGTCCCAGAGTTCAACGGAGCGCCACTATTATTCAGCACCCCGGCTCCACCGGTGCCGGCCAACCAATCGCCGATCCCACCACTGGCAATCAGTTTGCCATCAATGGCGAACCCGCCGGTCGGTACTGTTACCGGTGCGATCCCTGTCGGTGGTGGAACGGCGTGCGCCGCCAGGCCGCAGCCGAGGAGACCAATGGTGAGGAGACGGCATGTCCGCGATGCAAATGCTGCCGTCAAAGTTTCCGAGCTTCCATTCGTATTCATAACTTCTGCTACACCGTTACTTCTCTTATTTCACATGGACTCCTGCACCACAACTGGAGCGGTTCCGGTTTTAACCTCCGGGATTATCTGAACCTGCTCCTGGGGAACCCCCGGGGCGGACTCAGCGCCATAAACCTCGTACTTGGATTCGCAAGCAAAATCGCTAACGTTGGGGCTCAACATGATTGTGACCTCTAATATCTGGCGCGCGTTCTCAACATCCTCGCGGAGCAATTCTTCCTCTGGCCATTCCCCGCCGTACCAGCGGCTCGGTTTTCAAGCATTCGCGACCGCCTGCTTCCTAATCTTCTGGGGAAGTATCAACCTAGCGCCTCCCGCTCTCGCAGCCGTCGCAAAAAAACAGGTTCAAACAATTTCATTGAAAGGAACGTGGCGGTTTGACCTCGACCGGGAAAACCAAGGGATGAACCAGCGCTGGTTCAACGACCTTTTATCTCAGCGCGTCCAATTGCCAGGATCACTCCCTGCACAGGGAATCGGCGATGACATCTCAACTAATACGGAATGGATGGGCGACATCGTCGACAAATCGTGGTTCACAGCTGCGGAATACTCCAAGTACCGCCAACCAGGAAATGTCAAAATCCCTTTTTGGCTGCAGCCCAATAAATACTACTCGGGCCCGGCCTGGTATCAGCGGGACATTGAAGTGCCCTCGGCATGGCTCGGACAAAGATTGGTGCTAAACCTCGAAAGGCCACATTGGGAAACACGTGTCTGGCTTGACGATATCCAGCTGGGATCCAATGACAGTTTGTCTACGCCACATCAATATGAACTTGGTATTGTCGTGCCCGAGGCGGAGGCCGGAAATCAGAAATCAGCAGTCAGCAGTCAGCAGTCAGAATCACGCACGCGTAGCGTATGCCCTGGCAAACACCGGTTGACGATTCGGGTCGATAACCACTTGATCGTCGATATCGGCGTCAACTCCCATAGCATCAGCGATCAGACACAGGGCAACTGGAATGGCATCGTCGGAGACATTAGTTTGAGGGTGAGCTGTCCCGTCTGGATTGATGATCTACAAGTTTATCCTCATTTTGCGACCAGCTCCTCAACCATAAAGGGCAGAATCGGCAATCGCACGGGCCGAACAGGCAGTGACACCCTGACTTTAGCGCTGAGTCTCGGGCATTCGAGAGGCGCTTCGAAAACCAAACGCCTCGAGGGAGAATTCAAGGTCAATTGGCAGCAGGATGGTGGGGACTTTCAGTTCGAGCTGCCTGTCCAAAATCCGCAAGCGTGGAACGAGTTCCAGCCCATTACTTACAACCTCGAGGCTTCCCTCAAGAAGACCGGCGATTCGAAGGTGACCTCATTCGGATTCCGTGACCTTTCCGTCGAGCAGACGCAGTTTACCATCAACGGCAACAGGATTTTCGTCCGCGGCACGCTCGAATGTTGTATTTTTCCCAAAACCGGCCATCCGCCCACTGATGTCGAAAGTTGGCGAAGAATTGTTCGTATCGCTAAGAACCATGGACTGAACCTGATCCGATTCCATTCCTGGTGTCCGCCTGAGGCCGCATTCAGGGCCGCTGATGAACTGGGCTTTTATTATCAGGTCGAGATTGCATCCTGGGCCAATCAATCTACCACGTTGGGGGATGGCAAGCCTGTCGATGCGTGGCTTTACCGCGAGGCGGCGCGAATCCTTCGCGCTTACGGCAATCACCCTTCGTTCCTGCTGATGCCCTATGGCAACGAACCGGGTGGAAATCACGCAAATGCGTTCTTAAGCAAATGGGTTGAGCATTGGAAAGCCACCGATCCGCGCCGTCTCTATACTAGTGCCTCCGGCTGGCCCGAATTGCCAGAGAATCAGTTTCACGTCACCCCCAATCCTCGCATCCAAAGCTGGGGCGGCGGGCTCCAATCCCGAGTCAATGCGTTCCCACCGGAAACCCGAACCGATTACCGCGAATACATCTCCAAACGAACGGTGCCTGTCATTAGTCACGAAATTGGTGAATGGTGCGTTTACCCAAACTTCGCCGAGATGCGTAAGTACACCGGCTACTTAAAGCCTAAAAATTTCGAGATCTTTCGCGACTCGCTTAATGAGCACCAAATGGGCGACCTGGCGCACAAATTCCTGCTCGCTTCGGGAAAACTGCAGACGCTCTGCTACAAGGAAGAAATTGAGTCGGCACTGCGCACTCCAGGCATGGGCGGATTTGAACTCCTCGATCTGCATGACTTCCCCGGCCAGGGCACCGCGCTCGTCGGCGTATTGGATCCTTTTTGGGACGATAAAGGGTACGTAACTGCCAAAGAATTCAGCCGGTTTTGCCACAGCACCGTGCCGCTCGCCCGTCTGAGCAAGCGCGTGTTCACCTCGGACGAAACGCTCGCCGCTGATATCGAGGTCGCCCACTTCGGGCCCGAGCCGCTTACCCACGCCGCGTTGGACTGGAGACTGCTGAATGATTTGGGCCGCTCGGTCACCAATGGTGGGTGGGGGATCAAGTCCATTCCGATTGGCAACGGCACGGTCCTGGGCCATTTGAATATCGAACTCAGCACCCTCACTGCGCCTGCCCGGTACCGACTGGTCGTCCGCCTGGGTCAGGTTTCTCCGAATTCATTGGCAAATCAGAAGTTTCCTGGATTTGAAAATGATTGGGACATTTGGCTTTACCCGAGCCACGTGAATCTAAAACCAGCCGCTGCCGACGTAATGCTCGTCAACGACCTGACCGATACCGCCCTCTCTTCGTTGGCGCACGGGGGCAAAGTTCTACTCACGTTGCCGGCAGATCGCATCAAAGGCGACCGCCTGGGCCGCGTTGCGCTAGGCTTTTCCAGCATCTTTTGGAACACCGCCTGGACCGCGCACCAGCCACCCCATACGTTGGGTATCCTGTGCGACCCAAAGAATCCCGCCTTAGCACAGTTCCCCACCGATTTCCACAGCAACTGGCAATGGTGGTACTTAGTCAGCCGCGCCGGGGCGATGATCCTCAATGACTTCCCGCGAGAGCTTCGGCCAACCGTACAAGTCATTGACGATTGGGTCACCAACAGGAAACTCGCTCTTGTTTTCGAAGCGAAAGTCAAAACGGGCAAGCTCATGGTTTGCAGTTTTGACCTGACTGCCGGCTTGGACCAGAATCCCGTCGCTCGCCAGATGTTAGCCAGCCTCTTATCTTACATTGAGAGTCCCAGCTTCAGGCCATCAGTCACCCTAGCGCCAAGCCAGATCCAAAGCCTCATTTCCACTCCCCCCGGCTCCTTATGGCGTACCACCAAATGAAGCGTAATCATCCACGTCCAGCAGATCAAACCACGTCACGATGTCTTCGCGTTTCGGCGCCGCGGCGCTGTGAAGTTTATTAAAGTATTCCCGCGATTCGGCGTCCGAAGGGGCACGTTGCTCCGCGTGCGCCGACCAGGCGGCAATTTCTGCGTCCGCTCGTTTGTTTCGCGCATTCTTTTGGATCCACTCCAGGATTTCTCCGTCACCTTTACCGGCCGCCAGCTGCTTCTTCACGGCGTCGGCCTTGATCCCTAGAAAATCCAGTAATCGCTGGTCCATTGGGCAGGCATAATGATATTCGCCGTTCTTGCCAACAATCGTTGCGCGCCCTTTATCGAGCATTCGTGCAAGGATTACATATCCGCCAAGCCGCACGCGCGGGCTGCGTGGGGCACGCTGAGTCAAATCAGGAGCATTCTTTAAAGCCATAAAGTTGATCGTGTGTGGTTTCCAGTTGTCTGGCCGACCATATTGCCAGGCCGGCTTCAGCGGCTGTAACATGCAACCGACGCAATGAAATGCAAGGGCGGCTTGCAACCTTTCGATGTGAGTCGTTCCTTCGTGATTTCCACCACGCCTTTATACCGCCAAAACTTTAACTGGCGGCAGGGGGATTATGCTTCACCAGCAGCGGGATGCTCGCTTGGGGTTGGTCGTCGAGCATAATATCGATCGAGTACAATCCAGGATTCTCGAACTTTAATTGCTGGATATTCACGATGAAATTCCGGGTGCCGAAGTGCATATCTTCCGGCAGCGCGACATCTACCGAAATCGGCGGAAAATCCGGCATGATCGAGCCACCGTCCGCATCGACGAAATTAAAGCGCAGATTGTGTTTCCCTTCATCGCCACTGAAAAAGGTGACGCGCAGAGCGATCGAGCATTGGGGGTGCACTGCGGGTAGTTGCTGGGTGTAAATCGTATCAAATGCCCCTAGCAAGTTCAGCTTGCCGTTGTCGTCTGTCGCTGCGTCACACAGCACCGCTACTTGTATGTTCATGATCTGCCCTAAACCCAGGAATCGCGGTAGTGTAGCCTAATGCTCCGAACACTCAAGGAGTTCTCTTGTTTATTCATTGCTTCGGTGCATCGGCTGGCTACTTTTGCCGCCGTATGCCCGCTATCCCGATTAGTGAATTAATCCCCGTGCTGCAGATCGCCGTCGGACCAGTAATTCTTATTTCGGGTGTCGGCTTGCTCCTGTTGACGCTCACCAACCGTTTGGGCCGAGCCGTCGATCGCTCACGCCAATTGCGGCAGGAACTCCGCGAGGTCCCCGAGGAGGACCGTCACCGTCTTTCGCCACAAGTCCAGATATTATTCCGCCGTGCGCGCCTGCTCCGCCTCTCGATCATTATGGCAGGGTTAAGTGTCCTCTTGGTGGCGATTTTGATCATCGTGGTCTTTTTAACCGTGTTGATGAAGCTCGAGGTCGGCATGGCTATCACCTTGCTGTTCATCGGCTGCATGGCCTCGCTTATCGTCTCCCTGATTGCTTTCATCCGCGATGTCCAGCTCTCCCTCCAGGCACTGAAACTCGAATTGGAAATCTAACCGGCTCCAGCTCGCCGTTTGGAAGGCCGCGCGAGCGGTCAAGTGCTGATTTAAATTTGTCACTTTTTGTCGGGCTCTCGGATACCGGCCCAACGCTCCGCCACGCCGCCTTGGACTTTGGGCTCTAATCCGGGTACCCCTTCGGGTGCTTCTTGTGCCACGCCCACGCGGTCCTGATGATATCCTCCAACTTCGGGTACTTCGGTTTCCAGCCGAGTTCGCGGATTGCCTTCTCCGCTGAAGCGACCAGCTTGGGCGGATCCCCTGGGCGTCGCGGCTTCTCCACCGCGGGTATCCTGGTTCCACTGACCATCTCACACATTTGAATTACCTGGCGCACCGAGTAGCCGTCGCCATTACCGAGGTTGTAAAAACCCTGCTTGCCAGGTTCCATCGCCAGGATGTGCGCCTGCGCCAGGTCTATGATGTGAATGTAGTCCCGGATGCACGTCCCGTCCGGGGTCGGGTAGTCAGTCCCGTAAATCTCACACTGCGACGCCTGGCCCAGCGGCACCTTCAAAACGTTCGGGATCAAATGTGTTTCCGTCCGATGATGTTCCCCTAGTTTGGCGCTCGCGCCCGCCGCGTTGAAATAACGGAACACCACAAATTCCAACCCATGAATCTCATGATACCAACGCAGCATGCGTTCAAACATCAGCTTGGATTCCCCATAAGGATTGATCGGACGTTGCGGCAGGTCCTCAGTCATCGGCACGCGATCCGGGGGACCATACGTCGCACAAGTAGAACTGAACACGAACTTTTTCACCCTAGCTTCGACCGCCGCTTCGAGCAGTTTCAGGCCGTTTGCGACATTGTTGCGGAAGTACTTTCCGGGGTTCACCATCGATTCCCCTACCAAAGCATTTGCCGCAAAGTGCAGAATCGCCTCCGGCCGGCTCTGCGTCACCGCCTCTCGCAAATCGTTCTCCTGCTCCGGATGACCCAAAATAAATTTGGCGCGTGGGTCCACAGCGGCGCGGTGTCCTTCACTTAAATCGTCGTACACCGTCACCGTGTGATCTGCATTGAGCAATTCCTCTGCGCAGATCGACCCGATGTAACCCGCGCCACCAGTAACCAAAACGTTCATCGACGGTTACACTACTCGCCGTAATGGGAGGACTCAACGGGGAAGTTCCGCCCCATGAACCCGCCTGCGTCGTCCTCGTCCTTCGTCCTCGAAAACCAGGAAAGATCGAGGACGACGACTCGCACGAGGAAACGCTTCTAAGGACTCCTGCCGGATAAATCCTGTGTTCCATTCCCGTTATCCGGCGTTCCCTTTTTAAGTTCGCTCACAAATCTCACTTTTACGGGATAGTTCTTGCCGTCGACGAATGACTTCGCGAGCCAGTTTTGCACAAATGTCTCGGTTTGCGTTCGCCCCGTATCGCGCACCAGATCGATGTTCGCTTTGGCCTTCTTATACGACAACCACGTAATGGAACTCTTAAGATTCTCCATCGCTTCGGTCGTATTGCGGATCAGGCTGTTCTTCTTGACCTCATACGTAATCCGCGAGGCATCAATAGCGGGTTTGTTGAACTTAATATCCGGAGCCAGGACCCACACCACTCCGTCCTGCAATTTGAATTCCCATCGCGCATTCAAGTCCAGGTAATAGGTGTAAGTCACCGGCGCGGTCGCCTCGACGATAACGTCAGGCAATGGGATATACCCAAACGCCATGCTCGATTCGTCTTTTCGCGTAAAGGTTTCGACCTGTGAAAGGGTCGCGAACTGAAGATACTGGTTTCCGCTTAGCGTCGTTGCGTAACTGGTAAAGGTGGTCGTGATGGTCCCCTGCCTGAACGCCGCCGCCACCTGCTGTGCTTTTTGGCCAACCTTCTCGACCACCCTTCCGGCCTGCTCGAACGCCTCACCGGGTGCCTTTACACAGGCTCTAAACATGTACAATCCGCCACTGCAAACAATCAGGAGAGTGCAAATCCATGCGACAGGCCAGACCCACGAAGGTCGCACCGCGCCCGGTTGTGGGGTCGACTTCTCTGCATTCGCCGCTGCGGGCTCGCGTGGTTCCATAGGCGGTCAATGTCAGATTTGCTCCCCGGCGCCTGATTATCAAGGTGAATAAACCTTGTCCTCCCTCCGTCGGATATGGCGTTGCGTTCTCTAGACTGCCACCGGGCGGTGCTGCAGTCAGCGCCGCCCTTGTTTATGGTAGCTGGTTAGAGTTGGGGTTGTGCGGCCCGGGATAGCCACCGGGCCGCTTTTTTCTTGGGGCGCCTCCGGCAATTGGTAACCTGCCTGCCCTAACGCCCGTCCTGACATTCCAGAGTATGGCAAAATCCGACAACCGAGGACCTAAGGAAGGTCGAATTCCCAATCGCCAATCCCCGGCAGCGTCGTCAGATTCTCGGGTCGCCTGGGCTCTGTCTCATACGCGGCTTTCCGCCTCGCAAGGCGCCCCATGAAACCCACTCGTCGCGCCGTTATTGACGTCGGAACCAACTCCGTCAAGTTGCTGGTGGCTGACGTGCTCGGTTCCGAGGTTCATCCCGTTTGGGAGGGCAGCAAACAAACCCGTTTGGGCCAATCCTTTTACCGCACTCACCGCCTGCAAACTGCCGCCATCCTCAGCACCGCTGAGGCGGTCGCAGACTTTGCGACCCAAGCCCGGTCTCTCGAAGCTATCTCCATCCGGATACTCGCCACGAGCGCCGCCCGCGATGCACTCAATGCCGTCGAGCTCGTTTCCGCCATCCGCCAGGCCTCAGGCCACGATATAGAGATCATTTCCGGCGACCGGGAAGCCGACCTGGCCTTTCGTGGCGTGACTACTGATGTCACGCTGCTTCAAATTCCATTGCTGCTGTTGGATGTCGGTGGCGGCAGCACAGAGTTCATTCTCGGCCAGGGGGATGCAGTCCACTTCCGTCAGAGCTTCCCGCTCGGCACCGTGCGGCTGCTGGAAAACCTCCCGCATAGCGACCCTCCTGCGCCCGAGGAACTTGTCTCCTACCGCACATGGGTCATCGATTTCCTCCAAACGAAGGTCCGCCCGGAATTGGCTCCCGCTTTGACTCGCGAAAAATCGCGCTGTCCACCCGAGTCGGATATCCAGTTGGTCGGCACCGGCGGCACCGCAACGGTCCTGGCCAGTATGGAAGCCAATATGACGGCCTTCGATCGCCCCCTGATTGAAGGGGTCCGGTTGGATCGTCAACGCCTGGACTGGCACGTCGACTTTCTCTGGCGGCTCTCTTTGGCTGAACGACGGCAGATAACAGGCCTGCCGCCCAATCGCGCCGACGTTATTCTCGCCGGCTCGGTGATTTACCAGGCGATCATGACCCAATTCGATTTTCCGCAATTGCGAATCACCACTCGTGGTTTGCGGTTTGCCGCGCTGATGGGTTGATGCGTAGCGTCAGGCGTCTCGCCTGACGTGGAGGACGGCGTCCCGCCGTCCGGCTCGAGCAGTGTAGTAGTGCTGAAAACCGCTGGGCAAGATTCCGGCTCTAAGACAGGCCAGACGCCCGCCTATACTCTGTTCGACACTGCCTGCTTTTGCGATATTTTGTTGGGAGCTGCAGGTATGTTGAGCGATCTGGAAACCAAATCCGATGTTCGAGCGCCGCATTCTTCCTCGGAACGAATGCTTACGGAACTCTCCATTAACGGGATGACTTGCGGCAACTGCGTCAGGCATGTCACTGAGGCCATCCAGGCCGTCCCGGGTGTTTCTGCAGCCCAAGTCAGCCTTGAGACACAACGTGCCACCGTTAAATGGGACCTGACGGCCCGCCCCGACGTGGATTCTGTCATCAAAGCCGTTCAAGCTGAAGGCTTTGAGGCGAAACAGCTGGAAACCGCCGCGCCCGATCTCGGTGCAACCAAAATGGCCGGCTGGCAGCTCAATCTGTGGGTCGGCCTACCGATCACCGCCATACTGATGATTGGCGAATGGGTTTTGCAGTGGGGCATGCTCCCTGCCTTCCAGTGGGTCTCCTTTGGGCTGGCGACCCTGGTCCAAGTCCTTGCCGGAGGCCGATTCTACCGCGGCGCGTGGAGACAGCTCAAGGTCGGCAGCTCCAATATGGATACCTTGGTGGCTCTGGGCTCAACCACTGCGTTTGTTTACAGCCTGTGGACCTTGTTCAGTGGACACTCTGGCCACCTCTATTTCATGGAAGCCGCCGCGATTATTACCCTCATCAGCCTCGGACACTGGGTAGAATCTCGCGTCAGCCTGCGTGCTTCGAGCGCCTTGCGGAAATTGTTGCAGCTCACGCCTGCATTGGCGCGCCGTCGTTCAGATGATGGAAGCGAAGTCGAAGTGCCCGTCGCCGAACTCGATATCGGTGATATTGTCGTCTTGCGTCCCGGCGACCGCATTCCCACCGATGGCACTGTTAGCGAAGGCGAATCCGCCGTCGATGAATCTATGCTGACCGGCGAATCAATTCCGGTGGAGAAAACGCTCCACGGCCTGGTCTATGCCGGAACCCTAAATCTCAATGGCCGTTTGTTCATGCGCGTTTCGGCGGTTGGCGAAACCACCGCGCTGGCGCACATCATTGCCGCCGTTCAACGGGCGCAAAACAGCCGCGCAAATATTCAACGGCTTGGGGATCGTGTCAGCAGCGTCTTTGTTCCCGTGGTGGTTGCGTGCGCCTTGTTAGCTGGCCTTTGGTGGGGCCTCGCCCCTGCTTCTGCCAGGCTCGTTCACGATTGGCTCGCCCAATTCCTTATCGGGCTCCCTTCTCCCCCAACGGGCGCTGTCGCTGCTGGTTTCATCGTCGCCGCCGCCGTCCTGATTATCGCGTGTCCTTGCGCAATGGGACTGGCGACACCTGCCGCCATAATGGCCGGTTCAAATGCTGCCGCCCAACGCGGTATCCTGATCCGCGACGGTATTGCCCTTGAAAAAGCCGGCCGCATCACAGGTGTCATTTTTGATAAGACCGGTACGCTAACCCAGGGCAAACCCTCCGTCGTAATGGTGTGGACTCCGGAGACTATTCTCAACCTCGAAGCCTCCTCTCCAGCTTCAGGCGCAAATAAGTCCTCGGAGTCACAACCGCACAACCCGGTGGTTGAGCTCGCTGCGGCGTTGGCCAGCCATTCACTGCATCCCTTCAGTCGTGCCATCGCCAAACTTCCGTACGCCGAAAGCAAGTTTGTCGATTGGCGCGAACTGCAAGGTTCAGGCCTTGAAGCTAAGATAGTCCAAAGTCTGAATTCGGAAGTCGGAACTGATGCAACACGACCTGTGGAAATGGTGCGATTGGGATCGCTTCGGTGGCTGAAAGAATCCGCGGTCAATCTGGATCCCGGCAACGCCTTCATCCAGGATAGGTCCGCTCAGGGCATAACCCTTGTCGGGCTCGCCGCTGGAAGTCGATTGCTCGGCCTCTTCGCCATCAAGGACATCGTTAAGCCGGGCGCCGCTGCCGTCATCGCCGAGTTACATCGACAAAGCCTCAGCACCTACCTCGTTACCGGTGACAACTCCGTCACCGCTACCGCTATCGGCCGCGAGCTCGGCATCAAACCTGAAAATGTTTTTGCCGAGGTCCGCCCCGAACAAAAGGCCGTCTTTGTCAAAAACCTCCAGCAACGGGGTGAACGGTTGGCATTTGTCGGTGACGGCATCAACGACGCGCCGGCACTCGAGCAAGCCGATTTGGGGATCGCCATCAGCCGTGCCAGTGATATCGCCCGCGAAGCCGCCGATATTATCCTATTGAAATCGGAAATCGAAGCGGTCCCGGAAAGCCTCGGCCTGGCGCGCGCCACTTTGCGCACTATCAAGCAAAACCTCTTTTGGGCCTTTTTCTACAATTCAGTCGGCATCCCGTTGGCCGCGCTTGGATTCATGAGCCCCATCCTTTGCGCGGCCGCCATGGGTCTGTCGGACCTGGTAGTGATCGGTAATGCGCTGCGCCTCCGACAGTGGCGCCTCCGAAAGTAGTGTGCGAAACGCAGCTCCTACTGCTGCGGCAAATTCGTTTGCCCTGTGTTGGTGAAGCCGGACGGATGCTCGCCCCCGGAGCGGCGTCCCTCTCGACCGTGGGGTGGGCGTTTTAGCAGTTCATCAAATCGAGCCTGTTGAGCAGGAGTCAGCACCGCGCGGAATTCCTCCTTGGTTCGTTGCAATTCGGCATGGACTGCCGACGCAACAGGTTCCATCGCCTTGCGCGTGTGTTCCTGGCCTTCTTTGAGAATCTTATCAACTCGCTCGCGTTGTTCCGGCGTGAGATCCAGATCGCGTTCCATGCGGCGCAGGAATTCCAACCGCATCCCGCCCGGTCCAAACCTTGTAGGTTCAGTGTGTCGCACGAGCACGGCACCGGTGAACGCGCCCGCTGCGAAGATAACGATTGTCGCGAGGATTACCTTCCAGGCGTTCACTGGACAAAATCAGCCGCAGGTTCCGAATCCGCGGCCGCCAGAACGGTATTCTCAAATTGCTGCGCTACGTCGACCGCAGGAGTGCCTGAGCCACTGTTCGGCGGGGCGGCGGGAGGGCTTAGCCAAATCCAGGCCGACAGGAGAAGAACCACAAGGCAGGGGGTGGCGGCGCGCCAGAGTCCACGGGCCCACAGATCCCACGCATCGACCAATGGGGCCGTCCGCAGTAATGTCATCACGCGTTTTTCAAACGCATACGGGACACGGTCGCTGGGCGGGTTTGCCCGCGCGATCTTTATCAATTGGTTTTGGAGCTTATTGAGGTCCATTTAAATCGCATTTGGTTAGACGTTCGGAAGCCACACCCGGTTACAGATACTTCTCCCTCGCTATTCGTGCCAGGACTTTGCGCATTTCGGCTCGCGCCCGGAACGCCCGCACTTTAACCAGCGTCGTCGACCAGCCTGTCAGTTGCGCGATTTCCTTCACCGGCCGATCTTCAATTTCCAGCAACGTGATGACCAGCCTCGCCGCCGGAGACAGTTCCCCTAAAATGCGCTCCACCAACAAACGCGCCGCGTCCGTTTGTTCGGTGCCCGGTTCCGCCCCGCTGATGAAACGCTCGAGCCATTCGGTCTCCACCTGGCTTAAATCCGAAAACGACGATTCCCGGTTACGCTGGTGTGCCCGCAGAAAATCGTAACATGTGTGCACCGCCAGCCGCATTAGCCAATGTTCGAACGGCGCCTCACCACGAAAACCGTTCAGTTTTTGGAATGCCTTCAGCCATACCTCCTGCACGATATCTTCGACCTCGCTTTCCCGCCGCGCATAACGACGGGCGGTCGCGAAAACCCTTGGGGAATACTTCTCAATCAGCGGCTCGAAACTGTCGGCATCGCCCTGCAGGACGGCTGCTATCAGCTCCGCATCCGTTGGTTCCATCGCCGAAAAGTATGCCAGACCGCTGCCCGTACTGTCAAAAAAGCCCCTTGAGCACGCGTTCTACGATCTCCCGGTTAATTGTAAAAGCCGACGTTAGGAGGCTACAACATTCGGCGTTTCAGAATAAATCAGGCCCTGCCAAAGCGCGGTTCGAGCGCTGGAGTTCGCCTCACGTCGGCTCCTACAATTTTACAAAGACTATTGAATTCCTCCCTCAGGCGCCCGGTGCCGGCGGTCGCTTGATGCCCAGGGCCTGTTCGAAGTCTTTCGAGAATTGCCGGATCGATTCAGTGATTCGCGATGGTTGTTCGCCCAGCGTCGCAATCATGCGCTCGTTCTGCTCCGTTTGCTCTTTGAGTCTCATTTCGAGCTCCTTTAGTACGCCCGGATCCACGTGCGCTTGTGCGGCGGCGGTTTTGACACGCTGCCAGGCCTCCATTACGACTCCCTTTTTCTGTTTTACCCGGATGAGTTCCAGTGCGGCGACGATTAATGAAAGGTGATTGTTAATATCATGCCGCATGTCGGAAAGCCTGCGATTCAAATCGTCGATCTGTCCGACCGCCAAGGTTATCGGTTCACGGGGCAAAGCCATTGCTCACAATGGGATAAAACGGCGGCGCAACGCAAGCGGCTTTGTGATTGAAATCAGTATCGCACCCAGCGAAACTCTTGTTTTTGATGCAGCCCATCCGCGAGACCTGGCGTACCCCGCTCCTTTGCATCCTTCTGGCCTTGGCCACTTTCGCCGCCTTCAGTGCAGTGCTGCACAACGGTTTCATCAAGTTCGATGACGGCTTTTATATCGTTCACAACCCGCATGTTGCTAGCGGCGTGACCTTGGACAATCTCCGCTGGGCCCTCGGCAGCGGATACCAGGGCAACTGGCACCCGCTCACGTGGTTTTCGCACATGCTTGACGTGCAGCTTTTCGGGATGCGTCCCGGTTGGCACCACCTCATGAACCTGCTCTTTCATGTCGCCAATGCGGTGCTGCTCTTTGTGCTGCTCCAGCGCCTAACTGCTGTCCGCTGGGCCAGCTTTTTTGTCGCCGCTCTGTTTGCCTTGCATCCGCTGCATGTCGAATCGGTCGCCTGGGCCGCTGAGCGCAAGGACGCGCTCAGCACCTTGTTCTTGATGCTGACGCTGTTGGCTTATGTCGCATACGTTAAGCAACAGCCCTCAGGCGAACTATCCCGTGCCGAAGACCCAAAATCGACCCCGCCGTTTCGCGTTCTATTTAATTCGCGGCGTTATGTTGCTGCGCTGGTCCTTTTTGTGTTGGGTTTGATGAGCAAACCGATGCTGGTTACAGTTCCCTTTCTGCTGCTCCTGCTGGATTTTTGGCCGCTGGGCCGGCTGCAATCCTCTTCCTTGTCGAGTTCACAATGGAAAGTTTTGTTGCGCGAGAAACTCGCGTTTTTTGCGCTCGCCGCGCTGTCGAGCGTTATCACTTTGATTGTCCAGGAGCGAGGACATGCGACCTATCTGTCGTTGCCGCTTGGCACCCGACTGGCCAACGCAGTTGCGTCCCTTTGCCTCTATCTTGGGAAAACGATCTGGCCAACACGTCTCTCGATCTTCTATCCACATCCAGCAACTGGCGTAACTGGTTCAGGCGATTGGCCGCTCGCCGGGGTATTTGTCGCGGCGCTCGCCCTCGCCGCGATTTCTGTGCTCGCCGTGCTTCGGCGCCAAAAATTTCCCTGGTTCACGACCGGCTGGTTTTGGTTTTTGCTGACCTTGCTGCCGGTCATCGGCATTGTTCAAGTCGGCGGGCAGGCGATGGCCGATCGCTATACTTACATACCGTTGATAGGCCTCTTCATTTGCGTAGTCTGGGGCGCTAGCTCTCTCATCAAGAACTATCCTTCACTCCAAAGCTCGCTGGCAGTAGTCGGCGCCGCCGCGCTCGTGATGTGCGGCGTGCTTTCTCACCGGCAGACTCAATTTTGGCGCAACGATTTCACAGTCTTCGCTCATGCGCTGGACGTCACTTCAAAAAATGCCCTCGCCCATTATCATTTGGGAATTGCCTATCGCGATCAGAACCAGACCGCTAAAGCGATGGAGGAATTTCGCGCCGCGGTCGCTGCCGATCCCACCTACGCCGCGCCTTATCCAGAGATTGGGGCTATCCTCGAGGAACAGGGCAAGCGCGAGGAGGCCTTTAAGCTGTACGAAGCTGCAGTGAAGGCTACCCCTTGGGCTGAGCAACTGCACAATCTGTTAGGCTCTCGACTCTGGTCTCAGGGCAAACAGGAAGAGGCCCTCGCTCACTACGCGGCAGCTCTCAAATGTGACTCGGATTATCCCGATGCCCATTTCAACCTCGGTATCGCCCTCGCGAGCCTTGGCCAATTCGGCGAGGCCGCCGCGCATTTCGCCGCCGTATGCCGCCTGCGGCCCGATGACCGCGAGGCGTTGGGGTGTCTGGCAGAGTCACTATTGAAATCAGGACGCCTGGCCCAGGCAGAGGTTCACTTCACCGAGTTGACGCGCCTTGACCCTCGCAATGCCAGCGCCCACGAAAATCTCGGATTGCTGCTGGTCCAGCGCGGCGCCTATGACCCGGCCCTCGAGCAATTCCAGCAAGCGGTCGCGCTGAACCCGAACTGGCCCGACGCACTCAATGCGCTGGCCTGGCTGCTTGCGACGCATCCGCGCGTTGAATACCGCAAACCGGTCGAAGCCGTGAAACTTGCCGAACGCGCCTGCCAACTCGGTGGCAACAAACAAGCGCGTTTCTGGAGCACGCTAGATGTCGCGTATGCCGGTGCGGGGCGGCTGCCGGATGCGATCCAGGCCGCCACAAAGGCTCGCCAACTCGCTTTGGCTGCCGGCCAAACGAATGCAGCCGAAGCCGCGCAGACCAGGTTGGAACAGTACAACAAACAACTGACCAACAAGTGACGATTGTTCCCACCGCGTCTGACTTTGGTGTGAACCCGCGCGCTTGTAGTAAAACGCATCGTCGTCGTCGTCCTTCCTCGAAAAATCCAGCAATCAGGTACAAGATCGAGGACGACGACGAGAACGAGGACTCGTCGATTTGCACCACGATGGGTCCCCCTCTCCCCTTCTGAGGGGAGAGGGGTTGCTTAGTCTGCTCGGAACGTTAACTCGCCAGGGCGTGCGTCGCGTGGGTCACGGCTGCTCCGGCCCGCAGCGCCGCTGCGACCATTGCCGCCTCCGCGAGCTCGGCCTCGCTCGCGCCCGCCTTCCTCGCGTTGTTGCTGTGGATTTCAATGCAATACGGACATTGCGTCGTCAGCGCGACTGCGACTGCAATCAGTTCCTTGTACTTGACCGGAATGGCGCCTGCGGCCACTGCGGCCTTGTCGAATGTCCAAAACGCCTTCATCAAGTCCGGCGCCAGGGCATCCATTTTCTTCAGTTTGGTGAGGTTTTCTTTATTGTACATGTTGCTCATTTTCTCTGCTTAAAACGCACCGGCCAGCTCAGCGCTGCTCCGGTGCGATCGATTGGATCGTCGTTATAAACTGCTGATGAGTTGTCGGATCTACAGGACAGTGTTTTATTGCTGTGCTCGCGGGGTACTCTCCTAAGTGATTTCCCCCGCGCCAGTTGTGCTGCGGCCGAATCGGTCGCCTAGTGAATCCGCCACCGCAGTTCGGGCAGACATTCTTGAGAATCTTTTCAACGCACGAACGGCAGAAGGTGCATTCAAAAGAGCAAATCATCGCC
Source organism: Candidatus Limnocylindrales bacterium (assembly GCA_035495315.1). Taxonomy (GTDB): domain Bacteria; phylum Verrucomicrobiota; class Verrucomicrobiia; order Limisphaerales; family UBA8199; genus DATJGF01. The sequence goes on from DATJGF010000180.1 coordinate 22,994, forward strand.
TCTGTCGAGTTTGGTGGCAGCGGCGTGCTGCAGTTTTCGCAACTGGGTCTCAGTTCGAGCATAGCAATTGGCCACCAAAGTAAATCAGGATCGATGCCGGTCTATAGCACTTAAGAACCGGTTGCAGGCGTCTGGGTGCATTCGTCGGAACGCCGCGTTCACACGGCAGCCAGTTGCAAAACCATGCGGCTGCCGCGTGAACGCGGCGTTCCGCGGAGCTCGGCCTTCCGAGCGCGGGCAACTTTCGGTTAGGCCGGGGTTGCCGCGACGACGAGTTTTCCGTGGTCGCCGCCGGCGTCAAGCCGGCCGATAATATCCCAGCCGGCGAACCCAAGGAATAGCAACGCGCAGAGATCAAAGTAGAGTGATTGCCGGTCGGCATCCAATCCCGCGGCGCAGGGATAGACGAGTCCGAATACGACTAATAGAATCGCCAGTGCCTTCGCCGGAATTTTCTCCTTCAACCGCTTGAGCAGCATCAGCAGCAAAATCCAAAACGGCACCAACACCAGTGCGGCGGTTCCCCAGAACCCAAACAACAGGTCGCTGAAGTCAGCCAGCAGCCCATAACCACACGCGCACGCGACGCCGAATCCGACGCTGAGCAGCACCGCCACGCTGCCACTCATCCGACTGAATGCAAAAGTCAACATCGCGAAGATCAACAGCCAGCCGCGTTCTATTTCCCCAAGCACCGCCGTCGTGGTTGCGCCGGGTTGGGCGACGCTCGGCAAGGCAATCCCCATTCCTTTGGCGGAGATCGCATGATCGAGTTGGAAGGCAAGAACGCTGCCGCGGCTGTCTGGCGTCGGCTCGATTGACGTCGGCGTCATGCAGCCTTCCGGAAAATTCAAATGAGGCTTGGCAAGGTCGGGCAATCGAACGGTCAAGGCAAAGTCCCGTATTTCGCGCGGCTCACGCACCTGGAAGTACCAGTAAGACATCCCGCGGCTCTTGAAGCTGATGACAAACTCGAGCGCCTCATTGTCTTTCACCTCTCGCGCGAGCGACAACGCGCCGCCTTTCAACTGCATCTGTGGCAGAACATCGTTCCCGTTCAGCTCCGCGGTCAGGTCGTCGTAAATCCCGGTCGCCGACGGCAGCGGAAACGTGAGGACAGAGTTGAGGTCGCGGTCCGACGGGTTCTTCAACTTCCAGCTAAAGCGGCAGGTGGTTTCGTATCCGCCGTAAAGCGCCGAACCTTTTTTGCGCGCATTCTGGCGCAGTGTTACTTCGTGGCGCTCGGTGATGAATGGGTTCGCGGTGATATAGTGCCGAGCAATCTTCTTTCGCAACACCGCCGGTTTCGTGACGTCCTCCGATTCTATGCGGTCAGTGACCTCCTCCTCGTAATAGAGGTCGAACCGCAATTCGCCTTGCTCCTGAGGCGTCCCCCAGATGGTCTGGATCGCGTTGAAATTGGCTTCGGTGATCCGTCCGTGGTTGCGTTGGAAATTCGCCACCGCCTGGTGCAGATAAACGCGCAGCAAGGAAATGCTGGCCAACAGGAAGCCTACCAGCGTGACGCCCCACAAAGCGCGCGCTGCGGTTTGGTAAAAGATCCAGACCAGGTTTGGCTTCGGCTCTGGTTCAGCAGCGGATTTGCGGTGGAACAGTGCGGCGAGGAAAACGGTGAGAAAGGCTCCTCCGATAAACAGCGCTAAGACAGGTTGGACATCGGCGAGGTCGCCGGCGCGACCGAGTAGTTTGAACAGGATTGATTTCATGGCTAGGGGACATTGCGTGGATGGTGCGGGCGTCGAACAGAAACGGAGGGAGGAAGCAGCTGGCTGAAGCGTCTGGCGCCTGGAGGAAAGCGTTCGCGTCCAGCGATCAGTTGTGGGCTTCCGTCAATGCTCATGGGCACGCCCAACGGCACGGCTTGGTTAATGGTTTTTACTAAGCCCCGGCGCGGCCGAAATTCGGAACGACTGAAGTCAGGGAAACGCCAGGGAACTCCCGCACCTTGCACTGTTGAGGAAGCCAGGCGGAAATGCAGGTCAATTGCTGATCAGAACCGATCTGAACGGCACCGACGATTTAGTGTCATCCGCGGAAAAATGTCCAGCTGTTTTCGCGGGCCTGGAGTGGCGAATTCGGTATGAATACGCGCTAGCATCTTGGGCGCGCCAGTGCTGTGGCGCTGTCGGAAGGGATACTGCAGCATTACGATAGGATTTCCCCACGCTTGGGGATGAATTCTAGACGGAGTTGAGGCCGTGAGTTGGTCAAGCTGGCAAGGCGCCAGGAGATTGGGTCGTTCATTCGTGCCTCAGCGCGGTCATTGGTTCAACCGACATCGCACGTCGGGCCGGGACCCAGCAGGCGACGAGCGCCACCGCCGTCAACAACATCGCAATGCCGACGAAAGTGCCGGGCTCGAGCGGGCTGACGCCGAAGAGCAAATTGCGCAGCAGCGGGGTGGTGGCCAGGGCGCAGGCCAGCCCAAGCCCAATCCCCAAACTCGCCAGGCCTAACCCCTGGCGCAGCACCAGCCACAGCACGTCCTGCCTTCGGGCCCCGAGCGCGACGCGGATGCCCATTTCGTGAATGCGCCGGCTTACAACGAAAGAAAAAACGCCGGCGATGCCGCCAATCGCCATCGCTAAGGCCACGCCGGCAAAGATGGCAATCAGCAAGGAGTAGAGCCGCCGGACCCACATCGATTGCGAAAGACGCTCCGCCATGGTCACCACGTTGATCATGGGCAATTCCGGGTCCGCCTGGCGCAACAACGCGCGGATGGAAGGCACCAACCCGGAGGGCGACACCGCACCGCGCACCACCACGGTCATGCCGGCCAGCGGCATCTCTTGATACGGCAGATAGACGCCCGGGATCATCGGGCGGTCCAACCCGTAATGTTTCACATCACGCACGACGCCGACCACGTTCAGCCAGGGAGTATTGTCACCACGATGACGGAGGCGTTTGCCAACCGCATCTTGATTGGGCCAGGCTTCCCGGGCAAAGATCTCGTTCACCACGACCGCCAGCGACCCGGCGTTGAGCCCGTCCTGTTCGGTAAATCCACGCCCGGCGAGCAATTTGATCTCCATCGTCTCGAAGTAACCCGGGAAAGCGATGCGCTGCAAAATGACGGGGTCTGGTGCGTTTGGAGCTTTGTGGGCGGCGTTTTCAACAGTAAAAAAATTGCCCCAGTGGCCGCCCAACGGCGGAGCGCTGACGATGCTGGCGGCGGTGACCCCCGGCAGGCTGCGCACTTTTTCGAGGTGCTCGCGGAAGAATGCGAGCTTTTTCTCATTCGAGCCATAGCCAGCGTCGGGCAGGGCTATTTCATAAAGCAACACATTGTCGGCGCGGTAACCGGGATCGCCCTGCTGCAGAGCACGAAATGCCTGGAGCAACAACGTAGCCTGAACCATCAGCACCATCGTAAGGGCGAGTTCCGCCACGACCAGCGCGTTGAGACTGCGTCGTTTGGAGCCTGAAACTGTGGTCTGTTGTGTGCCGGACTGGAGGGCGAGTTGGAGATTGGAGCTTAACGCACTACGGATGGCCGGGCCCGCACCGAGGCACGACGCCGCCAGCACCAGCACTCCCGCGAATAAGGTGACGCGCCAATCGAGATCAAAATGCACCCACGTCGGGATGCGTTCCGGGATGGACGTCAGAAGTCTCTTCAGGCTCCAATAACCGGCCCCGATGCCGAACAACCCGCCCGCCGCAGCCAGTAACAGCGCTTCCAGTCCAATCAGTTGAGCTAACCGCCACGGCGATGCCCCGAGAGAAAGCCGCACACCGAACTCCCGCGACCGAACCAATCCCCGCGCCAGCGTCAGGGCGGCTATATTGCCGCAGGCAATCAGCAGCACCAGCCCACCCGCAGCTAACAGTACGTGGAGCACCAGCCGCCCTTCTCCAAAAAAGCGTTCACTGAGCCAATCGACGCGCGGGAATGTGTTTTCGTTGGTTCGCTTTTGCTCGAGCAGACCGGCGCGGACTCGGGCGAGGTCGGCGCGGGCTTGTGCGAGGGTCACTCCGGGTTTCAGACGCGCGACGCCGCGCAAATACCAGCCGCTTTGACTGTCCGGCCCTTCCCTCAGGGGCACCCAGAAATCGCAATCGTCGAACACGGCCACGTCGGGCGGCAGCACCCCGACGATGGTGTAAGGTTCCTTGTCCAAGCGCACCACCTGGCCGACGACGTTGGCACTGGCGAATGCTTTTTTCCAAAGTGTATGGCCCAACACGACCACCTTTGGACCGAGCGGGCGATCCTCGTCGGGCAGGAAAAGCCGGCCCAGGACTGGTTGGATGCCGAACACTGCGCCCACGTCGTGCGTCACCTTCGCGCCGCTGATCCGTTGCGGTTGCTCGCCAAGCGACATATTGAATGAGACGCCGGCCCACGCCCCCATGCCATCAAATGCGTGGTTCGCTTGACGCCACTGGTAGAAGCTCGGATAACTCAAGCCGGTGCGCTCGAGGTTCCAACGAGGCGCGGCCTCATCCAAATCCACCAGCCGGTCTGCCTCCTTGAACGGAAACGGCCGCAGAAAAAAAGAGTTGAAGAAGCTAAAAATGACGATGTTGCCGGCGATGCCGAGTGTCAGGATTAAAATGCCCAAAGCGGTAAAGGCAGGATGCTTAAGCAGCATTCGACAACCGAAACGAAGATCCTGAAGAAAGGTTTGCATAAAGGCTTCTGAACTGAATGACGACAGGTATAAGGCAAAACCCATGCCAGCGCCAACAATTTGTCTTAATAACTGGACCCGAGTGGCATGGGATTCTCAGGCATACTCGCGAGCATTGCCAATCGTCTCGTTTCCGGGATGGGACTTCCCACAACTGGGACCGGAGTGACAGGTTTATTGAGCCGGATGAGTATCGGAAAACCAGGGAAGGGCAATAGAATGATGCGCGGGTTCAACCATCCACGCGACCTGACGCTGGGACTATGGTAGTGGCAATTGGCGATAAGTCGGGTTCTGCTCGGGCGGTGAAAAGACAAGCGATTTTTCGTTCCCTGCTCTATCATGAAAAGAAACCCACGTCTTAACCCATCGTGGCGATGCCGTTTAACCGTTGTTGGTTTGTCGGTCCCGCAACAGCGCTCTCGTTAGGCATGAAGGCTACATTCCGATACATTTTGATCGCCGTTTTGGCCGGTATTACCGTAAGGTTTCAGCCCCTCATCATCTACGGAACGGATAACTTCGCTGTGACAGCAGACAATCATAAAGTTTTCAGCTATGGCTTTCCGTTGCGGATCCACGACAGTGCAGCACCGCCATGCAAGGGCAGCGGCACTTCCACGGCTGGAATATGGTTGGAAATGTTGTGATCTGGTTCGGGGTTGGAGCGGTCCTGGTCGATGTTATCCGTGCGGGGCGTCGAGATGGACGTTGGGCGTAACCACAAATCTCCCGTTTATGAACTGGCTCAGGTCATTCTGGACATACTAAAGGCGCGAGACGCAACCTGACGCAAGTGGCTTGGCGTCTTCACGTGGGTTTCATTCTCCTTCTCATCCTTAGCGCCCTTCGCCGTGAGTCGCCTATCTCGCTCAAAAAAGGCGACATTGAGGCTTGGTAGAGATACTATTTCTCGCATGGCGCTACGCCGATCGGGCCCGAAGCTTAGAGATTTGACCATGTGTTCGCTGGTTGAGTTTCAGAATGTGAGCCAGGTTCCAGGCGAGCCTCGCCGGCGGTGGTTTACGTCGGATGACCTGGATCTCGTGGTTTGGTGCGATGACTCGGGTGCTGCGGCTGCTTTCCAGTTGTGCTATAACAAAGCCCGCTCGGAGTGTGCACTTACTTGGACGCCGGACCGCGGATTCTCGCATCGAGCCGTCGACACTGGTGAGTACTCCTTTGGTAAGTATAAAGCCGCGCCGATTCTGGGTGCAGACGTCCCGGTTTGGGCGACCTTAATCCGCGAGTCCTTTGCTCGAGTGAGCACCGGACTGCCAGTTGAATTCGCAAACTTTGTCAGTAACAAGCTGCGAGAGCTTCCCAATGATGTTACCCAGGCGTAAGGAATCAGTGGAGGCGTCCACTTTTCGTTAGCCAAAATGAGAATAAAACTTCCATCTCCCGTTCCGCAGACACGCCAGAGTTTATTGAGGATCTAACCGCCCAGAAGGGAGACTCACGCGAACCCGCCAAAACGCGAAGATTAATGAAACGTGGCTCGGTAAAGTGGTTTGTGGATGCGGCAGTTGACGCCAGCTAAAGGGACTTCAGAAAAGGTGCGTGAGAACTCCAGTCTCCGGCCTTTCAAAGAAACTCGGTAGGGTTCATGTGTAGGAAGGGACCCCTCTCCCTTTTTTCCTCTTCCCTCAGAAGGGGAGAGGGAAAGCGGCTCAATGAGTAGCGCAGGCATTCTTGCCTGCGTAGATTCGGTCTAAATCCTGCTTAGGATGTTCAAATCGTGCCGACAGAATGTCAGCGATACGGCAGACAGGAATGTCTACGCTACTTTTCTTTCCGCAACCTGCAGCTTGCAACTTGCAACTATCGACAGTTATGGCTCTGCTGTTTTTAGGTACTTATTAAACCACGCCACAGTCCGATCCTGCATATCGATGCGGTTGGTTGGGTTCATGAAATGGTGGCCTTCCCCGGAATACACCACAAGTTCCGTCGTCACGCCGAGCGTTTTCAATGCGTGCCAAAACTCGAACGATTGGGCGGCCGGGCATTCCGCGTCACGTTCGCCGACAATCACCAGCGTTGGGATTGAGACGTTTTTGATGAAACGGATCGGCGAACTCTTCTCGTACATCGCCGGATCCTCGTAAACCGACTTCCCAAAAAACGGGATCATCCACTGGTCTATCAGGTTCTGTCCGTAATAACTTTGCCAATTGGCGATACCGGCCCCAGCCATCGCCGCCCGAAACCGCTTGGTTTGCGTTACTGTCCACATCGTCATATAACCGCCGTAGCTCCAGCCCGAGACGCCCAGACGATTCGGGTCAATCGGATAACGCGCCAATGCGGCATCGACGCCGGCCAGAATATCACGCAAATCGCCACCGCCCAGGTCCTTTACGTTCGCCCTCGTGAAATCTTCTCCCTGACCATAGCTGCCGCGCGGATTGGGCATCAAAATGAAGTAGCCCTGCGACGCCAGAATAGCGGAATAGGCGCTTTTTGCGGGCCAGCCCGGCATGGCAGCGCTCGAGGGGCCGCCATGAATAATCACCACCATCGGATAGTGTTTCCCCTGTTCGACTTGTTTCGGCGGCAAAATCCAACCTTGAATGTTCTGTCCCTCATTGGTCCATTCTAGGTTTTCGACCTTGCCCCACGCCGGCGATTGGGCGGCGTTCTCGTGCGTCAGTTGATGCCATTCACCAACCGGTCCGACCCACGCTTCCGGTGCCTGCTGGAAACTGCTCCGCGCGCCCGCGACGAACTTCCCATCCGGCGCCATCGCGAAATTCGGGTAATTCCCGAAGGCGCGAACGACCTCGGCCCCTTTCCATATTGTCCGCACCTCATTCTGTGCCAGCGCTAACTCAGATATCGCGCTCGCACCGCCGACCGTCTCCGTGAAGAGGATCTTTCCCAACTCGGTCCAAAAAAGCGCGCTGACCGAGGCCTTGCGACCCTTTGTGCGGTTAGCCAGGTCGCGCCCTTGCGCCGACATAGTGAACAGGTCGCCGCCATGGAACCCTTCGTCGCTCATCAGTCCCTCGATGAAGGCGACCGATTTGCCGTCCGGTGACCAGCGTGGGATTGCCACTTGCAGGGAAGATTTATAGATAGATTGGGCTTCTCCCGTCTTTGCGTTAATGGTGTAGATCTGGGCGATCCACCAATTGTTATCGCCCGGGCCAGGCGCGGCGGTAGTTACGAACATGGCGTCATCGGGGGACCAGTCGTAATCATAAATGTGCAGATTGGCCGGAGAGACCTGGCGCATCTTGGCCGTAGAAGTATCCACCACGGCTAGGCGTTGATTGTGGATCTCATCATCTATGACGCCGGTCATCGCTGGTGCCGCCAGTAACGGACCGCCTCCACCAGCCGATTCTATGTAAAGAAACGCGATCTGTTTTCCATCGTGCGACCACCGTGGCCGCGCCGCATACCCGTTTAGGGTGGTGCGCTCCTGTGGATTCGAACAATCCGCGTTCACCGTCCAAAGCTGCGCCTGATTCGTTTCTCCCGGCGCGGAGAAAAACGCCAGGGTTTTTGAATCCGGTGACCACGCCGGCCCGGTATCGTATCTCTCTCCACCGGCGCCGATTTCTATCCGTTGCGAATGCGAATCTTCCGCTGTCGGGCTGATGTAGGTCGCTTTGCTCGAACTTGCCGCCATGCCTTGGACCCAGGCCACCCACTTGCCATCCGGCGAGACCGCAATGTCGTCGAATAGAACCGTCCGCCCCAATTGTTCGGTCAATGCCGCCGTCTGTGCCGGGGATGAACTGGGCGTCGCGAGGAAAGCCAACAGCAGGAGTAGTAGTACAATGTACGTCTGACGCCACCGGCATTTCCAGATTCCAGGCATACACGACGGAGTAAAAAGCTCATCCTTTGGGTCCATGCGGTTGAGCGTATGGGCTGCGCATTTGCCGTCAAGCAGCAACGCCGCCCTCCAAAAAACCGTCCGCCCCGACCCAAAAGCGGCCGAAATTAAAGTAATTTACTGATTTAAACCAAGATACCCCCATCTGCCCTCTGCCATTTTGCCATCCTGTCATTTGCCATGTGCCATTTAAATGCGCAGTTAGGACGGCGCAGTCAGGACATAGGTAATACTTTTGCCTCAAGGTTAATGCCTAATTCTTTTAATTTTCTATTCATCGACTTTGGACTTTGGACTTTGGACTTTAGACTTTAGACTCACTCTTGCTATTGTGTGAATCGACGTATGGCTGAATCCAACAAACACGTTTACGACGAGAGCAAGATTAAGACGCTTTCCTCCCTGGAACACATCCGGCTGCGCACCGGCATGTACATCGGCCGCATCGGCGATGGCTCCCATTACGACGATGGTTGCTACATCCTGCTCAAGGAAGTCATCGATAATGCGATCGATGAATTCATTATGGGCGCCGGCAAAGAGGTCAAAATCGATATCCAGGAGAAAACCGTCACGGTGCGCGATTTTGGCCGCGGCATTCCACTCGGCAAAGTCGTCGATTGCGTTTCCCAAATAAATACCGGCGCCAAGTACAACGATGATGTCTTTCAGTTCAGCGTTGGCCTCAACGGAGTCGGCACCAAGGCCGTCAACGCCCTCTCCAAAGAGTTCCTCGTCCGCAGTTTTCGCGAAGGACAATTTGTCGAAGCCTTTTTCAAGCAGGGCAAGCTCAAGAAGGAACATAAAGGCAAATCCGCCGAGCCCGATGGCACGCTGATTCGCTTCGAACCAGATCCGGACATTTTCAAGGAAGTCGAATTTCGCCCCGAGCACGTCGAGCGTCGGCTACGTCATTACAGCTATCTCAACACCGGCCTGAAGCTCCAGTACAACGACAAGACCTTCCAATCGCGCAACGGACTGCTGGATCTCGTGATGGAAGACCTCCAGGCCGACGGCAGCGAGCCCATCTATCCTCCGCTCCATTACGCCGAAAAAATGCTGGAGTTTTGCTTCACGCACAGCAACAGCCGCTTCGGCGAAACCTTTTATTCCTTCGTTAACGGCCAATATACCTCCGACGGCGGGACGCATTTGAGCGCGTTCCGCGAAGGCCTGCTCAAGGCGGTCAATGAGTATGCCCGTGAAAAGTTCGAGGGCGACGACGTCCGCGAAAGCATGGTAGGGGCGGTTGCGATTCGCCTCAAAGATCCGGTTTTCGAATCGCAAACGAAAAACAAACTCGGCAACACCGAACTCCGCACCGACCTGGTTAATCGGGTGCGTGAAGAATTGCTGCACTTCTTTAATCGCAACAAAGAAATCGCCGAAAAGATCGTTTCGAAAGTTCAGGATACGCGGCAGCTCCGAAAGGAACTTCAGGAGGTTAAGAAACTGGCGCGCGAACGGGCCAAAGCGATCACGATCCGCATTCCGCAACTGAAGGATTGCAAGGAGCACTTCAATAAGGCGAAAGGCAAGGGCAAAGGCACGATGGTCTTTCTCACCGAAGGTCAGTCGGCGGCCGGGTCAATCGTCAGTTGCCGTGATGTCGAGAACCAGGCGATCTTTGTGCTCAAAGGCAAACCGCTCAATGTCTGGGATCTCAAACGCGATATCGTCTACAAAAACGACGAGATGTACAACCTCATGCGCAGCCTCGATATCGAAGACAACCTCGAAGGCTTGCGTTACGACAAGGTGATTCTCGCCACCGACGCCGACGTCGATGGGTTGCATATCCGCAATTTGTTGATCACTTATTTTTTCAGATTCTTCGATCAGTTGGTCCACGACGGGCATCTGTTCGTTCTCGAAACCCCCTTGTTCCGCGTTCGAAACAAGGAACAAACCATCTACTGCTATTCGGAAGCCGAGCGTGACACTGCCGCGCAGCAGTTGGGCAAATCGGCCGAGATCACGCGGTTCAAAGGGTTGGGCGAGATTTCCCCCTCCGAATTTAAACAGTTCATCGGCAAATCAATGCGCCTCAGCCAGGTCGAATACGCCCCTAAACAGGACGTGTCCGGTATCCTGAGTTTTTACATGGGCAAGAACACCCCCGAACGTAAAGATTACATCATGGAAAACCTCGTCGTGCCGGTCGAAGATTGATGAAACCGGCTTCAAACACCGCCCCGCCCCCGAATTCGTACCAACAGTTCTACGGGGGTCACTATGGTGATGCCAAACGGTTTGCCAAGGTCGAACAGGTCACGGTCGTTGGTCACGATGAACTCTGCGCGCGCTCCCAGGGCGCAAGCCAGATACCGTTCGTCTTTAATGTCTCTGCTCCGCTGTTTTCCGGGCTACTCCTCAACAAAGATTGTCAATCGTTGTGTACCCCGCCCCGGGTAAACCCTCGCACCGCCACGCTCGGACCAGACAAGCCCAACAGAACGCCGCATTTATCCGGTAGAACCCTGCGTAATAATGGGTCCCTTAGGCTAAGCCCGAATCCGGACGGCTCTCATCTACTCTCATTAACCCCCCGCTTTAGCTCGGGATTCGGCCTGCTCTCATTAACCCCCAGCTTCAGCTGGGGGTTCGGCGCATTACATCAATCAGAACCGCTTCAGCGGTTTCTCGATCGCGTCCCGGTCTCCCCCAACTGCACGCATGTCTCCCAAACGTAAGAAAAATCCCAATCAACCCGAGTTGCCCATCCAGGACGCGCCGGATACAACTCCGGGCGAGGTCCATGCCGCTCCGCCACCACCCAATGGCAAGGGGGATAAAAAACCCAAGCCCGCCACCAACGGCAATGGCGAAACCCACGTGCTTGCCGAGAAGGTCGCAACTACTGCGCCTCCGCGCCCGTTCGTTCCCGGCAAGATCGAGTTGCCGCTCCATCACCGCGTCAATCGCAGCTTCCTGGATTATGCCTCGTACGTCATTCGCGACCGCGCCATCCCGCATATCGCCGATGGCCTGAAACCTGTTCAGCGCCGCATCCTCTGGGCGCTGCATCGCATCGATGACGGCCGGTTCATGAAAGTCGCCAACGTTACCGGCGAGACCATGAAGTACCACCCCCATGGCAACGCATCCATTGATGATGCGTTGGTCGTATTGGCCAATAAAAGGTACCTAATCGAAGGCCAGGGAAATTTCGGCAATATCTTCACTGGCGACCCTGCGGCGGCCCCGCGCTATATCGAATGCCGCCTTACGGAGTTGGCTCGCACCGAACTTTTTAATGATGAAATCACCGAGCTGGTGCCGAGCTATGATGGTCGCAACAAAGAGCCAATCACGCTCCCTTGCAAGCTCCCCTTGCTGCTGATGCTCGGAACCGAAGGCATCGCCGTCGGCATGACCTCGCGGATTTTGCCACACAATTTCCCTGAATTGATCGAGGCCCAGATCGCGATCCTCAAAAAGCAGCCGTTCAAATGTTTGCCCGATTTCCAGACCGGCGGCTTGATGGATGCGCGCGGCTACAAAGATGGCGCCGGCGAAATCAAGGTGCGCGCCAAAATTAAAATCAAAGATGAATCGACCGTCCTGATCAAAGAAATCCCGCCGTCGACCACCACCGATTCCTTGATCGGCTCCATTGAAGACGCCTCTCGCAAGGGCAAAATCAAAATCAAGAGCGTCAACGATTTCACCGCCGAGGAAGTCGAAATCGAGGTCAAAGCCCCAAGCGGCGTCAGCGCTGAACAATTGGTGGACGCCCTCTATGCCTTTACCGATTGCGAAGTCACCATCGCCAGCCGGATCGTCGTCATCAAAGACAACCGTCCGGTCGAGCTGACGGTCTCGGACGTGTTGCGCGAGAACACGACGCAACTCGTCGAGATCCTCAAACGCGAGCTTCAGCTCAAAGAAGCCAAACTCCAGGATGAGCTGCATTTCCGCACCCTGGAACGCATTTTCATCGAGGAACGCATCTATAAAAAAATTGAACAGTCCAAGACCAACGAAGCGGTCCTCTCGGCTGTGCATGACGGCTTCAAACCGTTCCGCAAGCAGCTTCTTCGCGAACTGGCCGATGCCGATATCGACCGCCTGTTACAAGTGCGCATCCGCCGCATCTCGCTCTTCGATATCAACAAGCACCGCGAAGAGATGGACACGGTAAAAGCGGACCTCGATGAGACTCGGAAACAGCTGAAGGGACTGACCAAATACGTCATCGGCCGCCTGGAAGCGCTGCTGGCAAAATACCGGGCACTTTACCCGCGGCTGACCAAATCGAGCCGGTACGATGAAGTCGACGCGCGCGAGGTTGCGTTCAAGGCCTTCAAAGTCGCCTACGACCGCGAATCCGGGTATCTCGGGCACAAGGTATCCGGGGAGGAATTCCGCGTCGATTGCACCAAATTCGACAAACTCCTCATTGTGTTCCGCGATGGTCACTACCAGGTCGTCGAGCTTCCGGAAAAGCTGTTCGTCGGTCCCGACGTGGTCTATTGCGGGCTGCCCGAACGCGAGCGGGTCTTCACTTGCGCCTACACCAATCGTGAAGCGACCTATCTCAAACGGTTCACCTTCGGCGGAACTATTCTGAACAAAATCTATCACTGCATCCCGCCCAAATCGAAGGTGCTGTTTTTCGAAACCGATACACCCGCAGAGCTTTACATCAGGTACAAACCCGCTCCATATCAGAAGATAAATCAACAAACCTGCAATCCGGCTGAGGTCGAAGTGAAAGGCCCGAAAACGCGTGGTCGTCAGATCTCGATCAAGGACGTCTCCTCAATTAACAGCAAGCCGTCCCGCGGCTGGGATCCCGAGGCCGCAACCACCAAACTCCAATTTACCTGACCTGCAGTTCCGTTAGACCGCGCAGGTAGATCCATTGGTAGGGCCCGCTCGCCCAGCGGGCCGACCTATCCCATCATTCTTAAAACGCTTTAGCGCGTGACTACGTAAATCGGCACGTTTGAAGGCGATCGAGTCACTAGCACGATTGGTGGTACAGGTGCAACGCCCGTCGCGAGCACCTTTGTCTGAACACCAGGCTCGTAGTTATAAGGCTCTGGATCTCGCACCCAATGCCCCACTCCGGGCGAACTCGGAACCCAATATACGGCCTGCTCAAACGTCTGCACCGCAGGAACCGCTGTCGCCGGCGCCGACTGGCTCGGCTGAGGGTTGGAATAGTGCGGCTGCGGGTAGTAGCCGTACGGGTACGCCGGCGGCGCATAGACGTAGGTTGGAGATGAATGAGCCGAGGCTGCGCTGGCGATGGCAATTCCGGCCCCCAACGCCAACGGCCACAAAGGCCAGAACCCATAGCAGCCCCCATGCGCGCGCACGTTGCCGGTGCTGCTGGAAAGTGTGAGTGCGATGCCAAGAATGAGTGCGATCCGTTTCATAGTCGAACTTTCGTCAATAAATATTACCCCAATTTGGCCTATTGGCAAAGGGGATAGCGTATAAGGATTTGGGGAAATGAAGCCTCTTTTCATGAACCTGTAGGAGACGGCGTGAGGGGACTCCGACCGCTTCGATTTTCCGCCCTGCGGAGAGCTGGTCAGGGTCTCCTCATTTCGTCTCCTACAGGCGCAAGGGGTAATCCGATAGATCGAGAACGGCGCGACGTTCGAATATTGACCTGGTTTGATTCGTCATTCCCTCCGAAACGGGCTTGTCGCCGCACGTAGTTTTGATTAAAAATTGCGGGTCAAACTTTAATTCTAATGAAAATATTTCAAAATCGGTTGCTGTCAGTTTCAGTTGTCCGTTCGCTTCGCTCGGGTCTGGTCTTGCTTGGCTTCCTTATCGCTCAGGTCTCATTCGCCGCTGATGCCCCGGCAGGCGGAGATATGGTTCCTCTCAATTTGAAACTGCCGGCACCCGCATTTAAAGGGACTCCCAAGGACATCCAGCTCAGCGCGTATGTCGAGCCGCTTTCTGACAAGCCTCGTCCTCCGATGATGGTCCCCGCTGGACTCAAGAATATCGCCAAGGAGGCGAAAGTGACCGCCAGCGACAAGAACGCCACCGCCGATGCGCTGGCCAAGATTATCGATGGCGACAAGGAAGCTTCCGAAGAAAGCATCATCTATTTGCGCAAAGGGACGCAGTGGGTCGAGCTGGATTTCGGCAGCCCGCAAGAGATCTTCGCAGTGGTGGTCTGGCATGCGCACAATTCCGCCAAGGTTTACCATGCGGTGATCGTCCAAGCTTCGGATGACCAGGATTTCATCCAAAACGTGAAGACGGTCTTCAGCAACGACCAGGAAAATAAATCCGGCTTGGGAGTCGGCAGCGATCGCGAATACTTTGAAACTCACGAAGGCAAGCTCATCAACACCAAAGGGGTCAAAGCCCGCTATCTGCGCTTTTATTCCAAGGGCAGCACCGAAAGCGCGCTCAACGAATACACCGAGATCGAAGTATACGGTCGGCCTGCAAAATGATCCGCCGATGGCTCGCCTGTGATTTTTCTCCGTCGTCTGATGAGAACCTAATCCCGGAGGACGGAGGAAAGTCGCCTGAATGAACAGGTGGTCCTCCGTCGCGCTATTGGTCGCGCTAGTCGTAGCGATCGGCTTGCGTTGGCCTCGACTGGATGAGCGGCCGATGCACAATGACGAGGCCGTCAACGCAATTAAATTCGGTGAGCTTTGGCAACATGGCCACTATAAGTACGACCCGAACGAGCATCATGGGCCATCGCTTATTTATGCGACCGCGATCGTCAGCCGTCTAACTGCTGCGCCGGATCTCCAGGACTTCTCTGACCAGCGCCTTCGTTGGGTGACCGTGCTCTTTGGGCTCGGGTTGATTGGCCTGCTGCCGTTAGTCATCGATGGCCTCGGCCGATTCGCCACCGTTTGGGCCGCAGCCTTCACCGCTACCTCGCCCGCCCTGGTCTTTTACAGCCGCTATTACATACACGAGCTGTTGTTGGTCTTCTTTACCTTTCTGGCTCTCGCCGCCGGGTGGCGGTACTGGCGTTCCCGGCAATTAGGCTGGATCCTCCTGGCGGGCGCGGCGCTGGCTTTAATGGATGCCACCAAAGAAACATTCGTGATCACCCTGGCCGCCGCAGCTGCCGCTGTCGTCATCAACCAGGCTTGGAATCGGTATGTCGATGCCAGCGGATTCCCGGTCTCTGCACCGCGTTTGAATTTGTGGCATTTGGGGGCCGGCTTCGGAGTTTGGGTCGTTGTAGCTGCTCTACTCTTTTCCTCCTTTTTCAGCAACTCCGCCGGCCCCCTGGATTCCTTGCGCACTTATGGCGCGTGGTTTGGTCGCGCCGCCGGCGATTCGCCCCACATCCATAGTTGGACGTTTTACCTGCATCGCTTGCTGTGGTTTCATCCCGCCAAAGGCCCGGTTTTTAGCGAGGCACTGATTTTAATCCTGGCGTTGATCGCGGCGATTGCCGGTTTCAGAAGACAACGATTGTCAGGGGCCAATGCCAGCCTGATCCGTTTTCTCGCGCTATATGCTTTTATCCTCTGCGTAATTTACAGCCTGCTCCCGTACAAGACCCCATGGTGTTTGCTCACGTTTTGGCATGCGATGATTCTCCTGGCTGGAGTCGGTGTTGCGGTCGTTGTTAGGCCACTGCGATGGGCCCGGTCGCGGATGGTTTTGAATTGGCTCTTCTTGGCGGGTGCGGGTCTTTTGGCGGTCGAATCCTGGGCCGCTAGCGTCACGTATGCTTCCGATCAACGTAATCCTTACGTCTACGCGCAGACTTCGAAGGATATTCTGAAGCTCGTTTCCAAGGTCGACGCGTTGGCAACTGTCTCTTCTGATTCCACAAGCATGTTGATTAAGGTGATGGCTCCCGATCAGGATTACTGGCCGTTGCCGTGGTATCTGCGCCGGTTTGAGCGCGTCGGTTGGTGGGACCGGGTCCCGGAGGATCCATTCGCGCCGGTGATGATCGTATCAGCCGGCCTGCACGCGCGCCTGGACGAGAAGGGCACACACTTGATGGTCGGCTATTTTCAATTGCGGCCTGAGGTCTTTTTCGAGCTGTACGTCGAAAAAGCGCTGTGGTCGACGTGGCTGGCGAAGCGGCCGCCGCAGCCTGACAATTCTTAAAGTCAGCGACTGACAAATTGCACAAACGTTTTCTAATATTTTCATTAATCCTGCCTTTGCCGGGTCTTGACATTTCGGACAGAAGGCGGAAGTTGTAGCGAACATTTCCATTTGGAAAAGGGGCATCGATGAAAAGGATCATCTTGCTGTTTGCTCTCGCAGGTTTAACAACCAGTTGCGCCTGGCTCAGACCTGACAGGTCCGGTAGCGGTAACTTAAGCGCTGATATCGTCGGCCCGGACTCCGGTCCGGCTCGAGGGACCACAGGTGTCAGTTCCGGTGCTGATTCCGCTCCCGGTGTTACGGGTAGCGATCTGGCTCCGCCCTAAAGAACTTAATCAGTTCTTGATCGCCCTCTGTTGCAGAATTACTTCCGAAGGCGAGACCGCCAGCGTGCCCAATGCCGCCAACAGTGGCCCGTTGGTTTCGCGTTGCGCCTTAACCCGGACCTTATACTTGCCGGCCGGAAGCGCGCGTTTAAATTCCTGGTCCTGACCGAAACAAAGGATCGTTCCGTCTTCGCGCTCAACCCGCCATTGCTGCACCTGGACGGGAGCGGTGGTATCGTTGGTCCAATGGACGAAGAGTTTTACCTCGATTTGGTGGTTCGCCAGAACTTTTGGAACAGGGTGCGCGGTCATCGCTAACGGTTCGCCGCCGACAGTCCCGGCGGAAGCCAGTGCGGTATGCGCGCTCAGCTCCGGCCCCTTAACCTTCTCAGATGCCGCTTGATTATTGTCGCTGCGCTTCGCCGACATTTCCAATTCGACAACATTAGTGACTGGAACATTAACCCAGTTGGTCCGCAGGACCAACACCGTGTTCCAGTTCGTCAGGTGCAACGTCTTAAAATTCGTTTTATACGCGGCGACAAAATTCGTCTGGTAAGCGGCAACCAAATTGGTTTGGAAGACATCTACGGCAATGTGATTCGTCATGAAGCGGGTGACTCGGTTGGTGTTGTAGACAGAGACAACGTTGGTCCAGTACTTGTCGACCCAATTTGTGTGGTAACGATTTACAAAATGGTTGGCGGGCGCTTTGACCTCGATAACATTTGTTATCCACTGGTCAACCCAGTTGGTCGTCGCAACGGTAATTTCCTTCGTAACCCCAGGCAGCACCGGCGTTCCAATCGCAATTAGCAGAACCAGCCACCTGGCCGCGTGTGAGAATCCGAGTGTGTGTTTCATGCTGCCGGTTGAAACAGCAGAGGAGATGCCACCTTGACCTGTATCAGACTTCAGAGAGACTGCTTACAATATCAACCATGTTTCTTCGTAAGACCTTGCTGACGTCTGTTTTTGGCACTCAGCATCAGGCCCCCGCCAGGGATGTGTTCGTTGCAACACGCGGATTCCACAACGCCCAACTCTCCCTGGCGAGGCACCTTATTGCATGGTTTCCCGGCACCACCTTCAACCTGGGGAGCCGGACCATTATTGTTTTCCGCGGGGGAAAACAAAATCGCGACTGGCGATTGCACCTCAGCTCGGGTTGCCAGTCTGAAATTCCTCAGTCGCTTCAAGAGTCTTTTCCTGATAACTCAGCAACGGACGAGGAGCAGCAAAGAGTTCCAGGGTCAAGCCTCCAGCTATGAGCGCCATGATGCTGAGCGCGACGTCTATCATGGCTCAACGTCAGCAACCTTGATGCCATCACTTGGTACACGCGCTGCACACCGACCTTTGCAGCCTGCGGCTCGACTCACATCCTAACAGCGTAAGCAGATCTTCTTCGGGAAATCAGCAGGCAGCAATCGTTGGCGATCTATCCTGATGCGTTCATTCGGCGGCAATACCCCGGCTCAAGCTCAACCGAAGCTCCCGCCGAATTGCAGAGTGTCCAGATTCTTGACGGTCGCTGTCTTGACGAGACATTTTTTCTATTTTGACGCTCAAATAGCGACACGCTAAAAGCCTTAGCGCGATCATTGCCCGACTACTAAGCTGAAACTGCAAAAACTGAGCACGCCCTGAGGAACGGTCCTAAATGGCCCCGCAATCGAAAAACGCAGCGTAATGAGCACCAACAGCGAGCCCACGTTCGTGCGTATGGTCCACCCGCCAGGGTTTCGGCTCCGCCGCGGCCTCAACTGGGCGTCACTGGGGTTGCTCTATACCTCCTTTTACATGTGCCGCTACAATTTCTCGATCGCCAACAAGTCGATCAGTCAGGAATTCGGGTTTACGCGGGCGCAAATGGGTTCGATCATAACGACGGCACTTTTTGCTTATGCCTGCGGGCAGATTATCAATGGCTTGCTGACGGATCGGTTGGGCGGGAAGCGCGCGATGCTCATTGGCGCGGCGGGGACTGTCACGATGAACCTCCTCTTTGGGGCGGCCTCTTTTGTGGGGATGCTTGGTCTTTTCGTCGCCATTCGTGGACTCGATGGGTACCTGCAAGCTTTTGGCGCTCCCGGCATGGTAAAAATAAATGCGGCCTGGTTCGCCCGACGTGAGCGCGGTCGATTCTCCGGAATCTTCGGCTTTGTCATAAATCTCGGCCGATTCGGCATATTTAATTTCGGTCCAGCATTGTTAGCGGGTTTCTCGCTGTTGGGTCTGATTACTGTTCCGCCGCTGCATTGGAGATGGCTATTCTGGGCGCCCTCGGCCGTTTGCGCGGCGGTCGCGGTTTTCATGGCATTTGCTGTCGCCGAAACACCGGAAGAGGCCGGGTATCCGGGGGTTGTCCCGGACGACACGGACACGCAAGGCGCGGGTGTTCAAACCAACATCGCGCAGGTGATAGGTCGTATCACGCGCAACCCGGTTGTTTGGATTACGGCTTGCGCCTATGCCTGCACCGGTGCGGTGCGGCAGGCCGTCGATCAATGGTTTCCCCGTTATATGCAGGAGAGTTTTAGCGTCGACCTCAACTCTACCAGCTTCAAGTTCCTGGCATTTCTGATTCCATTCGTCGCCTCCGCCGGCTCCCTTACTTCCGGTTATGTTTCCGATATTTTCTGTAAAGGCCGTCGAGCGCCGGTGGCGGCGGTCCTCTATTTTTCCGAGACGGCGATTATACTCCTGGCCGCCCAATTCCACAGTCTGACAGCCGCGACTGTCTCCTTCATCCTCATCTCGTTCACGGCCAACTCGACTCACTCGATTCTCGGGTCAGCGGCCCCGATGGATATCGGTGGGAGGAAAATGGCCGGTTTTGCCCTCGGCCTGATCGACTCTTTCCAATATTTCGGCGGCAGTCTGGCGGGCTATTTTTTGGGACGCCTGCTGGACCAAAGTTTGGGGAACTACTTTTACTTCATGGCGCCCTTCGGCTTTATGGGCGGATTGCTGATGCTATTCGTTCGATCGGAAATGGAGAATCCACCGGTTACCAATTGAGGGGCAGCGCACGACTCCTTCGCGCAAAGTCTACGTTGTGAATTCACCGTCGCGGCTAATACTGGCAGACCTGAAAAAAGCCGCCTAACGATGTCCTCTGACAAACGCAGCGATTAGGCCCAACAAGACGATGAACAAAACGAAGACCAGGGCGATAAATCGATTGCGAGCGACGCGTTTTTCGTAACGCAGCGGGCGGAGACCTTGGATGCCCCCAGCCGCCAGGTAGCTTACCAATTTGGGGTTTGTGGTGGCCGGTCCCCGGAAGTGTTTTCGGATCCGTGCGAGCACAGCGGGCAAGTCGTATTTACGGACACCGAGTTCGTTATAATGATCGTTCGTGATAGCCGGATCTCCCCGGCCTTTCAGGCGATCGACAGCGACTTCCTCGAAGATCGGCTCCTGGAGGGGCGCAGATTTCACGGGAGCTGGACTGACGTTTGGACTTAGCGTCTCCTGGGTCGTAGTCGAGCGTGTTTGACGCTGCAACCGGGAATCCAGCGATTTAATCTGCGCTTCGAGCGAGGCAATCTCGGCGTTCAAGGCGCGAGCACGGTCCGAGATAGGGTCGATTTTTTTGCTAAACCATGCCATGGGTGCACTCACCTGCGGAACAGCAGGACCAGCAGGGCAATGAATCCGGCCAACAACACGAGAGCCAAAGGCCACGTCAGCGCAAATCCTACCCGGCATAACTCGCCAAAGGCGTGCTGGTCAAGTGCCGGCGCGAGGCGATTCTGAGGAGCGGCTTTTTCTGCGGGCACTTCCTTTGCGGGGCCGCAGAGAACCGGGAATTTTATTCGCGCGGCGTTCCATTCCATTCGGGCATTTTCGAGGCAAGTGAGGGCGCGCGTCAGTTCATTGGCAAAGGTCTCCTTGGTCCAGGTCTCCTCATGAATCGCCTGGACCTTCGTCAGCGCATCGCGAAAATCCGCCAGCGTCCTGGCCATCTGTTCAGCATCACGACGCGCGTTGAACTCCGCCTCCTCCAGCAGCCCAACTCCGCGCGTCAGGTTATCGAGCATTTCCTGTCTGCCGGTTTGAAATTCGATCTGGCGACGGCGGGTTTCCTCCAGCGCCGAGCGTTCGCGTTCGAGCTCTTCTTGAGCACGTTTAAGCTCAGCCAGCTTCTGCTGCGTCTCAGTGACTTTGGAATCGACTTCCTCGCGCGTCGGGCCCCGTTGGGCAGAGGCTAGGTTGCCGGCGGGTGCCGTACGGGAGCGCTGCGACTCGAAATCGCTATCAATAAACTCCGATGCATCGTAGTCGGACATGCCGCGAGTTTAGACGGCATGCGTACAACTGTAAAGCGGCCACTAAATTGGTGACCGAGGCGGCGCAACAAGGCGGCCGGCGAAGCAGGCTGTCGAGCAACTAAATATCAATCGGTTCGTATCTCGAAAAGGCTACGCCTTCGATTTCGACCAGGAGTTCCGGACGGCAAATATCTGCGACGGCATAGATCGCTGGAACGGAACCGAAACGTTCTTCGCAAATGGGTTTACAAACCGCAAGATCTTTGGCGTGACGCAGGTAAACGCGGATTTTAGCTACATCCTGCAGCGTCGCTCCGGCGCCTTTGATGCCGTGGAAGGCAAAATTTTCCGGCGCAATCAGCCGCTGCATATTGTCGATGGTTTGTATTGTTTGTTGCGCCACATCCCCGAAAAACCGGCTTTCGGAATGCACTACACTGGCAGTGCCTGAAATCCAGGTCGTGACATAGCGGCCTTGCACGAAGGCTTTAGCCCGGGAGAACTTGGGACTTTTCTCCGAGTATTTGGGCGGATAGGCATATGCGGGAGTTTGCAGAGGATTTTCAAGCGGCAGCAGGAAGGCGTCCTTGCGGGTGGTTTGCAGGCTGATACAACTGGCATTTAGACCCTTGCCCGCCATGCCGATTCCAGTGCTGGCTGGATAAATGCCATGCGGAATAGTCGGCACAGGCAGCGAACAACAAAAACGAATTTCGTTGTAAAAATCCGTCCTCGCCCGGTTTAATTCCATATAGCGCTGTTTGCCATTTTCGGTCGCGGTAATATCGCCGAGGCAAAACCAGGTACGCACCACGTGACGAAAATCGCTGCCCCCCTTAATGAGGGCTGCCTGCATCTGTTCCAAGGCTGAAATGGTTTGTTCGTAAGCCCCGCCGCTGCTTTCGCCCACACAGATACCCGAACAGTGCACCCACCGGACGCCATCGTAGCTGACGGCCAGGACATGGGGTCCAAAACGCTCGATTTGAACCTCGCTGCCGCCGATGGCCCATGCTTCCAGCGCCAATGCCGCCCCGGAACAGGGTGGCTGGAACACAAAATTGGTTAAAGGGCGGTTGCTGCCGTAATGCTCAGTCAGAATCTGCTCGCATTGTGCCTGGGTCGAAAGATCCTTCAGGAACACCGTTTGGGAGGTGACCTGCATTTTCGGCGTCTTATCCAACAGCGCCGCCATCGTGGATAAGGTTTCGCGCGCCTGATCCTCGAAAGCACCGCGGGCTTCCGGGGTGAGCATCAAAGAGACGCGCGAGGATTTGCCTAAATCCACGACCGAAAAGCCCGCGGCCTTAACAGGATGGGCAGCGGCTGCACTGGAGACTAAGGGTGACCGGCGTCCCGCGAGGGGTGAATCGCCGCGCTGAATTGACCCAAACTTCTCTCGCCGGCGATCACCGGAATGACTTACAGGCATAGCACTGTAGACAGAATAACAATCGCCTGCCCTTTTGCCCACCATTTTTACACGCCTTTATCAGTACCAATGGGCCTCTCGCCTGCCGCGTAGCAGCGCGTCCCGCCTGGCGGGCCTTCAGGGCAAATTCGCAAAAACGACCTGCGCACGGCGATCCGGGCGGCGAAAATGCCGTCCTTTACGGCAGGCGAGGCACTAGGCGAGGGCGCTCACCGCTACGGTTTCTCAGATCACTGTCCCGTGCGGAATGATTCCCCCCTTGGGAACAATCACGATTCCATCACGAATATAATAATTGGGGTCATCCACCTTGTCGGGCTTGCCGGCTGGGGAGATAACGACGTTATTCCCAATCCGGGCATTCTTGTCGACGATTGTATTCTCGATGCGGGAGTTGGCTCCGACCCCGATGCGTGGTTTTCCCATGCGCTCATGCTCTTCGATCGAGTCTCGTGATTCGTAGTAGTCGCTGCCCAAAAGCACGGCGCGATTTAAGATTGTTCCCGCGCCGACCAAACAACGCAGCCCAACGATGCTATGAGTGATAGTTGCCCGATTTATAATGCAGCCATCCGAGATAACCGCGTGGTCGATTTGCGCTCCGTTAATCTTCGAGCCGGGCAAGAACCGGGGGCGGCTGAAGATCGGCGCGCTCATATCGAAAAAATTGAAACGTGGCAGTTCGGCCGTCAAATCGAGGTTAGCCTCGAAAAAGGCGCGAATGGTTCCGATATCTTCCCAGTATCCTTGAAAGACGTGGGCGAAGACACGCAGGTCGGTGATAGATTGTGGAATGATGTGCTTGCCGAAATCGGTGAGAGAGTTCTCCAGGAGCTTGAAAATAATGTTGCGATTAAAAACGTAAATGCCCATGGAGGCCAGGAACAGTTCCTGTTGCCCGGCAATTCCTAATTTCTGGTACCACTCTGGGTGAATGCGCAGTGAATCCTGCACCTTGGGGTCGGTCGGTTTTTCCACAAACCGGGTAATCCGCTGTTCAGCGTCGATTTCCATGATACCCAAACCGGGAACTTCAATGCGCGGCACGGGTATCGTAGCGATGGTGATATCAGCGTCGGTTTCTGCGTGTTGTTCAATGATGTGCCGGAAATCCATCCGATAGAGCTGGTCACCGCTCAGAATCAGGAGGTAATCCCAGTCATGATTTCGGAAATGAATCTTATTTTTCCGGACGGCATCGGCTGTGCCCTGGTACCAGGAGGCGTCGGCATAGGTCTGTTCGGCGGCGAGGATTTCCACAAAGCCCCCGGCAAAGTGGTCGAATTTGTAAGACTGTGAAATATGCCGATGCAGCGAGGCGGAGTTGAACTGGGTTAAGAGGTAAATGCGGCGGAGCCCCGAGTTAATGCAGTTGGAAATTGGAATGTCAACCAGTCGGTACTTGCCCGCGAGTGGAACTGCCGGTTTGGCACGCTCTTTGGTTAGCGGAAACAATCGCGTCCCTTGTCCCCCACCCATGATCACCGAAAGCACATTGCTGGTGTTCAATGATTGCCGGCCCGTTTGTGACATAAGAGACATTTTGCTTGGACGCGTGGGCCAAATATAAAACTGGCATTCAAAGACTTGCAAGCCAGTTCCCTACGGGGAAAACTTGGGATATAGCTTTCGGCCTTTGTGGGCTATTGTTGACCAGTGCCGCTGAGTAAGCGACAACGAAAACTCTTCCTGGGTTCGGGCCTGATAATCGTGGCGTTGCTCGTTTTCTGGCTCGCGCTGCCACTGTGGTTTCCGTGGTTGCTTCGCCCGCTGGCGGCCAGCCAGGGCGCTCACTATGACACTTACTCGCGTGAAGGTTATTCTCATTTCCAACTCTTGGGGGTCACCTTCACCAACAGTACCCTCAGCGTTTCCGCCAACCAACTCGAGGGGCTCGTGCCCTCAGTCTGGCTGTGGAAACTTTGGACCAGAAGTTCTTCAGACAAGCCATTTTTGAACGCAAGCGGTTGGCATTTCAGTTCCGTCCCCGGCAAAGGACCTGGCGGCAGCTCTGTTTATTCTGACACCAAGGATGCCTTGACCATTTTTGCCGGCCTGAAACGGTGGTTGCCCGTCGCCCAATTAAGCAATGGGTTGTTAAGCCTGGACCAAACTTCAGTAACCGCGCGGGAGATTAGGTGGAATCGAGGTAAACTAATGGCCATTACTGTGCTGCCGGCCCCCGTCGGTCAGGTGACATTGAGCGGCGACCTTGTGGGCCAGCCGCCGTTTCAAGTCGAGATGATTTCTGATCCGCTAGGGGTGCGCTCGCGTTGGCGCGTGCTCCCGACTGCCGTCGGAGTTGAATTGCAAAGCACCAGTTTCTGGCAGAGCAACCAGGTTGACCTGTACGCACAATTTGATCGCAGCAACAATCTTCCGCAGCTCGCTTCCTTGAAAGCATCCGGTCTGGTCATCCCTGGCGAAACTGTCAGCTTGGCGCCTTACCTGGACCTTCGGGGAGCCGTTTCCGTCAAATGGGAACGCGGCTTTTTCGGGCTCGATCTCAATGTTGCAGCCCAACCTTTACCGTCTGAGACCAACTTTCCCCCGGCAAAGCTCGAGCTTCACGCGCGAGGCGACACCAATTCAGTGGCCATTCAGGCAATGGATGTTTCTGCGCCCTGGGTTAAGGCTAACCTCACTCGCGAACTAGTGCTGCATTTTCGCGGTCCACTCCTACACGAATCTGCACAATTCAATCTTACAGCCGATCTCTCGCGCCAGCCCTTTTTTCCGTTGCAAGGCGAACTCCGCGGGAAGGCCGATTTCTTACCAGGAGCTGGCAGGTTTCCTCGCGCGACGTTTCAAATCACCGGCACGAATATCGGCAACCAGACCCTTGCGGCCACAGCACTCGATATCACCGGAGGTCTTGATTGGCCGCAACTGATTCTCACGAACACCTCGGCTCAATTGGCGGATGGCTCGGTCGCAGTGATCGGTGGCCAGCTCGATCTTGCAAGCCAAACTGTTTCGAACGGCCAATTCCTCGCGCGTGGACCGTTCCTGCGCCGCTGGTTGCCCGCTGCTTACTCTTACGAAACGTTGACTGTTTCGGGGAGTTTCCATGGTTCGACGCGCAAACTGATGCACGAGGGGCACCTTGAAGTGTCTGGCTTTTCCAGTCCGGAGTTGCAATCGCTCGGAGTCCGACTGGACTGGCGGGGACAACAGCAGACCGTGAGTGAGTTCCAGCTCGATACCTTCACGAGTGCTGCTCGGTTGCAGGCTCAAGGCGCAATTACAAATGCCTCCACGCAGATCGAGCTCAACGTCAATTCCATGGTGCTGCTTACAAACGGCCAAACAGTTTTGGCTTTGAGCCGGCCTGTTCAGATGACCTTCGTGCCTCCAGTGGATGGAGAGGTTTGGAAATTCAACTGTTCTCCGTTTGATTGGACCGGCGCCGGGGGCCACCTAAGTATTACGGCTAGTTTGGATTGGCCGGTAAGCGGTGAAATGAGTTTGTCTGCGGAACGAGCATCCTCGAGGCTTGTCTCGAAATTTTTTAAGGCAAGTTGGCTCGAAGTCGAGCTGGAAAAGCTCGCTGCATCCCTGAGCTGGTCGAACACGCCTGCGACGTTCGACCTCCACTTATCCGGGGTAAAGATTGCGCCTTACTCCATATCGCAGACGACCAATTCCGTCGCGGAGCTTACGCTTGGGGCCGAGCTCGGGCTCCGGGGTGATCGGGATGGGCTAACGATTTCAAATTTGTACGTCTACAGCCCGACGTCTGCAGTGCTCAGGGTCCAAGGCTTTGTCCCGCTGACGCTCACCCCGGCGCTCGCGACAAACCTGATTCACATTGAACCCAACAAACCGCTCCAGCTCACCGCCAGCGCCGGGCCACATGCATTCTTTTGGAAGGAATTCACCGCAGCAACGGGTGTGGACCTCGAGAATCCGCGGCTCAAGCTGGAAGCGGCCGGGGATTGGAAGAAGCCGCGCGGTGAACTCGATTTGCGAGCCCGTCAGCTTCGGATTGAGAAAGGGTCGAACAAGTTGCCAACGCTGACGGACCTGAACGTTACGCTGCAACTCGACCGAACCCAGGCGCGACTAGTCAATACGCATTTCCTGGTTCAAGGGCAACCGGTTGTTCTCACCGCCGAGGTCCCACTCGACGCGAGTTTCTGGACTGATTTAAAGGAAAAGAAACTGCCGAATTTTGATAAGGCGAACGCGCGGTTGCACATTGAAAACGCCGAACTGGCGGCCTTTGAGCCGCTTTTCCCTAACATCCTGGCACCGCAAGGGACTCTCAAGCTGGACGTTTCGTTGGCCGCTGGCGGAAAGCTTGCTGGAGAGATGGCTTTGCACGATGCACGCACGCGGCCAATCGGTAATTTCGGTCCGATACGCGATATCGACGTTGATTGCCGATTCAGAGACCGTGATTTGACACTGGAAAGGGTCCGGGCTCAGATTAGTGGAGCGCCGGTGGATATAACTGGTCACGCCGATCTGCGCGGCACGGAATGGCTGCAGGGTCAACTGCCTCCTTTTTCACTCACCCTTCATGGGACTAATGTCCCGCTCGTGAGGCAACCGGAAGCGGTAATTCGCAGTGACCTCGGGCTGACCGTATTTAAAACTAACAGCGCCCCGCCCATCATAACGGGTTTGGTTCATCTGCATGACAGTTTTTTTCTCGCGGACGTCTCTGCCTTGATCCCAGGCAAGGTGGCCGGGACCAGCCATCGCCCGCCGTACTTCAGCATCGAAGATCCGTTCTTGGCCGATTGGCGGCTCGCACTCAAAGTGGATGGCGTTCGATTTTTGAAGGTGCGCACACCGGTCTTCAACGGCGAGGTTTCAGCCAACCTTAATCTGCAGAGCACGCTGAAAGACCCCATTGCGTTGGGTGATCTCAAGATTGACTCTGGCCTGGTGCGCTTTCCGTTTGCCAGTCTCGAGGTCCAACAGGGTCTGGTGTCGCTTAGCAGCCAGGACCCTTACCATCCTCAATTGACGGTCTCCGCCGCATCCAAACAGTTCGGCTACGACATTCGGATGGATGTCACCGGGCCGGTGGATGCGCCCATTATCCAGTTCAATTCGACACCGCCGTTGAGCTCCGAACAGATCTTATTGATGGTCACGGCGGGCCAATTGCCTCAAGGAACATTCAGTTTGACGCCGCAACAACGCGCCCAGACGATGGCCATGTTTTTCGGACGCGATTTGCTTTCCAAGTTGGGTGTTGGGGATCAAAGTGAGGAACGCCTGACGATCAAATCGGGCCAGGAGATCTCCGAACAAGGGCGTCCGACATATCATGTCGAATATAAATTGAGCAAGGACTGGTACCTGGTCGGCGAGTACGACCGTTTCGGCGATTACAACGCCGGTTTCAAATGGCGCATCCTCTCCAGGTGAACTCCATGCCTGCCCACCACCGTTCGACCCCTCATCCAAGTGCCGGTAAGCGCGACTCGTGGCGCCCTCAGTGTGCTCGAGCCGTCGCCACAGGATTACAAATCCTTTTAGTGACGGGACTGCTGCTCGGTGCCTCATTCCCAAGTTCGGTAAGCGCGGCGGAGCCGAACCCCCCGCCAAAACCCAAACCCGCTAAGTTTCGGGTTTCGGGGTATGGCTGGCTAGGTAACCGCGTCCTCAAACGCATGCTCCGCACGGTGGAACTGGGCGGGGCCAAGCCGCAGTATTTCACTTCGACGTTCGTTGAGGATTCCGCTTTGATTTTGACCGCGCGCATTAAAGGTGATGGTTATTTGAAGCCGGCTGTCACCGTTCGGCTGCGTCTGTCCGATGGCTCAGCACTCCAGGTCCGGGCCGAAGATCTGCTGGAAAACCCGTTACCCCGCGGTATCCGCGTTACGAGGGCGCATTTCATTATCCAAAAAGGAGAACTTTATTATTTTAGTGACATCCAATTTGCGGGGCTGAATTCGATTCCTCCGAAACAAGCGCTTTCCTATTTTGTTGAGACCCAGACGCTGTTTCGGGTCAGGCACGGACGAATTTACACTCCTGAAAGATTGCAGCATGGCGTTGCCAGCTTGACGGATCTGCTCGACCAACTGGGTCATAGAGACGCAACCGTGCATGCAACCGATCTCCAACAGGATGACAAAACCGGCGCCGTTAGTGTCCGTATCGAAGTTAACGAAGGACCTAAGTTTATGGTCCGCTCGGTGCGAGAGGAGTTCTTTCCGGAAGGGGCTAGCCAACCGGAATGGCAACGAACGGTGCATCCCAACAAGCCCTATTCGAAGTTATGGCTGCAGGACTTCACTCTGAGCTTGAAAACAAATGAGTTTCATCGCGGGTTTCCCGATACGGCGGTGGATATCCAAACCGTAAAGGGAACGTCATCGACGAATGAAGTTGAATTGGATCTTTCGGCGCGGATTAAAAGTGGCCCGCAGGTTCGAGTCGCGCAGGTGCGCTTTGCGGGCGAGCGCAAGACCAGTGCATGGCTTTTGAAGCGGCGCGTACGTATTCAGCGCGGTGATTTGCTCGATCCCATCCGCGTTGAGGATGGCCGCTATCGCTTGGCGCGTCTTGGGATTTTCGATACGGTTGACCTCGACTACCACAACGTCAGCGAGCACGAACGTGAGGTGATTTACCGTCTCAAGGAGGGCAAGACGCTAAACATCAGCCTGCTGATCGGTTGGGGGAGCTATGAATTATTGCGAGGCGGCGTTGAGGCCGACCTGAACAACCTGTGGGGTTTGGCGCATCATGCTGAATTTACCGTCATTCAATCGTTCAAGGCTTCCAGCGGCAACTTCATCTATACAGTTCCGGAACTTGTAGGGAAAGACATCGACTTGTTTTTGAATGCCTCGGGTTTGCGGCGCGAGGAGGTCTCATTTACGCGGATTGAGTACGGTGGCGGCGCCGGGTTGCACAAAAACTTCCAATCCGCCGCGACCGATGTCAGCGCGCGGTATAATTATCAAATCTTGAACGCGCAGGATTTTACCGAGTTCGAAGCGGTAGCCAGCGAAGGTTTGACCAATCCTGCCGTGGGTGCGGTTATCTTTGAGGTCAAACATGACCGTCGTGACAACCCGCTATATCCGCGAAACGGCTACAAGATTTTCACAACCGTCGAAACCAGTTCGGAATATCTCGGCGGTGACGCAAATTATGAGCGCATCGAGATTTCCCCGTCCTGGCATCATCCGCTGGGGGGCGGACGTTATATCAGCCTGGGACTCAGCCATGGTGTGGACATCAGCTTTGGCGAGCCGGCCAATAATCTTCCCTTCAACAAGCGATTCTTCCCGGGCGGCAACAATTCCATTCGGGGGTATCAGGAGGGCGAAGCCTCGCCGCGGAATGCCTCGGGTCAAATCCTCGGGGCGGAAACCTACACCCTAGCAACTGTCGAATTGGAACAGGCCTTAACGCCCAAATGGTCAATTGTCATCTTTTCCGACTCGCTGGGTTTTGCTCACCGGATTGCCGATTACCCATTCGACACCGGTCTTTTCTCCGTCGGCGGCGGCTTGCGCTTGCGCACGCTGATTGGTCCAGTGCGTCTTGAATACGGGTATAATCTAAACCCGCGCCCGCACGATCCCTCCGGGACACTCCAATTTTCGCTGGGCTTTCCTTTCTAGAAGAAGCTGTTGCAGAATAAGCCAACATCGAAAGCCGAATACCGGCCGAAAGCATTTCCAAGTGCCCTTTAGCGAGCGGGGGACCGCGGGCGCCTAACAGCTGTGTTGTTTCCTATTCCGTCGTCTGGAAGGTGAAATGCTGTGTCTGTCGCAGGTGCGTCAAGGCATACAGCAGAACGTAAGCAACGAACATGAAAGTGGCAAAGAGGGCTGGAAATACGAAGGAAGCCGGATGGGCCAGTGGGTCAGTAGCCCAGTGTCCGATGCTACGGGACAGGGCAAAGGGCTTCAGCAGGACATCCCAACTGTTGAAGCGGAGAACACGGCCAAGGTAAACGCCAAATCCACTCAACGCGGCCACAATGGCGATGAATAGCCAACTGGCGGCCTGGCCGAGCGTCCGCCGGACTACCGACTGCATCAGGAAAAGGGAAACAAAACCTAGCACTAGCCCGGTTAGTGCACACAACAGTACCAGGACCAGGTCGACCCAAAAATGTCCGTAACGCGAGGCGTCCAGATGGATTATATCGGTAAAGATGTACGGGGCATTTGGAAAAAAAAGCAACCATGCGCCGGCAAAGCCCCAGAATCGCCAATTTCTTCCCACTCGCTTCTGGTGGGCATCGCACGCAGCGAGCGCGAAAAGCAAGGGTACCCAGGCCAAAAAAAGGTTCCAGGCAAGAAAGCCGTAATGCAAGTGTCCGGTCCAGATGATCCGCGCGGCCACCAGGGCAACGCTAACGCCGGAGGCCATCAACAAAGCGAGCACGGCCATAGCCGTTTCTCTTTTGAATGCCAGTCTCAATAAATACATATGTTACCCGGACCCTGCATCATAGTCCGCGACGCCATTTAGTCACGAACTTAAAGCCTGTCCTTAAGCCGCTGAATTTAGATTAGCGCGGTTCGGTCTTCAATGGCTTAAGGCAATCACCCCAGTGCGTCAGAAACAGTTTTTTCTCTTGAGGAAAGAAGGTATCGGACTTGCCTACCAGCGGGCGTAAAGCAGTCGTCATCTGGACGGCTACTAACATGAAAATGATGACCCACGTGTTCAGGCCGGCAGTAGAACGGGCTTGGGAATGCGAAAAACCTGCCTGTAAGAAGCGGAGCCCAAAACAACTGGCAATGAACCAAAAGACGAGATGAAGCGCACCCATCCAGGCGACTGATTCGGTAGATTGGGAAAAGAGCCAGGCAACCGGGGCAAAGCCGACGAGAAGGATCGTCATCAAGAGCAGTAAGCCGGCGACCAGCCCGCAGATCTCACCGAATCGAGCTTGTGACCCACTTAGACAGGCAAAAATGTAAAGGCTGGGCAGACAGATTAGGGCAGAAATCAACAGACCACCGGCGATTTTTAGTGGAGCAGCCCAGATTTGGGTTCCCATCGAAAAGCTGCCGACGACCAGGCCATAAAGGACGGCGCATAAGAGCGCCACAGAGAACATTGCGGCAATCAACCCGCCTGAACCACCTTGCCGGAGTTGGAACATGACGCGCCGGGGTTGTCGCAGGATGGCTTCGGCTGCAGCGACTGCGTTCGGGATTGGTTCGCGTTCGCTCGGTTCTTCACCTAAGGCCAATCCAGGAGCGTTGATGAGCGGCGCAGGGATTGGCGGTGGTACATTGGATGGTATTGAGTTCATAACATTGGTTCAGGTGTTAGCCTTTTATTTATTGCACTTGCAGCAAATGCATAGCTGCGCGAAAAACCGTTTCATAAAAATTGCCTTGGAATGCGGTAGGGCGCAGGAAAACAACCGGCAGGTCCGGCGAGCCGATGAAGGGACGGAGTATCCAAGCCAGTTGACTGCCGAGGAACAGGTTCCCTGCGAGCCAGGCGAACAACACCCGGCGAGCGACCGCAGCTTTACCGCTCAGGTGTTTCAGGAGTTGGACGAGCCGGAGGTTCGCGGCAATTCCAGCAAAGGCGATGATCGCGACCAGCGAGAGTTGAATCAGGTTGTAAGTCACACCTGAGGTTTGAGAGTCCGGCATCAGGGGCGGCATATTCCAAATCATAAACGCGGCGACCGGGCTCAGCGCACCCAAAATGGCGGAAGCGATCGTGAAGCTCATCAGCATTGCCTTAAGAGATTGCTTGAATCCGATATTCAGACCCAGCAAGGGGGCGAGCATCGCATTAAGCAAGGCGTTGCCCAAGGTGGTGAGGAGAATTATCAGCGGCAGTTTTGCCGCCACAAATAGAGCCTGTAATGGGGCACGCCAATACCCGATGGCTGCGCCATAAAGTCCAGACCCGGCGACAATAATGATCACACACCGGCTCACATCTGTGGCATGGGAGTTTTCAATCCAGGTACGGAAATACTCTGCTTCCCCTCGGAGCAAGGAGCTGAGGCTGGTTTTGTCGAGAGTTGGGGCGCTGATAGCCATAGCCGGATCCTCAGCTCGGCTCGATTTTCGCCAGTTCCGGGGTTGGTCTCAGCCGGCTGTGCACGAGGAATTCCCGCAAAAGCACCAGGGCAGGCATGGCCATCAAAACAAAGCCGACTCCAAATAAGGGCCAATTGAAGCTAACCGGCAGTACATTGCGCACCGCGTCCTCACCATGCTTGAGCGCCCTGATGCTGTCGCTCATAAAGACATATAAGGCAATCAACACCCCGATCCAACTCATCAGCCATGCTCGTCTTTCCCCGATCGGTTTGGTATCCTCGGGTTCACTGTTAACCAGGGTTCCCCAAATGATCATCAGGGCGGCGATTGATATTGGCGCGCACACCGGTCCCCACCATGGCAACGGCAGCAAAAACAGAATATCCCAGTCGAACAACGAATGGGGCCAGCCACACATTACCCTAAGAAAGAGGTAATAGAAAATATCCCAAATACCGAATGCAATCGCCGAATAACCGAGGCGCTTCCGCCACGTCGATCCAATCATCATTCCGATCGTTAGCAGCATCACCAACGTGGCGGCTTCACGGACAAGTTCAGTTTTTCCAAGGTTCGCAAACTCGGGCAACGGATTCGGTTGATAAGGTTCCATGCGATTAAACATCGTCCGCAGATAGAAAACCACCGCAGCTTCCACCCAGGCCATCGCAATGGCGAAAACGGTTACGGTCCACCACCGGGCGGTTGCAGCTGATTCAATACTCTTAGTCGACATATGATCTATGCTGCTTTGAGTGGCTGCGAGGATAGGTGTGCAGGGCGGACGTCGTTTGCGACCCGGTTCGGCTCAGGTTGGCTGCCGCTCCAATTCAGCAGCCAGATTTCAATTGAATTGATGATCGAGTCAGGCGTTGAAGTTCCCGCCGTGATCCCAACTGTGTCGGCCCCGGCAAACCATTCAGGCTTTAGATCGTCCGCCGTCTGCACATGATAAACCCGAGAGCAGTGTTTGAGACAGGTCTTCACTAATTCGTGCGTATTGTTGCTGTGGGCGCCACCGATTACGACCACAACGTCGGATTTCTGCGCCAACTCGCTCGCGGCGTTTTGACGTTGTTTGGTCGGCTGGCAGACCGTGTCGATAAAACGCACGTCCGACTTCGGAAAGCGCCACCGGATCAGGCCGACTAAATATCTAACCCG
The DNA here is from genome assembly GCA_035495315.1 of Candidatus Limnocylindrales bacterium. Classification (GTDB taxonomy): domain Bacteria; phylum Verrucomicrobiota; class Verrucomicrobiia; order Limisphaerales; family UBA8199; genus DATJGF01. The sequence goes on from DATJGF010000180.1 coordinate 56,796, forward strand.
GTCGATTGGTTGAGTGGTCTGGGCCGCAATGCCGAAGCGCGGCCGCTCCGGTAATGCGAAGACGTCGGCTTCAGTGAGCACGACGTCAAAAGACTTCAAATCCTCAGTCATGCCGCGGACCTCGACATGGTCGCGTTTGCCAATCAGCACAGGATGATAACCTTCTTGCACTAATTTTTCCACTGCGCGGTGAGCCGCATGAACGAGGGGGCAGGTGGCTTCTAGCACGCCGAGACCATGCTGACGCGCGCGCGACATGCTTGTCTGCGAGGCGCCGTGGGCCGTGATCATCACGGTCGACGTCTGCACGCCCGCAATCTGGTGCGCGATGGTGATTCCGCGCGCGCGCAATTGTTCGAGCACGGTTTCATTATGAACCAGGTCGCCCAAAATAGTGAGTGGCTGGTTGCGGGATTCCTCGAGAGCCAAGGCGATGGCGTCGCGGACGCCGAAGCACATACCGAGATGTTCTGAGCGAATAATTTTCATAGAGAAAAAAGGAGAATTAAGATTTTGGCAGAACGGCATTCGCGAGAGTCCTCTCTAAGCTGCTTTGCATTGCAAAGTATTCAGACGCACGGGTCCCGCTTTCGTTCAAAATCATCGCTATTTACCTTTGGTTTGCTGGATGATTTGCTCCAGCAGGTTGATGTAATTGGTGAAGGCCTTCTTGCCGGCGGCGGTCAATGAACAGGTAGTCAACGGTCGGTTGTGTTGGAAGGATTTGGTAACCGAGACGTAACCGGCTTCCTGGAGAGTGCGAATATGCGTCGTCAGATTGCCGTCGGTCATGGCGAGGGCATCCCGCATTTCGGTAAACGACAATTCGGGTGTGGCGGCCAGCATCGACATAATGGCCAGCCGCCCTTTCTCGTGAATAACGCGATCGAGCTGGAGGAAGGATTGCGGGTTCACGATTCATTCCTGCGCTGCTCGGTGAAGTAAAGGTAAATGCCATACGCCAAATGCAGTCCGCCGAATACGCCGCCCATGACCTGGTGCCCGCCGCTGAGTGAGAGCAGGGCATCGGTCTGGCAGCGGGAGGCGATTAACGCGCAGCCTGTGAGAATAAATAGCCAACCCAGCAGCTTAATCCCGCGGTGCATGAAGAAACCGGCCGCAGTCAAGGCACAACCGTAGAGTAAAATCCATAAGGCGGGTAGGGCCCACGGCTGAAGGAAATCCCAGTTTGGGCACGCCAGGCTTAGCACACCGGCAATTGATCCGACAAACAGGGCAGGCAGGAGCGCCTGGGCGATGCGGCGGGTTGGCGGCGACCAAAAGGGCTCTGATTCCTTGAGGGCCTGGCGTCGTACCAGCAAAAACGATCCGATCAGAGCAGCAACCCCCAGCGCAGCCCAATAGCCGATAAATGCCTGAGCTGAGTTGATATGCAAAGCCCAGCCCACGATGCCGCCGGCGACTCCCAGCAGTCCGTTGAAGATCATGACGGGGGCAAGCGCGCGGCGGTAGAGGGCGGAGCGCTCCATGAGGGTGCGAATGACCTGGAGATGCTCGGCCGCCCAATTCGATTCCATGAGCTAGACTTTGCACTACAAAGTGAAATCTGTCAAGCGTTCTGATCACTACGACCGCAGCCGAAAGTCAGATTTCTTCGCAGATTGCCTCTTTACGATTGGCGGTGATTGAACGAGAATCAATGCCAAGCAGCAGTCCGCGGGCGGACTTGTTATCGTTTATTATCGTTTAGGTGTTCGTTAATGATAATCAATGAAGCCCTTGGCATTTGAGGATTTGGCGCGCCTGCCACTCGTTTCCTTCTATGAGGGAGCGTTCCGCAGAGCAACCGGTGTCACGCTCAAGGTGGTTCCCGCTCAAGGGAATTGGCAAGGTCGTCAATTCGGATGTCAGGACAATTTGTTCTGCAGGTTAATGGCCTGCGACCCGACAACCTCGGGTATATGTCTGGAAACTGAGGAGCGAGCGCGACAGAACGCTGCACGCAAACTGAGCACACACCAACTTTATTGTCATGCGGGCCTCACCGTCGTTGCCACCCCGGTCATTGTTGGGGGCCATCACATCGCCACGCTTCTGAGCGGTCAGATTTTCCGGCGCGAACCCACCGAGCGTGATTTTCAAATGATCATTGCGCGGTTAGGAAACGGTGTGACGCAGGATTGGATAAAGAAAGCTCGAAAGGCTTACTTCGAAACGGCCGTATTAACGGCCGAACGCTTCCAGGCAGCGGTCCAATTGCTGGAGGTCTTTGCCCAATATCTGGCGGACTCAGCCGGTCGTTTGGCTCTTGCCGGTTTAAAGGTCGATCCCCCTCCGGTGGCGAGCGCGAAGGAATTCGTCCAGGCCCATGTCGAGGAAACCATTTCCCTGGAACAGGTCGTCGAGCACGTGCACGTTAGCCGCTTTTATTTTTGCAAGCTCTTCAAGAAAGTGACCGGCCTCACACTCACTGAATACATAGCGCGCGCCCGCGTCGAGAAGGCAAAAGCACTGCTGAGCGATCCTTCGCGAAGAATCTCAGAAATTGTTTTTGCTTCAGGTTTCGGTTCAATCCCACGGTTCAACAGCGTGTTCAAGCGGCATGTCGGCATGCCACCTTCTGAATACCGCGAACTGCTGCGGTCAAAGCTGGCCATTAATCAATGAATTAGCAAGGTAGGGAGTCAGCGAATCAAAGGTTGGTCTGGAACAGCGCCTTTGTTTGCCAACGTACAATTGATTGATTCGCAGATTCACTGATCGAATCCTGCTGAGCGGCTGGTGCGCTGCTTTCTTCGGCCCAAGCCTCCTTCATTTGCTCGCCAGCACGCCTCCAGTTTCCTCACAGCCAATAGGCAATCAGCAAAAGCCAACCGTCAAGTAGCCACGAAACCGCGCAAAAGGCTATACGAAAGAAGCTGCGGAAAGGCAGCCCGGGTCGAGCGCCGGTAGTTGGTCCGAAATGTCTGTTGGCCGGCGCCAGTACTATGGTCCTAAACACAAACCAGTAACCGAAGGAAATACATGAATCGGCTCAGTTCGCTCAAATCACAGTGGCGGGCAGGGTTCGCGCTGGCCGCGACGGCGGCCGCAATTTATGCGGCCTCGCTGGCCGGTCTGACGGCAGCGGATCCCAGCTCCGAGAAGGACGTGAAAACGGAAAAACAGACCGAGAAGAAAGCGGAAAAGAAGAAGTTTTCAGGCGCGGACCTCTACGCGATGCATTGCAACCGATGCCATCCAGAGCGTTATGCGACCGAACGAACCGCGGCGCAGTGGAAGACCATCATGCTCCACATGCGTGTGCGGGCCAATATTCCCGCTGAGCAGGCCAAGGCGATCCTGAAGTACCTCCAGGAGGATAGCGGAAGACCCTGAACCACAAACCATCTGCTTTTCAAAAAACTGCTTTTATGAAAAACCGTTTGCATGTTCTCGCAGTTCTCCCGGCAATCTGCGGCCTGAGCGCATGCCTGACATCGCCTGCCGTAGCCGCCGTTAGCGATGATGAATTCAACGCTTTGAAGGATTTGGTCAACAAACAAGGTCAGCGACTGGACCAGCTCGAAAAGGCCCACGAACAGGACCAAAAGACAATCGACCAGGACAAACAAGTGCATGAGCAGGATCAGAAGGAGATCCAGAATCTCAAACAACGCGTGGACGATACGCAGAAGACCGCCACGGATGCCCAGCAAAAGGCGGAGGCGGCAGCTCAGGTTCAGCCGATCCATCCCATTCCGGAAGGTCCTGCCGCTACTCATAATTTCACCATGGTGGGTGACGCGGAGGTTCAGTTCGGCAAAACGGATGGTTCCCACAGCGCATTTGTTTTCGCGGACTTCGCACCCATCTTCCTATTTCGCGCTCGGGACAACATCTTGTTTGAAGCTGGCTTTGACGTCACGCTACAGAATGGGACCACGGGCTCCCATGACAGCGGCACCGAGACTGCGGTGGATCTGAGTTTTGCGACTCTGGACTACCTCATCAACGATTATGTCACTTTCGTCGGCGGGGATATGCTGCTCCCGCTGGGCACGTACAGCGAGCGGACTGCCGGCTGGCTCAACAAGGTGCCGGACGACCCGCTGCCCCGCAGCTTAGTGCCTGGTAGCGGTATTGGCGCCCAGTTGCGCGGCTCAGTGCCATTGGGCACATCCGGTCAGTCCATCGCCTATTCCATCTATGGCGCCAACGGGCCGTCCTCTTCCGATGGCAGCGCCAACCACGACCAGATTGACTTGGGTGGCAACGTGGGAATCAAATCGGATGGAAGCTCCGGGAATTTGCATGGCTCACCCAGCGGTGGTGGCCGCATTGGCTGGTTCTATCCTCTGAAACCTCATTATGATCTCGAGCTTGGGATCTCCGGGCAGACTGGGCCGTGGAACGACGCGGACAACAGGTTGTGGTCGTCGGTGGTGTTTGATGGCGCACTGCATTTGGGTCCAAATATTGAGGTCAAGGGCGAATACATTTACGACTGGGTTCAGACCGACGATGTCGGGACTTTGAACCAGCACGGCTGGTGGATCCAGGCCGGTTACAAGCTGGCCGGGCTAAGTCTGGAGCTTCCGCTAATCAACAACATCGAATTGGTTGCGCGCTACGATGAACTGAACGATGGCTTCTCGACGAAAGCGCACCGGTTCACACCTGGTTTCATTTATTACATTACCAACACGTTGCTCTTTGAAGGTGATTACGAATTTGCCGAAAGTAACAACCCGGATTTCGATCATAACCAACTGATCTTCCAATTGTCCTACGGATTCTAAATACCTCTTGAAAACAAAAATGAACAAAATGAAGAAGCATACGTTAGTCATACTGGGCCTCGCGCTCGGCGCCAGCCTCACGATCACGACGCGTGCCGCCGAAGAGCTCGACGCCGCAACCAAGGCACGAGTTGAACGGTTTGAAAAAGGGCCGGCGACGATCGATGTCTCGAAGTACCCGGATGGCATCAAGGAAAACTACGAGGTGTTCTCCACGAAATGCACCCAGTGCCACAAACTCAGCCGACCCATCAATTCGGATTACGCGCTGCCGGAAGAATGGTCGCGGTATATCAAGCGGATGATGTACAAACCGGGGAGCGGCATTGGCGCCGGCGAAGGCAAGAAGATTTTTGATTTCCTGGTGTATGACTCCAGCATCCGCAAAAAGGCGATGGTGGACGAAAAGTTGGCGAAAGCCAGCCCCCAGGAGAAAACTGCGGCTGAGGCGAAGATCAAAGAAATACGCGATAAGTACGATAAGTAAGCGCACACTCCCGGAACACGACCGGAAACCCTCAGCTTTGAAGGAAGACTGCCCATGGCTGGAACTTACACGGTCGAGCTCCCGGACGTGAACTACTTCACGCGGCAGGTGCTCTGTCGCGAGGGTTGTCCGGTGCGGACGGATTCGGGCGGCTATGTGCAGGCGATTGCGGAAGGTCGCTATGAGGAGGCCTATATAATCGCGCGCACGCCCAATCCATTTGCATCAATCTGCGGACGCGTGTGCGCTGCCCCTTGCGAAGCGAAATGCCGGCGCGGGGCGCTGGATGCGGCCATTTCCATTCGAGCCTTAAAACGGTTTGTTTGTGAAAAGTTCGGTGTGGAGTCGAACGACTTCGATCTTGGACGAGTTTATCCGCAATTGCGCGCAAAGGATTGGAAAACGCTCGGAGCGGCGGGACGGAAAGTGGCCGTGATTGGCGCCGGACCGGCGGGTCTTTCCTGCGCGCACGAATTGGCCCTGATGGGATTCTCGGTTTCGGTTTTCGAGGCACAAAGCCTAGCGGGCGGCATGCTGGTGCTTGGGGTACCCGAATATCGCCTGCCGCGCGAAGTCGTTCAGGCTGAAATTAAGGCAATCGAATCCTTAGGCGTGGAGATCCGCCACAACCAGCGCCTGGGGCGCGATTTCACTCTCGCGGATCTGAAGAAACTAGGCTTTCAGGCTGTTTTTCTAGGGATTGGCGCCCACAAGAGTCGCGAACTCGCCATTGAAGGGGTGCAAAATGACGGTGTGCTGCGGGCAATCGAGTTCCTGCTCAACGTCAATCTCGGCTTTCGCGTTTCGCTCGGCCGCAAGGTCGTAGTGATTGGGGGCGGTAATGTTGCCTTTGACGTAGCGCGTTCAGTGGTTCGCCAGGCCGAACAGTTCTCCGGCATGAGCGAGGCGGAGCTCCGCACTGCTCTGCACCAAGCGGCCTCGGCCTTGGAACAGTTAACCGCGCGTGAGCCCGAGGCCCCGGACGAGGTCCGCCTGGCTCTGGATGTCGCGCGGGAAGCCATTCGCAAAGGAGTTCCCGAGGTCCACATGTACTGTTTGGAGAATCTTGATGAAATCCCCGCGGCGCGTGAAGAGATTGAGGAGGCAGAGCGGGAAGGCATCCGACTCCACACCCGGTTCGGACCCAAGAGAATCGTGGGCCGGGACGGTAAGGTTACCGGAATAGAATTGGTCCGGTGCAGCCGGGTATTCGATGAAAACCGCCGGTTCAATCCGCAATTCATTGAAGGGAGTGAAGAGACGGTTTCCTGTGACACCGTCGTTCTGGCCATCGGCCAGGCGGCGGATCTTTCCTGGATCCAGCCCGAAGATAATTTGAAGGTGACACCACGTGGCATGGTCCAGACGGATCCGGCGACATTGGCCACTTCCCGCCCCGATATCTTTGCCGGCGGGGATCTGGCTTTCGGCCCAAGAATCATTATCACGGCTGTCGCCGAGGGGCAGCGAGCCGCCCGCTCGATCGCCCAATACCTTACCGGGCGCGTACCGGAAATGCCGCGCAAGGTGCGTGTGACGGTCTATCCTGCCGAGCACTACCACATGCCGCCGGATTACGAGAAGATGACCCGGCGCCCACCGCCGACCCTGCCGCTCGACCGCCGTATCGGCATCGCTGAAGTCGAAGAGCCTTATCCCGAACCTGGCGCCAGCATTCAAGCCTTGCGTTGCTTGAAGTGCCATGTCAGCCCGATCTTTGATGCAGACAAATGCATTCTGTGTGGCGGCTGCGCCGACGTATGCCCAGAGAATTGCCTCCGTTTAGTGGATGTGTTGGCGCTTCGAGGTGACGAAAAACTCAATGCGGCGTTGCTCGCGCGCTACGGCCATTTGCCAAACGCAGGCGAGCACGGGGGCATCATAAAGGACGAGACCCGGTGCATCCGTTGCGGGCTTTGCGCGGTACGTTGTCCGACTGGAGCCATCACCATGGAGAAAGTCGAATGGGTGCCGGCGTGAATCTTTTCGAGATATGAATCCGATTCCTGAACCGAAACTGCCACGGCGGAGTTTTGTTGTTCTGTCGCTGGGCTGGTGCTCGGCGCTTTTCGCGACGGCCGCTTCAATGGCCGCAGCCGCAAGGTTCCTGGTTCCCAACGTTCTCTATGAGCCCGAGAGACGTTTTAAAGCCCTGAAACCCGAAGATTATCCCGAGGGATCGACTTTCATGCCGAATCTGCGGGTGTTCCTATTCCATAAAGGAAACACTTTCCGCGCCGCCTCGGCCGTCTGCACCCATCTGGGCTGTACCGTGAATCTCGCGGGAGACGGATTTCATTGCCCCTGTCATGGCAGCGTGTTCGATAAAAGGGGCGCGGTTGTCAGCGGGCCGGCGCCGTCGTCTCTTGCCTGGTTCGAGATAACTCTCAGCCGCGATGGTCACCTCGTGATTGACACGGCGCAAGCAGTTAAGGCCGACAAATACCTAGTGGTCTAACCCTGATATGCTTAATGCACTCTGGAAAACCTTCCGTAGCACCCGCGTCGGGCGCTCGATTTTTCGCGTCGGCCTGCCGGAGAGCAATTTCGAACGCGCCCAGGTCGCCATTTCGAGTTTTTTCCTGCATTTCCAACCCGCCAAGGTCAATCGCCGGGCATTGAAGTTTCGCACGACGCTCGGCCTGGGGCTGATCTCCCTTTACTTGTTTTTGATCCTCACTGGGACCGGTGTGCTGCTGATGTTCTATTACGTGCCGGCAACGGACTACGCCTATCAGAACATGAAAGACCTGGAGTTTGTCGTTACGGCCGGTCAGGTCCTGCGCAACATGCATCGCTGGGCGGCGCACCTGATGGTCCTCTTCGTTGCGCTCCACATGTGCCGGGCCTTTTACACCGCGGCGTACAAACCGCCACGTGAATTTAATTGGGTCATTGGGGTTGGCCTGTTCCTGCTTACGCTGGGCCTGTCCTTCACCGGTTACCTGTTGCCCTGGGATCAATTGGCCTATTGGGCGATCACTGTCGGCACCAGCATCGCTGGTTATGCGCCGGTAGTTGGCCAAAAGCTGAAATTCCTTTTCCTCGGCGGTCACGTGGTAGGAGAATCCGCCCTCATCCGCTTCTATGTGCTGCATGTGATTGTTTTGCCACTGGCGGCCGTGCTATTGATCGGTGTACATCTCTGGCGAGTTCGCAAGGACGGCGGATTGGCGCGTCCCGATGAGCCTGTGGCCACCCGCGAGGACCTAGCCGTCGCTCAATTACCCCAGACAAAGAGCTACGGGCTTATGGAATTGGCACGAGGCACAACGCCTGTCGTGGGCATCGATCCTCAAGAAGAGGTGTTTACGTGGCCCAACTTGGTTTTCCGCGAAATTCTGTTGTTCATGGCGACCATGACAGTGGTTCTGGTCCTGGCCATCTTTTGGAATGCGCCTCTCGAGGAAATTGCCAATCCCGTCCATCCGCCGAATCCGGCCAAAGCTCCCTGGTATTTTCTCGGTTTGCAGGAATTAGTCGCTTACTCTGCCTTTTGGGGCGGCGTGGTGGTGCCCGGGTTGCTCGTTACAGCGCTGATTGCTTTGCCGTATCTTGATCGCAAACGCCGCGGAGTTGGCGTGTGGTTTTCGGGTGAACGCAGAGTGGCGATCACTATCTTCAGTTTGTGTCTTAGTGCAGCGATTGTCTTGACGGTCATCGGGACCGTCTTTCGGGGCCCTAACTGGGCGTTCCAATTGCCCTGGAAGCCCGCCACCCCAGTTGCTGAGGAGCATTAATGGAACCATCGGTGCGCAAACTCTACCTGTGGTTCGCCGTACTGGGTCTGCTGGTTGGCATCCTCGTAGTTACGGCGTTCTATAAGGACCAGCACCGTGAATGGAAGGACTGGCAACAACGGTATATCAAGGACGAGCTCGCCCGCGCGGCCACGCCCGAACAGCGCGCTGACGCCGCGCGGACCCCGTTGGAGGTTCGTCAGGTCGTTCTGCCCGATTTGGACCGGGTGGACCGCTGCACCAGCTGTCACGTGTCGGTCGAGGATCCCAGCTACGCCGGCTTTCCTTTGCCACTGGCGTACCATCCGAATCACGATCGCCATCCCTTCAACAAGTTCGGGTGCACCATCTGTCACCAGGGTCAGGGCCGCGCCACCACGCGCGTCGCCGCGCACGGCCACGTCGAACACTGGGATCGACCGATGTTGGATATGAAGTACATCCAATCCGCTTGCGCGAAATGCCACCTGCCGGCCGACATGCCGGAAGCGCCTGATCTGGCGAGGGGCCGTGCCGTGTTCGAAGAGAGTGGCTGCATTGGGTGCCATAAACTCCATGGCGCCGGAGGAGTTGTTGGACCGGAACTGGATAACGTCGGCGCCAAGCGTGACGCCGCCTGGCTGCTCAAACATTTCAAAACGCCGGCCGCAGTGACGCCGGGGTCCGCGATGCCGCCCATTAAAGCCAGTGACGCGGACCTGAGCGCGCTAACCCTTTACGTCCTCAGCTTCACTGGCGAGGCTCTGAGTGCGTATTACGTTTCGATGAAAACCATACCTGGTCCTCAAGCGGGCCGGCGGCTTTTCGCGGAAAAAGGCTGCATTGGCTGTCACGCCATTGCCGGCAAAGGCGGTACGATTGGCCCGGAGTTGGACGAAGTCGCCAAGCGCCATGATGCGCAATGGATCAGCTCGCATTTTAAGAATCCGGCTGCCGTCACCCCGGGTACTGTCATGCCACAATTCAACTTCAACGAACAGGAGATACGTGCGCTGACGGAATTCCTGCTCTCCTTAACCGACACCAACGTGATCGGGTTTATGAGAATCCCATCACTGATGACCCCGTTGGACCGTGGCAAAGCGGTTTATAAAAAGTATGGTTGCGCAGGATGCCACGGGGCCGATGGCCAGGGCGGCGTACCCAATCCCAATGCCAAGACCGCCGAACAGGTTCCTGGCCTGAAGATGGTTTCCGAAGGCTACAGCAAAGACGAACTCAAAAAGCGCATTCTCGATGGTCAGCGCGAGATTCCGGTTATGAATGCCAAGAAGGCGCCACCGCCGCTCTACATGCCGCCATGGCGGGGTAAAATAGCTGAGGGCGAGCTGAGCGACCTAATGGAGTACCTGGTGAGCCTTGCCCCGAAAGGCGAAAAAGTGGAGTTCTAAACCTATTCCTGCGCAGAGGCGGCGATTTTTAGCTGCCCACTGCGGGCCTTCCGCTGGCTTTGCTCTTGCCACGCTACCCAGTCGGGTTTAGGAAGCGGCAGTGGTTTTGCGAATAATCGTGGGGTCATTGGCTCTGCTGAGTGTTGGGCTGCTGCTTTGGCAGTGGCTTGTCGCTTGTCGTTTTCCACTTCATTCGCGACTTTCGACGAGTTCATTTGCTCCGGGCCTGACGCTGCTCAAACCGCTGAAGGGTTGCGATGAGACGACTGAAGCATGCCTTCGCAGTTGGTTCGCGCAGGCGTACGATGGGCCACTGCAGATTCTGTTTGGGGTTGCCGCGGCGGATGATCCGGTGTGTTTAGTGGTAAATAAGCTGATTAAGGAGTTCCCTGAGGTTGACGCTCGGCTCATCGTCTGTGGCCCCCTGACCGGAACTAATTTGAAGGTCTCAAAACTGGCCGAACTGGAACAGGAGACTCAGCACAGCGTCTTTGTCATAAGCGATGCCGATGTCAAAGTACCGCCGGATCTTTTGGCACAGTCAGTTCTGCCGTTGCAAACTCCGGAGGTCGGGCTGGTAAATTGCTTTTATCGACTGGCTAACCCGACGACCGATGCGATGCGGTGGGAGGCGATCGCAATCAACGCGGATTTTTGGAGCCAGGTTCTGCAATCACAAAGTCTTAAGCCTTTGGACTTCGCGCTTGGTGCGGTAATGCTCGTTAGGCGCGCGGACTTGAAGCAAATCGGTGGGTTTAGCACGCTGGCCGATTGCCTTGCGGACGATTATCAGTTAGGTCATCGCATAGCCCAACTCGGTGGCCGAATTGCCATTTCTTCAGTCGTGGTCGAATGCTGGTCGGCCCGGATGGGCTGGCGCGCGGTATGGAAGCATCAACTCCGCTGGGCACGGACGATCCGTGTTTGCCAACCGGTGCCGTATTTTTTCAGTATCCTGAGCAATGCGACCTTGTGGCCGCTGCTTTGGCTGGCTGCCGCGCCAACGAGGTTTGTGTTTGCGGTTATTGTGGGTAGCCTGGTTTTGCGCATCGGCGTCGCAATGGATTTGCACAGACGCCTAACTCAGGTCCGCCCCAGCCTGAGCGACGCGTGGTTTGTCCTGCTGAAAGACATCCTCCAATTCGGCATTTGGTTGCTCGCATTCTTCGGCAACAGGGTCGAGTGGCGCGGGGAACGTTTCCGACTCCGTCGGGACGGTACTCTGGCAAGAAATTAGGACCTATCAGTCCAATTGGTCCTATCCCGAGGTGATTTGCACACGAAATCCGCTGGCCATCACGGCCTGGTTTAGGTCGCCTTCGTAAAACGCGCGGCGGTATTCTTCGCTTTCAAGCAAGTGCTGTTCGTGCCGTTCGCGGCGAATCAAGTATTTCAGTTCGTCGAGATTGGAGGACCAGCGGACACCGTTGAAGAACTGAGCGCCTGCGAACTGGGTCTTGTACAGAGCATTTTGCGAATAACAGGACCCAAGATAGAGAAATTGGAAACCGCGTTCGGTGAAAAGATTGACGGCAGTGGTCATCATAAACATGCCGAGATTGCGGCTGTAATAATTCAGATCGTAAAAGGCGTAATAGTAATAAGCGAAAACGGGCTGGTCGACATAGAGGGTTGCCGCGCCAACCTCGGCGCCGGTCAATGAATCGGTCACGATTAAGACGTGCGAGGTGAGCCTCCCCTGGAAGAGCGAGTCCAAGCGCTCGTAAGGCATCGTGTCCTTGCCGAACCGGATATCGGCATAAGTCTTGTAAAAGTCGCGGCGAGCCGGGGTGTAATCGAACTCCGCTCGCGACAAGAGTTTCACTGCGAGGCCTTCGCCTTTGCGCGCAATACGGCGGTTTTCCGAAGAAGGCTGATATTGTGTGAGGTTTACTCGGACCTGGCGACAGAGGTAAAACCGGTCGAGTTCCCTAGAGGACGGCAGGAAACCCTGATTGAACAGATCAGCAGGGGTTTCGCCAGGCTCGGGAAAGGCCCAGATGGCATACGGGAAGATGTAGTGGGCGTAATCGGGCTTGCTCTCCGAGAAAACCAGCTTCATGCGGTGGGAGCTCCGACGTAAATGCGAGGCAAGCGCCTCCGCCATCCGGCCAAAAGATCATATGAGACGGAGTTTTTCAATTTAGCCATCTCATGAACGGAAATTTCTTCAGTTCCCTGGCGGCCTTGGATAACGGCCTCATCCCATAATTTGGCCTCGGGGATTTCGGTGATGTCAACGGTGATGGCATCCATCGCCACGCCGCCAACCAGTGGGGCCCGCTGTCCGTGAACAAGCGCACAGCCCTGGTTCCGAACGCGAGGAAAGCCATCGCCATAACCAATGGGCAACACCGCGATTCGGCGAGGTGCAGCAGCGGTATAGCGCATGCCATAGCCGACAGAGTCGCCGGTCTGCAGGTTCTGAATTCCGGCAATCCGCGCTTTGACTGACATCACCGGTTCAATTCCTTGCATGCGTTTACAGACGGACGACGGGTAAACGCCCAATGGAAGAATGCCAAGCCGCACCATATCGAAATGGGCCTGTGGCAGATCGAGGAAACCACCGCTATTGCAGAGATGTTTGACTTTCACCGAAATGCCCAGTCCAGCGATGTCTCTCAGTGCCTGTTCAAAACGTGATAACTGCAGCAGAGCGAAAGTCTTGTCGGCCTCGTCCGATTGCGCAAAATGGCTGAGCACTCCTTCCACATAGAGCGATTTGGTCGATTCGATGAGTTGCGCCAGGGAAGCGGCTTCCGTCCAGCGCACACCGTAGCGGTTCATCCCCGTGTTTATCTTTACGTGCATTGGGATGCGTTTGTTCGCCCGAGCAGCCAGGGCGCCGAGTTGAAGCACCGAATACGGTTCACTGACGCAGCAGGTCAACTCGTGAGCGAGGCACCACGGTAATTCCGTTTCGTGACGGTCCCCCAACAGTAACATGCGCGCTTGGAGACCGCGCTCACGGAGCGTAATCGCTTCCTCAAGGGTGCTTAATCCGAGAAAATTGGCTCCGGAATTAAGCGCCGCGCGGGCCACGGCAAGCGCCCCATGCCCATAACCGTCATCTTTTACAACAGAAAGGATTCGTAGATTTGCAGGCTTGTGCTGATTGATCAGACGAAAGTTTGCCTGTAGCCGTTGCAGGTCAATTTCAATCCAGGCGGGCCTCGGTGGCTGGGGTGGCAAGAGCGGCTCTGGTCTGGCGTCAGCACGGGTATTCGGCGTTTCGGTGAGTGGGATAGTGGCCGCAGCAGTTTGAGTTTCAACTGAATCCAGGAGGGCAGGCGTCGGTTGAGGCATAGAAAATTAGAGCCGATTGCAAACTATTGACCGGCGAAATTCAGAAACCCAAAGGTCGAATACCGAGACCCGAAGTTTTTGGGATTCGAGTTTCGGCCTTTCGGCCCTCAGATTTCGGCGCTCGGATTTCAACTCAGATGCGTATGAACATTATTAATTACTCGTCAGATTGCGCCCGGCGGCCAGAGGCTCCGGCCGATGTCTTCCCGGTAATAGCTGCCAAGGCATCGAATTTTTCGGATATTCGAGTAGGCCTTCGCGGTCGCTTCGGGCAAGGTCATACCGAGCGCTACCACATCGGCGATTCGGTGCCCAGTCGCCTTCAATCCACCATCGGAATCGAGCGCAACCTCGTTCCACCACACGTCGCAATCGAACGGCTCATTGACGTTTACCGGCAATTGCGGGCCGGCTATCTGGACATAAGGATAGCCATACCCTGCCAGGGTGATCGAGCAGCCGAACCGGGCCCGATCGTTAAATTCCGGTTCGAGTTTCTTGTTTTGCGCCGTGGCCAAGACGACTTGAGGCGGATTTTTCAGCAGTCGGAGCAGCATTGCGCCAGAGGTGACCCCGATACGAATATTATATTCGATCACGTGCCAGCGGTTGTCGCGGCGGACCGCGGTTACCTGTATTGGCCCGTGAAATTTGGCCTTCCGAAACCATGGCAACAGAGGGTGCAATAATTCGCGTGCCAGGCCGTATTTGTCCTCCGGATCTTTTTCTACTAAGCCTCCCAGTGGCGCTCCCGCCACGATGCCCATATTCCCAGCAAACGCGCGTTTATATTCCTGGTTCGTTATCAGTGAATAAATCTCGCCGCCGCTAATAAAGGCAATATGGCCGGCCTCGGCCCGGCCGAGGTATTCCTGCAAAAAGACGCCTTCGGCGTAATCGATATGATTGAGCCAGGAGCGAGTATCTTCCAGGGTTTCGCAGACAATGGTGTGAACCGGGCTGGTCGGGGAGCACAAAGGATTCTTTATGACGTAGGCCCGTGGATTGCGTTTAAGCAATTCTTGCGCCTCGAGGCGATTGCGCGCAACATGCGCCTGCGGAAAAGGGACCTTGAAGTCGCTGCAAAGTTGGCGCGCAAAATCGCGCTCGCGCTCGATGCGCATCGCCTCGCCGGTGGCGCAAAAGACCGCGGCACCATTGGCCAGCAAATCGTCTTTCCACGCGGCGAGCGCCCAGTCGATCGACATAGGAATCACCAGATCAATGCGCTGCTCTTTGATTAGTGGCGCCGGCGAAGGAAAACGTTCGCGTGAATAGGTAGGTCCAGCCAGCGACGGCGGATGATGACTGTAGTCGCGGGTGAGATAGGTGGCTACTTCGGCTCCGGCTTCTTTGAAGATCTGGGCGGTGCTATAGGCAAAGGCCCCGACGCCCAGGATCATCGCCGAACAGACACGTGTGGACGAAGTCGCCTTGCGGCTCATATCAGCGGCGCCAGTCTGACGCCGACAGATTTTCCCGTGTTCGATTTCACCGGAAAGATCCTAGCAACTCCGCGCCTCGCGTTACAAGGATCATGTGTTCAACCGCTACCTCGAAGCGTGTACTCTGAGGGCGTGTGTCCGAAAAACTACTTGGATCGGATGGCATAAAGTCGATTCATCGTGGCAACGTACAGCACAGCATTGGCCGCGCTCGACGTGGCGCTGATCGGGCTTTTCAGATCGAGGCTGGCCAGCATTTTCTTCTCGCGCGTCGCAGCCATGACGTAGAAGTTTCCGCCCCGAGTGCCGAGATAAACTTTCCCATCCGCCACGAGCGCTGATGCCCAGGGTTCACCTGCAATTTCCTGGGTCCAACAGGGTTTGCCAGTTTCGGCGTCGACACAATGCAAGAGGCGTCCGCAATCGGCAATAAAGACCAGGCCGTCGGCAATAGCCGGCGTCGGCAGCACGTGTTTCTGCAAAGGATAGGACCAGACCAGCCCGTTGGTGGTTATATCCCCGGAGCGAGTCGCGTCAATGCACTTGAGCCAGGCCTCGTTTTTGCCCCACCAAATATCACCACCGCCGGCGACGTAGACCCGGTTGTGGTAGAAGACGGGCATGCCGTAAAAGTTGCTGGGACTTTCGCTGCGGTTGCTGTTGTAACGATGAACGTTGGTTTTCGGAGCGGTGGGGTCAAAGTCGAACTGCCAGACTTTATGGAGGCCAAACGGTTCGCCCGGGGATCTTTCGGAGGCGCGCTCAACCGTTTCGAAGGCATAAACGATGCCGTTACCGCCGCCAAAGAATACCAACGGCCGGCCTTTGACTTCGGCCAGCGAGGGTGCACACCAGGTGCTGTGAAAAATGTTTGGGGCCATACGCTCGTAATCGCGCGCAACGAGCCGGCCGGTTTGCTTGTTTAGCACAACGAGGCTCGGGGCGTCTGGGGTGCGGATTTTCTTATGGGTATTATCAACGCCCGTGCCGCTATTCAGATATAAATAGTCTCCGTCAATCACGATCGAGCTGTGGGCTGCATCGTGGGGCCAGATTCCCGCGCCCGTGGGCAAATCAAACAGCCAAATGATATCAGCGTCCAGCGGTCCGGGGGTTAGTGCGCTCGACATATTGGTGGCTGCAGGGTCAGGAGGTTTTACCGTCATGTGCGCGCCCTCATCCTGGAATGGGCCATCATTGCCATCGGCCATGCCCTTTGCATCCAGGCACATGACCTCCCCGCGATTGCTCACTAGATAAATGCGATCGCCCTCGACCGTAACCGGCGAAGAAATACCGCTTTGGGGCCAATCAAAATAAATGTCCTCGGCGCGTTTGGGTACGACGAGCTGCCACAGAAAGAGGCCGGTCTTCTCCTCAAAACACATCAGGACACCGCGGTCGCCCTGGTGCTTGGGGTCACGCGGGTTCCCGTTGTTAGTGCCGATGTATACTCGACCCCCGGCGATTACCGGTGAGGAGTGCGTTTCGGTTCCGAGTTGGGCCGACCATTTGATGTTTTTGCCTGTCGCAGGGTCAAAGGTTTCGGGAAGATTTCGCTCGGGAGAGACCATGTTGCGCGACCAGGCTTCGCCCCATTGCGGACGGTCAGCAGCAGGCGCGGGCGCGATGGACAGGACTATTCCTGCACACCAAGCCAACAACCGTCCGGTACCGAAATCTCGTCTCATGCGCAACTGGGATAGCAAACTCGAATCACGACAGCCCAGCAACCGCTTAATTTCCTGGTATCTTTCGCGCTTTTTCTTGGCTAATGTCCTGCCCGAACAACTATGAACCAAAACACCATTCTGTGGATCTATATCGTGCTGCTGCTGGTCGGCGGCTTGATCGGATTTCTTAAGGCTGGAAGCAAGGTCTCCTTGATTGCGTCTTCGGTTTCCGCCGCCCTGCTGATTATCGCCTCCATTCCCAGTCTATTCCAGCCCGGCGTTCGACAGATTCTGGTGGACACGATATTGGCACTGCTGCTGGTTTTGTTTGCAGTGCGCTTGACCAAGACGAAGAAGTTTATGCCCAGCGGCCTGATGTTGGTGCTGACCTTGGCAACGCTAGCAGCGCGGCACCTTCTGCGTTAAACTCGTTGGTCATGGAATGGGTCGCCCATTTCGATCCAGCAAAACAACTGGTTGACGTCACAGTAACCGGGACGTTGAAGCCGGGACCACTCCAGGAGATGACGCGGGAGCTGCGCGACCTGGTCGAAAAGCATCAATCGAAGGGTGTGCTGTTGGATTATACCGCCGCTGACTTTGCGCTGGAGCCATATGAGATCTTTGAACGGCCGAAGGTACTGGAGCAGTTAGGTTTTCCAGCCGACGTCAAAGTAGCCGTGCAGTTCCACACTTTGAATGAAGACACGCAATTCCTCGAGAACGTATACCGGAACAAGGGGTTTCCCGTGCGCGTATTCGCAGACAAATCGACTGCGATGAACTGGCTGGAGACACCTATGTCGAAGTAATTTCCCTGGCATATTATTCTAAACTGGGGCGTGATTTGTAACGATATCGCGATTGACCTTGAATTGAAATCCGGTTTCCTTTTTCTAAAGCAATATGGAGCAGCTGAAGCCATCCCTGGATGACTTGCGAATCGAACGCAAGGACAGGTCAGAATCAAAGACCCGGGCCTGGGGGGTTATGGTTTTTGGTCTCTTGCTGCTGGCCGCAGGAGCAGTGTGGTGGTGGACTCCTTCAAAGGCGCTGGAGGTTCACACCGTCGTGGTGCACGAGACGACTAGCCGTGGAGTCGATCATACGGTGCTGAACGCGTCAGGTTATGTTACAGCGCGGCGCGCCGCCACGGTTTCATCCAAGATCACAGGCAAAGTCATGGAAGTTCTAATCGAAGAAGGGATGAAAGTTAAGGAAGGCGAGATCCTGGCGCGGCTCGATGATACGAATGTCAAGGCAAGCCTCGCGCTGGCTGAGGCCCAATTAGTCTCTGCCAGGAACGCTTTGGCTGAGACGCGAGTGCGGATCCGGGAAGCCGAGCAGGAATTACAGCGGCAGACTGACTTGATCAAAAACAAAATTGCCACCCAAGCCGACTACGATCATGCGGAGGCAGCCGCGCTCGCCCTGAAGGCCAAGCTCGACCAACAGCAAGCAGATATTACCGTGGGAGAACGCCAGGTAGCTACCTGGACCCAACAACTCGAAGATACAGTCATTCGCGCGCCTTTTTCCGGCATTGTCACTTCGAAAAACGCCCAACCCGGTGAAATGATCTCGCCGATATCGGCCGGGGGTGGATTCACACGCACGGGCATCGGGACAATCGTGGATATGCAGTCGTTGGAAATTGAGATCGACGTCAACGAGAGCTACATCAATCGAGTTGAACCCGGTCAGGCAGTCGAGGCAGCGCTTGATGCTTATCCCGATTGGAAGATCCCCTGCAAGGTAATTGCTATCATCCCAACGGCGGATCGGCAGAAATCCACCGTCAAAGTCCGAGTAGGTTTCGATAAACTCGACCCGCGCATTTTGCCGGAGATGAGCATCAAAGTAGCGTTCCGCGAGGCGGCGCCCACCGGTTCCAACCCGATGCGCTCCTGGGTGATTCCCAAAAGCTCGATTCACCAACAGGACGGACGCGATATGGTGTTAGTGGTGCGCGACGGGCGAGTCGAACGTCGCGCGGTGACGGTTGCCATGACGGTGAACGACTCCAGCACGGTCACCGCCGGGTTGACTGACGGTGAACGAGTCGTACTGGAATGGCCGGCGGGCTTGAACGACGGCGCAGAGGTGAAGGAGTTGAAACAATGAGCGAATCAGGCAAAAACGCAGCCAACGGAGTGCTTGTAAACGTCAATGGGGTTGCCAAGGTCTTCCATCGAGGTTCTGAGGACATTCAGGTGCTGCAAGATCTGAATCTACGGGTCCCGGCGGGGGAGTTCCTCGCTTTGATGGGACCGTCCGGCTCCGGCAAGAGTACCTTGTTGAATCTTATTGGCGGATTGGATCGCCCTACTCGAGGCACCGTCAGCATTGCCGATGAGCACGTCAATGAATTGTCGGACCATCGCCTGGCCGGTTGGCGCGCGCGCCATATTGGGTTCGTGTTTCAACTTTACAATTTGCTGCCGGTGCTCACCGCCGAACGCAACGTCGAATTGCCCTTGCTGCTGACGCACCTCTCGAAAGCCGAACGCAAGAAGCATGTCGATACCGCTTTGGCCGTCGTTGGCCTTTCCCATCGGGCGAAACATTTTCCCCGCACACTTTCGGGCGGCGAGCAGCAGCGAGTGGGCATTGCCCGGGCGATCGTCACCGATCCAACGCTGCTACTGTGCGATGAGCCAACCGGCGACCTCGACCGCAAATCCGGCGATGAAATCCTGGATCTATTGCAGGAATTAAATCGCAAACATGGCAAGACGATCATTATGGTCACCCACGATCCCCACGCCTCGGCACGGGCTTCCCGAACGGTCTACCTGAACAAAGGCCAACTGACCGATAAACCGATGGAGTGATGGAGTGATGGTAGAAAATGCAGACAAATTACAGGAACAAAAATCGCGGTTACCAACAATTACGTTTTTGGGGAGATGCGATCGATTATTACGTTCTGAATTGTAAAATCGAGAGCCTCCAACGCAAACAGGAAGCCGGCGACTGGATCGACAGCCTGATTATTAAAGAAAGTAACATTGCGGACGGCTAATCCCCAATACCCAATACTCCATCACTCCATTTTTTTTATGAGGTTTTTGCATCTGATCTGGAGCAACTTGAAACGCAAGAAGCTGCGCACGTTTTTGACCCTGCTGTCCATTGTGGTGGCGTTCGTTTTGTTTGGCTTGCTGTCATCAATTAAGCAGGCACTCACCGGCGGCGTCAGCATTGCGGGTCAAAATCGTCTGGTCGTGCGGCACAAGGTCTCAATTATTCAGTTGTTGCCGGCGAGTTATAAAGAACGGATGGAGCGGATTCCGGGAGTGGCGCTGGCGACGCATCAAACTTGGTTCGGTGGCAATTTCAAGCAGGAGCCGAAGGTCTTTTTCATGCAGAATCCGGTAGTTCCCGAAGATTTTCTGAATATGCACCCTGAGATGGTCCTTCCCGCCGAGCAGAAACAGGCCTGGCTTAAAACGCGTACCGGCGCGATCGTGGGACGCAAGACCGCCGAGCGCTTCCACTGGAAGGTCGGAGATAAGGTGCCCATCTTCACTCCCATTTGGAGGCAAGCCGACGGCAATCAAACCTGGGAATTTGATATTGTCGGCATTTACGACGCCAACGAGAAAATCGCCGACACAATGTCGTTATTTTTTCGCTACGATTATTTTGACGAAGCGCGAATCGGAGCCAAAGGTCAGGTCGGTTGGTATACGATTCGTGTGAAAGATCCCTCACAGGCAGCGGAGATCGCCAAACGCATCGATAGCGAATTCGAGAATTCGGATGCCGAAACCAAGACCGACGCAGAAGCCGCCTTCGCCCAATCCTGGGCCAATCAGATCGGCAACATTGCACTGATGGCGGCGGCGATCCTCGGAGCGGTCTTCTTTACGATCCTGTTGGTAACCGGTAACACGATGTCGCAGTCGGTCCGCGAACGCACGGGAGAACTCGGCGTGCTCAAGGCCATCGGTTTTACCAATATCCAGGTGCTGATGCTGGTGTTGGCCGAATCGTGCCTCATCGCGATTCTTGGCGGCGCGTTGGGCCTGGGCTTTGCTTGTCTGATTGTGCCTGCGGTTGGCCAGGCTTTATCCAATTTCTTGCCGATGTTCTTTTTCCCAGTGCGTGACCTGTTGGTCGGCATCACCATTTGCGTGGCGCTGGGACTGATTACCGGCATCTTTCCCGCACTCGCCGCGATGCGCCTGCGGGTCGCCGATGCCCTCCGGAGGATTTGATTATGGGAGGTTTTTTCAACTGGCTTTCGCAAGTCGGCGCGGTGACCAAATTCGGCTTAATGGGCATCCCCCAACGGCGAGGCTCGGTCGCGGCGGCCCTCTTCGGGGTGGCGGGGGTGGTCGGTGTGTTGGTCGGCGTGCTTTCCATGGCGGCGGGGTTCAAACATGCCATGGCCGTTTCGGGCGCGCCCGATTCCGCCATCGTCCTGCGCAGCGGCGCTGACAATGAAATGGTGAGCGGTTTTGGCAAAGATGAGACCCGTTTGGTGGCCGATGCTCCCGGCCTCGCGAAGGGACAAGAAGGCCCCCTGGCGTCGGCTGAGCTTTTCGTGATTATCAACCTGCCGAAGCGCTCGAGCGGAACGGATGCGAATGTCCCCCTGCGGGGCGTCGAGCAAGCTGCGTTTCACGTGCGCGATAATATGAAAATCGTTGAGGGTCGGACTTTCGAGTGGGGCAAAAACGAAGTCATCGTTGGCGTCGGGGCAGCTCAGGAGTTTTCTGGACTTGAGGTAGGGCGCAAACTGCAGGTCGGAAGAAATGAGTGGCAGGTTGTGGGTCTATTTTCTGCGGGAGGTGGTACTGCCGAGTCCGAGATTTGGACTGACGCGACCGTCCTGCAGAACGCTTATCATCGTGGCAACAGTTTCCAGTCCGTTTATGCCAAACTAAACTCTCCGTCCAGCTTCCAGCAATTCAAAGACGCGCTGACGACTGATCCCCGTCTCAATGTGAAGGTGCAACGACAAGCGGATTACTTTGCCGAACAATCAACGGCGGTGACGAACCTGATCACTATTCTGGGTTACATCATCGCGATATTAATGGCCGTGGGCGCAGTTTTCGGAGCGTTGAATACCATGTACAACTCGGTTTCGACCCGCACGCGCGAGATCGCGACGTTGCGCGCGCTTGGCTTTGGCGGTGGCGCAGTCGTCGTCTCGGTCATGTTGGAGTCTCTCGTGATCGCGTTGCTCGGGGGTTTCATTGGCGCTTTGGTGGCCTACGTCATCTTCAACGGCTTTCATACTTCAACGATGAATTTCCAGAGCTTCAGTCAGATTACGTTTGCCTTTAACGTCACAAACCAATTGCTGCTGCGCGGGGTCATTTGGGCCACTGTAATAGGTTTAATAGGAGGTCTGCTCCCAGCCTTGCGCGCCGCGCGGCTGCCAATCGCCGCGGCCCTCCGTGAGCTCTGAAACTATTCCGCAAACGGTCACAAAGGTTTTGTAGGAGACGACGTTAGGAGACTCTGATCGGCGGATCGGTCCGATTTTGAGTCGATTGCGCTTGATCAGAGTCTCCTTACGTCGCCTCCTACAAAGTTCTCACTGATCTTCCTTAATGGAGGCGACTTTTGCGGAGACAGCTTTGCCGTCGACTACCAATGCTTTAAAGCGCCAGGTGGTATTCGTTTCCATCACTTGTTGATAATCTGTTGCCGCGCCAATCTTCTGACCGGCCGTATCAAACAGGTCCAGCTCCACTTTTACTCCAAATCGCTTCCGATCGCTGGCGTTACTCACCGTGCCCACTGCATAAACCAACGAAGTTCCAGTCTCCTTTTCGAGTTCGACAGCTGAGACAACAAAACCATTCTGCCGGTCTGCCTCCTCTGTCTTCGGTGCGCTCTGGGTTTGATCGTTAATCGTGGTTTCGGCTGGGGGCGCCGCTTCGACCTGGCGCTTTTGGCGGGCCGCCCAACGTTCCGCCCGCTTCAGGGCCATCATGGCCCCGAATAGTCCCAGTCCAAGAATCACAATGCCAATAACAGCCCATACAATCGTCCGGCGAGGCACGGTTGGTTCCTCCGGGGGGCCAGCCAGCAACAACTCCGTCGCCTGCCCACAATGCGGACAGTCGGCAGTGAGGCCGGCCATTTCTGCAGGGAATTCTAAACGCCCGCCGCAATGTTGACACTCGCCTTTGAGTAACTTGGTTTTATTCATTTATTGGCATCGAACCTGCAAATTTCGCGAAACCACACGCTCGATTTTGTCGTCTTTTATGATATTGATACAGCCAAACCCGTTCGCGAACAACCCGCCAACAATGATCATCGATGCGCGACAACGATTCGGACTCGTGTTTTAGCGCCTTTTGGCGACGTGCGCCAATTATACGTCATTCGCGAACATGGCCTGTTGCAAGCTGTTGCACGGGTTTAAGGCGTCCGAAGGTCGTTCCGCGACTTTGTCCCGCCTTGACCCTCCAAGTGCGGGAAACCCGCCTCAGCGTTCGAAAATTCTGGGCCTGCGGTTTAAGGGTGTGACTGGCCGACAACTCACCCTTTGCTTTCAACCTTAAAACCAATCGGAGGACGCTCCTCTGTAGAAGGCTCCACGAGTAACATTGGGACAAAATAATCACAAATCACAAGGGCTTCCTTCTCAGTTTTCTCCAAACGCCCATGCAGAAGGTAGGCACCATCGCTCATCTCGGTGATGGTGTGAATATCAAGCCCATTCGCCACCACGCGCAGCTTTTTGTTTTTGAATGCTGGATCGTGTTTTTGCATCACCATAAAGGTGTTAAGCTCTTTGAGGACTGCTTTCATGCTCATAGGCTTGCCAGCGTATCCCTTGCGGCTCTCCCGGTTCAAGCGCAGACGTGTGACTACGTAATGAACGGGATAGCTCTCGGGTCCTTTTGGACTGCTCCTTGCGCTGGCGTTTTTGGCAGGCTCGACGGGATACATATGAAAAAGAAGCCCAAGACCTCGTTGCGGCTGATGCTGTTCAGGGCCGAGAAGCATGAACCCAAATCCAAGTAAACCCTCACCAAAAGGGAAATATGTTTCCGCTTTGGTCAGCTTTGGTCTTGGCGAGCTTGCTTCCATCACGCCAAAAAAGCGAAAGCGAAAGCCCACGCTGGAGGAACTGGCACAACTCATTCGTGGTGCACACGGACCCGTGCTTGAGTATGGAAATGCGGCGAGGCGGGCCGCGTCTATCGCCATAGAATGCGCGGTCATTTGTGGCGGTTACCTCCGCGAGGCCAAAGCCAAACTAGCGCACGGTCACTTTCGGAAATGGGTCAAGCAGGCATGCAACATCGAGCCCCGGACGGCCCGGAACTATATGCGCTTGCATATATGGGTTTGCACACATCAACGTGACATTCTGGAGGCTAAACCGCGTTCACTTCGTCAATTCTATATCCTTGCAGGGATTCTGCCTGAGGATGAAACCAAGAAACTACCGAAAAGCTCGAACGACGATTTGGCCAAGCTTCGCCGTTTGGTCCGGAAGGTCACAACAGAAGCGGCCGCCCATCGCAATTACGAGGACGCCGATAAGCTCTGGCAAGCGCTTAAACCTCTGGCGCCATTACTGCGCGAGGTATCGACGGAAATCGGCAAAGAGACGAACTGACAGGCAGCAGGACGAGCTATGAGCCCGGATAAACCACGCGCCTGCGCGATAAGGCGTGTTGGATTTGGGCAGGGTGTCAGCTCAGTCAGACCGTTATCGCCGGGTTCGTTGCGGGGGATGGTTAACGCGCGTTGTGCTCACCTCACCTTGTTGGGTATGGCGTTCCGTGGTGTAAAATAGGGGTCGTAAAACGACTGAACCGATTCGCCTGCATACTGCGGCGAGATGTCGCTTTGGTCTCTGGCAACAGTAATCCGTGGCCCTCGTGGTGCCCTCCACGATCCGGTCCAGTACCCAAGACCGTAGGTCGAAAGCAACAACACCCAAACTAAGCCTAATCGCATTCGCCTTTTCATATGACCAAGAGCCTACGAGCGCTTTAACGTCAGAACTGACCGACGCGGGCGGCCAGCGGCGTCCGAATTGCAGACTGACGTGGCCCGCCCGCGTTCGGTCCAGTGATTTTGTTGGGCCGTTCCTCTCTCCGGAAGAACTCCTTGCACGCCGCACTCTGTGGCATGAGCCAGAGTCCATCCTTATTGAACTCAATATCCAGAAACTCCTTGGAGGCTCCGGATGGCCTCCAGCGAAGGACAACTCCATTCGTGTCGGCACGGACGACCCGAAAACGGTATGAATGCGTCTCGCCTTCTGATTGCACCTGCAGGTCGGTGCCTGAGAACGTCAGGGTCCGCTTGCCGAAGCCGCTGGTCGCTCTGTAAACCAAGTCCTGAGACGGGCCGTAGCCATCGTAGATGCGATGGTATTCCGCTAGGCTCCGGTCGCGATCCGACTTCCATGTGCCAAAAAGCCGTTCGTCGGTCCGCCGGGCGCAGCGATACTCGATCACAGCCGTCACTGGAAGCGCGAGGGTGTCGGAGAACAGGCTGGCTGGCGTGTCCACCAAGCAAATCAACTTCGCAGGTGGAAAGTGCTGCCAGTAGCTGTCATCAAATGCGCTGCGCAGATCAAAGCGAAGGCCGCTGTAAATCAAACCATGCTTCGTTCCCTCCTGATCGGCGTCAAAC
>DATJGF010000181.1:0-30739 GCA_035495315.1 Candidatus Limnocylindrales bacterium
GCAATACCTCTCGTTGCATGAAGGAAGCAGAACGATTCTGATGATTAGCAACGATGAGGAGTTGGACACCAAGCTGCGGTCGTTTGCGAATAGGATCGGGCTCCTGTTGATTAGGGCGGAGCGTACCGCGGGCATAGTTGCCATCCTGCAGGCCACCCGACCGATTGCTGTGCTGCTCGACCTGGATTTGGCCAACAAAGCAGCCTGGGAAACAGGTGAACTCCTGTTACGTGAGCCTGCCTGTCCGGCGGTTCTCTTGCTGACCGGACGAGTTGCGCAATTCAATTTGCGAGCCGCAATTCGCGCAGGGTCCCTCATATCTAAAACTGGGTCGGCTTCGCGAATTTTTGACCTGCTCGAGGAAACGTTGGAAATGGCAGCCGCGAATCGAGCCGAGCGGAACGAGATTCAACGCCTTCTTATCAGCCAGCTGAGACCTTCCGAGTTCGCCGATTCAACAACTCCGGCACATCGTTTTTGGGGCATCAACGAGTGAATTGTTGTGGGAGACGACGCAGGACGTGTTGCTCAAATGACTTTTCGGAACGCCGACGTCCGCGAAGTCTCATAATAGTGCTTTTTCGCCAGAAAATTGGGGCTTCGCAGAGCTCGGCCTTCCGATTAACCTGGGCAACACGCCCTTGGAGACTCTGGTGAGTACCACGCGAGATTTAGTTCCCGTTCCGGGCACGATAAAACAAGATTGCGTTGGTCCCGGACCGTGGGTCGGAAATGTGGATTCGCGTTCCCGGGGGATTGGTGGTTAGCAGGATCGGCCAACTCGCCAAGGGGGTGGCGGCATTGGTGCTGGAAACCACCGTGACCGTCTGGCCTGAGGTGGTCAGCAAATCGAAACCAAAAACTCCGCCGTTCCAGCCCGCGTTGGTAACGACCGGGGCTGCCGTAACTGTTGCCTGCTTTGTCGTAAGAACAAACTGAGTAACCGTTGCCCGATATACATAAGTAGCCTCGGTTCCGTTCGTAGCCAAAATGGCGTGAGAAAAACCAACAGAGGCACTATAGGTTGTTCCCGGCGCCAGAGTTCCACCTGGGATCGTCACTGACGTTGCCGCTCCGTGCAAAACACCCGGACTGCCGATATTCGGCGATTGCCAATTAGTGGTCAGCCCGGCGACAATGTAGTCGGCGGCAGTACCGCCAGGAAAAGGATCCCACTGCAGTGTGAACGGCTGTGTTGAGTCTACGGCCTGTGCCGCCCCTGGATTGGTCAGATGTGGTGCGCTGGGCTGCACCAAGCTGGCAGGGAAAGAAACGACCTTTGTCTCATTCGATGCAGTCGCATGCACGGTGATGGCATAGTTGCCAGGCGGGAAGTTCGTCTCCAAAATGGCTTCATTGGTCATGTACCCTCCGAAGGTCCAGTTTTCGGGTGCCCCGGGGTTCTGCACGAGATTAGAAACCCCGCCGCCCGGGAACGTAAGGCTGATACCCGTAGTGGTGCGATTCGAGGCCAGAGTGATTGTGGCGAGATAAATGTATGGTTCCACCACGTTGGGCGTGGGTTGGGCGATCCCGGCCTGGCTGTATAAGTCAGCCCGGCCGATCAAGAAGGTGGTGAACTCGTTCGTGCCGCTGCCGCTGCCAACGGTCTCGCTGGTGAAAAAATAGCCCACTTTGGTGCCCTGGAGTCGGCTGCCGCTTGGGTCGAAGCCGGTTACGGTCCAGACCACTTGTGTGGGCACCATAAAGGCTGACACCGGCGAGCAGGTTAATACATTACTCGCGGCATTCCAGGAATTCGACATCGCGTAGATGTAGGAATAGGGAGGGGTAGGGATCGAGGTGTAGAACTGGGCGGTTGTCCGGTTGGTGTCCATCGCCGTGCTGAAGGTGAAAACGACGGACGCGGTCGACGAGATCCCGGTAGTTCCTGTGGCCGGGACCGATGAAACTATAGTCGGTTGGCCCAAGGCCTGACTCAAGGTTGTCAGCAACACAGCCATCGCGCCCCATATCACCGCCTTGCGCTGGTTCTCAAAATACCCAAAACCGAAGCTCGATCCTTTCAACTTCTTCATACAATTGCTGGTGGAGAATTTCTGTGCCGCTTCAACCGCACAGCGGTTTTCCGGAATTTACGCAAGTATGGTGGGCCCAGAGGGATTTGAACCCCCGACCAAGCGATTATGAGTCGCCTGCTCTAACCACTGAGCTATGGGCCCAACAATTTTATAATTAACAACTTACAGTTAAACAAACGGTAGCGTTCCAACGTTGTAGACGCTCGGCCGTATTTGGCTGTGAAGCTACGTCAACCTGAGCGAGCAGCAAACAACGCCGAGAGTCACTTCGGCTGGGTGAAAACACCTGTCGCAAATTTGGTGCGCTACAAACCACGGGCATCTATTTCGCCCGAGTCCGTATCAGGGGCAAGCTTTTTCGCCACAGCCTCAAGACCGAGGTATGTCGGTTGCCAAGCTGCGCCTTGGTGACTTCATCAAAGACAAATAAGAGGAGATGGGGGACGATTCCGTGATCCTGAACGGCAAAATGTCCTTGGCCCGACGCGGTAGAAGTCTTCCGTCAATCTAAGAGAGCACTCCAGAGAGTGATGTGATCACCGCTTTGATCTTAAATCGCGTCGCCGCTTTGGTCGCGGATCGGCCGGCTAATGAGCCGCCGTGCAGCCGAGCAGCCCTTTCCTCGCGGCATCCTTGAACCGGGCGGCATAAGGCAAATCGATTAGCATTTGATACAACACTTTTGCGCCATTTTTGTCGCCTTGCGCGATTAATCGTTCGGCGCAGACTAGCGCCGCGTCCGCGACCTGGTGGCGCAGCTTTTGCGGGGCGTGAGGCAGGAACTTTTGAAGTGCTTGCGCGGCCTTGATTGTAGCAATTTCACCGAGCGCAGCAGTGGCTGCGCCGGAAATGTCTAGACTCTCATTTTTCATGAGCGGCGCTAGCAAGCTAACGCTGCTCGGATCGCGTCGAGCTCCCAGCGAATTAATCACTCCCACTTTCTGCGCACCACTGACCTTGACTAGATGATTGCGCAAGGCTTTTGAAGGAGCTGTGCCTGGGATGGCCTCAAGTGCATTGCCGGCCGAAGTCGAGAGTCGCGGGTCTGACAACAACTCGGCCAATGCCGGAACGGAGGCTTCGGACCCAATAAGGGCCAACTTGCTGCAAACATAGTCGGAGGCGACTGGCGAGCCGCGCGTCCGCAGCGCGCTCAGCAATTGTGATTCCAGTGCTGTTTGTGACGACCGGTCAATCAGAGAACCCGCTGCGGCTTGATCAATGGGCAGCAGCGCCCCACGATCCGAACCCTGATCGTAAGTCTTCAAAACCTCGAAAGCCGCGCGCAGGGCAGCGTCGTTAGTTGGGTTTGTTTTGGCAGCCGGGGAGGCTGGTCTCAGCTCGCTCATAAAAGGAAATTAATGTTCCTGCCTGGCCACTTGAGCGAGGCGCAGTGTGGCATCGTTGAACAGCCTGATTGCTCCGGCAGCTGAAGCGGCGGAATTTGGGTCCGACTTTCCGAGATCGACCAAAAAGATTGGCTTCAGGTTCAGGCGTTGCACTTCCTGCAAGAAGCTGTTCAGCACTCGAGCTCGGTCGGATTCTGTGGCACTCGTCTGGAGACTGCCCAATCGAACCACGATCAACTTCTCTTTCAGAGCTCGCGTCGCGCGGGCTGGATTTAGACCAGAACGTTGCATCTCCTCGAGGTCGCCGCATGTGCCGATTTCCTGAGCTCGATCGTTGGATCCTTTCAGCGTGGCAGATCCTGCTCCGCCTTTCTCCATGTCTTCCTCCAATGCCAGCCGAATGTGATATTCCTTACAGAACGGCTCCACCGCCGCTGGATTCAGTGGGCAAATGAGGGTTTCAATTCCCATTTTGCGGCCGAATTCGAACGTCCTGCGCCAGCCGGCCTGATCAATGGGAACCTCCTTCACCCTGTAGGTCAACATGAGCAGACCCGCATCCTCAAGCTTTAGCCGAACTGCCTGCTGCTCCGGATCCGTGAGGTCTGCACAAAACTTTTTGCTCAAATCTTTGCTCACCATTTGAGTGTCTGAAGCCGAGAGATACGGCAGGCCTAGTCGAGACGCTGTTTCAATGCCCTCAAAAAGAGTCGAATCGCTTGAGTTGCCCGTTTGTGCGCTCAGCCTCCAGCCCAGCTTCTCCTGGGCTCGGACAGCAGGAGTCAATTTAGAGCTGGGCGTGGTGGGGCACGGGAGATCGCCGAGCGCGAACTGGATCGCCGCCAAATAGAACCGCAGCATCTTTGCGTCATAAAAAACGTAGGGGTTGTGCGCGATCGTGCTATAGAAAACTCTTCCGCGTCCATAGCTGCGTACCCATGCCGCCGCATAGTCATTATCGGCCCGAAAGCAATTGCCGCGTGGCTGGCCTTTGTTCACATCAGTTTTCGTCGTATCGATGGTGAGTAACACCCGCACCCGGTCTCGGGAGTAGGTTCCTTGCGGCCGAAAAAATTCGTCTCGGTACTCGAACGGTTGTCCTCCAAAAACCTGGTTTATGGGGTGGTTTGGATCGTCCAGTTTGAGCCAGACAGGTTCGTCGCTATCTTTGTGATTTGCGCCGCGCGCGCCAATGAGGTATCCAAACTCGGGCCAATCCTCGATCGCGCCGGGCCACTGGGTGAAGGCGACTGTCGTACCGTGAACTCCCAACAACCCGCCCCCGCCGGTGATGAATTCCAAAAGATTGCGCCGCAATTCGGCATTGGTGAAGCAATTCCCGACGTTATTATTAAAGAAAACGGCGTCAAAATGCTCGAGAGAATCTCGCCGGAACACATCCGGGTCTTGGCTCACGGTCGCATCAAATGCTGCGGTTCGTTTGCCCATTAAGGTAAAGGCCTCGTTCGCGTAGGCGATCGATGGATGGCCGGGATAGCCGACGTTCAAGGTAAAAATCAATAACCTTCGAGCCTTGCCAGGCTTGACGATTGCCTCCTTTGGGACTGCTGCTTCGATGCGCGCGCAGTCTTCGCTGCTCTTTACGAACGATTCCGCTCCCATGCCTGGCAACGCAATCATGAGGCCAAGAATCCAAACAATGTGAAATCCGAAATCCAAACGCCGAAGCGCCACAGAAACCTGGCGGCCAATTTCTAAAGCCCCCTCCTGCGGCTTTCGGATTTCGGCCTTCCGCTTTCGGGTTTTAGTCACTGCTCGCATATTTTCCTTTCGCGCCACGGCACTATATCCGCCACGGTGCGCGCATCGCTCGTCCCAGCAACCGATTCGCTGCCGGGCACTCGGGAAACTGTTCCTTGACCGGATCCCATTTCAGCGCCTGCCCGGTCCAGCAGGCGATATTCAGAAGATGGCCAAGGGAGGCCGAGCGATGCCCGGTTTCTTCATCGGCGTTCGGCGCTTTGCGCGTGTGGATGCACTGCAGCCAATCTGCGTGGTGAGTATTCGACCCGATCCCGACCTCCGGTGTTCGTTTCAATCCCATTTCATCGAACAACGATTCGGGCTCGCCCTCCAGTTGGCCACTGCCGGACATCGTGGTAAGCCAACCGCGTTCGCCGATGAATAACCCACCGAACAGACCTGCGAGGCGCGCATTGGCCGGTACAGCGCGATAGGTTTCCGCGACCGTCTGCCATCGCTCGACGAAATGCAACAATGTCCCATTGGCGTACCGGCAGGTGAGCGTTGGAAACTGACCCGAACCCGGTTGGATGATCTCGATCGGGCCGCTTTTCTCATAACCTAGCGCCCATTGAATGACATCGGCCGCGTGCGAGAGAAACCAGGTCGAGGAGGTTACCCCGAAGGCGTCGGCGAATGACCACGGCACCACGCCGGGCGACGGGTTGATGTGGTAGAGCTTGTTGTACGGACGCCATGGCGCTGGGCCGACCCATAAGTCCCAGTCCAATCCTTCGGGCACCGCTTCGGCCGGCAATGCAAAATCCATCGGTGTGTACAACTTCCCGCATCGCGGGAGGTTGAGAACCTTCGAATAGGGCTTGAACCGTTCGTTGCCGAGCCAGTTTTGCAGGGGGTGCAATATTGTGAAGACCGATTTGATTCTTCCCAGGCGGCCATCACGGATGAACTGACACACTTTCCGAATCGCCGGTATGGACCGATACTGCGTTCCAGTCTGGAACACGCGCCCGTACCGCTGCACCGTTTGAACCAGGCGTCTGCCCTCGCGAATAGTCATCGAGATCGGCTTTTCGCAATAAACATCCTTTCCCGCCTTGGCTGCGTCGATTGCCTGGAGAGCGTGCCAGTGGTCTGGCGTAACAATTATCACCGCATCGATGTCCGGTCGGGCCAGCATCTCGCGATAATCATTGTATGCGGCGCAGCCTTTATACGTTCTAGCAGGCTGACTTGCAGCGTAGATTTCATCGACCAACTTTTGACCCGCCTCGCGTCGCGTTTGATCCACATCACAGACTCCGACGAGCTGGAACCCGGAGTCATAGGCGACTCTGGACAGATGCCCGCCGCCCATCGCGCCCTTGCCGATCAAGCCGATGGTAACACGATTGCTCGGCGCGACGCTTCCCTCGGCTCCAAAAACAGCCGCTGGGAGGATTTGGGGCACCATCGCAACGCCGGTTGTGGCAAGGCTACGCCGTAAAAAGGTTCGACGAGAGATGCCATTGGATCGGGCGTGGCTGAAACGGAAGGCACTCATAAATTTCCTTTACGCCAACCCGAGCCTTACAGAGTTCCACCCAGCGGGTCAAGTGCGCAAAACTTGGTTTCGATCTCATCACTCCGGCGTGAACTTGAAATCATGAATGATCAGCTCGACCTCCAGGCCGTTCTTCGGGGCCAATCCCTTAAACAGCCACAGGTTGATATGAAGCGGCATTGGCTGCTGAGACACGTACCGCAATGGATCGTTGGGCCTGTAAACCCAGGCGGCGATCTCCTCGCGGTCATCATCGCGGTGGCCATTCACGGATCTAAATTTCACCTTGTCGCGGCTCCAGGTGAACCGGTGTGTCGTTTGGTTACCGGTCAAGCTAAACGGAAAAGACTGGGAAACCTGCTTCAAAGTCCTCACGACAGGCCACACGGTGTAGTTGCCCATCGGATTCTTTGCATCCCCCCATCGTGCGAATTCGATGTCGATCTCGTGTGTCCTGTCCGATCCAACATCTCCGGTGGGATAGTTAAAAAGTCCCAGCACGACGTTGTCATCAAGACTGTCGAACCGGCCAATGGTTTGAAATTGGTATCGCCCAAAACCCAGACGCCTTCGCGTTGTGACTTCGGCACAGGACCATTTCCCATCCCGCTGGCTGATTTTCAAATGCAGGTTGGTAGAAGCATCCAGCCACGCATTGTTCTCATCCCACGCGTTGGGGCCAGGACCACCCCTGCCTGACCGCACGGTCCACATATAGCCTCCGAATTCAATGTCTTTGGCATACATAGAGAAACCCAACGCCAGAAACATCCCCGTCAATAGGTATCGTGTTTTCGGTTTCATCATCGAGAAGAGGCAGAGCATCCGGTTTCACTCGGTCGACCGTAAGAAATAACCACGCGCTAGTCGATCGCCCGTACCCTGTAGCCACCAGACTTCTCGTCCGACTCCAGCTTCAGCAGACCACGCTTCTGACCTTCCAGAAGCAAGTCGTTAAAGGAGCGGAATCCGTAAGCGCGCTCGTTGAAGCCAGGGTTTCGTCGCTTGATCGCCGGCTTGATCATCGAACCCCAGATCGGCTCATCCGTCTCGCGCTCCTGAGTGAGTGCTTCCAGCGTTGCCAGCACCAAGTCGAAGGCCTTTTCCAGCGAGGGCCCTTTTTGCTCGCCTTCCATCGGTTTCGTCGAGGGTGCGCTTATTGAGATGCGTTTTCGCGCTTTAGACGGCTCCGCACGGACGAGGTCGTCGTAATAAATGAACTCATCGCAATTACCGATGAACAAATCCGAGGTGGAGTTCTTCACTCCTACGCCGATGACCGTCTTGGCATTCTCGCGGAGCTTGCTTACCAAGGGAGAGAAGTCCGAGTCGCCGCTGATAATGACGAAAGTATCGACGTGGCCCTTGGTATAACATAGGTCCAATGCATCGACCACCATCCGGATATCGGCAGAGTTCTTGCCGGACTGCCGCACGTGTGGAATCTCAATCAGCTCGAAAGCAGCCTCGTGCAGGCCGTGCTTTAATGCCTTGTACCGGTCAAAGTCGCAATAGGCTTTCTTGACGACGATGTGCCCTTTGAGCAGCAGGCGTTCAAGGACTTTTTGAATGTTGAACGTGGGGTAATGGGCGTCCTGAGCTCCCAGAGCAATGTTCTCCAGGTCGAGGTACACCGCCATAGTGGCATTGGAATCTTGCGCGTTCATAATCGTCTGGATGAAAGTTGGTCACAGGTCGGCGTTGCAAGCAAGATGAAGATTGGGGACGCAATTTACAGCTTCGGCCGATAAACTTCTTTCTGGACGCGACCCAATTGCCCGGGCGGAGTCAGTCGGCAAGTCGAAGCATTCCCGCCCCAACCATCCCCAAGTCGCGGCAATCATCTTTTACCAGCTTAACCGGGCAGGGAGTCGTCGAGCAGGGTCTCCCGCGAGGAGCTAGCAGTTTCATGCGCAAGAGGGAACCGCTCGATGCGCTTTTTGTCCGAGGTATCGCGGCACTTGCCGAAGTAGAAGGGCGTCGCGGCGCTCATTATGAGGGGAATGTTCTTCGCGTGTTTGCGCCTTCGCTGTTAACAACTAGGACGCGAAGACCCCAAGGAAACTGCGGAGCAAAGGACACTCGCGCAGTTTGTCCTTCCCGATGAGCATTACTGCTCGATTTCCTGGACTTCGAGGAAGCCGTGCAATTGGCGGATGCGGGTTGGGTGGCGCATTTTGCGCAACGCCTTGGCTTCAATTTGGCGGATGCGTTCGCGGGTGACCTTGAATTGACGGCCGACCTCTTCCAACGTACGCGGATAACCGTCCCCCAGGCCGAAGCGTAGTTCCAACACTTTGCGTTCTCGCTCCGAGAGGCTGGCTAAGACATCGCTGAGCTTGTCCTTTAACAGGCTAAAGCTCGTCATCTCGGAAGGACTTTCCGTCGTCTTATCCTCGATGAAATCTCCGAAGCTGGTGTCTTCGCTGTCGCCCACAGGGGACTGGAGTGAGATCGGTTGTTGAGCCATTTTGAGCACGGCCCGGACGCGCTCGACCGGGATCAGCATTTCATCGGCGATCTCCTCCGGGCTGGGTTCACGGCCGAAATCCTGCAACAACCGCTTTTGAGTGCGCATGAGCTTGTTGATCGTCTCGATCATGTGCACCGGAATGCGAATGGTTCGGGCTTGATCGGCAATCGATCGGGTAATCGCTTGACGAATCCACCATGTCGCGTAAGTCGAGAATTTGTATCCGCGCCGGTATTCGAATTTCTCGACGGCCTTCATCAGGCCCATGTTGCCTTCCTGGATGAGATCGAGGAAGGAGAGGCCGCGGTTGGTGTATTTTTTGGCAATCGAGATCACGAGGCGCAAGTTGGCTTCCACCATTTCGGTTTTAGCCTGGAGCGCTTTGGCAGAGGCGGTCTTGAGCTGTTTATACGCCGCCAAATAGTCCTGGTGCGGCATACGCAGAAACTCTTCGAGCGTCTGGATCTTGCGCTGCTCGGCGGCCGCGATGGCCTGATGCTGCGGTGATTTACCTTCCGCCTCCGAGTCGTTCAGCAGCCGCAAACTCAACTGAATTTTGTCGTGAATGTTCTCCGCGACGAGCGTCATCTCCTCGATCACCTTCTGTTTGTAATAAAATCGGGAGAAGGTGCTTTGGAGTTTCCGGTCGAGTTTTTTGAAGCGGGTGGCCCATTTGGTGCGAGCGGCCTTGGATCCATCGTGAAGTCGACGCGTGTAGCACGCGTCGACTTCCAGATCGATTGCCTGAACAGTCTTGACGAGTTTGCGCAGCGCCCTCAAATGCTTCTCCCGCCCCTCGATCTTCTTGTCCAGGATGACGCGGTCAAAACGCTCTTTGGGCGGTTCCGCGATCAGTTTTTCCGCTAGCGCGATGTGTTCCTTGCCGGCAAAGCCGAAGCTGTAAATGATTCGCTTGACCTCGTTTTCAGCAGTTTCGATGCGTTTAGAGATTTCGACTTCCTGTTCGCGCGTCAGCAAGGGCACCTGGCCCATTTGCTTGAGGTACATCCTGACCGGGTCATCCAGAATGTCCAACCGAACCTTTTCATCATCCTCCTCGGGCTCCGGTTGCTTGACGCGGTCGACCTCGGCCTGGTCGACGATGTCGACCTCGAGATTGCGCAGCTGGATGTAAATATCATCGAGGTCCTCCGGCGTGACCAGCGTGTCCGGCAGGGCATCGTTAATGTCGCCGTAGGTCAGATACCCTTGTTCCTGCGCCAGCCGAACCAGCTCCTTTATTTTTTCCGCTATCTCCAAGGCGTGAGTTTTGGCCTGGTCAGCCGCGGACGCCGCGGTCAATGGGCCGGTAGTGGTGCCGTTTTTTTCCGGGAGAGAGTTTGTTGATGGAACTTGCGGGTTAAGAGAAGCGGGATGGTGGGTTGAGGAATCGCTATCGCCAGGCGATTTGTTGGGAGCTTCGGGTGTTTTGTGCGGTCGTGGGTTCTGGCCGCTGTTGCTCACCTTTGATCTGGGCATATTACTTCAAAATTCTAAACGTCACTAAAGTCGAGAGTGCAATATTAGAAGCGACCGGACCCTAGTCAAGCGGGTAAAGGAAATTCAAAAAGCTGAACAGATGATGGGCAAGGGAAAGATTCGAATGATGAGAACTGATCGGTCGATTCATCCGCCGGGCAAGATGCCGGCTCTATGGCAGGCAGGATGCCGCTACGAGGTGAGGAGAAAATCGCGGATGAGTTTGATAAAGGCTTCGCGATTTTCGACATGCATCAAGTGGCCTGCGTGGGGAAGTGTCTCGAGACGTGCACCTGGAAAGAGTTGTTTAATAGCAGGCAAATCGGATTCGAGTAAATAGTCGGAATACTCTCCCCGAACGAACAATGTCGATCCCTTGAATGTACCTGCACCGTCCACCGCCTCGCGCAGGCGGTCGTAATTGTGGAATATTTCTTTGAGCCCGATTTTCCAGCGCAATCCCCCGCCGTGATCCAACGAGAGGTTCTTGACCAGGAACTGCCGCAGCGCCAAATCTGGAATCGGTGGCGCTAGCGCTTGAAGAACCTCTGTGCGCGTTTTGAATGCAGATAAATCGAGCGCCAGCAGCGCAGAAAAAATTGTTGCGTGACGTGGCGAATCGGCGCGCGGTGAAATATCGGCCACGATCAGGCTTCGGACCACGCTGGGGAACAGAAGCGCGAATTGCATCGCAGTCTTGCCGCCCATTGAATGTCCAAGCAAGTGAGCGCTGCGTGACCCTTCGCGCTCGAGGAGTTCGGCGAGGTCTTTTGCCATGGCGGTGTAGGTCATCTCATCAGAATGCGGCGAGTTGCCGTGGTTGCGCTGATCGACGGCCAGGACATGAAATCGATCGGCGAGGTTCTGGCCGACCGAATGCCAATTATCCAGGGAACCGAAAAGACCGTGGAGGATGATTAACGGTTCCCCTGTGCCATAACTTTTGAAATTCAACTGCATGCGCGCGCGTAGACCTGGAGCATTTCGGTCGCGGTCTTTTGCCAATCGAATTTGTCAGCCTGGGCGAGCCCAGCCGCCCGCAAGCGGTTGCGCAAAGCGGAATCCGTTGCCACTTTGTATAACTCACGAGCAATGGAATGAATATCCTCAGGCTCCACGATTGCGGCGGCATCGCCCAAGACTTCGGCAAGCGACCCGCGTGCTGAGGCAATTACCGGGCAGGCACACGCCATGGCCTCTAAAGGCGGCATGCCGAAACCTTCATATAATGAAGGATACACAAACGCGTCGGCGGCTCGGTAAAGCTGCGGCAGGTCCTCATCGGAAACGAAGCCCAGGCAGCGAATGTCAGCCGCCACCGAGGAAGCTCGGATCGCTGCTTCGATAACCTCTGCCCCATGCCACTTACTGCCGGCAAAAGCCAAACACCAGTCGGAGTGTGTCGCGGCTTTGAACTCTTCAAACGCTGAAATCAGTCGAGTGTGGTTTTTGGCTGGATGTTCCAACCGCGCGACATAGAGGAAAAACGGGGATTGCAGATCATACTTGCCGGCCGTCCACTCAGTGGCGGTCTCTTTTGCCCCTGGGTGGAAACGATCGTGTTCGATTCCGTTGTAAACGATGGTGACACGCTCTCGCGGAATGTGAAAAAATCTCTCGATATCCCGCGCGGTGTTGTGACTGATAGCGACCAAGGCATCCTGGCGTTTGGCGAGGCGCCGCGCGACCACCTTGCCATAGAACATGCGTTTCCAATCATATTTCTTGGGCACATGGAACGGTGCGAGGTCGTGAATGGTGGCGACGACCGCGCACGGTTTACGCCACAGCATCCGGCGATAGCTCGGCACGTGCAAAACCTGCAGCTGATGCGTCCTGGCCAGCGCCGGCAAATGCGTTTGATGCCACAAGATGTTTTTTACCGGCGGCCGAAAAGCCTCAGACACGCTCACCAACTGCATTCCTTTCCTGGCAAAGTCGAAAAGCGGCAGATCATTCTCGAGGACAAATAATGTGAAGGTGTGTTCGCCCGAAAAAGGAATCAGCCGGCGCAGCAATGCCAAGAGATATTGCCCAACACCACTCTGCCCACGTTGGATTACGGAAGTGGAAATGCCGATGCGCATGTCTGGGGCTAGGAGTTGCGGGACGCGATGGCACCGAGGTGATTATGGAGGCGGTAAAGGCGAAACCGAACCGTTTTTCGCCACAGCTCTTCATCACCGGGATTGATCTCAATGCCGATGGCACTTGGCCGTTTAGCTTCGCGCCCTTGATAGAGCCGCAAGACATCGTCAGTGTTCAACTGAAGCGGGCTGAGGAGAAAGCCGGCGGCAAGCATTAAAGGCGGGGCTCGGAAGCGGAGCGCCTGCGCGTCGGCGGACGTGCTGGACCATACGAGCAAACGGCTTTTGGCAGGTTGGTAGAAGAATTGCCTGAAATATCCAATTAGAGTTGGTTCGAGGTCGAGCTCAAGCCAGAGGTTGGTTTCACCGAATTCTGAGAGGCTTAGGCGTTCGCCGATTTGAAAGGTGCCTTCGCGCAAGAGATTTAGCGATGCCGTTTCGTTTCGAGCGGACTTCAACAACAGAAAGGCACCTTCACTGCCGGCGGGTTCATAATTGATCAACAGGTTTCTCAGCAGCAGAGCATCTTCAAGCGAGGGAAACTTGCGGTCCATGGCCATCAAACGAAATAACACAAATTCAGGTCGGGCGGAGGATTGATAGAAACGTTCATTCCAACGCATCAACGGTGAAGAATAGGCGGCGTAAGTCTGGAAAACGGGTCGTGGCCGATAATTGAAGTCATTAGCGAGGACGGCCATTTGTTCGCACCCAAACATATCGACAGTAGCGCGTCCGGCAATTAGGCGTAAGGCAGGCAATTGGTACTGGTGTCGTTCCGCCTCTAATGGCTGGCGTAATTGGTCGCGATACCGGGAGGGCTGCACCAGATGTGAGAAGTTAGTAGGCAGGGACCGCAGTGGTTCCAGGAATGAGTTTTTCCAATCTCCGGGGAGGATCATTGTTTGGACCGTGAGCAAGGACCAGATACAGCAGACTGTAGTGAAAACAGTTTCCCAAAACTTCGGTCCTGGAAATTTCCGGAACCCCTCTCGGAGCATTGTGATCCTGAACAAAGTCTCTCGGCGCTCGTTGGGCATTTGCGGAGTCAAGCCGCCGAAAACCAGAGCGAGAATCGGTGCGAACCCAAAAAAGAAACCCGCATGGTAGAGATCTGTGCGGACGAAACCGTGCTTCCAGACCAGGAACAACGTCGCACAAGCCCAACAGAACAGGAAGCCGCGTTGGATCGTAGAAGATGTTGTCGTTTCAGCGCCTGCTTTTGAAGCAGAGGCTTTGCACCTCTGTCTTAGAGGACAAAGGCTGGCCGTGAAGACGGCACCTATTGCCAAAAGACCCGTTAGCAGGCCGCGTCCGCGGAGCACGACGGAACCTTCGTAGCCCATTGCGCTGTTGTAGCCCTGAGATGTGATTAGCGCGCGCGCGAGGAAGGTACCCAGATTTAATGGGCTTTGGCCCGCAATCATCCACCCGGCGATGAAGCAGACCAGAGCGAGAGCAGGTAATATCCGACTGAGCAGCCTATAACCGCGGAAAACCAGGCAGCAGCTGATTACCGCCAATGTCCAGCAAGCTATCAGCAACAAAGTGATTTTGACCAGCGCGGCAAACGCGGCGACACTCGCGAGAACCGACACATAAATTGCAAGATTTCGACCGACTCCGACCGTGCAGAGCAGCGCCCAGCACAGCAGGTTAACTTCGAGCAAAAGGTCCGCTCTGGGATAAGTGTTGGACAATAAGAACAGGTACACGCCGATGAGCGCAACCCTCCGCACCCACCTAAGATGCGTGGCTACGAGGCAAATACCGACCGCGCCAAGCAAACTGAGCAGAAAGTCCGTTAGCAGGCGGCCGAGCGAAGCAGAGGATGCGTAAGGAGTGGCGAGGAATCCGAGTGGTCCGTATGTAAATACGATATCTGTGCCGAATTGCAGCCGGTGCACGTGTGCGTATTGGAGCACCGCGCTCCACGAGGCATCGGCAGTCGCCGCGGTATCTGATGGGTCAGGCACGCGGGGGTTCGGTACCGTTGCCAGTGCCAGAACGATTGTGCTGCAGATTAATAGGCAGCGGGTGAGGAAGCCCGAGAAACCCTGAGGATCAGTATTCGCTGCCGGACCGGGCTTCGGCGGTTGCGCACCCATTTCCGCCACACTGGAATGCGGTCCTTCAGCAGGATTTTCTTGGCGATCAGAAGAGAGCGGCATTTAAACACGCGTGAGCTGTTGGTCTCAGCAGAGACAAATTTTTACCGCGATGCAACGCCTTTTTCTTCCCCGAGTCCCGCTGCCAGGATGCGGCCGACAGCGTCGTGTTCCGTGCATCAGGAAGACACGTGCTTAGGCTCACCGAGAAGGAACTCTTCAAGATGGGCCAGGCGAAGGACGTTGCGTACGGCGGGCTGCAGACCGCTAAAGGTGAGTTCCACTTGGCCCTGGCTGGCCAACTTGCGAAGCCGGATCATTAATCCCAAACCGGAGCTATCGAGGAAACGAACATTCGAAAGCTCAATCATCCAACGTCTACTAGTGGGGCTCCTTTCCATGTAAACCTGGGTTTGGTCCCACACTTTATGAATCGTAGCAGACGTGATATCACCGTGCCATTCCACCGAAATAACTCCCTCGCCGATAGAGATCGCCCGGACGGCTTGTTCACGCATTCTGGTATCAATTAGTTGTCGCGCGCACAAGGGATCGTTGGCGCGCAGGAAAAAATCCTCAAGCCGTAGCAGGCTGAGTGCCCGCTGAACGACTGAGCTTGGCGAGACCAGAACAATTTCGCGGCCACGGTCCTGAGCGACTTTTTTCCATTGGATGAGTAGCCCAACTCCGGTGCTGTCAATGAATTTGACCTGACTCATGTCGAGGAGCCAATGTTGTCTGGTTTCGCGGATTTTTGGTGTGGTGGCCTGGTACTGACGAGCGGCGATTAGGTCCAACCGTTCGGGCAGGCAAACCCATTGGCAGGCGCTGTCAAACACGCTCGCAACGTCAGGTGATGCGTCGCTTTTGGCCGGAGCAGAAGCGGGTTTTGTTGGGGCGGAGTGAGTTTTCACAGAAGACTTTCGTTGCGCGTTAAACGCACGGCGGGCCTTCAGCTGCCACCATTGCGGCAGAATACTCCAGCCAAAGATACCAAAATCGTTCGCATAGCGACGGAACAGCCGGCGCGGTTCCTGAACCAGGCGGAAGAGCCATTCGGTCCCGCTCTTTTGCATCCAGACAGGAGCGCGTTTAAGTGTGCCGCCAAGGAAATCAATGGTGCCGCCGACACCTGCGGTGAGAGGCACACCAAGGCTGCGATAGTGCATCGCAATCCATTTTTCTTGTTTAGGGCAGCCAAAGGCGACGAAGAGCAGGTCGGGTTCGGCGGCAAGGATGCGCTGTTTGATTTGGTCATGGTCCATCTCCAGCAATTCGGCAAAGGGCGGGGAGTAATAACCGGCGATGCACAATTCGGGATAGGTGTGGCGAAGCTGTTGCACCGCATGCTCCACCGCAACGGGAGTCGCCCCAAGGAAGAAAAGACGGTAACCTTTTTGCGCCGCAACGTGAATGAGCTTCGGAACAAGATCCGCCCCGGCGACCCGCTCGGGCAGCGGATTGCCGAGTAATCTTGAGGCCCAGACCAACGGCGTGCCATCGCACACCACCAGGTGTGCCTCGAAAAGGATCTTGCGCAACTCGAGGTCGCGTGACGCTTGCACCAGGAAATCTACATTGGGAGTGACGAGATAATGCGGGCGCCCCGAGGCGATCATTTGCTCAATCAACGAGATAGCCTCCGCACCGGTCACATTATCAAAGGGAACACCCATGATCGCGATCGGCGGACGAGGCGCAAACAGAGAATCTGACGCCGCTTCACCGACCAGCGGAGCTGGCGGCGAAGTGGCA
Organism: Candidatus Limnocylindrales bacterium; assembly: GCA_035495315.1. GTDB lineage: Bacteria > Verrucomicrobiota > Verrucomicrobiia > Limisphaerales > UBA8199 > DATJGF01. The sequence goes on from DATJGF010000181.1 coordinate 16,562, forward strand.
GTTTCAGAAGCCTGGGTGCTGCCAGCAGTCGACGTGGTGTCCCGCTCCGCTAACAGCGAGAGCGGCGACGAAGCCGTGCTTGGGTGTGAGTTCATACAACGACCACAAACTGTTCTGATAAGGTGCGGGTAACCGAAGCAAGCGGGCGGGCTGCCCAGAAAGAAACGAGACTTCAACCTGATTGAGCAGGTGAGTGATTCCTTCGCCGGTGGCTTTTAACCAGGCTTCCTTACGAGTCCAAAGATTGAAAAAAGCCGGGAGTTTCTGCCTCGGGTCTAATTTTTGAAAAGCCGCGCATTCAGAGGGCGAGAAGAACCGCGCCACCAGATCTTCGATGTCATCCAGCAAGCGAACCTGCTCGATATCGATGCCGATGGAGGTTCTGCGTGTCACCGCGATCAATAGCAGGTCTTCCGAGTGAGCCAGATTGAAATCCAGCGCGCGATTTCGACTAGCGGGGATCAAAGCTGGCTTTCCATTTGGACCATATACAAATTTCAATGAAGAGGGCTCCGTATTTAGATAAATCGAAAGGAGGCGCCGAAGCACCCCGCGGCCTGCCGTAAAGCGTCTTTGATGGATAGCGAACCGGAATCGCGCGGCTCGTTCTCGTTCATCTGGGGCGAGGCTTTCAGCGAGGCTTGCCAGCGTGTCAGGCTCTAGATCGAGCGAGGATGCCCATACATGAACGTGGCCGGGCACACTTAGGCTGGAACCGGATGTTGCTTCCGCTTCTCCCAGCTGCGCCTGCCAATTTGGCGGCGGCAATGGCCAACGGATATCGGTCCGGTTATCGGAGCCTATCCTCTGGCCCGGGGCTGTCTCGATTGCGCTATCAACCATACTGTGGCCAAATATTCCTATAAGCAGCGAACCAGCCGCTCCAGTCGACTGCTTTGGTCATCAGCTGTTCTTGCAGATGACGTCGCACCTTGGGTTCATAAGTTGCCTCGTCTTGCCACAAAAGTAGCGGCAGCGTGTTGAATAGACGCTCTCGCGGATAACGATTCAAGGCGCGGCCCAATAGAGCTTTCGGTCCGAACGTGCGCAGGTTTAGTAGGTAATTCAAAAATGTCCGGGAGCCGGCGCATTTCTCGAGCGGACTTAGCGCATAATCGAGTGGGGTCAAGAATGCGTGACCCAACCGTCGGCTCTCTAACCAAACCCATATCTGAAAGGCCAGTTGCGAAAGCTCATTGGCCTGGCTCTTGAAAATCTTATTTGTGTAATTAATGCGCCAGGGATGGAGTTTGAAGTCGATTCCCTGCGCATGACCACTTTGTATTGTCTCGAACTCAGGAAGCATTTCTGCCGCATTTGAGGCGAGCAGTCTTTTGTGGCGTTCGATACAGCTCCAATGGTATTGCCCAAAAATTGTCAGCAGCGCATCGCCCAAAGCGAGTCGCAACTTTGATAAGTTTCGACCAATGAAGTCGGCCTGGTCCTCGCTCAGGATGGAGTGTTCGGCTAACAACGACCTGGCCAGCAGCAAGCCGGTGCACCGATTCAGCAGCAAACGAGTGGCTTCGACACGCGGGAGCGCTGTCGGATCGAGGTGATGTTCGCAGCCATCAAAGGTGTTTTCTTTTCCCCAGACCGTTCGGTGCTTCGCCACGAGGTCATATGAGAACATTGAAATTGGACGGCGCTGCAATTCGGCGAGCGAGTCGATTTTAAATTCGATATGAACACCGGCGTCGGGAGAGAGCTGTTCGGCGAGAGCTTCAAGGACTTCTGAGTGCCGGCGGGCATTCAGCCAGGCAGGTCCCTTCAAGAAGACGTAGAATTCCAAGTCGTTATACGGCTTATCGCCGGATTTGGTCTTCAGAACACCGCCCTCTCCGCGCCCATAGCCGCCGCCAAGTATGATCGCTTCGAGCTTTTTTGTCGGAAGCAGAGCCCGGAGCCCCTCGGAGACTCGTTCGCAAATCGCGCCGAGCTGTTGTTCCAGCCCCGCATCGCCGTCCTTTGTGAATCGTTGAGGCGATCTCATTGAATGCTGGTGGATTGATTGGGTTCGGCTCGGTAAAAGGCCCAGCCAGCTTTGAATCCGGCGAGCTTGGCGCGGCGTTGTTTCCACCGGATTCGGGCAGCGTGCGGCAGTTGACCCAGTCGACGGGTCCGCATGCAAAAGCGGAAATCACGGCGCAGGTCGTTCAGCCAGCCAAGGAATACGGTTTTCGGCCAGTTAATCTCGCTTGCCGCGCCGGTCCAAACGGCGGCAAGGGCCCTGGCTTCGCCAAAGCTGCGTTTATAGGCCTGTTGCGGGGTATAGTTATGCGAGTGCATGACGACCGATTCGGGGCAATAGACGACCCGATAACCTTGCGCACGGCACCACCGCGTATACTCGTCATCCTCGGAATATTGCATTTTTTCGAGAAAGCCGCGTTTGGCCCAGATATCTCTGCGCAGCCCGCTACTCACCATGCTGAAAAAGTGTTCCCATTGGCTCGACTCCCTTTGCATGCCGAAACAGCGTTCGTAATCGTGAACGTAAACGGCCGGGCAGCCCGGTCGTGGGATTTGACGACCAAAAACCGCGGCGGTATTCGGGTCTTGCAGGGCGTTTACCAATGGCTCGAGCCAGTTTGAACCTTGTGGAGTTGCGTCGGCGTTGAGAAAAATCCCGAAATCGGAGCGGGCAAGTTGCATGCCGAGGTTCATCACGCGGCTGGGATTGTATTGTTCGGGTCGGAGCTCAACCAGATTGCGCGGCTTGGCCTGACGAAGCAGTTCGAGTGAATCGTCAGTCGAGCCAGAATCAATCGCGATCAATTCCCAGTGTTTATAGGTTTGCGCGAGCAACGCCGGCAGTGTCTCGCGCAGGGCCCAGGCCTCGTTGAATGAGCGCATGATGATGCTCACCAAAGGCGGGTTCATAACGCTGCGATCTTTTCTCGGGCGACTCCCCGCGCCGGGTCCCTGCGATTTGTGCTTTGGGCCAATTCGGCGTCGCGGGTCATTAGTCCGTAAACATGCGGGATTGCAGAAAGTTCCTCAGGGATCTCCTGATTTGTGCAGAGCGTCGCATAACTGTGTTTCTCACTCGGGTGATATCCGTGCATGCCGCGGATGGGTTTTTCTCCCATGTGGCTTGGCACAATGAGAACCCCTTCTCTGACCAAGAATATGAGCTCGCCAAAATATTTATCGGGGAACAATGTGCCTAATTGTTCGAGTTCCTGGTCTGGAAGGATGCGACCCTCCGGGACTTGAGTCAGGCATTCTTCAATTTGGCGGCGGGCATGTTCATTGAAGAACCAGAATCGCGCCATGGTGGAATCGTAGACTACGGCGTAATCTTGTCCCATGCGGCAGGGCAGCGCGTCGATTCGTCGCCTCAAATCCAAGTGCTCGACGCAATTGGCCATGCCATGGTCGCTGAAAACGTAGAGCCTAACCGCTTCGTAATGGTGGTGTGCTACAGTGAGCAGTTTGTCAATCCACGATTCATAAACACGCAATTTGAGAGGGATTTCGGGCGAGTCATTGCCCACGCGATGCAGTAAGGCGTCCAAGCCAGGCCAATAGACAAACGCAAAATCAATCCGCTCGGATTGAATGGCGTCCTTCACTGCACTCAGGTTCGCCTCTTCGCTGCTTTCCGGCGTGCTGGCGTGATAAGCGATCCCTTTCTGTTCGAGAAAATCAAACAGGTTGGTTTCGCGATTTAGTCCTCCAGGGCGAAGCGGGCTTTTTTTCTCACTGAAATCAAATAGTGAGAGGTGTTCAAAAGGCAGATTGTAAAGATCGAAGTACCCGCGGAAGCCAAGTTGTGCTTTAACAAAGCGCGAGAGCCACCGGCGAAACACTCGCCGACGGGTAATGGCAGTGGGCAACCAGCGAAGGGGACGCAAAGAGCGAAAGGGGGAATTCGGCGGGTCGTAAACAAAGTAACTCCAATTGCGGTGTTCGACGGGCCAACGCCCGGAAACAATCGAGGGCACGCAAGCCGAGCTGTAACCGAAAACGGAGGTTAGTCGCTTGCGTTGCGGCGCAAACTCAGTCACGAACGGGTCGTGCTTGACGATTTCCCATCCGCAGGCGTCGATAAAAATGAATAACGGCAGCACCGGTTTCATGCAGCGTCCTTACGCAGGTGGACCGAGGTTTATTTTAGGTCCTCGGCCAATCAAAATATATCGGGTGAACTGCCCAGAAATACCCGCGCAGGGCCGGGCTCGAGGCCCTCCGCTTTACTGATGTGATCGCCGCTTTTGAAGCACCAATGTGTTGCCCTCGGGCGCTTTATGATAGTGGGTCGAGTCCATCACAGCCTTGATGATGAACAGGCCGCGGCCGCGTTCACTGGTAGCTTCGGGGAGAGTGGCGCGCTCAGGCCAGCTGAGCCCCGGCGTATGATCGGTCACTCGCACTTCAATTTGTTCAGGTCCGGACACAGCCTCGATACCGACCTCACAGCGCGCGGGATCGGGCGCGGCGTACAAAACGGCGTTGTTGCACGCTTCTACCAGGGCCAGTTCGCAATCATTCACATCTTTTTCAGCGCAGCCGGTTTGTTTCAGGAAAACGCGGACTTGCTGGGCGATCCCGGAAACAGCACTGACATCACATGCCATGCGAAGGCACAGGCGTGCAGGCTGGGCCGGGGTGCGGAATTGGGTCATGCGGGCAATGCGAGCACTTCAAAAATGTGATCCATGCGGGTCAATTCGAGTATCTGTTGCACAGCGGGTTGAGGACCGAGGAGCCGCAGTTTGCCGGCCCGATTGCAAGCCGTCTTGTGCAGAGCGACCAGCGCGCCCAATCCGCAGCTGTCCAGATAAGTTGTTTGGGAGAGGTCGATTTCAATATTCCTCAGATCATCCGCCAACGATCGCCGAACCCAATCACGAAATTCGGTCGCGTTGACGGCTCCCAGTTGTTTGACGGCAGACACCCGCAAGGTGTCGCCTAGTTTTTCGAGTTTCATGAGAATTCATAAATCAGATGTCAAGATTTGGCGATGGGGAGTTACCATAATGCCGCGGAGATTCTCGCAATACGTCACGGATCATCGCGGCCGTTTTAGCCCCAATTCCTTGAACTTGTTCCAAGTTCTGCCGGCTCGCCGTCATTACTGCCTCCACCGTGCCAAACGTGGCCAATAATTGCGCTGCTCGCCCAGGTCCGATGCCCGGTAGGCCCTGCAAAATATGTAGTTGTAACCTGCGTTTCCGCTTCGGACGTCGCCCGTAACGGGCCCCACAAATTTCTTCGCGCCGCTCCGTTTGCTGGGCTGCATACATCATCAAGCTTGCCGACTCTGCAGCGCCCAGAGCACGCAGCACGGGAAGCCGAAAGATCAGACTTAAACAGATCATTGCACCCTGCAGCGATTCACGGCGAACCTGAACTTGCGCCAGGTCGGCAAGTCGGCCCTCCAGGATAAGAGCCGCTGGTATAGATAGGCGGGCTAGTTTTCCAGCTTGGGTAAAAAGCCGCCCGTCTATGACGGATGCAGCAAAATCCGCTACCGTCTTTCGCTCGAAGACGCAGCGCCCGTTTACCAGGTAGTCTCCCACGGCGAGCCGTTTGAACTGCAGGTTGATTCCTGGGATTTGCTTTAATGCCGCCGGGACCGGGCTGCCGGCTTCCCGATCATCTGCAAAAATCAGCACGGGTGCACAATCGCATCGTTTCTCGCCTCCGTTTTCAACCTCGATCATTTGGCACTTTCCTGAGATTTCGCTTTCTGCACCTCGGATTTGATAGTCTCGGGCACGGGCCACGCCAGGTGCTTGTGCAGGAAATCGAATGTCCCGATACCATTTATGGTATGCGGGCCGTTGAAGAACTCGATCGCGGTGCGTTCGCCGATGCCGAGTCTATCGTAAAACCGCCGCACCTTGGCGTATTCGGCAGCAACCCATTCATCAATCCCGACACCGTCATCATGGCCGCGCTCAACCATGAATGGACGCGGTGCGATGAGCGCCGCCATCTCGGCGTAATTGAAAGTGCTGCCCAGGTCGAATTCGGGCAGTTCATATTCGCCCATGAACATATAGCTGAGGGGAAAATCGGTATCGGCGTTCTTGCGGACCCAATCATTAAAATCGGCTGAACAAATCGACAGACAATAGCGATCCAGAATCGCCGGCACACGCATCGCGGTTTTGCCGCCGTAGGAGAGGCCGTAAAAGGCGATGCGCGCCGGATCGACAAAGGGTTGTTCGCCGAGCCAATCCAGAATGCGGGCGTGCTGCGCAATGATAAACGAAAAGAGCGATAGCCCGAGCGGGTTGGCTTCACGTTGCAGATGCCTGAATTTGTCGCCGCCTCGATAGGGATTGTGCGGTGCGAAGACAATAAAGCCGCGGTCGGCCAGGCGGGCGGCAAAGCCTTTGTACGCCTCAAAGGCCCTTGTCCCTGGCTCGGCGGTCACAACATCGGCCGGAACACCCTCGAGCCCATGCTGGCAGACGACTACCGGGCGGCGCTCGCCGGGCTTAAGGTCCGTTGGCAACAGCAAAATCCCCCACGCAAACACATCCGTATAAACATCGAGCATTATTTCGTAAGCGGTCCATTTGGGGGCCTCTTTGGACTGTTGAGATGAAATGCTGCCCGACTGCGAAGCGAGTGACCAAGGCCGTGAGCGGGGATTCATGGGCAGGGTAGAGGAAGGCAATCGACCGATCACCTCTTCCCAGAGATTGGATCGAAATTGACTGCAGGCCGACGGCCACTCCCCTAGCGAGACACCCCTGCCAACGTTCCAGAAATAATCCCCTCGCTTCCTCTCCGATTCTCGCAGAAGTCGTTGGGTGTATTCTTCAAGTTCTTTCACCTGGCGCCGCTGGCGTTCTCCCGGATCAAAGCCACGCCGCAAATCACCTGGTGAGGGGCCGAATTGCTTAAGCGAATCGCCCGCGATCCCCAATCCGTTGAGGAGGGCTGCAAGTGCTCGATCAGAACCTGGGCCGGTGCTTTTTCCCTCAATTCCACTAATGAGCGTAAACCGATCAAAGATTTTCGAGTCACCGTCCTTAAGTAAACTGCGTGCACGTTCAAACTCGTTTTCGACTTCTTGATAGTCGGGTGTGTCGAGCTTGCCGGGGGCTGCGCCTGTTCGACCGGACCTCGGTGCGGGCGGGCCGTCAATTTTGACCCCGGGGCTGTATTCTATAATCAGCATGCGAGGGGCGATCAGACTCGCAATCTCAGCATCGCCAAATTCACGCAAGAGCCCGAACACGTTTCGATAGATGGGTTCCTCTGATAACCGTTGTCTGGAATCGTAGTAGCCGCTGACTAACGCCGCCGCGATTCGGATATCGAGGGCAGCGGCGTAAAGAGCAATCAGGCCTCCTTCGGCGTAACCGGCAACACCGATGCGCAAGGTCGTCTCTGAGTTGGTATTCTCTGAAGCAAAGAAATCAACGCCACTCAGCACCTTCTCGACCTCGTACCCGATGACGTGACGGCCCAACTCGGAGGCCTGCCGGTATACCCATTCTCGGTGTGGCTGATTTGTGAGTTTATTGATTGCCGGATTGCCCGACCAGGTGTCCTGTCGATCGACCAGCACCGGCACGAGCACTTCGCACCCATTCTCGGCCAAACGTCGCGCAAATTGCCTTTGAGGATCCAGTCCTGGTGCGAGCCCGGTTACCATTTCCGGTGTTTGGTCGGCATCGGGAATGACAATGACACGAGCGATCGCCGCGGTTTTGGGCTGAAGCCACAGGCCCTCACCAAAAACATTGTCAAACACAGGCCAACGTACTGCCTGAATCCTGAACGAATCCGTTTCAGCAACCAGCGCTGGAGTGATAGTGCTGCTGACGTATTCCAGAGACCTCACTGGAAAACGTGAGCCTGTGACTCCGATTATTTTGCGGAACTGTTTGCGGTTCGTGCTCACTGAGTTTTCATAAGCCGCAGTGGAGGAAAAATCCCGGTGCCAATAGTGCGGTCGATTGGAGATTGAGTCAGCTGTTTGACGGGCGAGAAAGCGCTCGATTCCAGCGACCATCTGGGCGGAGAGGTCGCCTTCAACTGTAAGCGGTTGGGTGCTGGGTAGTACTTGTTGGGCTAAGCAGTGTGCCGCCGCGCAAACCAGTACCGCGCCCAGGGCAGCTTTGAAGCCTTTATTGCGATTGTTGCCATTCCTGCGGCGGAAGAGATTCTTTCGATTGGCGGCGGCCCAATATGCGAGAAAACCCTGATGGGCATCATGGCTCGCGCTGCTTCCACACGCGGTCTTGGAATCCATATGGACTCAGCATCAACCAACTGATCCGAAGGTGTCGAGTGCGGATTGAGTGCGGTTTAGGTCAGGCGCCCTCAATCATAACAGCCCCTTTTTAATCCTTTTCTTCAGCCGCACTACGCAGAAACGGGAGTTTGACCGTTTTCTGTAGAAAGCCGAGGAAGGTCTTTTTCTTGGGTTTTTCGCCGCCGATCCGAACGCACGCATGACTGCACAAGGGGCATAACTTCAGGACCTTGCCGCCCCGGCGCCGGAGCCGGTGAACGCATTCATCGCACAAGACTTCGCGACAATGTGTGCATTGGTGGGTCGCCTTGGCATGACGATGCCGTGGACAAACCAGAGATCCATCCGTCAACACGACGGGTGGTGCTGGTCTTTCGATGAGAAATTTGGGAATCGCCACGTTAACATCGGTATTTTCGACCAACAGCTCAACATCACCGAATCGTAGCGTTTGGCCGGTGCTCAAGAGGGCTTGTGTAATTGGTTGGTCTCCTATGAAGGTGCCATTGGTCGATTGGCAGTCTTTCAAAACCAGCTCATTTTCGCTCAATACAATTTCGCAATGCGTGGCCGAAACGGTGGGATGGTCAATTTGGAAATCATTCGTCGAGGCGCGTCCAAAGCGGTTGGTTCCCAGCCTCAGTTCAATCACCTGGTCATGAAAACCGGGTGACGTAATTTGTAATCTGGCCATGGTAATCCCCTAGATTCCAGGATGGTTGTAGCCAATCAGGAAGGGATTGTCAAGACGCAATGTTGACTTTGCGGCGTAGCGGCGCACCTCAATTTTTGTTCACCTGTTCGTCGGCTCTCATTAACACCCGCTTCAGCTTCAGCGGGGTGAAGCTATGTGCTGGGCCTTCCAAGCGCTTCATTCAGCGGTTTTCCCGGTGCACAGTTAAGATAGGCACCCTAAACCGCTGAATGAAGCGGTTCCGATCACTTTCGCAGCCCACCCCGCAGCTGAAAGCTGGGGGGTTAATGAAAGCAGAGACAACGGCAACTGAATGGATAGGGCGTTGAAGCGGGGTATTAATGAGAGCACCACAATCAAACATTTAGGGCTCGGTCAGGATCTCAAAAATTGAGATGCGCCGGGTGTAGCTCGCGCCTCTAGAGGTAGGGGGCTTTAAGTGACGCTGGGCACGCCTACCATTCGATACGCCACCGCATTGACAAGTCGAGTCGCCCTTCACAAGTTACCTGTGTGACAGCGCATGCAGCGGACCCAAGGGCGAGCAAGTTTTCCAAGCTTGTCACACAAGCACCTACCTTACTATCGAGACATTTCTGGATTTGGCCTTTATTAGGTGCGATTGCGTTGCTTGGGGTTGGAGTTTGGGTCCGCAGCCGGGTTGAAGGAGCAACCCGACAGGAGTTGGCTTCGCGGTTAACCACTCTACTTAATTCCGAGGTTGCCACGATGCGGCTCTGGTGCTCGGAACGGGAGTCCGATATCAAGTCCTATGCATCCGATGTGCGGGTCCAGGGGGTCGTGCTGGAATTGGTGGAACTCGCGCACAACCCAAACACCGCGGCGCTGGCCAACTCTGCCACCGCTCAGGCAATGAAGCTCTACTTGAGTCCGCTGCTCGAAACCCACCATTATGTTGATTACCTGGTCATTTCTCCGCAACGCCGTGTTTTGGCCGCCCTTGATCCTAAGTTAGTGAACCTTCAAACACCACCGGTGTATGAAACCAACTTGCGCCGGGCTCTCGGCGGCAAACCAGCCATCTCTCGCCCATTCCTCAACCAATGGCCCGAGGGTCAGTACACAAACAGCGCGATTATGTTTGTGGCCGCGCCTGTGACCTCAAACGAGGGCAAAGTGGTCGCCATTTTGGCCCTGCGCATGAACCCGGAAGATGAGTTCAGTCGGATATTCTCCATGTCCCGTCTGGGCAAGACGGGAGAATCTTATGCTTTTGACCGGCGCGCCGTCATGTTGACTGCTTCGCGTTTTGATCCCGAGCTGCGCAAACTTGGGTTGATTCCCAGTCATTCGAATTCTACCTCTGTGTTAAACCTGCGCTTGACGGATCCGGGAGTGGATTTGGAGCGGGGCAAATCTTCGCTTACGACACATTCAGAGTTCCCATTGACCCGGATGGCTGCGGAGGCAATAAAGGGATGGGAAGGAGTCGATGTTCAGGGCTACCGCAATTACCGCGGGTTGAAGGTGGTGGGTGCCTGGAGCTGGGTGCCTGAATACGGAATGGGGGTTGCTACCGAGGAAGCGGCCGAAGAGGCTTTCGAGACATTTTATATTTTGCGTCGAGCCTTTGTCGTTTTGTTTTTGCTGCTGGTGTTGAGCGCGTGCGCGATTCTCGTATTCACGCTATCAGTCGAACGTTTGCAGGCTTCGGTGCGCCGCAACGCGCTAGCTGCCCGTCATCTGGGGCAGTATGTGCTGATGCAGGAAATCGGCCGTGGGGCAAATGGGATGGTTTATCGGGCTCGGCATTCATTGTTGCGCCGTCCCGTTGCCATCAAGCTGCTGAGTCCGGAGATGACCAACGATGGCAATATTGCGCGCTTCGAGCACGAGGTGCAAATGACCAGTCAACTGACTCACCCGAATACGATTGCGATCTATGATTTCGGGCGAACACCCGAGGGCCTGTTCTACTACGCGATGGAGTACCTCAGCGGGATTAACCTGGACCAACTTGTGCGGCGGTTCGGACCTCAACCCGAGGGGCGCGTAATCCATGTCCTGCGCCAGGTATGCGCCTCGCTCGCGGAGGCGCATCAGATCGGACTGATTCATCGCGATATCAAGCCCGCCAATATCGTTCTTACCCGCCGCGGTGGGGCTTATGATATGGTCAAAGTTTTGGATTTCGGCGTCGTTCGGGCCGTGCATATCGATTCCGCCGACAAGGCCAGCTTAAACGCGATCGTCGGGACTCCGCATTTCATGTCACCGGAGGCCATTGAACGACCGGCTTCGGTCGACGCGCGCAGTGATCTTTACTCCGTTGGCGCTCTCGGTTATTGGCTGCTAACCGGCAAGACGCTCTTCGATGGCCAGGAAGTGCAGGAACTGCTTAAACAACAGGTACAGCTGGTTCCTCCCCGAGTTTCCGAACGACTCGGAACGTTGGTTACACCTGATCTTGAGGCTGTGATCGCAAGCTGTTTGTCAAAAGTTACGGACCAACGCCCCGCCAGCGCCGAGGTCCTCGAAGCTGCTTTAGGCGCGTGCAGTTCGGCCAAAGCGTGGACCGCCGAGGACGCCGAAAATTGGTGGAAAGAACATCTTGCGGGGGTTGACGTCCTGCCTGTGACCCAAATGGCCGAAAAGACTCTTATTATTGCCGACCGTAGCTAATGGCTGTTGCAAAACTGCGTTCCTTCGGATAGGGCCCGCTCTGCGAGCGGGCCGAACTGGCATACTGCGCCAACTGCGGTCCCCTCGGCGAGGCGAACCTACCACTTTTGCAACAAGTTTAGGCTAGGGGAAGGCCGAATTCATATTCAGATTGCTGTGCAACAAATGCCCGGATGACGGTCCAAGCGCGGGATTACTGAACTCAACGCTGCGGGTGCATTCCGACACTGCCCCCGGAGCGCGAACCGTCCCTGGCTCGCAGCAACCAGGCACTAGTGCTGACGTTAAAACACCTCCCGACCGTCGGTGCTTTCGAGCCCGCTGCGAGCCAGGGACGGCTCGCGCTCCGCTATCAGCCTCGTCGCTCATGGTGGCTGTATTCGAATGCACCCCAACGCTGCTGCGCGCCTGAATTCTGCTTGCGTTATACAGGGCTCCACCGCATAAGGGGGCGCATGAACTATCGACGCTTTAAACCCGTCCTCACCTTTTCGTGCCTCCTTATCGTGTTAGCAAGCCATGCGGCGGAAAGCCCGTTTGCTGGCGAGTGGGAACTCACCTTGCCGGGACCAGGCGGCAATGCTGGTTGGCTCGGTGTGCAGCAACAAAATGGGCAGCTTGGGGTAAGCATTATGTGGCGAGCGGGAAGTGTCGAACCAGTCGCCTCAGCCGCGATCGACGGCAATCAGCTAGTAATGACTCGCAAACACGAGAGCGAACTCAAGGACGCCCAGGGTCACAAATCAACGGTGGTTACAATTGAAAATATCAGTTGCAAAGTCGAGGGAAGTGCCATGCGGGGGACCAGCATCAAACCGCGCGAGAACGGGGCAGGGGAAGACGTGGTGGAATTCAGCGGTCGTCGCCAACCGCCAATGCCTCCGGCGCCGGATCTCAGCAAGGTGAAGTTTGGGGATGCCATCTCGCTTATTAATGGCAAAGACCTCACGGGCTGGCGGTTGACCGATCCGCATGCTGTCAACGGTTGGAGCATCAAGGACGGGCTGCTGGTGAACAATCCGGTCCAGGAGGAAGGCAAGCATAAGAACTACGGCAACTTGCGGACGGATAAGGAATTCGAAGATTTTAGTTTAAAGGTCGAGGTGCGCGTGGATAAAGGCCAGAATAGCGGGGTGTATGTCCGAGGGATTTACGAGGTGCAGGTCGCTGATACCTATGGCCGACCAGTCGATCCCCACAATATGGGCGCTGTCTACAGCCGGATTAAACCGAGCGGTAGCGCCGAGAAGGCGCCCGGTGAGTGGCAAACCATGGAGATCACGTTTGTCGATCGCCACATCACCGTTGAGCTGAACGACAAGAAGATTATCGATAATCAGCCGGTCCTGGGCTGCACCGGAGGCGCTCTCTGGGCAGACGTCAGCCGGCCAGGGCCGATCTATCTCCAGGGGGACCACACCGGTATTACTTATCGAAAGCTGGAGTTGCGTCCAGTGGTGCATTGAAGTTCCAACTCGGCCGCTCACTTAAAGGCGGTGGGTTCCAAGGTGCGGACCGCGAGCCATTCAAAATCGCGGCGATCAGGCCCTGCAGCAAGAGGCATGCTTCGGAAGTCCCAGCCAATGTACCTTACCGGTTGGCGAGTTTGCGGCACAAGCCACTTTTTGTATTCGACATGCCCATCAGCGAACGCCAAGCTGCAGCCCCCATCATGGTAACTCGCGGGAAGCTGCTGCCAGGCCGTAATGCCGAGGTTGTACCCAGCCCAGAACGAGGGTGACGTAAGAGTATCGGCCTGCTCGTCCAGAAGAACCCAGGTCATGCAGGGCGCCAGAGCCGTGAGGTCATATATCCTCAGAAAAAACGACGAACCATAGATCGGTCCCCGCGCCTCGTGTTTTGTAGGCAGTTGAGTCCATTCTGCCGTCCCCCAGCACCCAGTTCATGGAAATACTCCTGGAGCGCTGGATAAATCCCGCGCCGCGCTGCGCAGGGCTGAGGAAGTTATCTTCGGGGCAGTGGTAAACAGCAGCCACATGGCTGATATATCGAGCAAGACCGCTCCACTTGTCTTGAGCGACATAAGCTACATTCGTATCCATTTGATCTGTGTCCCAGAAGAGCACGCCGTCCGCCCAGTTTGGACTTCCGTTCCACCCTCCTACACCCGTTCTTCCGGAGTTGATAGCTAGTCTGCCGGCGTGATCGTCCGCATACATGAGCCAGGCGAGTCCGAGTTGGTGCTTATTGTTAAGGCATGTTGCGGTTCTCGATTTCGCTCGAGTCCGTGCCAACACTGGGAGCAGCAGACTCGCCAAAACAGAGATCACGGCGACGACCACCAGAAGCTCAAGCAAAGTAAAGCCGGGGTTGGACAGAGAATTATTTCGTCCTGTGAAAGTCTTCGGCCGATTTTGACCGCTTGGCTTTCATACCGCACCTCGTAAGCGAATTATGGCACGCCAATCGAGTCACGTCAAGATACTTCACCGCTAGACGCGAATGTCGTCATGAGGGGGCTCTATACCCCTTATTACACTCGGTTTGCGGATTGTTCTTAAAAATTGCCAAAATCCTGTTGCAGGCGAGAGGTTGTTTGGTATATTCCGCGTTCCATTTCCCGATGCCGGGAAGGGAATTAGTTTAAAACCAT
>DATJGF010000182.1:0-4699 GCA_035495315.1 Candidatus Limnocylindrales bacterium
GACCATCTCTTTCTAGCTGGCTAAGTTGGAAAACTCTGCGCCACACGGTGTTAGCTCGTGGCGAGGGGCCTGTAGCTCAGGTGGTTAGAGCGCACGCCTGATAAGCGTGAGGTCGGTAGTTCAACTCTACCCAGGCCCATCCCGCGATCTCGAATCGCGAAAATCCACTTTAGTCCGCAGTCCGAGAAATCCCGCAATGGCTTAGGCTAATGCGGGATTTTTTCGTTCGCGCAAAACTCCGGATGGGGTAAGTTGAAGCAGCCAGCCACAGCGCCAAGGTCGCTTCACGCGCTGTTGGCGAGCACTTCAGCTCAGCCTTAAACCGTTCAACGACTTGCGGAACTTACTAAACCAGAAGTCTGGGGACGGACCACCATGAAGGCGCAACCACGATCGATCGTGGTTGTGTTGGTGGTCGTTTGCGGCGTTGCCGCCTGTGGCTTGATCACCGGGCCGCTCCCTCCAGGTGCCGAGCGTTTTGCGCCGCCTGCCGTCTACGCGCGCTGGTGGTCGATGACCGAGGCGTGCTCGGGGCACTCAGGTGACCTGAGAGTCGTCCAGTGGTACCGGGTGCCGGGCATGGGGTTCTTGCACGAAGGCCAAGAGGTTACTGGTTTCTGGGGTAGCCGTACGAATCGCATCGTCCTCGCCGACGAAGCGATTGACGAAGGCTCGGTAGTGCGGCACGAAATGCTGCATGCGTTGCTCCAAAAGGCCGGACATCCGCGCTCACAGTTTCTAGGTGCATGCGCCTCAGTCGTGACGTGTTCTAGTGCGTGCGTGGAAGACGCCGGGCGGTGGCACCCTCCCCAGCAGAACTATGTCGTTGTGCCTTCTGAGTCGCTCGAGGTTGCTTCCGTCATCGAACTGGGGCCGCCCGAGGCAGATGGCCAACGTTTCCTCGCGCTGGAAGTCAGTGTCCGAAATCCGGTAGGGCGAGCTGCTATCGTCGCTACTGCTGCTCCTGGGGATTCACTCACGCGATACGCTTTCGGGGTCAGCCTCCGCGGGTCATCGGGAGGGATCTCGGGTTTCCAAAAAGCAGCAGACTCCTCGACTTTATTCTTTGAACCTTTCGAAACCAAACGCTGGCTGTACGAGTTCAAGGTCGCAGCCTATCTGGATGAATTCCACGTCGTACCGGGGGGCTATTTTTACCGCGGAGGCTATGCGGGGCACTGGACGGCGTTTGACACGATCACTGTCACGCCTTAGCCAAGTAAAGTTCGAACGTCGACGGCAACGACGCGCTTCGATCGTTCCCGCCGACAAAGGCTTGACGATTCCAACGTTAAACATTGCAATCGATTAACTCCGGCGTTACCCGGCATCGGAGGGGATGAACAACGGCAGATCACGCTGTCCGTCAACGGTTTACAGATTTCTCGCCGGACTTCTTACCGCCTTCGATCGCCTGATAAGCGTGAGGTCGGTAGTTCAACTCTACCCAGGCCCATCCACAATTCACAAGCGAATAGCTCACTTCACTGTGGGTTTTTCGCCGCCTTCAGTCGGGAACCTGGTGGATCCCGCCCTACTACGAGTCGCAGGATACGAGTGCTGACCGGGTCGTCCCGAGCGTTGTTCGCGATCCGGCCGGTTGCTCAACCAGAGTAGGCTGAATCAAGTCCTTGGGTGCGTGAACGATGAAAGGTCAGACAAGTGGATAGCTTGTCTGACCTTTTTTTGTCCGCGGCGGCTAGCAGTCCCGAACGTCCGCCCTAGCACGTGGCGGCAAAGGGTTTCCAAAACTTAACGGACCACCGATTGGTTGATCCCCGTTAGGGCGGGGTCACGTTTACAAGATGTATTGAGATATCAAAAGCGCGTACGGTTCCTAGACCTTTGATGGAGCGCGCTCGAGAGCGCGCAAGTTGATCGAGCATATTCGCGAACCGCTGCTGATGCGCGCCTAACGGTGTGTCAACGTTACCTACTGCGATGATGCGTTCTTCGGGGTGGGCGAGAACGTCGCCGTCACCCGCGCGCGCTTTGGTCAGACTCCCAAAGGCGATGGCTAGGTCAGCGACCGACGCTCCCTCGGGCAGGACGATAATCGTTCGCGGGTCACCGGTGGCGCGGCGAATCACCATAATCCGACCGCCGGGCTGAGGCGGGCTATTGGTGGAGACGAGCGTGATCTTGACGGCAGCATTTGGGTTGGTGGCTTGCGCTGCGCTCTTTGTTGTGGAACCGAGGAACGCAGCCAGTGCAATAAGCGCGAGACGCCAGAGAGCTGCATGCGTGGAAGTGGAAGGACCGCTGAACATTGTGGAGATCCTCTGTGATGATTTAACAGATGTGATCAGGTCGCGTAATAAAGCACTTGGCGACAACCAAGCAGCACGGTGTACAAATAGGTTCCGTCGGAGTCGAAGTAGGCCATGTAGTCGCAACTCGTCACGGTCACTATGGTTGACCCGCTTCCGACAGACCCACCCCCTCCAGAACATTCGAACCGTGGCGACACAGTTCCGATTGACGGCGCTGCTCCGATGGTATTCGTCGGAACCATTTTTGTAGAAGCAGCGGAATCACCCCCCGGGCTGCCTCCACCTCTGCCACCGCAGCCCAAGTAGATCGACGTAACCTTTCTTTCGGCAAGCTCCGTGTTTGACCACGGGATTTGGATTTCAATAAATCCGAGGGTGGACGCGATCCGGCACATCCAGCCGTACAAGTAGAACTGGCCGTAAGCAGCCCAGGTCACCGTCACGTCGGTAATCCCATTAACTGGATAGTAGACCTTGCCGATACCGTCCGCACCCCGAAAAGCATACCCGTTGTACGTGGCGCCGGTTGACGGGCTCGGGCCAAAGCTGAACGCGACCATTTTCGGGCAGAAGGTCATACCTTCTGTATCAATGGCTTGGCTTCGCGTGGCGGGCGTATTGTTTTTTGCGCGCGGGTGGGCGAGAGAGGTGCGAAAAAGCACAGAGTCAAAGCCGTCACAAACAAGGGGTGAAATATCCGTTGGGAGGACCTCATAGTCAGAATTCCTCCGCGCTGCCTACCACCCGGACGTCTCCTAACCCAGTTATTTGTCGCAGGGAGCCGGAGCGCGCTCGGAACCTCTCCGTCTCGCCCTGCTGAAGTAGCGACAAATTCTCGAGTTTGGTTACTTCACCGCTCGTTTTCAATGTCCCGTCGGACCAGACTAGCACTATTTGCTGCGATTGGAGTACTGGCTGGACAGAGCGAGTCTGGATAAGGGCTACACGCGCGAGCGATACTAGCCGATCGTTGAGAACCGCATTTCTAAAGACCAGGAGCGACTTACGCGTGCTGTCGCTGAACCTTACGATGGCAGCGTCGGCGTTTTCGGGGAGCTCACCGTCGGAAATTGCATATTCCCACGTCGGTGCTTCCGCCTGCTCTCGAAGCTTGCGTTGAAATTCCGGGCTCTTGCGAATATTTGCGAGCCGTTCCCGAGCGGCATCGGTTAAGTCTTCCTGTCGATACATCCGGGTCCCATCTGGAGCCTCGTAGATCGGCTTTGAGCCAGGTTTGTGGATCTTATCATCCTTGTCCGTCATGTTCGAACGCTCCCGATCGGATGAGGTGGGGAAGGAACTTGCGTTGCGTTCACACGCTAAGGCTAGCGCCGGGAGAGCTACAAGAAGGAGGATCCTATGGATTCTTGCCTCGATTTGTGGGTGGGCGCGCTAACTGAACACAGCTGTCTAAGATCGGAGTCCGCCGAGAGTGGTAAATGCCACTTTCTTATCACCCGATGTCACTTTCTTATCAGCGTCTCAAAACGCACGGGGTTAGCCATCACCGGTGTCAGAACAACCTCAGTCAAGTCTTAGAACGGGACCAGGCGCGGCCCTGCGGCAGGAAGCTGATAGGGACTCGATCCTCGGCGATAAACGCCTGACAATTGCACCGTCTGATGAGTGTGGGCATGTCGCTGACACCTGAAAGCCGAGCACGTACCAACTAGAAGCGATAACGGAGCCCGGCGGAGGTGTTACTCTGCGGGCTTTCCTTGCATTCCTGGCAATCAGCGCGAAAAGGTGTAAGGATTGCCATCAGCCGGCGTGATCTTCACGTTTGGCCCCCTCACGCGTCCTCCGAAAAACGCCCTGCCCCGCCGCGAGGCAATTCAATGACCGACCAAATCTCCCGCCGCTCGTTCGCGAAACTCGCCGGCGCCGCCGCGCTCGGCGCCTCCACAGCTCCGCTCGCCGCGAACGCCGGTCAGGGGCGACAGACAGCCGCGCTCCAGTCTTCGACGGCGCGGACGTTCCCGACCGGATTCCGCTGGGGCACTGCAACCGCGTCTTATCAAGTCGAGGGCGCCGTCGCCGAAGACGGACGCATGCCGTCTATCTGGGACACCTTCTCCCACACGCCCGGCAAGGTCGCCAACAACGCGACCGGTGACGTGGCCGACGATCACTACCATCGCTACAAGGGCGACGTCCAGCTAATGAAAGCGCTCGGCGTCAAAGCCTACCGTTTTTCGATCGCCTGGCCGCGCGTCTTTCCTCAGGGCAGCGGCGCGCCCAATCCCAAGGGACTCGACTTCTACAATCGCCTCGTCGACGAGCTGCTCGCCAACGGCATCGAACCGTTCGCCACTCTCTACCACTGGGACCTGCCGCAGGCGCTCCAGGATCGCGTCGGCGGATGGGAATCCCGCGAGACCGCGGAGGCGTTCGGCAAATACGCGGGCTACGTGGCCGAGCATCTC
>DATJGF010000183.1:0-9111 GCA_035495315.1 Candidatus Limnocylindrales bacterium
GGTTCAGCTCGAACGGTCGTAAACTTCCAAAGTGACGACCGCTTCCTGCGGTTCGCCGCGAAGGTAGGCGCGCAGGTTTTTCAAGGCCAGCGCCCCGGCATCGCGCCGCCGGTCGCGAGTGGGGCCGCCCAGGTGCGGGAGCAGGGTAACATTTGGCAACCCACGGAACGGGGAGTCCACCGGCAACGGTTCGGTTTCGAAGACGTCGAGGGCAATTTGCAGGTTGCCTTCGCGGGCCACCCGCAGGAGTCCCGCTTCGTCGACCACGCAGCCACGGCCTACGTTTACAAAAACTCCTCCCTCGGGAATCAAGCGGAGGTGCGCCTCCTTTACCAGATGGTAGGTCTCGGGAGTTGCCGCGGCCAACTCAACGACTATTTCGGAAGTTGCGAACAACTCGTCCAGGCTGCCGGCGCTCCTGACGCCATGCCGTTGAAACACTTCAGCGGGCACGCGCGGCGAGAAGGTGGTGATCTCCTTCGTAAACAGACGGAGCATCGGCACCAGGTTTTGGCTGATTGCGCCGAAACCGTGCAAGCCGACACGTCGTCCAATCAGGCTTTGGGTCATCGCCGTGCTGTCTTTCCACCCTCCGTCGCGGTGCATGGCCACAGCCCAGAAGGCGGCGCGGCGTAACGCCATCATAATCAACATGAGAGTGCACTCCGCCACGGTGGCGGCGATCGAGTTGCCCCAGTTGGTGACGCGAACGCCCCGCTCGAGGAGCTCGCGCGGCACCAGCTTGCGGACGCTGCCCGGCAGATAGCAGACATATTTGAGTGACTGAAGGTCCGCCAGGGTCAGCTCCGAGTTGAGGGAAGGGGTCTGCCAGCCCGAGACGAGAATCTCGGCAGGATCTTCACGCCACACCCGCAGCCAATCTTCCGCTGTAGGGAGCGGGACCCGGAGACGACGATATCCGGGCAGAAGCGCTTCGAGTTCAGCCCACATCAGGCCCGGGAAAAAATCAGCGATATCCTGATCGCTCAGGGCGATCATTGAGCGGGCAGCTCTCATTAAATAATAATTATTACTTTTTGCATTGGCTGGCAAGTGGAAAAGAAATCCACTTGCGCTGGCGATGGCGGCGGATTGTTGGTATTTCCTGTGGCAGGGCAAACTTGTGCAGAAAAAAATCCGAACCATATCACAGCAGCGGATCGCCAAAGACCTGGGCGTGTCGCAGGCTCTGGTTTCTCTGGTCCTGAATGGGAAGCGGGAAAATATCAGCGAAGAGTCCTATCAACGGATCTGGAATTATGCGCTGAAGATCGGTTATCAGCCCAAGGGCATGAAGCTGCACGGCGGCGGAACGCCATCGACGGGGGTCGGTTTTGTTTTCCGGTCCGGCGTTCGGCTGCATACGCAAAGCAATTTTTTTGGCCACGTTCAGCACGGACTTCACTGCCGGCTGCTGGAGCGGGGGTTTTATTCCGTGTTCCTCGGGTCCGAAGACGACCTCGAAATGCGCTCAGTACAGCAGGTGCTGCGGAACCATCCGCTGTGCGGAGTTGCGGTGCTCGGGCAAGTGGCGATGCCATTTCTGCAGGGGATCAAAGCCGCGCAGCCTAACCTGGTGGCGATCTCCTTCACCGCCCCCGGCGTGTGTCATTCGGTCATGCCAAACGAAAAGCAGGCCGTCGAGTTTCTGGTTTCTCACCTGGTGGAGCTGGGACATAGACAGATCGGCTGGATCGGAGGCGACAAGTATCTGGATTATACCCGGCGGCGTTTTGCCGCCCTCACCGAAGCGCTGGAGTCGCGCGGGCTCTCGCTGCACCGGAAACACAGTGTGGAGGCGGACATCGGCGACCGCCTGGCCGGTTGGAAAGCGGCCGAACTTCTCCTGGGACAAATCACGCCCAAGACGGCTCCCACTGCGTGCGTCTGCGCCAACGGGTCTCTCGCCCGTGGATTTATCAATTGCCTGATGCAAAAGGGATGGCGCATCCCCGAACAGATGAGCGTCGTGGCGATTGACGCCACCCATCTTTGTACGGAGGAACATCCCCAAATCACCGGCGCCCATGCCGACCCTGAAAAAGTTGGAATTACCGCTGCAAATCTCTTGCTGGAAAGCGCCGAAAAGAAAGACGGAGTGCTATCCGACATTATCCTGCCGGCGAATCTAACGATTCGGGAAACCTCCGCCCGACCCCCGGCCTGAGGTCAGAACGGGCTGTCCCAATTCGTTTGCGTCATACTGCTTTTGGCCCTGCTGAAGGTGAGGGCCCGGACACTGATATCGGCAAACAGGAAATCCATCGCCGAAAGGCTGCTGTGCCGGAAATCGAGAAATACGGTAGACTTGGCATCCGGCTTGGCAAAATCGGGCTGAGCTTCACCGACCCATCGGATGCTCGATTGGCACCATTTGCTGGCGGGGTCTGAGGTCAGATCAATCTTGCCTTCGCTGACCCAGGGCGTGTCGGTGACAACCTGGCCGTAGGTCGCTTTCCGCGGGACGCTGGTCGTCAACCCCCCGCTGCCGGTTCGTCCGAGCAGCGTCCCGGTGCAAGCGTAGCTGCGGGAAATGTCTGAGACTGGCACCGCGCCCGAGGTGATATTCTTGTAAACGGTAGCTGGACAAATGAACACGGGGTTTTCCTGGGAGGTGATGTTGCCGCCGCGCTGCTTTAAATAGGGTCCAAGAAACTTGGTCCAAATCAATTTGCCGCTGGCGCTCGCATCAAAGAGGGTCGCGTCGACTGAAACGTATGGGAAATAGCCGCTATGATCGTCAATGTATAGACTCAGCGCGATGCCTTGTTGTTTTAGATTGGAGAGGCAAGCCGCCTGGTGGGCCTTGGCCTTGGCCCTTGACAGAGCCGGCAGGAGCATCGCGGCCAGGATGGCAATGATGGCGATCACCACCAACAGTTCAATCAGAGTAAAGGCGATCCTGGAGCCCCGGACCGCGAGGCCACGAGGCAGGAAGGGAACCACGAGAGCGTTCATCCGAACTAAAAGAATCTACGTTTTTTGCTTGAGACCGTCAATAGCATTTTTAATAATTATTAGGTGAGCCCGCGCCAACTCTTGCCAGCTGCCGTCCCCCTGGCCCTCAATCGGGTTTGGCGCACTTATGCCGGTGGTTCGGTGCTGCGCGCTTTTCGCGGCCGGGGCCATACGCCCGACGATCATTTTCCCGAGGACTGGCTGGCTTCGGTGGTGCGCGCCCGAAATGGAGCCAACACCCAGGGACCGGACGAAGGCCTGAGCCGGCTTGGCAACGACGGCGCTGCGCAGGAAACGTTCGCTAAAGCGCTGCAGGAAAACCCGGCATTCTGGTTGGGCGCGCGCCAGGCTGGCCGCAACGGAATGGGTGTTTTGTGGAAATTGTTGGATTCGTCCGTACGACTTCAAATCCAGGCGCATCCGGACGCGGCCTTTGCTCGCAACTACCTGCAATCCGATGCCGGCAAAACCGAATGTTGGTATATCCTGGCCACCCGCGAGCAGGCCTGCGTGTATCTCGGCTTCCAACATCCTCCTGCGCGAGCAGCCTGGGGACGAATGATTCGCGAACAACAGGGGATGCTCGGATGCTTCGACCGCATTGAGGTCAAAGCCGGCGATTGTTACGTGGTTCCGGCGGGCACACCACATGCGATCGGCGCGGGTGTGTTTATGGTGGAATTGATGGAACCAACCGATTGGGTGGTCCGTTGCGAGACTGTCGGGACGGGCATCACGCTCTCGCCGGAAGCTTGCTTTATGGGCCTGGAACTCGAACGTTGCCTGGATGTGTTTGATTATCGCGCTTATTCGGTGGAGCAGGTGCGGCGAGCCTTTCAACAGCCGCCCCGCGTTCTACGCGCCACGGCTGGATGCGTCGAGGAAGAGTTGATCACGCCGCCATGGCATGGGTATTTCCGATTGCATCGGTTGCGGGGCGGCGGGGAAACGAACTGGCCGGGAGGTGAGCTGCAACTGCTCATTGCCATCAGTGGCGAGGGAGAACTAAGCGTGGGCGAAGAGGGGCGGCGCGTCGGCGCTGGCCAAACCTGGCTGCTGCCGGGCGCGGCGAGTGAATGGCGCTGGCGCAACCTTACCTCGAGTTGGGAGGTGTTGCTGGCAAAATTGCCTAAGACTGCTGCTTCGGGCGCATATAAATAATCCTGCATGCTCTCCAGTTACGATTACCTCGTCATCGCGTTTTACTTCGTCTTCCTGGCGATAATCGGTGTGATCTGCCGGAAGTTCATTGCCAACACGAGCGATTACTTTCGCGGCGGGGGGAAGATGCTGTGGTGGATGGCCGGGTGCACGGCGTTCGTGGCCCAGTTTAGCGCCTGGACGTTCACGGGAGCGGCGAGCAAAGCGTACGAGGACGGGCCGGTGATTTTGGTGCTGTATTTTGCCAACGCACTTGGGTTTTTCATCAATTTTCTTTTTTTTGCTCCGCGCTTTCGCCAAATGCGCGTGGTGACCTCCCTGCAAGCCGTCCGAGCGCGTTTTGGGAAAGCGAACGAGCAATTCTTCACCTGGGTGCAACTGCCGATCGGCGTGCTCTATGCCGGTATTTGGCTGAGCGGACTGTCGGTGTTCATTTCTGCGGCGTTCGGCATGAATCTTTATACGACGATTATTGTTACCGGAGCGGTGGTGCTGATTATGGCCGTGGTCGGCGGCTCCTGGGCGGTGGCAACGGGGGACTTTATCCAGACATTGGTGCTGATGCCGATCACGCTGGTGGCCGCGTTTTTAGCGATCGCCCAGGTCGGCGGCTGGAGCAGTTTTTTGGAGAAGCTGCCGCGGCACCATTTGAACTGGTCCGAAGGCGCGCGGCTGGAGATTCTGTGGCTTTGGATTTTTGCGATCCTGCTGAAGCAATTTATCAGCACGAACAATATGCTCGAGGCCTCGCGATACTTGAACGCGAAAGACGGAGCGCAAGCGAGAAAGGCAGCGCTGCTGGCGGCGATACTGTTTGTCATCGGGCCAATCTTTTGGTTTATCCCGCCGATGGTGGCGAGAATTGTGCACCCGGATTTGGCGACCATGTTTCCGAAGCTCGAGAACCCGTCGGAAGCGGCCTTTGTGGTGGCGGGTGTGGACAACATGCCGGCGGGCATGCTGGGATTGCTAATCAGCGGCATTTTTGGCGCGACGATGTCGCATATGGATATCGGGCTGAACAAGAACGCAGGGTTTTTCGTGAAGAATTTTTACCAGGTGTTGGTGCGGCCACTGGCTCCTGAGGCGGAGTTGCTGCTGGTGAGCAAGGTGGTAACCTTTCTGTTCGGGATATTGGTCATTTTGGCCGCGCTGTCTTTCAGCACGTGGAAAATTGGTTTGTTCAACCTGATGTTGCAGTTCGGAGCGTTAATTGCGGTCCCCTCGTCCATTCCACTGATCTGGGGCACACTGATCAAGCGCGCACCCTTTTGGGCCGGGTGGACGACGGTCATGGTCGGCTTCGTGACGTCGCTGGTCGCCAAATATGTGCTGACCCCGGGATGGCTTGAGAAGCTGATGGGTTGGAACTCCAGCCCGTTGAGCCGGCGCGAAGGCGACGATTGGGTGCTGGTCCTGGGAGTGCTATTGAACGTGGCCGTCTGTTCGATTTGGTTTCTTGGGTCATGCCTCTTCGCCCGGTACCGTCCGGCTCAAGAACGCGAGCAGGTCGAGAAGTTTTTCAACCAGATGCGGACGCGGGTGGATTTCCACCAGGAAGAGGGCGGCGCCAACGATGCGCAACAATACCGCACGCTTGGCAAAATGAGTTTGATTTACGGCGCCTTCATCTCCTTG
Source organism: Candidatus Limnocylindrales bacterium (assembly GCA_035495315.1). Taxonomy (GTDB): domain Bacteria; phylum Verrucomicrobiota; class Verrucomicrobiia; order Limisphaerales; family UBA8199; genus DATJGF01. Next base: position 5,758 of record DATJGF010000183.1, read on the forward strand.
CTTTTGCTGATTCCCAATCCCGCGCCTGGCCGCCTTGGCATGTTCGCGTGCGCCGGCACCATGTTGGGGGTGGGCGGATTGCTTTTTTGGAGAGCAACGGTCATAACCAGACGTGCAGCGGAAATGCCCGCAATGCCGCCCGACTCCAAGTCGGTCAATACCACGGGGCGCGGATCATGAATTCCAGACTGAAAGGCAAACGGGCGCTGGTCACCGGCGGTGGGCAAGGGTTGGGGTACGCGATCGTCGAGGCGCTCATTGCCGCGGGGGCCGATGTGGCTATCCATTATTTCTCGAGCGAGGCATCGGCGCGCGAGTTGAAGCAGAAAGCGGCGGCCGCCGGCGTGCGCGCCGAGATTTTCCGGGCCGACCTGACCAAAGAGAGCGACGCGAAGGTGCTCGCAGATGGAGCCGCAGCATTTTTGAGCGGGCTCGACATCCTCATCAATAATGCCGGCGATTTGGTGGAACGCCGCACGCTGTCGGCACTGGACCTGCCCTTTTGGGAACGGGTCATGAACGTCAACCTTACTTCGATGATGCTGGTGACGCGCGCAGCCGAACCCTGGCTGGTGAAGGCTGGTGGCGCCAGCATCGTGAACCTTTCGTCTCTGGCGGGGCGGAAAGGGGGCCATCCTGGTTCGCTGGCTTATGCCACCGCGAAAGGCGCGGTGCTCACCTGGACACGAGCACTGGCCACTGAACTGGCGCCCCAAGGCGTGCGCGTCAACGCCGTTGCGCCGGGGCTGATTCTCGGCACGCGTTTCCACAATACTCACACCACACGGGAGAGCGCCCAGGCCACCATCCAGGCAATCCCGCTGAGCCGCGCCGGGACACCCGATGACGTTGCGCGCGCCGTGGCGTATCTTGCGTCCGAATACGATGGTTTTATCACCGGCGCGACGCTCGACATCAATGGAGGAGTTTATGCGGCCTGACCAAATTTCACGTTGGGCAGCGACGCTGCCACTGCTGGTGCTGGCGGCTGGGGGTCTTTCCCACGGTGCGCCCGCAGCAGACCCCGCCGCTCGTGTCCCCATTCAAGCTCCCCGAACCATGGTGCTGGCGGAACGCCGCGCCGCCTTTCGCCTTTATTGCACGGCAGGCGAGGGAGCCAAAGCGTTTGCGAAAATCAAATCTGATTTCGACAGGGAATACTTTCGGTTTCCGTTTCCCGCCGAACCGTTGACTTATGGCGATCCGGAACCCAAGTTGCGCACTTCGGAAAAGGCGGATCTGTGGCGCTCCGCCCAGGATACCTGCGGGCGGGTGTCCGGAGTCGCCGAGGCGGCGACAATTCTTTGGCTGGTCACGGGAGAAGATAAATATCTTGCGAAGGGCCGTGAATTTCTGCTCAAAGCCTGCGCCTGGCAGTTCGCGCCGGAGTGGAAAAAAGGCTCCGTGCCCGGCGCAACGGACGTTTATTACAATGACGAAGCGCACTTCAGGCTCTGGCGCAAGCTGCCATTGGTCTATGACCAACTTCGCGAGCAGTTAACGGCTGAGGAGAAGCGGGCCGTACTGGCCCATTTCAAAACGCGCGGGGAGCGGTCGGTCGCGTGGATCAAAAAGGAAAAGATAGAAAGAATCGGCAAGAACTCACTCGACGTGGCCGCGGCGAGTCATCCGGTCCGTTTCATGGCGATGACCGGCTTGACCGGCCTCGCTTTATGGGACGATTTGCCGGAGGCGCGCGAATGGTGGCGTCTGGCTTATGAATTCTACCAGCGCCAGTTCAGCCCGTGGGGCGGGGACGATGGGGGTTGGGCCGAAGGCAATGCCTATTGGCGAGGAACGATGGAGCACGCCGCTTTCCAGGACGCGCTGCTGGCTTTAGGCGATCCCGAAGCCTATTCCTCGAAATTCTGGCAGAACTCGCCCTTTTTTGCTGTCTATAACGTGCAACCTTACCTGCACACCATTTTTGGGGATACCTCCAACGCCGGAAGATTCAATCTCGACCCAAGTGTCGCCGATTACCTGGAACACCTGGCGCGCGTCTTTCAAAACGGCTACTTGCGCTCGTACGCGGCGTTGTGCAATGACCAGCGAGTGCGGCCAGTTGACAAGGGATTGGAGGGACTGGACCGCGTTTACCCTACGTCCTGTGAATTCCTGGTTCGCGACTTTATTGTGTCCGGCAGACCTTTGCCGACCGACCGGCCCCTCAGCGAACTGCCTGCGCAACGTTATTTTCGCGATGTGGGTTGGGTTTCCATGCACAGTGCGCTGGGCCGGCCCGAAGAGGACATTCAGATCACGTTCAAGTCGTCCCCCTACGGTTCCTTCAGCCACAGCCACGCCGATCAAAACGCGTTTATTCTGAACGCATTTGGCGAAGGTCTGGCCATCAACTCCGCCTACCGTGAATTTCACCGCTCGCCTCATCACCAGCAATGGACCTGGCAGACCAAGTCCAAAAATACCCTGCTGATTGACGGCTTGGGCCAGAAACCGCAGGACAAAACGGCGACTGGGAAAATAACGCGTTTCGAGACCGGCTCGCGTTTTGTCTGGGCCACGGGAGACGCAACGGTCGCCTACCAGTCTGGTCAGGAAGACCCCGGCCGCGTGAAACGCGTAACGCGCGACCTGGTCTTTATTGATCGGCGTTACGTTGCCTTGCGCGAGCGCGTCGAGTTGACCATCCCCGGCAAACTGAGCTGGCTGTTGCACGCCGAAAAAGGCCTTAGCTGGGATGAGAAGACTGCCATTGCCACTATTCGCGGCAACAAAGCGACCCTGACAACGTGCCTGGTCGCTCCGGGCGTGGTTTGGCAGGGCAAAGTGACCGAGGGATTTCCAGTTCCGGTTGATACGAAGTATACGAGTGGTGAAGCCGGCAGTTCCTACGTGACGGCCAAATGGACAGACCAAAGCCACCTGACCGCCGAAACCCGCGATCGTGCGCTTTCATTCACCGTGTTCGCGGTGCTTTGGCCGGAACGCGGCTCAGAATCGGTTTCCGCGATTTCTGCCGTTGTTGAAGCCAATGGCCTGCTGGTGATAACGCGACCGGACCGAACGATCGACCGATTAAGGATCACCGACGAGACGGTCAAACTGGAGTGAAAAGCCTGGTGCGAGCCGGTATGACTCGCGCTTCGCCGACAGAGCCATCGCATTGGGGATCAGCTGACATTCGCGAATCATCTTTTCGACCGCCCCGGAGTGTGGTATAGACCATCACATTCACCCGGTATGAAAGCGCCTCTGCTCCTTCCTGTCAGGCAGTTTTGGTACTTGGCACTCGTGTCCGCGTTCGCCGCCACAGCGCACGCGCAGGTCGTCGCCGACGGGGGTACAACGACCTTGAACAACGTCACGAGCAACATCAATGGGACGGTGACC
>DATJGF010000184.1:0-43381 GCA_035495315.1 Candidatus Limnocylindrales bacterium
TGGGTGTGGGTAGAACACACCGCCAACCGGTCCGGGTCGACGTGCTTCTTTTTTCGCAGGCGCTGCGCGACTTCGTCGCGAATCGCTGCGGGGACACCACAGTTATCCACTGTGACCAGGATCGCAGGACGTTCAGCATCGCTGCCAAAAGCCAGGGCCTTGGCGTAAAGCTTCTGGGCAACACCCTCGGACTCGGTCTTGCGTGAAGCATATCCGGTCAACCGGATGGGATAGCTTGGAGTAATATCGATCTTTGCAACGCCCACCGCGCGGAGCGGCGCCTGATTTACCCCATATGCCTCTGTGGCGCCCAAGCAGATCGCACCCGATAAGAAATATCGGATGAAGCGTAGTGACATGCGCATACTGTAAGACGCGCCGCCGGTTTGAAAAGAAAAACCGCCTACGGAAGGCCGAGCTCCGCGAGGCCCACTTTATTTCATTAACCTCGAGGAGTGTGGGCCTCGCGAAGCTCGGCCTTCCTGTAAAACTATTCGCCTTTGGAGGAGAACTGATCCTCTTTTCGTTTGAACAGCAGGTTGAAAGTTGTGAGCGATCCGTACGAACGAGTGATGTACTGCTGCATCTCCACCTTGTCGCTATCGGTCAGCGCGGGGTGCCCGTTTATCTTTTGCTCGAGCACCCGTAATTGGTTCCGCAGGCCGACGATCTTGTGAAAGAACACCTCCATTGGAACTTCCTTTGTTTGCAAAGTTGGATCCGAAGGGTGGAGGACCATTTTGCCCTTGTGCCACTTTGGGCCAAGTTGTTCGATCACGGCATCGGGCTTTTCGTAGCCCAAGCGATCGATCACTGACTCGATCGTATTCTCGACGAACTGCTTTAACGGCTGCTCGAGACCACTGACGGTCACGCTCGGCTCTGCCGGCGTGACGCCGCTGAGGTCGGGATCGATCGTCCGCATGGCATCATCAAACCGAATCTCCGCCGACTTCTCTGAAATCGTTTTGACCGTCCCGAGTCCATATTGCGGGTGACGGATCCGCAGTCCCACGTGAAGCGCTTCAATTTTCATGCTCCTTAGTTTAGCGATTAGCGTCGTCGCAGCCACACGGAAGTTTGACCGAAGTCCCGGCAGGAATTGACTTTCTCCGGCAAGCGGTTCAGCGAAACTTTGTGGTGTTAGCCGCCTGCTCTCCTTTGATGAGTCGCTCAAGACCATCGCGGTTGCGGAAAACATCGCGGTGTTTCCCCCGTTGGGAGGGGAGGGCAAACGCCTGCTGGCGCGCTTGCGGGTCTCTTAAGCCAGTCCCATGCCTTCCCTCCGTTGACAGGGGGAATTTGGCCGTTTAGTGTGCGGGCACATGTCTCGGCTGCCTTTCGAACTGCTGCTGGCGGTGAGGTACTTGCGGCCCAAAAGGACTTTCGTCTCGGTGATCACACTGATTTCCGTGCTGGGCGTCACTTTAGGGGTCGCCGTGCTGATCATCGTGATTAGCGTGATGAGCGGCTTTGATCACGACCTGCGCGACAAGATCCTCGGCTTTAATCCGCAGCTGCGGATCATGAAACGGGAAGGTACGCTGCGTGATTACGAGGCGGTGATGCGGCAGGTTTCCTCCAACAACGTGGTGCAAGCCGTCGCCCCGTACGTTCTCGGGCAAGTGATGGTCGAGACGCAACCCCAAAATGGGCCGTCCCAATTTGCTGCACCTGTATTGCGGGGGTTGGATCCGCAGCTGGAACCTAAAATTACCTCACTGGCGAGCAACATCATTGAAGGCAAATTCGATGTGAGCGATCGCGGTCTGTTGGTCGGCAACGAGTTTGCCCGCAACATGGGACTGCAGGTAGGTGACCGGATATCGATTTACTCGCCGCAAGAGCTGCAAAAGATGCACCGCAGCCAGGGCAAAGAAACCGTGCTCCCCGATGAATACACGGTCCGGGGGATTTTTGATGTCGGTTATTTCGAATACGACGCTCAAGTGATCATGACCTCGCTGGAAGACGCCCAGGAGTTGTATGTGCTCGATTCCAGCGTGCACGGCTTAATGGTGGTGTTGCATGATCCGTATCAAGCCCCCCAGGTCGCAAAGCAGTTCGCACGGATGTTGGGCCCGGAATTTCAAGTCACAACCTGGATGCAAGAAAATGCCAGTTTGCTCGGGGCGTTGGTCGTTGAGAAAAATGTCATGTTTTACCTGCTCTTCTTTATCATGATCGTCGCGGCATTGTGCATCTTGAGCGCACTGATCACGTTTGTGGTCCAGAAGACGCGCGAGATTGGGATGCTCAAGGCACTTGGCGCAACCGACCTGCAGGTCGCCGGGTTGTTTCTAAGCCAGAGCGGATTTGTCGGAGCCGTCGGTGTCGCCGCCGGCTTTGGCCTCGGGCGCCTCTTGCTCGGATACCGAAACGAATTTTTGGCTTTCATGAATCATCTTACCGGGTTTGAACTCTTTCCCGCTGCCATTTACGGGTTCAGCAAACTGCCGGCACTAATCATCCCGCGGGATATCCTGCTCATCTGCGGCAGCGCACTGTTGATTTGCCTTCTGGGCGGGATTATCCCGGCCTGGCGTGCCGGCAGATTGAAGCCAGTCGAGGCTCTGCGCTATGAGTGAGATCGTGCTCTCGGCCCGGAACGTTCATAAGACCTACCTGCTCGGTAAACGGTCGCTCGAGGTCTTGCGCGGGGTTGACCTTGAACTTGGCCGAGGCGAGTTCCTCGCTCTGCGCGGCGCCTCGGGTGCGGGCAAAAGCACCCTGCTGCACCTCCTGGGCGGATTGGATAATCCGAACGAGGGGGAAATTTGGCTCGGACAGCGCAACCTTGCCGAATTGTCCCGAGGTGAACTGGCACGCGTGCGGAACCACGAGATCGGGTTCATCTTCCAAGCTTATTATCTGCTGCCCGAATTGGACGCATTGGAGAACGTCTGCCTGCCGGCGCGCATGGCACGAACCAATCCCAGCAAGGCGGAAGCTCGGGGCCGCGATTTGCTCGCCCGCGTCGGCTTAAAAGATCGTATCGATCATAAACCCTACGAACTGTCAGGCGGCGAACAGCAACGAGTCGCCATTGCCCGTGCCCTGGTGAATGAACCCAATGTCATTCTGGCCGACGAGCCGACGGGTAACCTGGATTCGCACACGGGGGAAGAAATCATTGAGTTGCTGGTCTCATTACGGGCAGAAAAGCAAACGACGCTCGTTATCGCGACACACGATGCGAAGGTTGCGGCGCGCGCGCCGAGAGTGATTGAGTTGGTGGATGGGGAAGTTAAACGTGATGCGTGAAACGTGAAACGTAAGACGTAAGAAGGGGTCGTTAGGATGAACGAAGAGTATTGGGAGAGTAGATATCAGACCAAGGACATGCCTTGGGAGAAAGGGGCACCCTCACCGGGGTTGGTCGATTTTCTTCTAGCGCATCGGTCTCTGCCGCGCGGAACCGTTTGCGTGCCGGGTTGCGGGACTGGTCACGACGTGCGGGCGTGGGCACAAGCTGGTTTTGAGGCATACGGATTCGATATTGCGCCAAGTGCCATCCAGTGGGCTCATGAGTCCACGCGAGCAGCCGGGCTTGCTGCGGAATTTAAACTTGCTGATTTTCTTCACGATGATCCGCCGTTTTTATTCGATTGGATTTTCGAACACACGCTGTTCTGCGCAATTCAGCCAAATCAGCGCGACGATTACGTTGCAGCGGTTCTACGTTGGCTAAAACCGAGCGGCCATTACCTGGCAGTTAACTATCTTATCCCGGATCAGGATGGGCCGCCCTTTGGCACTACGCGTGATGAACTGTGGCAACGCTTTTCGCCTCACTTCGACTTGGCCGAAGAGCACGTGCCTCGGTCGTATCCAAATCGGACCGGGTTGGAGCTGATGTTGTGGTGGCGGCGGAAGTAAACGGTCCGAAAATCGAAAACCGAGGGCCGAAATAACACCGAATCGGAAGCGTGAATCCGCAGAATAGCGCCTTGGTTCGGTTTCGGTCTTCGGTTTTTTCGGCCTTCGAGCTTCGGCCTTTGGATTTTAGAACCGTCGTAAGTTTCTCCGCCAGCGCCGCGTACATTCCCGGCATCTTGACAATACGCGCAAACGTGAGATTGATCTTTCCAGCAGTAATGCAGCCTAAGTTGGCCTTCCTTCCTGAAGGCCAATGCGGGGGACCCAAACTCCTCGAGCAGGTGCTCGGGGGTGGGGCGCAGAGCCGCGGGTAACCGTAGCTCAGGTCACTTCCTGGACCTAGCCCGTCAGCTAACCTCGTCGGCGATGGGAAGGGCGATCCTCTAGGGTCCCGCGAGTGCGAGATCCCCACGTTCTCCCAGTAGCAACAGCGCTGTACTTCGCGCGGCGATACCGCGCGGTGTTCAGCCACATCGGCGCTGCGCCTCAAGCTCAGCGCCTGAAGACGTATGAAACTGGTATTAACTCTCATGGGAGAGCACCCGATGCTCTCCACGCTCCTAATCCTATCGGTTCTGCTTTGCTTGTCGCCGGCCTTATTGGGAGCAGTCCTGATTCGCGAACGACAGGTTGGCATCATCGTCAAAAAATTCGGTGGCCATTCCCTGCCACCGGGTCGTCTGATTGCTTTAGCCGGTGAATCCGGCTACCAGGCCGACACACTCGCGCCGGGTTTGCACTTCGGTTTTTTCCCGTGGCAATACCGGATTATCAAGGTGCCAGTCACCGTTGTGTCGCAAGGCGAAATCGCCCTGGTCGTCGCCGCCGATGGCGCACCTATCCCAGCCGAACGCATCCTCGGAAAAATCGTCGAATGCGATAATTTCCAGAATGCGCGCCAGTTCCTGGTCAATGGCGGCGAGAAAGGCCGCCAACTCGGAATCCTCACTGCCGGCACGTATCGAATTAACCCAGCGTTGTTCACGGTGATTACTTCAATGACTGCGATTGAGCACGAAATGACCGCTGCGCAACTGCGCCTGCATCGAGTCGAATCCGACATGGTAGGGATCGTTACTACGCTCGACGGCAGACCGATTGAGTCAGGAGAAATTGCCGGACCGGTAATCCCCGGCCACGAGAACTTCCAAAATGCGCAAGCATTTCTGGACGGTGGTGGTCGGCGCGGGTTGCAAGAGCAGACGTTGCTCTCAGGCACGTGGAATCTCAATCCATGGTTTGTTCAGGTCGAGCAGGTGCCGATGGTGCAAATACCGATCGGCTACGTCGGCGTGGTCATCTCGTACGTGGGGAAGGCGCATGTCGACGTCAGTGGAATCGAGTTCAAGCACGGGGACCTGGTCGAGGTCGGCCACAAAGGTGTTTGGGTAACACCGCTGTATCCCGGCAAAGCTCCCATCAACACCCGAGTGATGAAGGTGGAGTTGGTGCCCACCACCAATATCGTGCTCAACTGGGCTACTCGCACCGAGTCCCATCACTACGATGAAAAACTCTCGTCCATTACAGTGCGTTCGAGGGACGGCTTCGCGTTCAACCTGGACGTCGCCCAGATCATTCATGTCGGCGCGCTGGATGCCCCTAAAGTGATCTCGCGCGTCGGGTCGATGCAGAACCTGGTCGACCACGTCCTGCAGCCGATTGTCGGGAATTATTTCCGCAACTCGGCCCAGGATTACACCGTGCTCGACTTTTTGAGCGCGCGGAGCCAGCGGCAGATCGAGGCCGCCGAGCATATTCGAGCGGCGTTGGGGGCCTATGATGTGCAGGCGATTGACACGCTCATCGGCGATATCAATCCGCCGGCGCAACTCATGCAAACACAGACCGACCGCAAGCTCGCCGAAGAGCAGCGAAAGACCTATGAGATGCAAGAGGCTGCCCAGAAACAGCGGCAGCAGTTGGTGCGTCAGACTTCGCTTGCCGATATCCAGCACCAGGTCGTCGGCGCCGAGCAAGGCGTCAATATCGCCGAACTGCAGGCCAATGCGCAGGTCAAGCAGGCGACGGGCGAGGCCGAGTCGACGCGGTTGCGCGCGCACGGCGACGCGGAAGCAATCCGGGCCACCGGCCAGGCCAAGGCCGAAGCCTATCGCGCCGGCGTCGAGTCGCTCGGCGCGCAGCCCTATACGATCATGCAGTTGATGCAAATCGTGGGCGATCGCAATGTGCGGATCGTGCCGGACGTAGCGGTCAGCGGCACCAACGCCAATCCGGGTCTGGTGGATGGACTGCTCGGACTGATGCTGCGCAACCAGTCAAACGGTCATCAGGTCAAGTCCAGCTAGGCAATGCAAACTGCAGCGGCAGAGTAATACCGCCGCTGCAGAACTCCCGGAACCCGGCAGCAGCTTCAGCCCCGCGTTCCGGTGCATTAGCAGGACGCTACTCCGACCACTCGACAATGGATTTCATTACTTGCGTTTTGGTGCGTTCGGGCCTAAAGGTCTGCAGGAACCAAAACTTTCATGTTGCGGCAAGATCCATCAAATTAAGATGAAGCCAAACCGCCTCATCTGCACGATTTGGTTTTCGTTTCTTGCAGCAATCTCCGCCTGGGGAGACAGCCTGTACATGCCCTTGAACAGTCTGGATGTTGCGGCTCAAAGGGCGCCAGCAATCAATTGCGCGAACCAGCTCAGCCAAATCCTTGCCGCGGCCCGCTCCTGGTCAAATGATAACCTGGATCAGCCCCCACCTTCCCTGGAGGTGCTCAGCAACGATCTGCCGAGTCCCGCGGTGCTCTTTTGTCCCGCCAACTTGATTACCGCGGTTCCTACTAATTGGGCTCAGGTTGATTGGACAAAAATCGATTATACGTGGGTTTCACCGCCGGACTGGTCGAATCCAACAAACGTGGCTTGCGTCTGCCGCATTCATAACAACTACGGCCGCGTCGAGGGAAGCGTTTCTGTCGGGGACTACCGCCCTGGCTGGCCTTACCTCACCGCTACTCCTCCCTGGGTATTTGCCACCCCGGGGGAAAACGTTCGTTTCCAATTCAATTATGCTTCCAATGCGCTCCTGCCTGTGACTTTTCAATGGCGGAGAGAACACGTATCCTACGTCACGAATATTACACGTTATGTTAACCCGGACGACCCCACCGGCATTTACTGGCGAACCAACGTGGTTGGCAGGTTCGACCACACCAACTTGCCCGGCCAGACCAATCTCACCTTGTACATCTCCAATGCTCAAGCGGCTGATAACGATTACTACAGCGTTGCGGTCAGTAACGCGATCGGGCTCTGTGTTTCGCATCCGACGCGATTATTGATCGATGTCTCCGCCGCCGGAGTGGCGACCAACGAGCAGTGGTCACGGGCTTTCTGCGTGAACAATCTGAAAATGATCGGCCTGGCCGCCAGGCTGGTGTCCGATAATGCATCGGATCCGATCTTTTCGCCGGGGTCTTTTCAAGCCTTGACCAACCGCGATGGTTCGCCGCTGCTGGGCTGGCCCACAGCTTTGTTCTGCCGCTCCGATACTAACCGGTCGGCCCCAGCCGATTGGTCGGCGGTGGATTTTTCCAACACCAGTTACGAAATGGTTCCGGGCGATCCACAAAATCCTTACGCAATCTTTTGTCGGTGTCAGGTCCACAGTTTTTACGTTCAAATGAACGGGGATGTAATTCAACAACCTCGTTTTAATTCAATTCATCGATTAAGCGACGGAAGCTTTAACCTCAGCTTCCACGCGTTTGCCGGGAAAACTAACTTCCTCGAAACCTCAATTGATCTCCGGAATTGGAAGTTGGTTAAGAGCTACGACAACGTTCTGGGAGACGTCGAATTTATAGACTCTGGTCCAAGAGCAGCTCAAGGCTTCTACCGCGTTCGGCTTCCTTGACGCGACGTGAGCCTTCGCGGACTGTTGCTGGAGTGAGTGCGGGTTGTCCTCTGAACATTCTTTACGTGTTTCACGGCCAGCAAAAAGCCTGTATTTCGATCACTCTGTTGGCTTCCATTCTGTTCGGGCTGCAGTATTGCGACGCCGCGGATTCAGCCCGCGCTGGAACGCTCGAAGAGTACCTGAAGGGCTTAGGCTATGAAGCAGCTGAGTTCGAAAGAACCGAGCATGCGCAGGATTTCGTCGAGGGTGCCTTGGGCGACGGGCGGAAGCATACTTTCCTGTTAGATACCGGTTGGGGAAACACAGCGCTGAGCAAGAGCGCTGCACGTGGTCTGAAGCAACTCAATCCAGCCGCAGATTCCCGCGTTCAGCTGGTCGATTCAAACACCAACGCGGAAATTGTGTTAATGGGTAAACTTACTTTGGGCCAGGTTCAGTTCCTTAATCAGCCAGCGCGCGTCGAAGAATTGCGCGCAGACTATATTCGGCTGCCTTTCGATGCAGTTCTAGGATGCGATTTCCTGTTTCGCAACTTCTGCTTGATTGATTGTTACAAGCACAGACTCTACGCGCACAAAACTCCACCCTCCGACGAACAAACCAGGGCGCTAGAGACAACTTTGCGGTTGAGTGGCTTCGCTGAAGTGCCGATAGACGCGCGATTTTTGCTGACAGTTGAGACCGAAATCAACGGCCAGCAGGTTCGACTGGCTCTCGACACTGGGGCCGCTTGCGATGAAATCGACGATTCTCAACTGAAACGCCTGGGCCTCACCATTATCAAGTCTGACCAGGCAACCACCGGCAGTTTGATCCCTCAGGATATGGGCGCTGCTGTGTTAGGTGTCGGCTCAATCGGCCGCCACGGACTCAAAGTCACCAAGGTTAATACTTTTAGGCTTGGTTCGCATAACTGGAAGAACCTCTATTTCGGAGTTGCGGATTTGAAGGCCTGGCACCTGGCGAAGCCCGGCACCGAGGGGGAAGCGGTCAAGGGCCTGCTCTGTCAACCGACACTCGCAGCGCATGGCGCCCTCATTGATATTGCCCGCCAAAAGCTTTGGTTGCGCCCCGAAAAACCGAGCCGGTGATTAAAATGAAGCCGCCATCACCCAATGCGTGACGGTTAGAGGGTCACCGCCCCGTTCAAAATGTTTCCACAGGGAACAAATCCTGCCTTCTGGAGCGTCTTGCGCGAGGCAACATTTGTCGCATTGCAACGAGCGGCCGGAATGTGGCCACCTTCGTAACAGATCCTCTTCAGCTCTTGGACTATATAGGTTCCGAGGCCACGCCGACGAAAAGGCTCCTTCACCTCCATGTAAATGTCACCGTACGGTGGGTTGTAGTGAAACAGAATGCCGCCGGTGGCGGCAACTTTTCCGTCAAACTCGACGACTCCGTTTGAGTTCAATTGGTCGGCGCGGATATCCAGGCCGTCGGCGGCGGTTGCGCGGCGAAAGATTGCCCCAGTCGGGGCGTGGTTGGTTTTCTTGTTATCGTGATAGAGAATGCTTTCGCAGAGGACGTCTTTTGCGAACGTGTGCAACATGACGGTTAGCAGGACATCGTTGCTTTGCGTCTCAATCGCAACAGCGTGACTGGCAGTTACGAGTACGAGGAACAGGTCGAACAGCCGCAGTCTATACTGCGGCGAGACGTAAAACTCATAAATAGTTGGTTTATCTTTCCACGGTCCAGCTACCGCAATCGAACCGTAGCCGGCCGTTTCGTTATCGGCTTTGAGCAGGTATTCCAGGCTCCATCCCGGCCGGGAATGAATTGAATCGTGGATAATCTGGCAGTTCATCTCCTCGCGATACAAGCCCCGCAGTGGGAGGAAATGCTCGAGGGAAGTAGCTTCGGCGGATAATTCCATACAGTCACAAATAATTCAGCCGCATCCCGAGAGTCTATTCGAAATACATACAAATTTTGAGGGCATGGTGTCATTTAGGTGAACATTACGTGGTTCTATGGACAGAGATGATGAGCTAACGGCAGCGCGGACGAGATCTGGACGTCGGGTCCAATGGACCTGGTTGATTGGCGGCGCCTGTTTTGTCGTGCTTTTATTGGGAATTCTTTTGCCCCGAGTTTCAAACAAGCCAAGGAGGTGGGGGGGGAATTCGAGCGCTTTGACGAAGGAACCTGGTCGCGCACCTTCGGCAGGGTTTTCCCGCGATATCAAAGCTGATACGAAACGCACCGCGGAGGAAATTGTATCCGATAAAGTGAATCAATTTGCAAAGGACCGCCGCCGGATAGCCCATGCGATGGCTAAACGCTTCAAAGTGGACCTGCCGCCGGAGGTGGATCAGTTCTTCGAGGCGGTTGCGGGTGGACGCTGGACCGAACACTGCGCGCTGTTTGATAGAATCAAAGAACTGCGCGACTCGGGCCAATACGAAGGCCTGCGGACAGTCTTCGGCGCCATACTGGAAGCGCAATTGGTCGCCGAATGCGCCCATGGCTGGCCGGCGCAGAAGCTTCTGGATTATGGCCAATCGATTCTCGGTTCGCTTCAACCGGGCATGGTGTACGTGGGCGGGACTGACCCCGGGCGCGGCATTCCCACGCTGCTCAACGAGACGAGCGAGGGCGACCGGCATATCATTTTGACTCAAAACGGATTGGCCGACGCTACCTATCTGCAGTATGTCAATTTCCTCTATCACGATCAGCTGACGACCTTGACCTCAGAGGAGACGGACCGCGCCTTCTCAGAGTATCTCGCTGACGCGCAAAAACGGCTGCTCCACGACCAGCAATTCCCAGACGAGCCGAAACAGGTCAGGCCGGGCGAGGAGATCCAATTCGTCGATGGTTCGAACGGCAAGCGAGTTCAAGTCTCCGGCCAGATCGCCGTCATGGCGATCAACGAACGACTGTTGCAGTCCATCATGGATAAAAATCCTGACCTTTCATTTGCTTTGGAGGAATCTTTTCCGTTGCGTACGACCTACGGAGGGGCCGTTCCCCTTGGTCCGATTATGGAACTCCGCGCCCAAAATGCGCAGAATGCGTTTACCGCGGAACTCGCCGCGCAAGCCGTCGATTACTGGCAGGCCATGACTCAGCAGATGATTTCCGATCCGGAAGCTCCAGCCGGCTCGGACCCGCGCAAAACGTATTCTCACATGGCGTGGTCTGAGGCAAACCTTCTCGCGGATCACAACTTCAACGATCAAGCCGAACAAGCCTACCGGCTGGCGATGCAGCTAGAGCCCAGCAACCCGGAAGCCGTGTACGGGCTTTCGGAATTGCTGGCCAAAAACGGTCGCATGGATGAGGCGCGTCAGATGGTGGAACAGTTCCAGCGCGCCCACCCGGACTTGCAGTCTCCGCCTGTGCCGTGGGTTTTTATTGCACCGCAGCCCGCCACTCACCCTTGAATGTTCGGGACGAGGCGAGCGGGTGGGCGAGGGGGGTGGCTTGGGGGTGTACGAGCGTCCCACCGTCCCAGAGCCGGTAAACACGGGCGATTCTCGCTCTTGCGAGCGTCCCACAGCCGTCCCAGAAGGTCCCAAGCGTCCCAAGGCCGCACGGTTTTCTAGCCAATATACTCTCGCATCATCTGCAAATAGCGGCGGCAGGTCTCTTTCATATCGCCGGGATGTTTGTCCTGTTCGATGGAGGCGAACCCATCGAAATTGACGGCCTTAAGGGCATCGACGATGCCTTTGTAATCCATGACGCCCTGGCCGGCATGGGGGAACTGGCGCATCATGCCGTCGATGTCGCGCATGTGCAGGTTTAATAATTGGTGGCGGACTTTGTAAATGGCTACCGGTGGGTACTCCCGCTGCAGTTGTGTCCAGCCGGCATCGAGGTTGTAGCCCAGGGCCGGGTCGCGAATTTCGTCCCAGAGGCGACGAAAAGATGCGGCTTCGGGTATGAGTGTATGCGTGTGTTGTTCGATCGAGAATTTTAAACCGTGGGCCTTGGCGCGCTGCAGACAGGCCTTAGTGGTTTCGACGTACTGGGCCCATACCCGGTCGAAATCGAAGCCCTCGGCGATGTCGATGTGAAATTTCTCGCCGGGTTTGGGGTCGGGGATCTCGTAATAACGGGGCAGGTAATCGGAGGGGCCTCTTAATTCTCGGGCCCAGGGGGCGACGATATTGATCAGACGGGCATTGATGCGCTGGCCGATCCTGCAACCGGCTTCGAAATGATCCAGCGCTTGTTCGCGTTCGTCGGTTTTGGTGCTCGAAAGGCCTTCGACGACCGGCTGGAACAGAACGAATTGCGACACCTGCAATTTATTTTTCTCGAGCTTCTGCTTGTAACGATCGACCCGGTCGTTGGTCCAAAAATCCTTCAAGTCTTTGCTGGCGGTGACAATCATTTCGATACCGTCGAAGCCCAATTCGCCGATGATGTCGATAGCGGGTTCGGGGTCGACGGCGGGCGAGAAATCATGGAAACACCAGCTTAAGCAGCCGACCTTGATTTTGCTTTTGCCAGGTGCAGGTGCGTCAGCCCCGGCAACGGCCAAGGGCATAGCCGCGGCCGCGAGCGCGGTCGTTTGAAGAAATTGACGGCGATTAATGGGGAATTCGTCGGTGTTCATGATTTCGATCTTGAGTCGGTTAGTGTGGGGAGTCAAACACGAGTTTGATGAGTCGGGTATTGTGCCCCTTCAGGGTTTGAGTACTAATAAGTAGTAACAGCCTTTCAGGCTCAGCGAGGTGCTAGATCAGTTCAAAAGTGTAGCCTCCTACCCATGAACCGCAGCGTGAAAAGGCCTCCTCTCCCTCTCCTCGGGGGAGGAGAGGGAGAGGACGCCGAGGCCGTGCGGGGTTCCTGGGTTATTCCTGGGTTTAAAGCGCGAACAGTTTTGCTTTCGGCGAAATTTCTTCCCGGCCTTCTTTTCCAGAGCTTCGAGAGGGGGAGGGGGAGAAATGGTCGCGACCGCACAAAGTTCGGCTACACTTCAACTTAAATCGCTCTAGGCTTTCTTCGGGACCTCGGACATCAAGCTGAGGACGTTCTGCTCGGAATCCTTGAACGCAGCGATCCACAAATCGTACGAGGGCATCTGTGCGACGAGGGTAGGCTGGTTTACGAATTGAACGCCGCGAGCGACGAGTGTTTGATGAGCCTGTTGGATGTCAGATACTTTGAAGTAGAGGATCGAACTGGGATGGTCCAAATCCGCTGAGGAGGGGATCGACACCATTAAGCGGATCCCGCCGCAGTCAAAAAACGCCATGTTCGGCACAGTGAACAGATGCTTAATGCCGAGGGTATCGCGGTAAAACGCCTCGGCACGCTTGACGTCATGGGCATTAATGGAGATTTGGGTGATCTGGTCCAGGTGGAGGTCTGGGATGCTCATGGGTCTATTATCAGCTTCCGATTGGCGGTTCACAATCCCCGATTTCTGCATCGCGGTTGCATAACCGCGGTTGCTGCCAACACGTTGGCCTAGTAAAGGCCGGTAAACTCTAGCGTCATTGAGACACGGCCTATTCGGGTTTCAGGTCCACGCGCTTTCGTATTTCGGAGATCATTTCTTCCCAGTAGCGGCGCAGAAACGGCGGATCCTTTACGCTGTCCAGGATATAACTGCGGTCCGCGCGCTCGAGGTCGAGCACTGCGGTGATCATCTCTTCCTGGTACCATCCGGCCTCAGCCAAAGGCATCCCGGAGGGCTCGCGAATAAACGACATGCCACTGGAACTTTGTTTCCCATCTGGGGATTGGCCGATGGTGTTGGCGACGCAATGGAAGATTTTGCTGTTAGGGCCGACCGGTTGCTGGGCGCGGCCGGAGGTGCGTTTCCAAATCACCGCTTCGATCTCATCGGAACTGCAGGAAGGATGAAATAAGATTTGGGCGCCGGCCATCGCGGGCAAGCGATAGAGTTCCGGATGCCGGCCATCGCGACAAATGACCAACGTGCAGGGCACGCCATCAATCTCGAATAGAGAAAGTTTATCGCCGCCCCGGCAATACTTTTGTTCATCGCGCCCAGCCATGTGGACCTTGGCGTATTCGTGAACAATTTCGCCTTGAGGTGAAATGACGTGAGCCAGGTTCAGGTAACGGTCGGCGGTTTTTCGCAAAGTTCCGGCGATGACCCAGATGTTCGCTGCCCGCGCAGCCTGGCAGGTCTTATCAAGGGCTTGCTGCACTGCCTCCGGTGCCAATTTGATTACATCAGGGAAGTAATAACCGGTCAGGTTGGTTTCTGGAAACAAGACAACCCGGGAACCTTCGGCGGCTGCAGCTTGGATGTAATGCAGGGTTCGCTCCAGATTTCTTTCCAAGGACTTAGCCCAGTGGAGTTGCACACAGGACACTTGCAGGGTTTCGGCCATTTTAGAATAGGGTGCGTTTTCGGTTTAAAACTAAACGGAAGGAGAGTCAAGAGCGATTGAAGATTGGGGTTGAGGTTACTTGGGTTGTGTGGTGAGAACGCCCACGGACGCGCAAAAGGAAAGAAAGCTCGAGGCCGAGGCCAAAGTCACGCGGGCGGAGGCTGAAAAGATCGCCTTGACAAAGATGGGTGGAGGAACCAACAAGGAAGGGGAGATCGAAAAAGAAAAAGGAAAGCTTACATGGCCCTTCGATATCGCGACTCCTGGAACACCGGATATCACCGAGGTACAGGTGGACGCGTTGAACGGCGAGACTGTTAGCGATTGAGAAGGAGAGCGCGGCTGAACAAGCCAAGGAGAAAGACTGATTCTCGAGCGAGCCCAGTTTTGCGGAAAGGCGACTGAGTGGCCGATTTTATGAAGGTATCGTGCTACTTTATATTGATTGGTGCAGCTTCACTACTGGTCAGTTGTGCTTCTTATGCGGCCAGGACAGAAGCCAAATCAGGCGGAGATTTCCTGTTTCGATTGCATCAAAAGGGCCAGCTTCCGGGTGATGCCAAGGATGAGCACGGGAAGATCACTTGCTATCTATCTCCGACCGATTTAGAGCAGACGATCTATCCACGTTTCCGGACCTATCAAGTCGTTAAGAACGGCGATTTGTCCACGAACAATTACACGATTAAGCGCCTCACGAAACATTCGCCTTGGCAGCTTCAACGGGCGTGGCGGACTGATTCGCAAGGCCGTGTAACCGAGGAGTGGGTCGTCGAATGAATTCCGGGTTGCGTAACGGGGGGTCAGGGCAGCGAGGGCGGCGAAAGCCAGTCGGCAGTCAGGCTTGGTGGTGGGTTGCGTTGTTTGTACTGTGCTTTGCCCAAGGCATCGACGCTTACGCGGGGGATGCTATCAAAGCGGCAGGCGATATCTTGCAGTACGTCATACCGGCGACGGCCGGGGGATTGACCCTGGGCTACCGGGATTACAAGGGCACGCTTCAATTCGGCGAGTCTGTTGCCCTCACGGAAGGGTTGACGTACGGCCTTAAGTACACCGTGAATGAAACGCGACCCGACGGCGGGAGCCAGTCCTTTCCTTCCGGGCATGCGTCGATCTCATTTTGCGGCGCGGAATTCATCCGAAAGCGGTATGGATGGGAATTGGGAATTCCAGCCTATGCCGCCGCCTCCTTTGTCGCCTACAGCCGGGTCGAAGCCAACGAGCATTATCCCCACGACGTAATCGCCGGCGCGGCCATCGGTATGCTCAGCAGCTTCATCTTCACCAAACCCTACAAAGGTTGGGAGGTCAAGACCGAAGCCGGCCCAGGACTCCACGGCCTATTCCTTAGCAAGAGTTGGTGACCAGGGTTGGGGAATCTCCTTCTTGGATCCTCTTTCCGCGCCTGACTTTGTGCCGGCCCCTAGCCCAATTACGTGCAGGTTCCGTCTTTTTCATACGCGGGGAGGTCTGGCGAAAAGACTGGAGTGTGCACATCCAGCCCGGCGGGTCCGGAGCCAGCGCGCTGAAGTATCCAACAAACGCTACATCTTACTCAATAGCCAAGCATGAACCTCCGGGATACGCCGAACCGAAAGAGTAAGATGACCATCCTCAGGCAGGAACAAGGCCTCGACATTCGGAATCCTTCTGGCCAGCCACTTACTGTGTGATACGGGAACCATTCGGTCGTGCTCGCCGTGCATCAGCAGAACAGGAATGTGGATCTGACTCAGTTCAAAACCCCAGGGGGTGATGAATGCGACATCATCATCAACAAGGCCATCCCTGCTCTCCCCCATTCCCTCATGAACGCTGCGGAGAACGAAACTGGCAAATTGGGTTGTTAACACCGCGGCATCAACCGGGCATAAGACTGAATGCCAGGTCCGCACCATGACTTCTGGGTCTCCGCGTAGTAGTTCGGAGGTCTCTGCCTCCACAACCCGCTCACATGCCTCCCGGCTTTCGAGTGCGGCGCGTGTCTCCGCAACGTTGGTTTCCCCCATCCCGACATAATAGTCCAGCCCTTCGGCCGGGAAGGGTGCCAACGAGGCCAACACGGCTGCAGCCTCAACCAGCCCCGGCAGCAGAGCGGCACACGCCAGAGCATGTGGCCCACCTCCTGACACGCCCCAAATTAACAGGCGATTCAGGCCGAGAGCTTCTGCAATCGCAGCGACATCGTCCGCCGCGCTGGCCACCGTACGGCCTCGATGGGGAGTTGACGCTCCGTAGCCCGGTCGCTCGTAGCCGATCAGCCGAATGCCGCGCGACTGGGCGTCTTCGACCCAACCGTCATACAGAAGTCGGGAGTGTGGTGAGCCCCTGAGCACCAGAACCGGGACGCCATCCGGTTGACCCGCTTCGCTGACGCCAAGCTTGCGTCCATCTGCTGTTGAAATGATACGCCTACTATCGTTCATGCGGGACCTTGGAGCGCTGTGCGCCTAACGAAAAACTCACCGGTGCCGCGCTGCCGAAGTTCAGTATGCCGAACGACAAAGATATGGGACCGCCGCTGCGAGTAAACATTGAGCGTGGTGTCTGAAACAAACACTAGCTGAGAATCACGAATGACTCGAATCTTGGCATCCTTAATCGCATGGCCATCACCGGAGTCAACCAGGTGAAAGCGAAACCGAACGTTCGCAGTACCATCCCAAATCACCCCTGGCAATAGGCCACGAGAAGGATTCCCGCGACAGCGCCAAGGACGGACATTGTTTTCATGCGCCCGGAGGATGTCTAACTTCCAGTAGTGTATCCTCACCCACGCCGCTTGGATAGTCTTTGACCACGCTTTATTCAGCGGATGGAACAATTGCCAGACAAGTCAGGATTTAGGTCGCCTTTCCAACGCGAGCCTGTATCCACCGCCACGACCGCCAGGCACCATAAACCGCTGAATGAAGCGGTTCAGATCGTTTCGCTCGCGCCACTCCCAGCTGAAGCTGGGAGTTAATGAGAGAGGATACGACGGCAAATGAATGAGAGCAGAGACGACGGAAACTGCATGGATCCGATAAATCCAATGTTCCGGGCAAAGTGTCAGAATGCGAATGTTTGGAAGTTGACCAAAGCTACAACATGGTAGCGATTCCACGTGCCGGGTTTGCGTTCAGCTATTGGCCTGCGGTAAATGTGTTTACTTCCACCTGTCATTGGGTCGTTTTGCTTTCTCTTAAATCCATTCGCGATAACATAAGCGCGTGATTAGCGACCTCCGAACGCGGGCGATTTCGGCGCGGGAATGGCCGTCTGGATTGGTATCTGCGGCAGCGGAGCAAGGCGTGCTGGCGGTTTTGGCGCCGGAGTACGATTCGGAGCCGATTGTGCGATCGGCGCAACGGCTGGCGAGCAGCCTTAACGCACCTTGGATTGTCCTGTATGTTGAACGAACACAGCGGCTGCACGATGCGAATCAATCGGTTGTGGCAAAAACGCTCGCGCTGGCGCGTGAACTTGGCGCGGAGGTGATCACAACGGCGGACGAGAATGTAGTAGCGGCGGTTCTCCGTGTCAGCGGGCAGCGAAATGTCACCCACATCGTTCTCGGGAAAGCAGCCGCGGGAACTGGTGCCAGGTGTGTGTGGCGTGATTCATTGGTTCCGAAGTTGGTGCGCCAAAGCGGCGCGACTGAGATTCACGTAGTTAGTGCAGGGGATGCCGTGCGCCAGGTGCCGGCGGGAACGGTGCAGCGGACTCTGCGATCGCCGGTGGAGTATTTTGAGGCGGCGGCAGTGATTGGGGTTGTGGCATTGGCAGCATTTCTTTTCACGCCACTGGTGGGCGCACATGCCACCGCTTTGATCTTTCTATTGACCGTCGTGGTGCTGGCTTTCTTCGTCGAACGCGGCCCTACGCTGATGGCGGCGACGATGAGCGCGCTGCTTTGGGATTACTTCTTTCTTCCTCCGATTTACCAGTTCCGAATCACGCATTTCGAGGACGCGATGTTATTCGCGATGTATTTTGTGGTCGCGTTGGTACTGGGGCAGCTCACGACGCGGATTCGCACCCAGCAAGAGGCTGAGCGTGAACGCGAAACCCGCGCGACGCTGTTATACCTGCTCACACGGGATTTAAACGAATCGTTGACTCTGGACCAGATGACCAAACGGATAGTGCAACAGCTGGGATCGTTTTTTGGGGGACGCGTTGGGATTTTTTTGCCGGCGAGCGGAGACGGGCTTACCAGTTGCCCCGGCAACACGCTGCAACCGGGCCAGGGAGAGCAGGATATTCCTCTTTGGGTGCTGACGCATCGACAGCGGGCAGGGAAGTTTACCAGCAACTCTGCTGGCGCTAAGGCTTTGTATATCCCATTGCTGACGAGCAGTGCTGCGGTTGGGGTGCTCGGATTAGAGGTGGAGCAACCTTTCGGACTCTCGATTCATCAGGAGAGTTTAGTGGAAGCCCTTTCCAAAGAGATTGCGATGGCCCTCGATCGGCGTCGGTTGCAGGGGATATCGCAAGAGGCCAAACTCCTGGCGGAATCGGAGCGGTTGAGCAAAACGCTGCTGGACTCGATGTCTCACGAAATCCGGACGCCGCTGGCAGCGATCAATAGTGCGACAGGGAACCTTGCCGAACTGCGGGAAGATGATGCTAAGACGCGGCAGGCCATGATCGCGGAACTCCAGGAGGCAACCGCCCGGTTGAACCGTTTAGTCGGGAATGTGCTCGAGGCGAGCCGGTTGGAATCCGGGACCGTAAAACCCAGGTTCAATGAGTGTGACACCAAGGAACTGATCAACGTTACGCTGGTGGAAATGGAAAAAGAATTGAGCACGCACAAGATGTCAGTCACGATTGAACCCGGGTTACCGATGATCCCGATGGATTTTGTGCTGACGCAGCAGGCGCTGATTAACCTATTGTCGAATTCGGCCCTGCATTCACCCGCCGGCACGTTGATTGAAGTCGGGGCCAAATTGGACGGCGACGAGCTTGTGTTATCGGTGGCGGATCGAGGACCCGGCATTCCGCCTGATTCATTGGCTCGCATTTTTGAAAAATTCTATCGCGTTCCCAACTCGAAAACTGGTGGGACTGGGCTGGGTTTATCGCTCGTCAAAGGGTTCATCGAAGCCCAGGGAGGACGAGTTACGGTTGCGAGCCGGGCGGGCGACGGAGTGCGCTTCGAGCTCCGCCTGCCGCGCCTCAATCCGATCCTAAATGGTGCCGACGCTAACGTATGAAGGCGAGATCCGAAGAGAACCCAATCGTGCTCATCGTTGAGGACGAGCCACAAATTCGGCGGTTGTTGCGGGTGTGCCTGGAAAGAAACGATTATCGCGTAGTCGAAGCGGCCAGCGGTGAGGAGGGGATTACTCGAGCCGTAGAACATCAACCGCAGCTGATTCTCCTCGATCTCGGCTTACCCGACATTGACGGCATCATGGTCCTCAAGCGCATACGGGAATGGAGTGAAGTCCCGATTCTGGTGGTAACGGTGCGCAATCGTGAAGATGAAAAGATCCGGGCGCTCGACAGTGGCGCCAATGATTACATCACGAAACCATTCAGCACAGGTGAATTGCTGGCCCGCTTACGGGTCGCGCGCCGCTCGATGCGGCAACCGCCGAATCAAACGACTTTCAATTCCGGGGAGCTCGAGGTGGATTTGGCTGGACGGACGGTGAAAGTCAAAGGCGAGCCGGTGCGTCTAACCGCGACCGAGTACTCGCTGCTGCATTTGTTCGTCCAGCACGCCGGGAAAGTGCTGACCCATCGCCAGCTCTTGCGAGAAATCTGGGGCTCGGAGGAAGAGCACAAGACCGGACCGCTGCGAGTATACATGGGTTACCTGCGGGAAAAGCTGGAACAGGACCCGGCCAGGCCGAAATTGCTGCTCACCGAGCCTGGCATTGGGTATCGCCTGGCGCTTTTGGATTGAATGGCTGGGCGAAGGGA
The DNA here is from genome assembly GCA_035495315.1 of Candidatus Limnocylindrales bacterium. Taxonomy (GTDB): domain Bacteria; phylum Verrucomicrobiota; class Verrucomicrobiia; order Limisphaerales; family UBA8199; genus DATJGF01. The sequence continues at coordinate 20,010 of DATJGF010000184.1, forward strand.
TGGCTTTAACAGATTTCTAACAATGGTTGCAAGAGAGAGAAGGATCTTTAACAGAAGGAAACTAAGATAACGAAGAGGGTGGAGGATTTCAGAAAAGTGGCTCCTCTCTCCAGCCCTTCTGAGAAATTACGTTGCAAGTTCCTGATTACGGGAGACAGACTAAGGAACCCCTCTCCCCTCAGAAGGGGAGAGGGAGACCGATCGGCAAACAAATTCATTAGGCCGTTGCATGGGGTCACAAGCAATCTTTTTGACTGCGCAGCAAGTTTCTTTCATGACCCATGGACGGCACAGTAGAGGTGGGTCGTTTGATTGGGGCCTCGCGGAGCTGCCCTCCGATTTTTGGGGGCTCACGGAGCTTGGGCTTTCGACGGGCGTGACGTTTAATAACTGACCACGGTGGGCAAATCGGCACAGTGGTTGGATCGATTAGGTTATGCTGGTGCGACAGGTATCCCCGCGAATTTACGGGAGATTTTTCGTGTAAGAAAGTTGTAAGAAACTTGGCATTTCGTCTGCTAAACCCGTCCCATGATCCGCAACCAGCACAGGTCCATTCGGTAATCTACATCTATCCTCATGAAAAAAATCGAAGCGATCGTAAAGCCATTCAAGTTGGAAGAGGTCAAAGATGCGATCTCAGGGGTCGGCGTAACCGGCATGACGGTTACAGAAGTAAAGGGTTTCGGCCGGCAGAAAGGGCACACGGAAATCTATCGTGGCAGCGAGTATACGGTTGATTTTTTGCCCAAGCTGAAGATCGAGGTGGTAGTTGATGACGAAGAGACCGATGGCGTCGTTGAGGCGATCGTGAAAGCGGCCAAGACGGGCAAGATTGGCGATGGAAAGGTGTTCGTGTCGACCATCGATTCCGCGGTTCGGATTCGGACAGAAGAAACAGGAGCAAACGCGATTTGAATTTAACACAAGCATAAAAACCACAATCCACTGAGCAAATGAAAAGACTACTGTTTACCCTTGGCTTAAGCGCGCTGGTGAGTGCCAGCGCGTTCCGAACCCTGGCCGCCGATGCCGCCCCGCCGAAACCTTCGGTGGAGGATCGCCTCGCCGATCTGGAGGCCTACGTCAGCAATGGCGCCCGCCAGACCAACGCGGCGACGGCGCTGGCGACCACACCTGGCCCAGGACATAACGCCTGGCAAATGACCTCATCTGCACTGGTGCTATTCATGACTTTGCCAGGCCTGGCACTCTTCTACGGCGGGTTGGTGCGCCGCAAGAATGTGCTTTCGGTGCTCGCGCAATGCCTCGGCATCACCGGGTTGGTCACTATTCTCTGGTGGATATGCGGCTACAGCATCGCGTTTCACAGCGGTTCATCCTTCTTCGGTGGCCTCCAGTGGAGTTTTCTCAACGGGGTTGATTCGACACCCAATACCGATTACGGCGGCTGGGTATCACACAATGTTTTTGCGATGTACCAGTTAATGTTTGCGATTATCACCCCGGCGCTGATCGTCGGTGCGATCGCCGAGCGGATGAAGTTTTCCGCGATTCTGGCTTTCATGACCCTGTGGATGTTTGTCGTGTATTTTCCGTTGGCACACATGGTTTGGGGAGTGGACGGCTTAATGAATGGTGTATGGAACGCGGCGGCCAAAATCAAAGCGATCGATTTTGCCGGCGGCACGGTAGTGCATATGTCTTCCGGCTGGTCGGCGTTGATTCTCTGTTTGATCCTGGGCAAACGCTTCGGCTTCGGCAAGGAGCCGATGCCTCCGCACAACATGGTGATGTGCATGATCGGGACCGGTATGTTGTGGGTAGGATGGTATGGATTTAACGCGGGCAGCGCGGTGGCCGCGGACGTCATCGCGGCGAATGCCTTCACGACCACGACACTAGCGACCGCCGTTGCGTCGTTTGTATGGCCAATGGCCGAATGGATGCTGAAAGGCAAGCCGAGTGTGCTGGGCTTTTGTTCGGGTGCAGTGGCAGGACTGGTCGTGATCACGCCGGCGTGCGGGTTTGTGACTGCGAATGGCGCGGTCATCATCGGCATCGCGGCGGGTATCGTGCCCTTCTTCTTCTGCTACAAAGTGAAATCCTGGTTTGGTTATGATGATGCGCTGGACACCTTTGGCGTGCATGCGGTGGGTGGGACGATGGGGGCATTTCTGACGGGTGTCCTGGCTCGGAATGTCGCTAATGCCAATTTAGCCACCAACCTCAAGGATTACGTCAAAGACGGTGGGTTTCAGCCGTTGGTTCTGGAGCAACTCAAGGCTATTGGTCTGACCCTAGCCCTGGCGGTTATCGGCACCACCGTTATTGCCTTTGCAGTTAAGGCGGTACTGGGACTGCGTCCGAGCGAAGAAGTCGAAACTGGCGGGTTGGATTTGGCGGAGCACGGCGAGGAAGGCTACCACTCCGACGTATTCAGTGGCCGGCCTGGATTCGCAGCACACACCGCGATGCCGGCAACTCTCAAGGTTCCGGCCATGGGCGAGAAGGCGGTGACAACTTAAGCTGCGCGACGCAAACCGCTCACGCATAGTCACGAGCACGTTCAACCGCTGACCCATGAAACGAATCCCGTGCGTTGACTGCGGAGTAGCTGCGGAGGAGGTCATAGCGCTCAAGATCTTGAGTCGAGCGACTGACCCCTCCGCGGACTTGGAGTCTCAAATGAACCTTCATGCTGTTAGACCTGAAGCCGCATGCGGCAAAGTTGCCGCACCGAAGGGGACCGTCGTGACCATCGGACCCGATGCTGAAGCACGACATCTCCTGCGGGTTGGTTTGGAGCGGCAGGGGTTCATTGTACGGGAAGCCGCCACCGGGAGCGAAGGGGTAGAGGCCGCGAGGCTCTACTGCGCTGGCGCGGTTCTGCTGGACATGGCGGTGGCGGGTCCGGGCGGCCTCGAGGTGATCCACCGCCTTCGCGAATGGAGTCAGCTCCCAATTCTGGTGCTGTCGGGGAAAGCGGCAGCCTCGGAGGCAGTTAGCGTACTTGATCAAGGCGCTAACGACTACATCGCCAAGCCCTTCATTATAGAAGAGCTTTCAGCACGCCTGCGTGCAGCACAACGATTCGCCCCGCCTTCACCGCCTGAGATCTTTAAATCCGGCAGCCTGACTGTGGATTTGACGAACCGGACGGTGCAGGTGGGGAATAGTTCCGTGAATCTGTCGGTAACAGAATACTCGCTGCTTCATCTGTTGGTGCGTCACGCCGGCAAGGTGCTGACGCACGCGCAGATTCTTTCGGAGGTCTGGGGTGCGGAGATGCGCAATAGAGTAAATTATCTGCGAGTGTATCTACGGTTTTTGCGCAAAAAACTGGAGAATCCATTTGAGCCCAGTTTGTTCATTACTCAACGGGCAGTAGGCTATGGTATCGCCATCAGGGAATAACAGCACGATAGATCAGTTTCAGAAAAAGTGTAGCCTCCTCTCCATGAACCTGTAGGATTCTTCTCATTCTCATCGTGGTTGTTATCGACGAGGACGAGGAGGACGAGCGAAATGTCTGAGGTTGCCTCGATTTGACGGACAGAGAATCGGACAAAATCGTGTATGATCAAGTCCATCAAAACAACATCTGTCCAGAACCGTCGGAAATTCGACCAAACCTTCAAACGGGAAGCGGTCCAGAACTGGCTCAACAGCGGCAAGTCCGCTCAAGTGGTTGGGGAGGAGTTGGGCATCAATTCCAACCTCCTTTACGCCTGGAGAAAGCTGGTTCCCGCCGGCACTGGGGGGAGAGCGCCGGCGGCCAAGCCAGGCTCAGTGGCCGATCTGCAAAGTCAATTGGAGGCCGCCCATCGTGAACTGCGTCACACGCGCGAGCAGGTCACCATTTTAAAAAAAACATTGGGCATTCTCTCCGAACCGTCCTCGAACGATATGAACGGATCGACGCGATGAAAACCGAGCATGCCATCCTGAGGCTCTGCCAGGAGTTGGACGTCTCGGCCAGTGGTTACTATGACTGGCAATCGCGGTGCAGTTGCCCGGGTCTCCGGGCCCTCCAAGATCAAGCCCTAAAGCAGGAGATCCAATCCATTCACACCGGCAGCCGCCAGACCTACGGCAGCCCGCGCATCGTCATGGAGTTGCGCAAAAGCGGAGCTCGTCATGGACGCAACCGGGTTGCCCGGCTCATGAAGCAGGAGGGCTTGTGCGGACGCCAGAAGGGGCGCTTCCGCGTTCAGACCACCGACAGCAATCATGACCAGCCCATCGCCCCCAATCGGCTGGCCGAGGCTCCCAAGGCGAGCGCGCCCAATCAGATTTGGGTCGCTGATATTACCTACATTCAAACCGGGGAGAACTGGCTTTACGTGGCCGCCATCATGGACCTCTACAGCCGAAAAATCGTCGGCTGGGCCATGGCAGAACGCATCGACACGGCTCTTATTCTAAAAGCTCTTTTCATGGCCTTGCTGCATCGGCAGCCCCCGGCCAGCTTGCTCTTCCACTCCGATCGCGGTGTTCAGTACGCCTCCGCTGATTACCGAAGCGCCCTGACCCAGGCCGGCCTGGTCGCCTCCATGAGTCGCAAAGGCAACTGCTACGACAACGCAGCCATGGAAAGCTTCTGGAGCACCCTCAAACTTGAACTGGTCTACCGGCGCGACTTCCAAACCCGCGCCCACGCCCAAACCGAGATCTTCGATTACATCGAAGTCTTCTACAATCGCCAACGCTCCCATAGCGCTCTGAACTACCTTTCGCCCGTTGACTTCGAACTCCAAAACAACTAACTAAGTGACCCGCTTTCTTTGTCCGTTTTATCGAAGCAATCCCAGTCGGGGGTCAGGCCCAAGTTGCTAAAATATTTCACGTTGATGAGTCGCTTGTGTCACGCGCAGTGAAGGTTTGTCGGCAATTTTTACAAAATCTTCAGTTCTCTAAACACAAATAGTGGTTCATCTGCTAACTCTGTTCTTTTAACCCACTCACCCGTCAATACAACCCTATCTTGATATTTTGGCGTGACCCCAGAGTATGCCGCATTCGCCTCGCAAGGGATTCGCTTAGTCGAAGAGCTTTTGATCCAAAACGAAAGCCGCGGGCTACCTGAAACTGGACTAGCGATGCTCCCGATAAGTATTGTGGTGGTGCCCATAGGGCGTCTCCGGTTTTTAACGGAGTATTGCGCGCCGCTTAAGGCAGGGCAAGCGATTCGAGGGCACGACGGGTAGAGACAAGGCCAAAATCGTCCCGCGTCATTTTTAGAGGCGGTTGCCAACGGTTACCAGAAATGCCCGGTTTCCATCCAATTGCCAGCCATTGAGACCGATTCAATGAGAAGCCTAAATGTGCGGGCCTCTCAAGCCGGTTCTAAACTAAGCCCGCGCTCATTGCCTGACCGGCCAGCCAACCGGTCGTCCAGGCAGCCTGGAAATTAAATCCACCCGTAAGACCATCGATGTCGAGCAGTTCTCCCCCCAGATACAGCCCCGGGCAGATTCGGCTCTCCATGGTCCGGAAATTAATCTCATTCAAGCGCACGCCGCCGCAGGTGACGAACTCGTCCTGATTGAGAGTCTTTCCAACAACCTGCAGTTCGGTGGACTGAAGCTGTTGGACAAGGCGGTGACGGGCGGAGTGCGAAAGGCCGGCCCACCGGGTGTCGCGCGCGATCCCGGCCGCCAGAACGAGGTTATGCCACAACCGCGCGGCCAGCGGTGGCACTGAACTATTCACGACCAGGCGTGAGGGCTGAGCTTCGCGAAAGCCTTCAAGTTGCCGAGCGAGCGTTCGGGCGTCCAGATGGGGCAGCCAGTTGAGGCCAAGCGGGACCTGGTAATTCTGATCGTGAAGGGCGCGCGCGCACCAGGCAGAAAGCCGAAGAATGGCTGGCCCACTTAGGCCCGAGTGCGTGATAAGCACTGCGCCAAGCTCCCGCTTACCCAGACCGGGCAACGACACTTCCGCTTCCGGCACACTGATTCCGGCCAATTCACGAAGCCAGGGCGCAGCGATATGAAAGGTGAATAGCGAGGGAACCGGCGGCTCCAGGCTATGGCCTAGGGTGACAGCCAGTTGACCAGCAGCTGGGACGCGACATCCGCCGGTGGCCAGCATCAGACGTTCGCAACAGAATGTTCCACCGTCAGCGAATCCCAACTCGAAGCTCCCTTGGGCAAAGCGCGCCACGCGTTGGGGCGCGCGGTTTGCCGCCAGCTCAATGCCCGCGATCCTGGCCGCGTTCAGCAGGCAATCGATTATCGTCTTCGACGAGTCGGTTACTGGGAAAATGCGGCCATCGGCTTCAGTTTTGAGTTTCACCCCGCGAGATTCGAACCAGGCGATCGTGTCTCGCGGTTGGAAAGTGTGAAACGGACCAACCAAAGCCGGCCCGCCGCGGGGATAGTGGCCGCTCAGGTCGCGAGGCTCGAAGCAAGCATGAGTGACGTTGCAACGGCCGCCGCCGGAAATACGAACCTTGGAAAGGAATTGGGGGGTTTTTTCGAACAACGTGATGCGCGCTTGCGGTGCGGCTTCGGCGCAAGCGATGGCGGCAAAAAACCCAGCCGCACCACCTCCCACAATTGCGATACGCCCGCTCATGGGAAAAGCCTAAGAACTTACGGGCGCAGGCTAAAGGGCTAAAGCAGAGGGAAGGGCATTGTTCGGGAAATTCATATCCCGTAGCGCAGACTTTCCAGTCTGCCGTGTCGCCCGACATTCTTGTCGGCAGCTTTTGATGATCTCTATCGATCAAGGGAAACCCAACGCATGCAGGCTCGAAAGCCTGCGGTACGGCAGACTGGAAAGTCTACGCTACGTGGCGAGGTGCGAAATATCCGGGTTCAGCGTCTTTATTCATCATCTCGCTGTGATGTCCCCCCACAGATTCAGCCGCAGGAACGAGTTTGAATGCCGCCGCCTTCACGACACTGAGCCCCCAACTCAAGATGGGATTTGCTTCCTGGAAACGGGTCCGGCAGGTAAACTTTTCAACGAGCGCATGAGCCATCACAAACATATTCCCCCTGATGAAGGGCACTCCTTTCAGAACAAGCCATTCGACTCTCTCTCCATCGAAGGTTTGCCGGCAGCGTCCCCGCTTTCCCTGCCTGATGCGGACCCCCGGACGGAAACCGAACCGGTTCGGAAGAGTCGTGGTCGAGTCGATATCATCCGACAGAAAGCCGGGCGAGGCGGCAAGACCGTGACGGTGGTTAAGAACTTTGTCGGCATCGGCTTGCCGGAAAAAGAGCAACTAGCCAAAAAGATGAAGGCTTGTGGCACTGGTGGCACCGTAAAGAACGGTCAAATTGAAATTCAGGGAGATAAGCGCGCGGAGGTTGCCGAAATCCTGAGGGAAGCCGGGTTCTCCCCCGTCTTTGCTGGAGGGTAACCACTCACACGGGAACCCACTGGAGATGGCAAATCCAACGCCAATCCGGTTTTCTAAGCCGGTCGAACTTTTCCGCGATTAGCTCTTAGCTGGCTTGTTGATCCGATGCTCCTTCATCTCGGCGTATACGGACTGTGCCAAACCAGATTTTGCGAAGGCGAGCACCTTCGTCCCTTGAAGCCCGAAAAACTGCTCCAACTCCGCTGAGGTGTAGCGCTGGACAATCGGGTAGTGGGCAAACTCTGAAAGGATTTCTTTCCGGCTCTGCTCAGACAGGTCGTCGGTAATTAAGATGAAATGCAACTTGCTCTTGCTGCGTAGCAGGGTTTCCCGCCCGACGAGCAAAATGCGAGCGCGCAGCACGAAAGGAAACAACCTTTCCACCGCCCTGGCCCGACCCTGGTCCTTCGTCATGCCACTTTCACCTTGGCTTTACGGCCTTTGATTTGGGCTCGGTTCAACTTCGCGATGATGCCAGGGGCATGTTCCGAGGCTACTTTGACAAAAAGATGGCGATCGCGGATGTCCAGTTCGCCGATGATTTGGCGAGGCAGCCCCGTTGCACCGAGAATCGCGCCCACCACATCCGTTTCTACAATGCCCATTTCCGCGCCGACATTGATGAATAGCCGAGTTTGTCCTTCTGGTGCGGGACGCCGGCTGGAATCCCTGGAGCGCTCATGAACTGCCGCCTGGTTTTCGTGCCGCACGCGTTCGGCCCGCGAAGGCTTAGTGGCTGCCGCGGCCCTATCCTCCGGCTTCCGAGGTTCAGCTTCCTGCTTAGCTGCCGGAGGCGGCGAAGGGCTGCTCGCTACAATGGGTCTTGCAGACTCATGCCGGCGAGGTTCTAAACCGCGCTCATTGCGCGGAGAACGACCGCCACGGTTGGGCGCTCGGCGGTCCACAACGCGTTCGAATCGCGCCTCTCCCCGCACAGGCCTGTCGCGGTCCACCGGCGATTCCTGACGCGCGGATTCTGGACCAGGCCCATCCCCCCCGCCTTGCAGGTGATGCAGCAAGGCTGAGGCAATGTCCGTCGAGCTGAAGCCCTCTTCGAGCAAGCGCTCAATCAACTGGTCCTGGCGTTTGTACTCACCACTCCTGAGCGTCGAGCGAATCTTGTCGAGCACCACGTTTGTACGAGCCTCTTCCACTTCCACAACCGTAGGCGGCCGCCCGCGATGGATTCTCGTATTGGTGTAGCGTTCGATGGTGCGAATTTGGAATACCTCGCGCCCCGAGGCGAAAGAGATCGCACGGCCGCTGCGCCCCTGCCGGCCGGTCCGACCAATGCGGTGCACGTAATCCTCTCCGTCATAAGGCAGGTCATAGTTGAACACCACCTCGATATCTTCCACGTCGATGCCGCGCGCCGCCACGTCGGTGGCAACCAGGAACTCCAGGCCGGACTTGCGAAATCTGTTCATGACACGGTCGCGCATCGCCTGTGTCATTTCGCCATGCAACCGGTCCGCCGAGTAACCTTGCGCGTTCAAATGCTCCACCAGCTCATCCACCATCCGACGCGTGTTACAAAAAATGATGCCCAGCTTCAGATCATGAATGTCAATCAGCCGCGTCAGCAGCTCCACCTTGAACCGCCGGTCCACTTCGTAATAGACCTGCTCGACCGTCGGCACCGTCAGCGCCTTCTGTTCAATACGCACGCTCTGCGGCTCACGTGAATATTTCTCAATTAACTGCTGGATTGGGCGCGGGATCGTCGCCGAGAAAAACACTGTCTGCCTCTGCGCGGGCGTTCCCTGAAGAATCAATTCGATGTCGTCGCGGAAACCCATGTTCAACATGACATCGACCTCATCCAGGATTACCATCTTGACCCGGTTCAGCCGCAAGGTGCCGCGCCGCATGTGATCCATCACCCGCCCCGGCGTTCCGATCACTACGTGCGCGCCCTGGCGAAGTCCGTAAAGCTGCCGGTCGTAGGATTGTCCCCCATACACCGGCAAAGCCTGCAACCCGCGTTTGAACAGCGCCAACTTGTGCACCTCCTCGGCCACCTGCACCGCCAACTCCCGTGTCGGGCAAAGAATCAGCACCTGGGTCGTGCGCTCTTCCACAGTAACTTTTTCCAGCGCCGGTGCCGCGAAAGCCACTGTCTTGCCCGACCCGGTTTGCGACTGACCCACCACGTCCTTGCCTTGCAACAACAGCGGTATTGCCTCAGCCTGGATCGGCGCGGCCTGTTCAAAGCCAAGCCTGTCAATGGCCTTGAGCAGGTCGCTCGAAAGCCCGAGTTCAGAAAATAATTTTGCTGCCATGAATAAAAAGCTCCGACACAGAATGTTTCTCCGGCAGCAATCATACCCCGGCCCTGCCTTAGAGCGAGGAACAAAGTGTTCCTCGAAACCCAGCCGTTCACGGTTTGCTCGGTGTGAGAGTATCGGTCTGTTTGGCTTCGCGCGTCGGCCTTTTCCGCCTGGATCAAACAATTTGCGAACGAGTTCGCTCTTGCGAAAAATCAGGCGCCGTTCCAAAACAGTCGTCAACGGCTCCAGCCTCTGGTTCAATCCAACCGCTGATCCGGGATGATATGAACCGGCTGAACTTACGCTTTGGAAGGTGCGATATGCCGGATATCGCGAAAATTTTCCTCGTTTCATCGCTGTTCTTGATGCCGGCGGGATTAGCCAGGGTATCAGTCGCTGCTACTGGACCTGTTCACATTGCCACAGATTATCCTCATTCCTTTCAGTACCAAAGCGCGGAGCGGTTTTTTCCCATGGGGGACACTGGCTACTTCTTAATCGGCCAGCCAACCAACGTCATCGCGCGCTTCATCGATTCACGCCGCGCTCACAAGTTTAACTTCATCCGTATGATGCCCATGGCCCCTGGGTATTGGCCTTTCGGGGGCACGCCGCGCCAGCCGGACTACACTTCTATTCGCGAGATGGCGATGCAAAAGCTGGATTGGGTCTTTGACTATGCTGCCAGCCAGGGCATGAACATCGAGTTGATTATCTTCGGCTATGAAGTCGAGCAAGGGGAAGGGCTTTGGCGGAAGGCGGACCATCAGAATTTTTGGGTCGATACACTGGTGAAGCGGTACAAGGACCGCCCAAACCTTTTCCTTTGGACTGTGGCCAATGAATTTGAGCGGTACCCGGATGGCCTTTACAACTTCAGTGCTGACGATGTGGAGTGGGTCAAGGCTGTGGCGGCTCAGATTCGCCACACCGACACAATGCATCCGATCGGGGCGCATCCTTCGGTCTGGGTTACCAAGGATGATCCCTTCGAGAAGTATGGAGATTTTACCCAGCGCCGTCCTCAGGTGGTTTGGCCTCTCTGGGAAAACAGCTTCGTCAATGTGAACATGACGCAAAACAACGAGGGTGTCCAGCCGCGGACCTGGGGCAACTTTACCCCAACGAACCGAGGCCTGACTTACTACTCGACGAACTGGCAAGGGGTTGACTATCCGGTAACCTGGACGATCAACGGGTGGGAGTTTGAAGCCGCAGGAATGGAAGACTGCATTGCCGACGAGTGGGCGCACGGGAAACCGGTCCTGAACGCCGAATTCGGCTATCAATACGAGCCGGGTGGCGAAGCAACCTACGGCGGTAAAACCCGTCAATTTACCACGCCTTCGACTGTCCGAAAAAAGGCCTGGAAGATCGCCACGGCGGGAGGCTATTTTTGCGCGGGCTATTTGAATGTGGCTGTGAACTACGATTTCACCGCCAAAGAGGTGGATGACTTCCGGCCCGAACAACTCGAGACGCTTTACGATTTTTTCACGACTAGGACCGAATATTGGAAAATGGCGCCCCATCTGCAATTGGTGGCATCGTACAACGTGTTGTTGGCGCTACCGGGGACAGAATACGTTGCCTATTTTCCGCGAGGCGGAACCAACAGTATCAGCCTCGAGCCTGGTCAGTATTCGGTTGAGTGGTTGCGCGCAGAAACCGGTCACTATTATACGATGCCATCGATTATGGCCGCTAACGGCAGTTACGCGTTTATCCCGCCAAACAATCCCGCCACCGATTGGGTGCTGCATTTGCGTCGGCAGAAAGCCGTGACGCCGCGCTCGCCGCAGGAGGGTGACTCGCAGGAATCCAAAGCTGCCTCTTTTCCTGAACCGGCTGACTTGCCTCGACAGCCCTCCTTGCCTGACACGCTGGTTATGCTGGATGGCCGCAAGGTCACGACCCGCGAAATGTGGGTGAAGGAACGGCGACCGGAGCTCATTCGATTATTCCAGCACTATATGTATGGACAGCTTCCCCCCAAGCCGGCCCTTTCCGCGAAGGTGGAACGAGTGGACGTGGCGGCTTTGGGTGGCAAGGCCATGTTAAGCGAAGTGGCCTTGCGCTTCGGCGCCTCGGAAGTTCCACCGATTCATCTCATGCTCGTGGTGCCCAACCGGCGCACCGCGCCAGCTCCTGTACTGCTTGCGCTCAATTATTTCGGCAATCACACCCTGGTTCAGGACAAGAACGTGCGCCTGCCGGACAATTGGATGCCGGAGTGGGGCGGTGAGGAAGCATCGAGCGCAAAAGTGGTTAACCATCACGCGAGCGAGGCTGGGCGAGGTTCGTGGGCCAAGTATTGGCCGATTGAAGACCTGATCGACCGCGGCTATGCGCTGGCGACCTTCTACAACGGGGACATCGATCCCGACACGCCAGAGCAGCGCGGCTTGCAGAGGCTTTTCCGGCGACCCGATCCCGGGGATGACTGCGGCACCATTGCGGCCTGGGCATGGGGATTGCAGCGCGCGGTGGATTATCTGGTTACGACGCCAGACATCGATGCGCGCCGCATCGTAGTGACTGGCCATTCTCGAACCGGCAAGGCCGCCTTGGTGGCGGCGGCCTTCGATGAACGCATCGCCATGGCCATCCCTCACCAAGCCGGCTGCGGCGGTTCAGCTCCGAGCCGGGCCAGAATTGCCATCGGGAAGGCCTACAACACTCTCGATAACGTGCAGACCAGACCGCCGGAAACGGTAGCGAACATCAACGACGCGTTTCCACATTGGTTTAACTTGCGGTTCAAGGAATTCAACTCGACACCGGAACGGTTGCCGTTCGACCAAAACTGCTTAGTCGCCTTGTGTGCTCCGCGCCCTGTCCTGTTCACCAACGGTCAGCTCGATACCTGGATCAATCCCGCGGGTCAATTTGAAGTGCTCCGCGCCGCTGCTCCCGTTTACCGGTTGTTGCGTTCGGGTGATTTCACCGCGGAAGAACTTCCACCCAACGGCCACATGATAGGTGGCGTCCTCGGCTACTATCTCCGGCCCGGCGGCCACTCGCTGCTCCGAGAGGATTGGAAGGTCTTTCTTGATTTTGCCGACCAACACCTTGGTCGGCCGAACTAGTTGCTCAGGTATGCCACACCGCACAAATCGCCGTAAATTCATAACTGCCGCCGCCGGCTCCAGCTTGGGAGCACTCGCGGGCGGTTGCCTTTCCGCTCGAGGAGCCAGCGATGCCAGGAAAAGCGGTAAGGCCGGGAGCCCAGCCTCAGGCTCGGCAGCTATTCCAGCGTCCCGTGGAGTCGCCACCAAGTTCTGGATCGATCCCAGCATCGCCGCCTGGCGGCCGAGCCCGTGGAGAAAGGTCCACATTGAGTTCCACAACTCGCGGCATATGCCCAAGCTCGGCGAGCGATTCAACGCCGACGAGTTTGGGGACCGGCTGCTTGAAGCACATGTCACGGGCGCTACCGTGTTCGCTAAGGATATGTATGGTTATTGCTACTACCCAAGTTCCCTGGGGACGATGCATCCTGCATTGTCCTTTGACATGTTGGGAGCGCAGGTGGCGGCCTTGCGCAAGCGGAAGATCCAGGTCCTGGCTTACTACATGACGACTCTTAATCCCCAACTTGCCGGGAGCCATCCCGAATGGCTGAATGTTCGCCGACCGCCGGCCAGCCCCGCCTCCAAGTCCGAGAAGACCTCCCCCACCGACCGGGAATATAACCCGTGGGAGTGGTCTTTCAGCCTTGCCCAAGAGGATTTCGTGAAAGGGGAACTTGCGCGGCTCAAAGAGCTTGTATCGCGCTATGAGCTCGATGGCGTCTGGCTCGACGGCATTGGTGCCGATGCGCTGAGCGTGTCGTTCCTTAAGCGTGTCCGGGAAGTGATCAAGCAAACGCGCCCGGCCTGCCTCGTGTGCCCCCAAAACCAAGGCAGCTTCTACGGTCTGGGCCAGCGCGTCCCGTTTGTCGATTACTCCTCTCAAGAGGCGCTTTTTACCGATGCGCAACATTATGGCTACCACTATTTCCCGACGGTCATTCGCTACGCCCGCGGTTATGGGATCCCCTTCCATGGTTGCACAGTGATTTTCAAAGATTTCTGGGCCGATTTCGGCGGCTTGAAATCACCCGCGCAGATGCAGACCGAAGCTGCCTCCTTTGTTTCCCAAGGCGCTCGATGCGACATCGGGGACCAGGTGCATCCCGATGGCAGGCTCGATCCAGCCGTCTACCACGTCATCGGAGAGGCCTACGAACGCATCGCGCGGATTGAGCCCTACCTGGAGCAGGCAGTGCCAGTCACTGAGGCCGCGATGCTCGGAAGCGGCGATGCACCGTGCAACGACGTCAACTACGGCTGGGTTAAGCTGTTGAACGAATCGAAGGTGCAGTTCGATATTGTTGAGCGCGACGTGAAATGGGAAGAACGCTATGCACTTGTGATCTTGCCTGAGAATTTGTGGGTGGATCAGGGTCTGGCCTCCCGTCTGCACGCATTCATCGACGCCGGCGGAGCCGTGATTGCTGCCCACAGCTCCGGCCTGCTGGCGGGCACGGAAAAAAGCTGGCTCGAAAAATACGGGTTGTATTATGCGGGAACGTCGCCGTTCATCCCGGCATACATGGTGCCGCGCGTTAATTTTACCGGAGACATTCCCTCGTTCGCCTACGCCTTATATGGAGGTGCTTCGCAATGGCGAGCCGAGGCACCGGCGACTACGCTGGCCGCTTTGGGTGAACCGCTCTTCCAGCGCACCCCGCAACATTTCAATAGCCATGCGCAAACACCTTTCGATCATGCCACCGAATACTCGGCCCTGGCGCGGAGCGGTCGGGTGGCGTTGGTAGCTTTTCCGTTAGGACAGGACTACTACAATCAGGGGTTCTGGATCTACCGCCTGGCTTTTCAGAAAGCACTCAGCGAAGTGCTTCCCACGCCACTTATCCAGACCGATGCGCACCTGAGCACTGAATTGTCGGTGACGCATCAGTCGGCAAATGCCACCAATGGCCGAAAAGAACGCTACCTACTGCATATCGTGAACTACTCGCCTGTGCGGAAGACTCCCAAGCATACCGACTTTTATGATGATCCTGTCCCCCTCAATAACACGACGGTACGCGTCAATTTGCCGTTAAGAGGTGCTACGGCCAAAGCGCTCTACGCTGGCCAGGAATTGAAGGTGCGTCATACCCTCTCCGGCGGCGCCGAAGTCACTGTGCCTCGCGTGGACATTCATGAAGTGGTGTGTTTTGAACTTTCGTGAAAAGTCCCGATCGCTCTTCGTGGCAGCGAGCAAATGATCGCTGAAGCGGGGCAAGAAACAGTTGTTCTCGGACTCCTACGCGACTCAGTTGTTAACCGCCGGGCGAAATTATTCCCCATCCGACTATGATTTCTTTGAAATATCCGCTGGAGGTCCGGGAGCTGACCATTAGGCCAGGGCAGAGGTGTAATTGAGGTGTTTCAATTTCAGAACCTCGGCATGCAACTGCCTTGCGAGGTCCTTGCGATTGGTGCTGCCATTTCGGAGCTCGGCGAACTGGACCGCAACCTCGACTCGCCTTTTGCTCAGGAGGTTTATCAAGTGGGGCACGAAAGTCATATCCTTCCAGTAACACACCTCTTCACCCACATCGCCGTCCTCTAATCGGTAAGCAATCAGACTGGCCGTCAAGGGATGGCCGCATCCCGTGGCTGGTTCCAACAGGGAAGATTTAAATGGCAAGACAGTCTGGCCACCGGAACTGGTGCCCTCTGGAAACAAAATCACCAATGCCCCACTGTCCAGGAGAGTTCGCAGCTCTTTGCTCAATTCTCCAACCTGGAGCTTTCTTTCCCGTTCAGCGAACAACGTGCCTCCCAGACGAGCGAACCAGCCGAAAATCGGCCAATGCATCACTTCGCTCTTGGCAACAAAAACCGACGGGGTCAAAGCACTTAATGCCAGGATATCCAGGTAGCCTAAATGGTTGGAAACGAGAAGTCCGGTCCTCGGCACTTTGCCGGTGGATCGAACTTCAGCATTGAAAACACGCAAGACGCGACGGCAACCTTGTTGCAGCCACTGCGCGCGTGCCTCGATCAACGTTTGGTCCTTCCGAAAAACGACGCGGAAGATATAGAGCACCGCAATCAGGATCAACTCCCACGCCAGCCAAGTGACCCGCGTAACCACCCTCAAAGGATGTTGTAGTGGTCCCATCATGACAGTGTTGCGTCCATTGGCGTTGGCTAAAGATCAACCCACAAAGCGGCTTCGGACCGCTGACGGCAAGGCATGCAAGTCGAGCAGAGTCAAAAAATCGATCGTCTTGAACTGGCGATCCAGGGCCGGCGGGCCGCAAATCTTTGCCCCGATCGTCAGATACGCGCGAAGCAGTTTCGGTATCTTCGGCGCTTCCGCAGCCAGTTGCTCCAGTGGGCATTCGAAAGAGGCCAGTGCTGTTGTCCGATATTCAAGAGGGGCGAGATGGCGACGACAAAGGTCAGCGTAAGCCGATGCCCCGACGGTTGGGTCTTGCGACGTGAGGGAACTGCATCCGAGCAGGTATCGGGCACCGTGTTGTTGGGCGTAATCAGCGATCCCTTTCCACAGTAGGCCTAGAACGATCAAATTCCGATGCTGGCGATGAACGCAGGCGCGGCCCAACTCCACGATTTCCGGCCGCAGCCGCTCAAATGCCAGGAAGTCGAATTCCTGAGCAGAGTAGTAGCCAAGGTAATTCTGCGCGTTGACTCCCGTCTGC
The DNA here is from genome assembly GCA_035495315.1 of Candidatus Limnocylindrales bacterium. Lineage (GTDB taxonomy): Bacteria > Verrucomicrobiota > Verrucomicrobiia > Limisphaerales > UBA8199 > DATJGF01. Next base: position 36,340 of record DATJGF010000184.1, read on the forward strand.
AGACGGTAAGTGCCAACAATTCTCGCCGATGGCAGGTGCTCCACGACCAGGTGGTCGCAAACGGCATCAAAGGGGTCCTCGTCCCTGCCGGTGGTGAACGATTCAGCCAATCCTTCATTGAGTTCGAGATTGAAAACCTCAAATCGCAGCCTCTGAGCGTCGCGCACTTCGTCCGGGTTACATGCGAGGCGGGTTCTGTATTGGACAGGGGAAGCAACAATTAAGCGGATTGAGTCCAGTGTCGTTTTCATTTGGAGCAAGTTTCCTAAAGCCATGTGTCAGTGGAGAGTCAACCGCGTGAATTCTTCAGGCAGCTAGCGGCAACATTCCCGGGCGCCGGGTGCGTTCCGATGAGCTGTCGACCGGTCGGCCACCTCCGTAATAGAAGGAGCTAGGGCGAGGGCCAATTCTTCGCGCCCTTTCGAAAGTAGCGTTAAGACCGCTTCAACGGAGATTCCCAAATGCTCGGCAATCTGAGAGAACGACCATTCCTTGGCATAGAAAAGAATCAGCGGGGCTCGGAGCTCTTGGCGCACCTTGGTCAGAGCCGCCAGAATTGGGCTCGCAGCGGCCGGTTTTGAGAGTCGTGGCTGCGAAGCGAAGGAAGGCGTCGGCGTTCCCTCGCTCCTCCTTTCTTTTAGAAACTCACGAAACACAAGGGTATACAACCACCCTTTTGCGCTCTGTGATTCGGCCAAATATCTCTGGTGGTTGAGCGCCAGGCAAAACGTGTGCTGGGTTAGCTCCAAGGCGCGGTCAAGCTGACCGCACAGCTTTACGGCGAAGGTGAAAACGGGCTGGTAGTAACTCTCCACCAGCGTTTCAAAATCTAAAGCAGTCCCAGGTTTCATATTCAAATTCCGTTCATTGGATTTGAATATGGGTCGGGCTCGGCTGCCGAACCTTACAAGGGGAAACTACTCTTGGCTGGACTGAAGCCTCTGCTTGATGCGTTCGCGCGCTTCAGATGACAATCTTTGCGTCTGTTGAAGGCTCTCGTGCTCGTCGCATTGGTGAGCAGCGGAACGCAGGAATTTCAAATGGGTACCGTATCGCCGGCACCATTTACAGAGCAACAGGTGCAGTCGAAGACCAATTCGCTGAGACAGCAAAAGCCTTCCATCCATTGCTTTCGATTGAAGTCGCGATGCTTCCTTGCAACTTGGCGAAATGAGCGTAACAGCTCTAGCGAGGCCTTTTGATAATTTTGAGAGCCGATTCATTCGTTTATTGGCCTCGAAACGCCCATTTTCGAGGCGGACTCGCCGTTACTGTTCTCTCGGAGCTGTGGCACAATACCAATAGTGTGTCGTGGCAATTAGAGTTTCCTTACAAATTCATCCGAAGTCCGGGGTGCCATTTTCTTCATTTTGGATTGGTTGTCTAGATTGGGTAAGATTAGTTTCAGTCCCTAACCGCAGTTGGCACCACCCCCCCAAACGAGCCTTCAGCTCGGCGGAGCCTTCGGGCAATGCGCTGCCTGGTGACGTTTGTAAGGCCTTGAGGGGTCGGGCTTTCTTGGAGACACGGTGCCGCATTTCGAAGGAATGCGACCTGTTCACAGTATCTCCTGCACCACGCGCAAAACATGAAATGCAGCCGCATGGGCAGATGAACCGGCAAGGGCGCTAATCCGTCAAATTGGTGGGAGGCGAGGCGTGTGATTTCCTTGCACTGGGGCGTTTGTTTCCATCCCCAACGAATTGCCCTCCTGATACTTGTCAGAGATTTCATACTATTTTCGCGATTTCCCGAACCAATTAATTTCCAGGCATCGACGCAAAGCCATCCGGGCGCGATGCAACATTACCCAAAGATTGCTTTCGGAGATATTCAGCATTCGGCAAATCTCCTTGCTGTCGATGTCGTCCACCTCCCTCAAACAAAACGCTGCGGTGATATTCTTAGGCAGCTTGCCCGCGCAATCGTGAAACGCCTGCCAGAAAGCCTTATTATCCAAGCTGGCCCCTGGTTCTGCCGACCACTCCATTGGACCCAGTTCATGAATCCAGCCTCCTTTGAAAGCGCCGTCCGATACGAACCGATCACTCTCTTCATCCTGGTAGAAATCGAGGTCGGTGAAGGAAGTCTCCCGGCTGGCCTTGCGATAATAGTCGCCGATCTTGTTCTTCATGATGCCCACGAGCCAGGTTTTCTCGGCCGACCTGCCTGCGAAGCTCTTACCTCCTTTGAGGGCAGCCAGGAATGTTTCTTGCACGGCATCCTCAGCTTTAGCCACATCGCGCAGTCGCAGCAGCGCGTACTTGAACAGATAGTCTCCGTGCTCCTCGACCCAACGCTCAGGATCGGAAAGACCGGCCAAAGATGGCACGCCGCATTGTTCTACTGGCTTCATTTGACCTGAATCTGGAGGAGTCCGTTCAGCCACGGGTTCGGAGTTTGTTGTTTCGTCCATGGATAGGAGATTCGTCTGCGTGACGTGTAAAGGATGGGGGTACAGATGGTGCGCGCACATTGGTGAGTCGAGCGGGAGGCTCTGACCTTACACCGAACAAAGCGTGATCAGGAGGGATGCTGGTCGTAAGGCTTGCACTCGCCCTGCGACATACTGGAGTGAGTCATTACGAAAACAATATGAAAATCAGACTTGCCCAGACCCGCTTTGGCCGCGTGCTCTTGCACGTCGGCTGCTGCCTCAAACGACCAGGCCATTTGAGCTGGCATTGGCACGGGATCTTGCGGGAATTCGCACAAGCCGCGTAAGTCTCCTCCCCAAATGTATTCGAGAAGGAATTGTAAGGAACAGATTGCCCTCGCGACCAATGGAGGAAACTCAAACCAAATTCGGCAACAAAAACCATATCGAAAGGCCCCATGAATTCGAACGAGACGCTCTTGGAAAAACCGACCCAGGCAATGATGCCGGTTGGCCGGATGCACATGCCCGACCGGAAATTCATCGAGGAACAATTTCCCGAACCGGTGATGCCGGCCTGTGCAATCAACAAGGTGCTCAAAGGCCAAAAGGCCATTGTCACCGGTGGCAGCTCAGGCATCGGCAAGGGTGTTGCCACGGCTCTCGGTCATGCCGGGGCAGATGTGTTGGTGAACTACACCTCGCGCGCAGAGGAAGCGGAAAAGGTTGCCGAGGAGCTCCGCCGTTGCGGTTCTCGCGCCATTACCTGCAAAGCCGACGTGTCCAAGGAAGACCAAGTCCAGGCCATGTTCAAAAGGGCCATCGAAGAGTTTGGCACCGTTGACATCCTCATCAACAACGCTGGGCTCCAGAAGGACGCTCCGGTTGACCAGATGACGCTGGCCCAGTGGCAGCAAGTGCTGGATGTGAACCTGACTGGCCAATTCCTTTGCGCGCGTGAGGCCATTCGAGAGTTCAAGCGCCGCGGAGTGCGGAAGGACGTCTCCTGCGCCGCAGGTAAGATCATTTGCATCAGCTCAGTCCACGAAGTCATACCTTGGGCCGGCCATGTGAACTACGCAGCCAGCAAAGGTGGCGTGATGTTGATGATGAAAAGCATCGCCCAAGAGGTCGCCCCGCATCGGATTCGGGTCAACAGCGTGGCACCTGGAGCAATTCGTACGCCCATCAACATGCAGGCCTGGGACACGCCGGAGGCCTACAAGGATTTGCTGAAGCTGATCCCATACAAACGCATCGGTGAACCAATCGAGATTGGGCGCGCCGCAGTGTGGCTGGCTTCGGACGATTCGGATTACATCCATGGGGCGACGATTTTTGTCGATGGCGGCATGACGTTGTATCCAGGCTTTGAGACCGGAGGCTAAACAACTCAAAAGTAGCCCTAGGTCCTACCATCAACGTATCCCCAAAAAACCTCGTATGAACTCGCCAGCTCCTTTATCCCTAACCCGCGAATGGCTGGAGGCCGATGGCCTGGGCGGCTTTGCCTCCGGCACTGCCTCAGGCATTCGCACTCGCCGATATCACTCCTTACTCCTTGTGGCGACAAGACCTCCCACGGGGCGCCTCGTTCTGGTCAATGGCCTCGACGCCTGGGTGGAAACCCCGGGCGGGAAATTTTCGCTCTCCTCGCAATGTTATTCGCCCGGAATAATCGGGGGCGACCGAGCACAGCACATCGAGGCATTTGGTTGGGAGCCCTGGCCGCACTGGATCTTCAAACTGGAAGATGGGACGCGGATCGAGCAGGAGATTTTGGTAGCCAAGGGAGCGCCGATGACCTGCATTTCGTGGAAGATCCTCGGACCGCAGCGTGCGGCAAACTTATTTGTTCGGCCTTTTGTTTCTGGCCGTGATTACCACTCGCTCCACAAGGCGAATCCCGCGTTTCGCTTCGACGCAGAGGTCAAGCCCACGCAGGTTTCCTGGGCACCCTATACGGGTGTCCCCGGGATCGCTGCCTTCACGAACGGCAAATACTCACATCAACCCGTTTGGTACTACAACTTCCGGTATGAGGAGGAACAGGCGAGGGGTTTGGATTGCGAGGAGGACTTAGCCGCTCCTGGGGTTTTCAAATGGGACCTGGCTCGCGGCAGAGCCGCGTTGATCTTCAGCACTAAGGACCATGCCGCGACAAAATGGTCTGGTGGGCAGCTACCGCTCGAATTGCTGAACCAGGTTCGAGAATCCGAGCAAAAACGCAGGGAAAGTTTCCCCTCGAGGTTGGAAGCATCTGCAGACTCTTACATTGTGCAGCATTCACGCTCAACTCCTCCCGTGTCGGGTGGTCAATCAACCCCGAATGGGAGGGGAAAGACGATTATCGCTGGCTATCCATGGTTTACCGATTGGGGTCGCGATACGTTTATCGCACTGCGCGGTCTTTGTCTGGCCACCGGACGGCTGGATGACGCCCGAGATATTTTGCTCGCGTGGTCGAATACGGCCACTGAAGGCATGTTACCCAATCGTTTTCCTGACCAAGGCGAACAGCCTGAGTTCAATTCCGTCGATGCCTCCCTTTGGTTTGTCGTTGCTGCGTTTGAATACTTGCAGACAGCCCGCAAGAGACAACAGGTGAGGCAGGACGAAGTTGCCTTAGGCAGAGCTATTGAAGGCATTATTAATGGCTACGCCCAAGGGACTCGTTACGGGATTCGAATGGATGACGACGGCCTGCTTTCCTGCGGCCAGCCAGGTACCCAATTGACATGGATGGATGCAAAGGTGGGCGATTGGGTGGTCACACCGCGGATTGGCAAGCCCGTCGAGATTCAGGCGCTTTGGCTCAATGCACTCTGGATCGCGAACCACTTCACGAGTCGTTGGGAGCACCGGTTAACTCAAGGTATGCGAACGTTCGAAGAACGGTTCTGGAATGACAACCTTGGCTTTCTCAATGACGTGGTGGACGTAGACCATCAAGCAGGAACCATTGATCCCTCTCTACGGCCCAACCAGATTCTCGCAATCGGCGGTTTGCCCATAGCTTTGATTGAAGGCGAGGCCGCCCGCTTGGTGGTGGAAACGGTAGAACGGCTATTGCTGACGCCATTAGGCTTGCGCTCTCTCGCGCAGCAGGAACAGGGGTATGTTCCCCAGTATTGTGGAGGAGTGGCACAACGGGATGGGGCCTATCACCTTGGCACGGTTTGGCCGTGGCTGTTAGGTCCTTTCGTGGAGGCCTGGGTTCGGGTGCGAGGAGGAACCAATGAAGTCAAACGCATTGCTCGCAAGCGTTTTCTCAGGCCGTTGCTCCAACACATGGAAGAGGCTGGGCTTGGTCATATCTCGGAGATCTCCGATGCGGAGGCTCCCCATGCACCTCGCGGATGTCCTTTCCAGGCTTGGTCGGTTGGTGAGGCGCTCCGACTGGATCGAATCATTTTGACTGAAACTGTCATTCAACGCCCCGCCAAAGTCCGGGCGAAACAACGTCGCGATCTGATGCCCGCTTGATGACCCGCCCACAAGGAACAAACCGCATGAACCCGAACAAAAACAAAATCGCAGAAAGCCAACGATTAACCGAAGCAAACAGCGGTCAGACCAACTGGCGTTGTTGGGGCCCTTATCTCTCCGAGCGCCAGTGGGGAACAGTGCGGGAGGATTATAGCCCTCATGGTAATGCGTGGGAATATTTGCCGCACGACCACGCTCGCAGCCGCGCATATCGCTGGGGCGAGGACGGCATCGCTGGCGTCAGTGACGATCAACAAAGATTGTGCCTCAGCCTGGCTCTATGGAACGGACATGACCCCATTCTGAAGGAGCGGCTGTTTGGCCTGACCAACAGCGAGGGCAACCATGGGGAAGACGTGAAGGAGCTGTACTATTATCTGGATGCCACCCCCACGAATTCCTATCTGAAGATGTTGTATAAATATCCTCAGAAGGCGTTTCCATACGGCCAGTTGGTCGAAGAGAATCGACGGCGAGGCAAAGACCAACAGGAGTTCGAACTTCTGGACACCGGCATCTTCGACGACGATCGCTATTTCGATGTCTTTATCGAATACGCCAAGGCTGGGCCCGAGGATTTGTTGATGCTCGTTACGGTGCACAATCGAGGGCCCGAGCAGGCCACCATTCACGTTCTGCCGCAACTCTGGTTTCGCAATACATGGTCTTGGACGCCGGGTTCCAAAAAACCCGAGTTGCGGGCTGAAAATAATTCGTGCGTGATCGCAGAGCACCTGGAGTTAGGCTCGTACCGATTATACACGGAATCGACGGCTGCCATTAACACCGGGCTTCAGCCCGGTGGAGCGATGCCAAATGGTCAGAGAAACCGGTTAAACGGTTTACTCAACTCCTCGGAAACCAGCGCCGGGCTGAACCCCGGCGTTAATGAGAGTTTAGCGATTGGTCCTGACGTTCACTTTTGCGACAACGAGACCAACGTCCGCCGTCTCTACGGGCAAGATGCAGCTCAAGGCTTTTTCAAGGATGCATTCCACGAGTTCGTCATCGAGGGAAATAAAGGGGCCGTGAACCCGAATCGCACTGGAACCAAAGCGGGCGCGCTGTATCACCTGACTGTCAGGTCCGGCGGCTCGGCCACTGTTCGACTAAGGCTCGTTAAGGAACCCATCGTTCGTGCGGCTCGAGGCGCATCGAAGGAGAGTGGAAACGGTT
>DATJGF010000185.1:0-98484 GCA_035495315.1 Candidatus Limnocylindrales bacterium
TCGAGCCCGGCCAGCCTCAAGCCCGTTGCGAACTTTGCCCACTGAGCCGCGTGCGGGCCGGCGTCGCCGTGCGCATCAAGCAGTTGTGCGCCGGCCCCGAAATGCAGAATCGCCTCCGCGAACTGGGCTTTTGCGAGGACCAAATCATCCGGCTTTTAACCAGCCAAACCAACTTCATTTGCCAGGTGTGTAATGCGCGTTTGGCAATTAGCGAGCAATTGGCGCAAATCATTATGGTCGAGCCGGTGCTGAATCCGGAGTGCAGAGTGCGGAGTGCGGAGTTTGGCCGAGCAAGGTAACGTGTTACGTGTTGCGTGAAGCGTAAAACGTGAAACGTAAGGCGTGAGACGGTGGTTAGGGGTCTATCTGCCGTTCGGCTATCGTCAATCCTTCTTCTCCTTTGCAGCCGGCACTTACGTTTTACGTATTACGCTTCACGTTTCACGCAACACGTTTCACTCGTCACACCCCAAACCGCTCCACCATCCCTTTCAGCGCCGCGATCCACGTCGGGTGCTCGTTCAAGCACGGGATTAAATGATACTCAGCCCCCCCGGCATTCAGAAATGTTTCGCGGCCGCGGATGCCAATTTCCTCCAGCGTTTCCAGGCAATCCGATACAAACGCCGGGCAGATGACCAGAAGCCGTTTGATGCCTTGAGCCGGCAACCGCTCGAGTTCAAAATCTGTGTAAGGCTTCAACCACGGATCGCGGCCGAGACGCGATTGAAACGAAACCGAGTATTTTCCGCTCGGCAGATCGCTTTCTTTGACCAAACTGGCCACCGTCTTGAAGCATTGCGCGCGATAACAAGTCGCATGTGCGGGACTGCTGGTTTCGCAGCAATTCGGTACTTTCAGACAATGCCCGCCAGTAGGGTCGGACTTCCGCAAGTGCCGTTCCGGGATGCCATGGAAACTAAAGAGGAGATGATCGTAACCCTTGTCCAGGAACGGAGCGGCCGTTTCACGCAACGCCGCGATATAAGCCGGATGATCGTAATACGGCGGCTGGACCTTGACTCGCATCTGGGGTGCCAGCCACGCCGCCACCTCGTTGACCCGCTCAACCGCCGTCTCGAAACTCGACATCGCGTAGTGCGGAAAGAGCGGAATGAGCAACAGTTGCTCCACGCCTCGATGAGCCAAATTCGCGATGGCTTCTTCAATCGAAGGATTCTGGTAGCGCATCGCCAGTTCGACCGGCACGTTAACATGCTTGCGCAACTTGGTCAGCACGTTCTTGCTCGTGGCGATTAATGGTGAGCCGTCCTTGGTCCAAATGGATCGGTAGGCATGGGCCGATTGTCGCGGGCGTCGCACCAGAATGACGCAGTTCACCAGAAAAAACCGCGCCAGCCAGTTCATGTCGAGCACCCGGCCGTCCATCAGGAACTGGCGCAAGTAACGGCGCACATCCCGAACCGACGTCGAATCCGGTGAACCGAGATTAACCAGTAAAACGCCTTTAGTTTTCAATCTGCAGCCCGCTTAACCCCGAGGCCGTCCTTACTCAAAGCTTGTAAATGAAGTTCCACGCGATCGGCAATGTTGCAACCGGAAACTATCGAATCGCTCAACGATACGCCGTCGCGATAATGTCCCGCGAAAAAGAGACCCGGCGCTTTCGACTCGATGTCGCTCATCAGTTGGCGGTATCGGCCATAGCCAACCACATATTGCGGGATGGCTTTCGGATAAGCGACGCAGTGTTGGAATGTTGGCGCTGCTTTAACGCCAAGGAGAACTCGCAGATCCTGGCAGGTCAATTCGAACAGCTCGTTCGCAGGAAGCGACGCCAGCTCCGGATAGCGTTCACCTCCCAGATAGCTCGTTAGCGTCAAGTGGCCCGCCGGCGCCCGATTCGGAAATAGCGAAGAGGAAAATATCGTTCCGAGAATTTTGAAACCTTCCACTCTTGGGATAAGCATTCCAAAACCCTCGCACGGATGCGCCACATCCTCTCGCCGGAAACCCAGCACCACGCTCGCCACCGGCGGGTAACGAATTTCCGAAAATGGCGCAAAACTAATCGAGGCCTGGCTCTTGATACCGACACGCGCCAGCGCATGTGCCGTCCCGGCGAAAATCACCGCGCTGTGTTGTTCGCGCGAGTTAGCCTCGCCGCTTACCCCAAGTTCCCATCCGTCAGAGGTCTCGCGGATGAACTCGACCGCTGTCTTCAGGCGAAGCGAATTGCCCAATCGCTCCGCCAATGTTTCAGGCAGCACCTGCAGCCCCTCGTCGAACGAGAATTTTGGCGCGCGATCTTTGGCGACTTCGCCGCGTTTCTTGCGTTCGCGTGCGCCAAGAATCTGGCCTTTAATCAACGAACCATACCGCTGTTCGAGGGCCGCCAGCTTGGGAAAGGCTTGGGGCACTGAAAGCTTGTACGGATCGCCGGCATATACCCCAGCAACGAGAGCATCAATCGCATGGTCCAAAAATTCCTGGCCGAGCCGTCGGACCACGAATTCGGCGATGCTTTCCTCTTTGCCATCTGTCCGCGCCGGGACAAACGGCTCGCGCAAGACCGCCAGCTTGGCTTTGGCGCTGAACAGCTCCGTCGTGAAAAACCCAAGCGGTGACGACGGCATCGCGACGGGGCGCCGATAGCGGACGACATAGCGCGCCTCGGCCTTCGGATCGGGATCAAGGCGTCGTGATGACAACTCCGCATCACGCACCAGTTGGCCGATCTTGGGCGAGGTTTCAAGAATCGTGTTCGGACCGAACTCGGCCAGGTATCCATCACGACGCAAAGACTGAATAACGCCGCCAACCCGCTCGCTGGCATCGTAAACCCTCACCGGTACGCCTTTGCGCTGGAGGTAGAACCCGGCGGTCAACCCAGTGATCCCGGCGCCAATGATCGCTACGGATTTCATGACACGATGCGCGAAAAGGCCCTAATTCTTGTAGGAGACGACGTGAGGAGACCCCGATCCTCAAAAGAGACGGCCTGAGGCCAACGAACTCGCGGCGGAGATTCTCCCTCTCCTCCTCTGGTGTAGAGCGCCGGGGAGAGGAGGCTTTTGATGTCCCTGAGAGCGTTCATTCGGTCATTGCTTTCTCCGCGTGTTTCGCGTCTCTGCGGTTCATTTCCGCGCCCGCATACACAAAAAAACTGCAGAGACGCGAAACGCGCAGAGAAGAAAAAGCAGACAATCCTCTCTTCAGCCCGTAACCAGCACCCAGCGACGCAATCATTTGGTTGCCGCTTTGCCCCGCTTAGTCTCTGCGGTTAAACATGACATCGCGAAAGGGCCTTGCTCAAATCGTTCGCGAATGCTTCCGCTCACCGACTGGCGCCAGCGTGTTGTCGAACGTCATCGCGATATTGCGAATAAAGAGCCGCCCGGTATTCGTCACCTCAATCCCCGCCGGTGAACGCCGGACCAGCCCGTCGCCCTCAAAAGCACCCAGCGCGTCAAGCTCGCGTTCGAAATACGAAGCGAAGTTTATGCCCAGTCGCTGCGACATCGCCGCGTAATCGAGCGACAAATCGCACATCACTCGCATGATTGTTTCACGCCGGATCTTATCCTCATCACTCACCAAATATCCGCGCACCATCGGCACCTGGCCGGCATCCAGCGTCGCGTAGTACTTCACCAGGTCTTTTTCGTTCTGCCAGTAGGCATCCGGAATTTGCGAAATCGACGACATCCCGAACGCGTAGATGTCGGCGCCGGCTCGCGTGCTGTAGCCCTGGAAATTGCGCTGCAGCTCTTTGCGGCTCTGGGCAACCTCCAGTTCGTCCCCCGGCCGCGCGAAATGGTCCATGCCGATATAGACGTAACGATTGTTTTCCGTCAGCCGCTCGATCACCGTTTTGAGCAACTGCAGTTTTACTTCCGGCGGCGGCAGGATTTTCTGTTCGAGAATCTTTTGAGCCGGCTTGACCCACGGCACATGCGCATAGCTGAAAACCGCCAGCCGGTCAGGTTGCAGCGCCAGCACATCGTCCAGCGTGCGGTTGAATGACTCGACGGTCTGATGCGGCAAACCGTAAATCAAATCGAAGTTCACCGAGGTGAACCCGAGCTCGCGCACCCACGAAAGCACTTGTTCGGTCATTTCGCGCGGCTGAATCCGGTGGACCGCTTCCTGCACGATCGGATTGAAATCCTGCACTCCCAGCGAGGCGCGATTGAACCCGATATCGCGCAGCGCCGCGATGTGGTCGCGCGTCAAGCGGCGCGGGTCGATTTCCACCCCTGCTTCAAGATCGGATGAGAATGTGAAATGGCGGTGAATGATCTCGCCTAGCCGGCGAATCTCGTCCGGGCTAAGGAAGGTCGGGGAGCCGCCGCCCCAGTGCAATTGCACCGCCTTTCGCCGGGGATTGAGCAGCGTGCTCATCTGGGCGACCTCTTTCTGCAGGTAATCGAGATAGGTCGAGCCCTGCTTGTGATTGAGCGTTATCACCGTCGTGCAGCCGCAATACCAGCACAGCGTCTCACAAAACGGGATATGGAAATAGAGCGAGAGATCCCTTTCGGTGCGGTTGTTTTCAAGAATGCGTTCAGCCAGCTCGGGCCATTTCAACGCCTCGGTGAACTTGGTCGCGGGGGGATACGACGTATACCGCGGGCCGGCCACGTTGTATTTCTTCACCAGGTCCAGATCAACTGTTAGCATGCTCATACGCTCTGACTGTTTCCACCAGGCATTCGATATTCTCCAGCTTCGCGTTCGGCGGCACCCCATGCCCCAGGTTAAACACGTGACCGGCGCGGCCGCGCATCTCGCGCAGAATTCTCAGCGTCTCGCTTTTCACAGCCTCCGGCGTCGTCGCCAGCAGCGATGGATCGAGATTGCCCTGCACGCCGACGTTCCGCGGCAAACGCCCCGCCGTTTCCGCCAGGTTGAGGTTCCAATCCAAACCGAGCACCTGCGCCCCACTGCGCGCCAGGTCTGTCCAGTTCCCATGCACCCCCTTGGCAAACACAATCACCGGCACACGGCCATTCAAGGCAGCGACAATTTGATTGATCCACAGTGCCGAAGCCGGGCCAAAATTCCCGTCGGATAATACTCCGCCGAGACTATCAAAAATTTGGACCGCCTCGGCACCGGCGTCAATTTGGAGTTGTAAAAAGCGCGTAACCGCCGTCGTCAGCTTTTCGAGCAAACGCGAAAAAAGCACATGGTCGGAATAGAACAGCGCCTTGGCTTTAGTGTATTCTTTGACGCCGCCGCCTTCGATCATGAAATTGGCGAGCGTCCAGGGAGAGCCCGCAAAACCGATTAGCGCCGTGCGATCGCCCAAAGCCGATTTGATCAACGGCAACGCCTTCGCGACATACTGCAATCGCTCAGTCACCGCCTCGACCTCCAGGCGCTCCACATCCGCCGCCGATTTGATCAGGAACTCCATCTGGATCCCGCCGCGCTCGCGAAACTCATAGCGTTGGCCAAGACCTTCGGCTACCACCAGGATGTCGCTGAACAGGATCGCCGCATCAAAACCAAACCGGCGAATCGGCTGCAATGTCACTTCAGTCGCCAATTCCGGGCTCTGGACCAATTCGAGGAAGGAATGCTTCTCCTTGAGCGCCCGATACTCCGGCAGCGCCCGCCCCGCCTGGCGCATCAACCAAATCGGCGGCCGATCCACCGGCCGGCAGTAACATGCCTCCAGAAACCGCTGTCGGTTGCTTAGCGGCTGCTTCTGGCTTATTTCCGCCGCCACCGACGCCTGCGGAAGCGCCGGAATGGCCAGGTTACCCGGTTGAACTCTCATGCTCATGTATTATGGGCGAACGTGCCGTCGTAAAGCCATACGATTCCCAGGTCCGCGCCTGACGAACAATTACCGGTAACACAATAGCCATCGGGCAGGACAGGGCTAATCCTTTTTTGTCCTTTTGGTGCCAGTTTTTGGCTGGAACACCCAACCCCGTACCGCAGAGTTTTACTCTGCCGTACCGCAGAGTTCCACTCTGCCTATCACCCACCTTTTCTTTGGGACCCCACGGGACGTCCCGCGGGACGGGTTAAAAGTGAAAAATCCCCCGTGTTTACCGGACTTGGGACGACGGGACGGCCTTTTACCCCTGCGGCCCCCTATGCCTCCCACCTCCTGGCCATAGCCGGAAAATCCGTCGAGGCTCAGCACCGCGTATTGTGTTGGCGAATGTCGCTGGCTCTGTTTTATAAATGGTTTATGAAAACCTGCGACCACACCCCACTCACAGTCAGGTTAATGTTCGGCTCCTTACTTGTCATACTATTGGCGAGCCAACCCTTATACGCAGCCGATCACACTAAGAAAAAGCTCCTTGAATTTGGCTGGGATGAACCGGACACGAGCTTCCTGCGCGCTCACATCGCTGAAATGCAGAATTCCCCCTTTACCGGTTGCGTCTTTCACGCGGATTATCAGAAAGCTGACGGCAGCAAAGGGAGTTTCACCTGGCAATGCTGGGGCACCAATGCGTTCACCGAAGCCGATCTGCTCCGCCCGTTCATGGACCTGCGCAACATCCGGTTCGGCGGATTCAACTGTAATTTCCCGCGCTTCAACACCACCCCGGGGCGCCTGGACTGGTTCGATGATCACGCGGCGATCATGCAAAATGCAACTCTCGCCGCAAAACTGGCGCGCACAGGACACTGCCCGGGCATTCTTTTCGATATCGAGCAATATGACGGCCCGCTCTTCGAGTACCATAAGCAACGCGATGCAGCTACCAAGTCCTGGGAACTCTACGCCGCCCAGGTTCGCCAACGCGGTGCCGAAGTCATGCAAGCATTCCAAAAAGGCTATCCCGATCTGACTGTATTCCTTACGTTTGGCTATTCCTTGCCGTGGCATCAGACCGAGCGCGGCAAAAAACCACTCGCCGATTGCCGATACGGTTTATTGGCTCCGTTTTTAGACGGCTTGGTCGCCTCCGCACACGGCCGAACTCGGATCGTCGATGGTTACGAACTTTCCTATGGCTATAAGACCGCCGCCCAGTTCAGCGCCGCCCGCCGCGAGGTCACCGAGGATCTCCTGCCCATCGTCAGCAATCCCGGCAAGTACCGGCAGGTCTTCTCGCTGGCATTTGGTCTGTGGCTCGATCACGACTGGCGCAAAGCGGGTTGGAACGTAGAAGAACCGGAAAAAAATTATTTTTCGCCTGCACAATTGGAATCAACTACCCGCGAGGCATTAAGGATGGCCGATGAATATGTATGGATCTATTCCGAAACCCCGCGCTGGTGGTCGACCGATTCGAAACCGGTCAAGCTGCCCGAACAGTATGCAGCAGCCTTGAAAAATGCCCTACGGCTGCATTAACAACGAGAGCCGGTGCTCGTCTTTTTAAGTTCGCACCATTTTCAAAATTTTGTCACCCGATCGTCACATTTTCTGTTGACTTGTATTCTGGCTTCGGTAAAGACTACCCGCGATTCGGGTGGCGGATCGTTTTCTTCAGCGGGATCCCCCATCCCCACCTCCTTGGCGAACCGTTGCCCGAATCGCTTTTTTATCTACTCGGAAGGCAGTTCCAGCAGGCCCTGGTCGCATACCCCTTTATTTAAGATAGCTGGCGATCGTATTTAGGTTCGAGAGACATCGCTTCGGGGGGCAACAAACTGGGCCAGTCTAGGTTACGCCTCCAGCGCTAATGGGGATAAGTAACACTTTTCGTGGTATGCATTTTGCTTTATACTCAACGCAACTGACGAAGGGCGGGGTCCAAACGCCCGGCCAATTCGTCGCCCAATGCTGTTGGCATGACGATGAAGATTGTTCAACCCAATTGCCGCGCCCAGTTCGCAGCCGAGGACATCGAATTCATACTTTCTGTTCTGGGTGGCAAAATCGGAACAGCCGAGTGCCTCGTAAAGTTGCTCGCCGATGAAGATTCCCGCGACCTGATCCTGGATGACGAAGCGCTCTTGCACGCCCTGTTGGAGCGGCGCGGCTGCCTGCGGGTCACCACACGCTTTTATTTCTACGTCCTCGTTCGCCACGTGTTTCGCCGCTCCGACATTCTTGACCGGGCGGTCGCGGATTATGTCGCCGAAGTCCTCGCCGAATTTGCCCGTGCCGAACGCGCGCGTTGCGTCGTCCCGGGCCAGACCCATCCGCTCGATTATTTCTTCGAAATGCTCGCCGCGCTCAAAACTGCCGATGATCGCACCAGCTTCGTCATTCGGGTGCACATGGGAAATTATTCGCTGTTTCTTTCAGGTGTGTTTCCGGAACGGATCCGTTTCCGCGCCGAAGCGCGAGGCTATCCGGACCTCCAATACTACGAGGGTTTAGGCCGGATGCAGTACCGAGTGGCCAGTGATCATCGCCTGGCGCAGCGGTACGAACTGTCCGACATCCTCAGCACCTTAGCGGAGCGATTCGGCGCGACGCGCCTCGCACTTAATGATATCGCTGACCGTTTGTTTTCGCTCGGAGATACCAACTATGATTTGGAAACTTTGTTGAAGGCCAATAAAGGCGGGGCTAAGGCGTAGAGTCAGCGATCGCCATCGCCGAGCAGCCCCAGTTGGTTTACCGCCGCTATCGTTCGGTCAGGCGATTCCTGCAAAATAACCTGCCAACCGCGGTCCGCTGCCGGCGCGATGTTTTCAGGACGATCATCGATGTAAAGAATCTCGGCACCCGAGCGGCCACAAACCTTCTCGGCAACCTCGTAGATCTTCGCTTCCGGCTTCATCACCCCGTGCTCATACGAGAGAATGTAGCCGTCGAACTGGTTGAAAAATGGATAACTGCGCCGGATATGGCGAACGGCCAGGTCGTTGGTATTGGAGAGGATGAACGTGGGAATCCCGCGCTGCCGCACTGAAGAATGCAGGGTCACCATCGGTTCAATCGGCACAAAGATATCGCCGAAAGCCAGACTGAATTCCTCCAGATCTCCGCGGTAACCGGTAGCCGCGCAGACCTCGCGATAGAATTCTTCGCTGGTCAGAAATCCCATTTCGTATCGTAACAACAGCGGCGCCGCGCTAATCAAGCGCCCCAATTCCTCCGGCGTAATTCGCCCCCGCGCGGCAATCCTGCGCACAGCAATCGCGTAGTCGAAATCGACGAGGACTTTGCCCAGATCAAAAATGACGACTTTGGGAAGGGTGACAGGAGTCATGGAAAAATCGGAAATCCGAAGACCGCAATCCGAACCAGATTTATGATCCAAAAACCAGGAATTTCAAACAGCGTGGCTTCAATCTCTTTTCCGTGCATTAACTGTGTTGATTCGGGCATTGCTGATGGGTGAGGTATTTCGGATTTCGACCTTCGGACTTCGGATGTACTTATTGCAACTCGCGCCTTCCCTCGAGCGCATGGCCTAGCGTGATTTCGTCGGCAAATTCCAGGCCAGTCCCTGCGGGTAACCCATGCGCGATGCGCGTAATTTTCAACCCGGGTCGTGCCACCCGCTTGGCGATATAAAAGCCGGTCGCATCGCCTTCTACGTCGGTGCTTAGCGCGAGCACGAGTTCCTGGATCGGTTCCTGACTCAGACGTGCCTCGAGTTCGCTGATACGCAGGTCTTCCGGCTCGACCCCGTTCAGGGGAGAGATCTTGCCGCCCAGGACATGATATTTGCCGCGAAATGTGCCGGATTTTTCGACGCTGATGATGTCGACCGGGCGTTCGACAAGGCAGACCAAAGCGGCGTCTCGCCGTGAGTCCGTGCAAATCGAGCACCTCGCGCTCTCTGTCAAAGCGCCGCATATTTCGCAGAAACGAACACGTTCGCGCGCGCTAAGAATCGCATTGGCCAATTCTTTCACCGAACCGGCTTCAGCCTGGACCAGGTACAGGGCAATCCGTTCCGCGGAGCGCGGGCCGATTCCCGGCAGTCTGCTTAACGCCGCGATGAGCAAAGTGACAGCTTCGGGCGTAAAAGGCATGGGTGTGTGGAGCGTTAAACGTCGAAACGTTAGAACGTTGAAACATTAAGGGTCACGAATAACGGGCTTTAACCAAGGCCCGGCAGATTGAAGCCGGCGGTGACTTTGCCCATCTCGGCGGTCGAAATCTCTTTGGCCTGTGTGAGGGCCTGGTTGGCAGCTGAGAGGATCATATCCTCCAGCAACTGCACGTCCGCAGGGTTAACCGCCTGGGGATCAATCTTGATCGAGGCAATGGTGCCGTCGCATTTGGCGATCACCTTGACGGCGCCCCCGCCGCTGGTCGCTTCGACCGTGCGATTGGCGAGGTCATTCTGAATCTGTTCCATTTGCTGCTGCATTCGAGCAGCCTGTTTCATTAATTTGCCGATACTGGACATAAGGAGCTTCAGTTGAGGAGATGATGACTAAGCGCGAACTTCGACGATTTGGCCCTTAAATATTTCGAGCGCCTTCTGAATTAAGGGATCATCCTTGAAATCATTTTTGTTAAAGGGCACAGCAACGAGTTTATCCTTCGGCTGCGCGGGAATTGCCGACCGCGCTGGCCCTGGCGATGCCGGCGCCGCCGTAGCAGCGGGAGCCGGGGCAGTGACGGTCGCAACGGGGCTAGATGGCACTAAACGTCGAAGCTCGCCCTTGGGTTCCGCCTTAATGAATTTGATCTGCGCGTTGGCAAATCCCAACTCAGCCAGCTTCGTCTGGAGGAGTGCGTGATTCCGCGCATTGTCGACCAGCGCGATATGTTCTTCGAATTCGGGAGCAAAACCGATGACCATGAGATTCTTCTCGAACGACACCGGGTGTGCCTCGACGAGGTAACTCCGCACGAAAGGACTCGCCCGGCCTGCGGCCTCTACCAAGTTTATCCATAAACCCACTAGATCGCCCATGGCGAATGTTGCAACGCTTACTGCTTGCCCCTGAATTTCCGCGGAAGTCGCTGCAGTGGGTTGCACGGCAGCGGTCATGTGCCGGGTTCCCGATTCAGCCCGTGTCGGCTTTGTTTCGGTCACCGCGTTCGACGATGCGTCACGCACGCCGCCGTCACGGAGACTTTGGAGTTGCTTAAGGACGGTATCAAGGTTGATGGCATTGCGGGCCTCGACAGCTTTCAGCAGCGCCACTTCGACGAGGATCTTCTTGGAAGGCGTATCGCGTAAACGCATCTCGGCTTCGGCCAACACTTCTAAAATCCGGGTCAGCCCTTCCGCGGTCGCCAGTTTAGATTCCTTTGCGAGCGAGGATGCTTCGAGTTCTGATATTTCAAGCATCGACAGATCGCCGCGAGAAACGGCAAAAATCAGCAAATTGCGAAAATGATGAAGCAGGTCGGAAAGAAGCCTGCCGAGATCTTTGCCGTTCGTGACGAGGTCGTTGAGCAGTCGGAGAGCGGTTTCGATTTGGCCGGCGAGCATCGCGTTAGCCAGCTCCAGTAACTGGCTCTGAGCGGTTAAACCGAACATCGCCAGCACATCCGCTTCTTCGATTTTATCGCCACAGAAGCTGATGAGCTGGTCCAGGGTCGATTCCGCATCCCGCAAGGCGCCCTCCGCGCTCCGGGCGATGGCATAGAGGGCGGCCGAATCGATTTTGACCTTCTCCTGTTTGGCGATGTGCTCCAGGTGCTTGGCGATGAGTGCAGCGGGTATGCGACGCAGATCAAACCGCTGGCAGCGAGAAAGGATCGTCGGGAGCACCTTCTCGGGGTCAGTCGTAGCGAACATGAATTTTACATGCGCCGGGGGCTCTTCGAGCGTCTTGAGCAGCGCATTGAACGCCGCCGTGGAAAGCATGTGGACTTCGTCGATGATATAAATCTTGAACCGTGAACTGGCGGGGGCGTACTTGCAGGTCTCTCTTAGTTCACGAACCTGTTCAACGCCGTTATTGCTGGCCCCATCGATTTCCATGACGTCCAGCGAATTGCCCTCCGCAATCTCACGGCAACGCGGATCGGTATCGTCGAATTTCACGCTCGGTCCGTTAGTGCAGTTGAGGCACTTGGCGAATATCCGCGCAATCGTGGTTTTGCCCGTGCCACGCGGGCCGCAAAAGATGTAGGCATGGGCGATGCGCTTTCGCTCGATCGCATGCGCCAGGGTTTGAGTGACGTGCTCCTGGCCGACCACATCGCTGAAGCGCTGCGGACGATACTTCCGGGCTATAACTTGATAGGCCATTGAAATTGCGATTTATGATTTACGATTTACGCGCCCGCGAGCGTTCAATATCGAGTCGCCGAACTTAACCAGCGGTCCAGGTAAAACGCAAGCCAGGGTGACCACGGCAGATGCAGAGCAAACTACCGTTGCTGCCTTCCGGCCCTGGCGGGGTTCGTAAGTCCACATTCCATGGGCCCTGGCAAGTGGCAATGTGGCGCAGCAAACAGCCACGTTCAAGGAGAAACAAATCGGCAGGGCAATCTGTACTTTGCGTTCTAGTTTTCCAGCCAGCTGAGCTTCTCTTTGCTGGTTAAATACAGCAGGCCGAGAAGATGCACCGACAAGATAATGAGATAAAAGCTCAGGAAACTGAGCAGAGCCAGCATCCCAAGCATGCCGAGCAGCAATCCAACCGAATGCGTCATCCAGCCATCAGGGAAAAGGAATTTCATCAAAACCCCACCCCAGAATTGCACTGCGGAGGAACATGCCAAAGGGATAAGACAAACCAGGTACTCAACGGGCGTTTTGATAATTGAAGGCACGACCAACAATGGGTTGGCGGCGGCGATGGAATCGAGAACTGCTGTCGCCAAAAACGCCATTGGGAAGTAAATGCCACCAAACCCAAGCGCAACCAGAAAGGCCAGCGCGCCGAAAGGCTCCTGGCTGACGCCCGCCCAAATCGCCACACCCAGTGCCGGAATAAAACAGCACAAAAACAGCCCAAACAGCCGAAAAAATGGCATTACGACGTCATCGACGAAATTGGTGATCCCGGGAAGGTCGGGCAATTCGCGATCGCCTGCAATAGTCGAGTGAATGATAGTCTGAAGATAGGTAAAGAGGTAACCACCGGCAAATACTTCAAGAAGCACCGCAGACACTAAAGCGCGCAGACTGCCGAGTTGAAGCATGAGCCGGCCGACCTTTAGCAAGGTGACAATAACAATGCCAACCACCACTACGATTACACCAGCGCCCCGAACGGGGTAAAGGACGGCATCAGGTAATCGCTGGAAAAAGCCTTTCTCGGCCTTTGGTTGGAAGGATACCTGGACCGCTTGACAGTCGGCGCCGCAGTGTCGGCAGTATTTATGCGCAATGCCGCTGACGACTCGGGAGGTGACGCATACTTCACAAAAATAATGCTGGCACTTCGGGCAAAAGAAACGACCGGCGGTTTTAGGGTGGAACCTGCAATTGCCAGCTGTATCCATTGAGGAGGCCCTACGTGGGGTTGAGGGCGCCGGCTTATCGTGCGCAACAGGCAACGCAATTCGGGTAGTCCGCCTCGTCGTGTTGATTGTAAGGTTCGGCCCGGGTGGTTCAATTTGCGGACCCGCCGCAACCGTAGCACCCTCCTGAAGCGCCTGTGCCTCATCCGAATAATACTCGAGCTCCACGTTTCCAAGATGAATCGTGTGGCCGCCGCGGAGCTTTGTTTCGGTGATTAAACTCCGATCGACAAAAGTGCCATTGGTCGAGCCGAGGTCTTTAATCCATACGGAATTGTCATCGACCAGGATTTGGCAATGCCTGCCCGAGACTGAAGCATCCGCGATGGTCCAATCATTGGCAGCATCCCGCCCGAGGGAGTTGGTGCCGGGCTTGAGCTGGATTTCCCAAGCCTCCGCCGAATGGGGGTTTACGACCAGCCGTGGCATGGAATTCGAAATTGCCGCAGCGTAACCTAAAATTGATCCTATTGTCTAGCCAAAAATCCTAGGCATGGGGACCTTGCAACGGGTTTAGCTATTGCGGTCTAACCACGGCCACCACGAACGCATCAGGCCGCAGATATTTCCGCGCGACCGTTTTTAATTCTTCGACGGAAACTGCCTCGTAACGGGCGTCTTCCTTCGCGCTATGCTCGTAGCCGAGCCCGTAAAGTTCGTCGAGCGCTACGGTCATCGCCAAGGTGCCGAGATCCTGTCTTGAGATCTTCTTTTGACCGATGACCTTGGCCTTTGCCCGGTTCAATTCCTCTTCGGTGAGCCCATCCTGGCGCAGCAGTTCGGCCTCAGCGAGCAGCTCTTTTTCAACCAACTCCGCTTTTTCCGGCATGGTGCCGACATAGAAAGTAAAGAAACCCGGAATCAGACCAGTGAAATTCTGAGCGCCAACATAATAAGCCAACCCCAGCTTTTCACGGATCCGCAGGAACAGGCGCGAGCCCAAATCGCTACACGCCTCTTGAAGCAGTTCCAGAGCGTAGCGGTCAGGCTCGTGCAGCGTCGTGCCTCGATAGCCAATCACCAGCACAGCCTGTTTCTTATCTCTCAATTCGGTAACTCGCTTGATTGAGGAGAGTTTGTCGGCTTCGGCCTTCGGTGAGGGTGTTGGGCCAGCTTGCCACGCATGAAACGCGCGCTCCACTGCAGCCAGAGCCTTTTTTTCGTCGATATCGCCGAAGATTGCGAGAACACCGTTATTAGGTGTAACACGGGATGAGTGGAAGTTTTTCAGGTCGTCAACCGTTAGCTGTGGGACGCTCGTCTCATTGCCCAAGGGATCCAGGCCATAGGCCTTGTTGCCAAATAGCGTGCGGCGCATTGCCTTTGATGCGCTTTGCAGCAACTGGTCTCTTTGCGCGCGGATGCTGGCCAGTTGAACTTCCCGCTCCCGGTCCAGAGCACCCGATGGAAAGGTCGGATTTAGCAGGACATCAGCCAGCAGACTCAGACCCTTGCCAAAATCTTCATTCATTACCTCGACGTTGACGCCAAAACTGTTGTTGCCGCCGTAGGTATCAATGCTGCCGCCGACCGATTCGATTTCCCTTGCGATATCTTCCGCCGACCGGGATTGCGTCCCTTTGAGCAGAAGTTTGCTCATCAACTGCGTTATTCCATTATCGTCTGGGCTTTCAACCAGGACGCCGCCCATAAAAACGGCTCGGAATTCGACAAACGGCAGCCGGTGGTCTTCTTTAAGCAACACCCGGAGTCCGTTGGGCAGATCGTACTTGCGAATGGGGTGTTCGATTAGGCTTTCGGTTGTCGTGGCGACTTTTGGCGTCGAGCCGCTCGGGAGCAGGCCGTACAGAGTGCGATTTTCGGCGGTGAGGTAACGCTGTGCGACGCGCTGCAGCTCGGCAGGGGTAACGGTTTTAACCGCGGCCAGGTAGCGTTCGGAAAAGTTGAGGTCATTTGCGGTCAGCCAGTTGGCGCCGAGGTCCTGGGCCTGGCCTTGCATGGTTTTGCGGGTCGACAGGGTGCCTGCAATAAATTGCTTGATGGCCTTGCCCAACTCATCAGCCGGAACGAGTGAAGTCTTCATCGCTTCGATCTCATGCAGAATTGCGTCTCGCGCCGCGGTAAATTTGGCGGAATCGCTGGTGACACTGACTCCAAACAGGCCCGGAGCGCCGGGATTATAAGTCCAGGCATCCACGGCGTGTACCAATGCCTTGGCCTCGCGGACCTGGCGATAAAGGCGGGAACTGCGGCCGTTGCCCAGGAGAGCGGCCAGCACATCCAAAACGGGAACGTCCGGATGGCTCAGTTGAGGGATGTGCCATGCCAGGTGGAAATAAGCCAGCTCGATAGGGGCTTCTTCTATGACTTCGCGCGCGGCGAGTTGCCTTGGTTCTTCAGGAAGCAAAACCGGCGGCATAGGTCTGGTTTTTGCCTTGGCGTAAGCCGTCCTGATCTGGTCAACGATTTCCTCCGATTTTACGTCGCCGGCGACGACGAAGAAGACGTTATTCGGAGCGTACTTTTCCTGGTAATACGCGCGGATATCTTCCGGCCTCAGTTCGTGAAAAATATCCGGGTAGCCAATAATGGTGAACCGGTAAGGGCTTTTGACGTAGGCCGTCTCAAACAATCGACGACTCGCCCGGCGGTTGGGGTCATCGACGTTCATATCCATCTCGCGGATGATGACCTGTTTTTCTTTTTCCATTTCGTCAGCTGGCAGACTCGCGTTCTGCATTATGTCACAAAGGATATCAATGGCTACTCGGGCGCCGGTATTGGGGACATCGATGTGATACACCGTGCGATCAAAGGAAGTGTATGCGTTCATATAGCCGCCCGCTTCCTGCACTTCCTGATCAATGCGGCTGCCGGGGCGGGTGGTGGTCCCTTTGAAAAGCATGTGTTCGAGTACATGTGACATGCCGGCGCCAAGCCATTTACCCTCGTGGATACTGCCCGCCATGCACCAGGCTTGCGCCGAAACCACAGGTGCACTGTGATCCTCGCGCACGATTACGGTCAGGCCGTTATCGAGCGTGCTTGTTTTAACGCCCGCCGGCACAGAAGGGATTTCGGCTTTACCGTTGGAAATGGGAGTAAGATGTTGGTTCATGAGGGGAGGTGCGTTGCGGTTGCACCTTTAAAGAGAATCGAAGACTGAAACAATTGCGCTGTTCTTTGCCCGTCCGGGTTCATGCGAGAGAGTCGTTGGAGCCGAGCTCCTAAACCAACCACTTACCCTGCTTCGCCGGATAGGCCGGCCGGCGCTGTGGCTGGGGCATCCTGTTTACTCGGCGGAAGGAAAGGTTTTCTGAAGGCATCGTAAAAATCATACCCGTCATCGAAATCCGCCCGGCTGTCAGTTTCAGTTTTTGCGAGTAACCCGGTGCTTTTGACTATATCCCGCGGAAAGGCATCTTCCAGCAACAAACGGTTGAGCCGCGCAAGATGATTTCCGCGCAAGTTCATCCCGAGGAGCGCTTTGGTTTGGGTCGATAAAGAAACACCAGCGAAACGTTTTTCGCAGTAAAGGGGTTCACTGCGAATGATCCCGTTAAGAGTTTCGACCAAAACCGGCTCGACAGCATCGCGTTCAAGGGCGGTAAGCACCGCCAATCGAGAAGCCTCAGAAAAACGGGTCCAGAGAAATTGAGAGAGTGGATCCGGGTGTTGTTGCAGTTTTGCCGCAAAAGTTTGCGGGTCTACAAAGTCACCCACTGCAAAGGAATGCGCCCCGCCATTTTCGATCATGTTGAAGACGATTTCTCCAAAATCACGCGACGTATGGATTCCCCACTCGTTGAGGAGCATCATTGCCATCGGCCCAAATTCGCCAACCGCAAAGTCGCGAATGCCGTCCAGCAATTCGTGGCCGCTGACGTGGCGGATGTCTTGGAGCGTGCGCTTGGCGATCGTCTGTTGGGTACGATCCAATGCTTCGCGCACAAAGTGGTACGCTTCGCGCTGGTAGCGCGGGTCCTTTGCGATGATAAGATCGATGGCTTCTTCGAAACTAACTTCGTGCATTTTTAGAGCTTTGCTGGTTCGGCGGCCTGCGGTGGCGGATGGGCGGTGCGGTGCGCCTTCACAACCCAACCTGCAAGGAGCAAACCTAACACTATACAGAGAACCAGTTGTTCCTGCCTGGTCAAGCGGTTCACGTGACCTAATCTATCACGAATGGCCCAGGCTCACAATGCCCAGTTTGCGCTTAACCAGACGCTGGCAATTGGGTCAACCCACGACAATATTCACCAGCTTCCTGGGAATTATAATCACTTTTCGTATAGTCTTTCCTTCCAAAAACGGCTTTACTTTCGCTGATTCTTTGGCGGCGGCCTCAAGCTCCGCTTGAGGTATATCAGCGGGCACTTTAAGGACGTCGCGCAGCTTGCCATTCACCTGAACCGGAATTTCAATGACACTTTCGATCAGCAAACCCGGATCAAATCTTGGCCACTCTGCATAAGTGAGTGCCCCTGAAGTGTTCCTGACTGAGGTAAAGGAAGTGTTGAGTTTCGCCCACAACTCTTCGGCCAAGTGCGGAGCGAAAGGTTGAAGCAGAATCAAGAACGTCTGCAGAACTCCCACAGGCTTTACGTCCCAATTGATCGCCTCATTCACAAACACCATCAGAGCGGAGATGGCCGTGTTAAACCTCAGCCCCTCCAAATCTTCCGTTACCTTCTTAATACACGCATGAAGCGCCTTAAGTTGGCCAGCGGAAGGTCCGACGTCTTTGATTGCAGCATGGAGCCGAACTTCAGAAAGAAACTCGATGCTGCGATCCGGCGCAGCTGTAGAATTCTGCTCGAATTCGATTTCGCTTTTTTCATCCACAAAAAGCCTCCAGACCCGGCCCAGGAACCGGTAGACACCTTCGACTCCTTGCGTGCTCCAGGGTTTGGTCATTTCCAGAGGTCCCATAAACATTTCATAAAGGCGCAGCGAATCGGCTCCGTAATGAGCCACCATGTCATCGGGATTCACAACGTTCCCACGTGCCTTAGACATTTTTTGACCATCCTCCCCGAGAATCAGACCTTGATTGACAAGTTTGTAGAAGGGCTCAGATGTTGAAACCAAACCGAGGTCAAACAGAACCTTATGCCAAAAGCGCGCATAAAGCAGGTGAAGCACGGCATGCTCCGTTCCGCCAACATACAAATCCACACCCGGTGTCGATTCTGATTGTGGCATTCGCTCTTCCGGCTTTGGACTCTGAACTTTGGACTTTGGACTTCCGCTCCCCATCCAGTAACGCTCGGCTGACTGACCGACCAAGGTGCAGTCGTTACGTGGATCCAGGTAGCGAAGATAATACCAGCAGCTACCGGCCCATTGAGGCATCGTATTGGTTTCACGGCGCGACCCATCCGGTA
This sequence comes from Candidatus Limnocylindrales bacterium, assembly GCA_035495315.1. Taxonomy (GTDB): domain Bacteria; phylum Verrucomicrobiota; class Verrucomicrobiia; order Limisphaerales; family UBA8199; genus DATJGF01. The sequence goes on from DATJGF010000185.1 coordinate 18,631, forward strand.
AGTTCACCCAGGTGGCCGCGCGGGCCAAAGGGGGCTGGCCATCGGGGGTCGGCTTGTAGTCGTCTAACGCCGGTGGCAGCACAGGTAACGCGGATTCCGGCAACGCTTCGTGGTAGGATTTGCCGTCAGGTCCGGTTTTCCAAATGATCGGGAATGGTTCGCCCCAGTAGCGTTGTCGACTAAAGAGCCAATCTCGGATTTTGTAATTAATGGTTTTCTTGCCGAGACCTTTGGCTTCCAGCCATTCGGTGATTTTACGTTTGGCTTCAGCAGTCGCCAATCCGTCCAAACTGATTTCGGCGTTGGCCGAATTAGCTGCGATCCCATCGTCAACGTAGCCGTGCCAGTCTTGTCCTGCCGGTGGTTGTACCACCTGTACAATAGGCAAGTTGAACTTGGTCGCAAACTCAAGATCGCGCGTGTCGTGGCCCGGCACAGCCATGATGGCGCCAGTGCCATAGCTAATGAGTACGTAATCGGCGATCCAGATTGGAATCCGCTGTTGATTTACCGGGTTGATCGCGTAAGCACCTGTGAATACCCCCGTTTTTTCCTTCGCCAGTTCCGTCCGCTCCAGATCGGATTTTTTTCCAACTTCGGTCCGGTACCCTGTGACGTCAGCCAGCCGGGGTGGCGTCGTAATAGACTCGACAAACCGATGTTCGGGGGCCAACACCATGTAGGTGGCGCCAAAAAGCGTGTCTGGTCTTGTCGTGAAGACACGCAATCTCTTATTGGAGCCGTCGATCGCAAAGTCCACTTCAGCTCCCTCACTGCGTCCAATCCAGTTCCGCTGCATTTCCTTCAGCGAAGCGCTCCAGTCAATCGTATCCAGGTCCGCGAGCAAGCGCTCGGCATAAGCGGTGATGCGCAGCATCCATTGGCGCATCGGTTTGCGGACGACTGGAAAATCACCGACTTCGCTTTTGCCATCAACGACTTCCTCGTTGGCCAGAACGGTCCCAAGCTGCTCACACCACCAAACCGGCGCCTCGCTGACGTAGGCCAGGCGCTTGGAATCGCGGAAAGCTCGGCGTTGAGGTTCGAGCGCGGCAAGCAGGGAGCCTGGCTTGAGTTGGAGCTCCTGCGGATATGCGAGGGTCTCAATCGGTTCGGCGCGTTTGGTCTCAGGATTAAACCAGGAATTGTAGAGCTGCAAAAAGATCCATTGGGTCCACTTGAAATAATCGGGATCTGTCGTGTCAATTTCTCTTGTCCAGTCGTAGCTAAAGCCGAGCGCTTGAATCTGTCGTTTGAACGTCGCGACGTTTTGTTCCGTGGTTTTTCGCGGATGCTGGCCGGTCCGAATCGCATACTGTTCGGCCGGAAGGCCAAACGCGTCCCAACCCATAGGGTGGAGCACGTGCAAACCCCGCGCGCGCTTATACCGCGCCAGAATATCGGTCGCGGTATAGCCTTCCGGGTGGCCGACATGCAGGCCAGCGCCCGAAGGGTAGGGGAACATGTCCAGGATATAAAACTTGGGCAACTGTTCGGGTTTGCTCCCTCGGTGACGTTGGGCGAAAGGGTGCTCCGGTGGGATGTTTTCCCCTGGGTTCCAGGCGCGAAAGGTTTGTTCAAGTTCCCAATGGCGTTGCCATTTGGGCTCGATCAAGAGAAATGGATATTGGCGACGTCCGGCGGCCATCGCGGGGCAATATTGCGCAAAGACCGCAGCGAGACAATGGTTAACATCGGCAACCAAAGCCAAGGGCGGGTCAGTGAACCGAAAGCAACGCAGGGCTTTAAAAATTTGGAATGCCGCTGCCTTGTGAAAAACGGGCCTAACCTTTCGAGGAAACGGCCTGGGTTTCCAAGGCGCCAAGGGGCGCAGCGCTCACCAGAGCTTGGGGATCGGTCGGATTCTCCTGGTTTTCCGGCACCGTCCAAACAACTTCGAGCGGAACGAGGCTGTTCAGAACTTCTGCAACTGTCAGCATCCGAACGCCGTTTTCGGCTAAGCGTGGTAGTTCTTCGGTAATCACGCGCTCAGGCACATCGAATTTATCTCGATACTCTTCGGCGACGATAAAGACGATCCGTTCTTCGGCGTCGATGCCTACCCCCACCAGATTGATCCCGATTCCTTCCAGCGCCGATTCTTGCGTCCCAATAAACGCAACTCCTTTATAGAAGCGGATCATGTACCCATGATTGAGGAAACCCAACCCATGCTTTTCGGTCAGAAAGATCCCTTTGAAGTCGCCCTCCGCTATATCCTCGGTTTCGCTCAAAGCCGCTGACCAACACGACATCGGACCAAGCTGGCCCTGATGGGAGTTCCCAACATGCTCCGCGAGTTCATCATAAATCAGACATGATAACCAATCGAAGCGAATTGGCGGTTGGGCTAGAACAGATTTTAGCCACAGATTGGGCAAGGGTCGCTCCTTATCTTTTTTGCTAGCGGGCGGGCCACTCACCGACAGATCGTCGGCCTCCTGTAGTGGGGGAGCCGCAGGCAACCCGGCGATTTTCAGCTCCGCACCTTCAATTCCTGGAAAAGGTTTGGATGAAGAAGAGCTGTCAGTTGCCAGCTCGGATAATTGAGTAAGCCGAGTATTCGTGCTAAGCCTGGATTCAGGAGTGGCCATCACGGTCAGCCCCGCACGATTCCAGTCGGCCGTCTTCTGCAGCGTAAGAGTCGCCGCTACTTCAGCGTCTGGATGTTTCGTCGAGGTCGTCTCGAGCAGATTTTGCCCGCCGCCGGCTGACGAAGTAATCTTGCCATGTTTATTGATTGAAGGGTGATTAAAAACCGCGGTGAGTTCCACCGCGCTAAGGCGCAGGTAATTCACAGGCTGGCTCAAATCGATTAACTTCTCCGCGCCATCATCGCTTCTGAGTACGACGCAGTTCTCGGGTGTCTTATCCAAGTTGCGCTCACCCCCGTCCGGAGTTTTTTGTTTAAAGACAAGCGTTGGACGCGTCAACTTGACGATGAGGCCTTGATGGAACAAGCCACATCGCTTGGGGTCCTGCAGCAGTTCCAAAGAGTCCTCATTTAATGGACGACGCCGATTATCCGGTACTCCACCCATCAATGCACTGAACTGAATGTCGAAACCGGTCGAGGAAGCCGCATTGGCAAAGACAACCACATCTTTCCCCCGCCCGAGGGCGAGATTCGAGAGATACCGTTCATTGAGAACGCGCTCAAGCGGTGCAGCGTCGTTATTGCCGTTTTCGAAACTATACAGCACACGATCCAGTTCAACCCACTCGTGTAAGGCTCCAACCTTTAAGCTACGCGGTTTGCGCAACAAACCCTGGTCTGCCAGGCTGTTAAAACCGGGGAGATTCAATCCGATTGTCGCGACGATCTCTTTACCTTGGAGACAATGAATATGAACCTGATGCTCGTGATCGACCTCGACTTGATAATGTAATGGTTGCGATTCCCGACGTTTGGCCGTGGCAGATGAAGGAGGGGCCAATTTTGAGTGCATTTTCTTCCAGGCGAGCTCAAGAGTGCCACGCTCCAGGGCTAACCATTCGCCAAAGGCTTTTTCCAATTTTGCACACCCGTCCGGATCGTTGCTAAGCACGGTCTCACCTGCGATCTTCACATGATCGAATGTAACTTCCAGCCCGGCAGGGCTGGCCGGCAATTTTCCTTGAACCACCCATTTGTGAACATCGAGTTGCGTCCAGTTCTTGAACGGAAGCAGTTCGATAGTCTCGGTCCCCAACGTAATGGTATAAACAGGTGTTTCGATTTGCTTCCCATTTTCCTGCGCGACAGTAGTGGCGCGGCCGACCTGTATACTCAGTGGGACTTTGCCTGCGGCGAGGTGTAGCTGAGGGGTATCCATAGGTCAATTCTCTGTGGATTAAAGTCATTTGCGGCTTGCCCAGACCCCTTGAGGCCGGGATTTCCTCTCCGTCTCTGGTTGGTTATTCCAGTGCATTAAACGGAGGCTCGGGTGTCACTCAACTGCCGCCGAGTCGAGACCAGGCTAATAAATATCCGCTAATATTTCAAGCCTTTTTAATGAAGCCGGGGAACAGCGTGGGCATCTCAATTTTTGCGAACCTGACCGAGCCGTAGATGATTGAACGTGCTGCTCTCATTAACACCCCGCTTCAGCGGGGTGAAGACAGCGAACACCGACCGGAACCGCTTTATTTAGCGGTTTTCCATGCGTCGTAGAAACCGCTGAATGAAGCGCTTGGAAGCCCCAGCACATAGCATCACGCCGCTGAAGCTGAACCGGGGTGTTAATGAGAGCCGACGAACAGGTGAACAAAAATTGAGATGCGCCCGGGGAACAGCACTCATTCAATGAAAGTGCTTGGAGCGTTTTTCCTGCCACTTTTGCTTCCGAGTTCCGTCGTGATAGGATATTGCGCACATGGTTACTCTGTTCATTGCCACGCGGAACATGCATAAAGTTCAGGAGATTCGGGCGATTCTCGGTCCTGGCTATGAATGCCTCTCGCTAGGGAATTTTCCCGATGCGCCGGAGGTGGTTGAGGATGCAGCGACATTCGCTGGTAACGCGACCAAAAAGGCGGTGCAGTTGGCCAAATGGTCTGCAACCAAGGCGCCACGAGCAAGTACGATTACGTGCGGCTACGTATTGGCGGATGATTCGGGTTTGGAGGCCGATTACCTGAACGGCGCACCTGGTGTTCATTCGGCACGATTCGCAGCGTTGGATTCAGGGGCGCCTGGCAATTCTTCTGCGAAGGAAAACAACCAAAAACTGTTGCGGCTGCTCCAAAATGCTCCTCTTGAACAGCGAACCGCAAGGTTCGGCTGCGTTCTGGCGCTTACACCGATTTTGCAGGTGCCAACGGGGAATGCTTCACCGGCGTGTGCCGCAGACGAATTTGAACTCCAGACCGAGTTGTTCGAAGGAACTTGCGAAGGCAGGATCGGTTTTGCGCCCCGGGGCGATGGGGGATTCGGATATGACCCATTGTTTTTCCCCGTCGGTTACGATCAAACATTTAGTGAGCTTGGCGAAGAAATCAAAAATCGGCTCAGCCATAGGGCAAAAGCCTTGGAAAAACTACGCAAGTGGATGATTGGTAACTTAAACAAGACGCCGTAAAGCCAGCCTTTAGCCCCGTCGCTTCGGTTCAGAAGGCGATACGAACGCGGTAAAACCGATCCGCTGAGGCGTCGCTATCATTTACGGAAATTCGTGCTCCGGTGCCGTTGGTTCGAACTAGAGTATTCCATATCGGAGGGAAGTTCGTAGTAAACTCGATAATATTCGTCATCCCGGCCGGACTGTTCCACGAGATCCGGTGACCACCGCCCGCTGAATTCTGAACCGCGATTTCGAGCAGAGAGATATCAATAAACACCAGGTTGGTATCCGTTACCTTCGGGCGAAACATCGGTAGGGTATCGAACGGGGGAGCATAGCCTTGGTAAACCAGGTTACTGGTCTGGGTGCCCGTGTAGTACTTAAAGCGCTTAAATGTGTTCAGCACATTGGTCCCGCTGATAACATGCCCAAATACCACAAACAGATTGTTTGTATCGGCTTTATCGAGGAACGCGTTATTCGTCAGGTTGAAATACCATTGTGAAGTCGCCGAGTTGGTATCCCCCCCAAGTTTGGCCATCGCAATAGTACCATAGGCGTTACTAAAACGCCGCCCCACTGCAAACTCGTTGGTTATAGGTGGGAAGGTGGGGATGGCCACCACACTCCAATTGGTGGTGCCACGGTTAGTGATGGTGAATCCTCCGCCCTGGAGAACAAAGCCCGGAACCAGGCGGTGAGCAAACTCATCCTGATAAGCCCCGCTCTGAACGTAATGGATGAAGTTCTGCACGGTAACGGGTTTGTCCTCATCGTAGAGTTCCACCTCGATGTCCCCCAGACGGGTGCGGAACTGAGCCAGCGTGCCGGCTTGCACAAAACATGAACCGGCTAATAGCGCAAAGATTCCCAGCAATATTGCAAAACGGCGCATGCTGGAAGAATAGGGACTGCTGCCTGAGGGGCAATATCAATCCGGCACACGGAGTTGGCGGCGAAGCAAACCGTTGCTGGCGATCATTCGGTAAGTGTGATCCGGGCCGGCCGGTTGTTGCCAGAAATCCCCTCCGGCACTTTGGAGGATAAGTCCGCCGGCGGCGATGTCCCAAAGCCGAATCCCGCGCTCAATATAGGCATCGAAGCGGCCAGTCGCGACATAGGTAAGAGCCAGGGCCGCGGCGCCCATAATCCGAATTTTGCGCACCTGATGAACCAACTCGAGGAAGTATGGCAGCGTCGCTTCAAGCGTTTCGCGGCTTTTGGCAAAACCGATAGACACAATAGCCTCCTGAAGATTGCGCCGTTTGCTCACGCGGATGATTCTGCCGTTGAGTCGAGCGGGTTGACCGCGGAGCGCTGTCCATAATTCATCAGCGAACGGGTCATAGACGACCCCGAGGAGCGTTGCGTAACCATCGGCGTACGTTTCCGTTCCCGCTTTCGGGTTTTCGCGCTGAAGCGCAATGGAAACGCACGCGTGTGGAATGCCGTATGCGAAATTGACTGTGCCATCGATTGGGTCAACGACCCACCGGTAGGCCGAGTCCGAGTTCCCGGCTACGCCTTCCTCGCCCAGCAGCGCGGTTTGCGGAAAAGCCGCGCGAAGCTTTTTTTCAATAAGTTTTTGAGAACGAACATCCAGCTCGAGTTTAATGTCATGCTGCGTGACAGTGTTAGCGCGCTTTTTGGCCGCCAGGTTGCGGCGCATGAGCTCGCCGACAACACGCGCCGCGCCGACAGCCTGTCGTTGAGCCTCACGCAGGTTTATTTCCGAGTTTGGGGCTTTTTTGGTTGCCTTCAAGTAGCGTCAGATTTTGGGGTAAAATTCGGTTCTGTCCAGCAAATGAGCCGAAGTCGCGCGTAACGCAGAGTTTGACTCTGCTGACTGCCGAATTTCCTTGGGCAAAGTGCCGAAGACAGGGAGCTTTTGGTACAGTTTGCCGAGTGGAACTCGGCGATACGGCAAAGTGGAACTTTGCGTTACTACCCGCCCTGCGTTACGACCACCGATCATTCAGCTACTCGGCGGCACTGAAAATCTCCTTCGCGATCAGTTCGTAGGAGAACGTGTCGAAGTAAATATTGTGAGAGCCCCATTCCAATTCGCCGCGCTGAAAATCGACCGTGTCAGAGCGCATGGATTGCTTGGGCGGGTTCAGGCTTTGGTTGTGATCGCTGTTGGCAGCGATGCGGTATTGGTCAAGGCCGCCGAAATAGAAATCGCGAAGGTCGCGGCGTTGTTCGGGCTTTAAGGAGGTGGCATAGCGCATCGCATAAATACCCATGTAGGGATCGACCGGAATCCAACCGTAGGGTGGCATATAAATCTCTGACCAGTCGTGAATGGATTTGGCACCGGGAAAAGTGTTCCAGCCGGATTGCCAGCGGGCGGGTATGCCGTTCAAGCGGCAGAGGGTAATAAACAGCAGTGCTTCCTGACCACAATCACCATACCCGTGTGAGCGGCAATACTCGCTGAGGTTGCGAACGGTCGAGTACTCCGTGGCGAAGCTGTATTTAATATTGTCTGAGATCCAATCGTAGAATCGTTTTGCCTTAAGATAAGGATTGGTTTCGTCACCGGCGATTTGCTGCGAAAGGGCGCGGATTTCGGGAGTGAAGACGACATGAGGCGCTTCTTTCACAAAGACTCCCAGGGCACCATTCCCACGATCAAAAGAACGGACGTCCTGCGGTTGCACGTTGAACCAGATACCACTGGCTACGTATTCGTATTGGATGTTAAATTTCGTCGGGCGGTTCTTTCGTGCCGGTTGCTCGAAATAAACGCTTCGGATAGGACTTTGGGATTCATCAGTGTGCATCGCGACCGGTTCAGACGCCAGCATTCGGAAACCACTTTGAAAGGGGTACTCGCGCGGAATTGGCAGCCAGGCGCGAATAATTTGGCCCTCCGGCGCGGCATTCTGATCCGCCGTAACTGTCATAGTCACGTCAAAACGTTTCGGTAGTACATACGGGCGATGGTTTGCCAAGGCGGCTTGCTTGATAGCCTGGCAGGTTTCCCAGTGCAGCCTTTCAACGGCGGCGCTGTTCTTTGGTGGAATACGCCGGGCGTAGAGCTCGGGGTAGCGAAAGAAGAGATTACTCACACTGGCCGCCATAAATCGCTGTTCTCCATCAATTGCACGGGTGTCGAATCGGCCTTGGCCAATCCAAGCGTGAAATTCCTCGGGGGAGATATCTTTCAGCGACTTTTTCAATTCCGAAAAAAGTTGGTCATCGGTAAGGGCGTAGTCCTTTCGGATGCGCTCGAGGCGATCGAGTTCGAATTCAAGCTGTTTCCGATCAGGGGAAACATTGGATTGGCTCGCCAGGGCGTGAGTCAGAACCGCCGCAGCTTCCCGGAATTGCCCCGCGGCTTCGAGCTGATTCACCCTATCGAGGAATTCTTTCTGGGTTGGCGCCGCTACGGCATAGCACAAACAGCTTATAATCAGTGCGACAAAGGCCCTAAGCCACGGAAGCGCGATTCGGCGGTTTTCTGAATGGACCAGGTCAGGAAACTGTCGCCTCATAGGGAGGAGCAGGCCTAATTCAATTGCTCTAAGGCAGCCTTAACCCGAATGCGTTTGGCCTGCCACTCGATCAGGCGTTGTTGATGTTCCTGCAGGACATGGGGCGGAGCTTTGGCGGTAAAGTTCGGGTTATTCAGCTTCTGTTCAGCTTTTGAAATTTCGGTTTCTATTTTCTCAAGTTCCTTTACCAGCCGAGCCTTCTCTGCCTCAACATCACGAAGGCCTTCCAGCGGCATATAGAGCTCGCCCATTTCCGAATGCACACTGGGTGTGCCCTTGGGGGCCTGGTAACTCGAATCGATCTCCAGAGTCTCGGCGTTCAACAAGAGTTTCAGCACCTCGGCATCATGTGGCGGGACCGCGCCAGAGGGCCGGAGAACGAATTTTACCTTCTTGCTCGCGGCGATGTTATGCTCACGCCGCAAATTTCTCCCCTGAGTCACCAGTTCGAATTTAGCATCAACAATTTCGAGATAACACCCATCCACGCCATAATGAGCCTTGAAATCTTCGTCGAGGGGCTTTGGCCAGGGAGCAAACATGATGGTTTTCCTGCCCTGATTCTCCGGCATGTCCAGGCTGTAGCCCATACCCTGCCAGAGTTCCTCCGTGATAAAGGGCAGGAATGGATGGAATACTCTCAGAGTGTGTGAGAGGACAAAGTCAATTACGGCGATGGTGTTTGCCCGACGGCGAGCCGCATCACCCTCATTTTGCGCGCCAAGCGCCAGGATAGCTTTGCTGGCCTCGACGTACCAATCGCAGTACTCGCTCCAGAAAAAGCGATACAGGGTTTGGGTTACCTCGTTAAAACGGTACTCGTTGAAGGCGGTCGTGATCTCCTGCAATGCTTGATCGAGTCTGAGCAGGATCCACTTGTCATAGCTGGTGAGAAGTTCAGGAGCGATTTCATCTTGAACCTCGCCGCCTTGCATTTGGCGGAACCGGCACGCATTCCAAAGTTTGTTGCAGAAATTGCGGCCCAGTTCGACATCTTTTTCGTCAAAGAGCACATCCTGTCCGAGCGGCGCGCTGCGCATAGTGCCAAAACGCAAAGCGTCGGCACCATATTTGGCGATGAGATCGAGTGGGTCGGGCGAATTGCCGAGACTCTTGCTCATCTTCCGGCCGAGTTTGTCACGGATGATGCCGGTGAAGTAAACATTACGGAAAGGGATGTCTGCCATGTACTCGTACCCGGCCATGATCATACGAGCGACCCAGAAGAAGATGATATCAGGCCCGGTAACGAGATCAGTGGTCGGGTAGAACTTCTTGAGCGTGTCTGTTTGGTGGGGCCAGCCCATCGTCGCAAAAGGCCAGAGCCAGGAACTGGCCCAGGTGTCGAGCACGTCGGGGTCTTGAATCCAGTTTTCGGGATCTGGCGGCGGTTCGGTGCCGACGTAAATGTCGGTAGGGTGCGGGTCAGTGCTATTTTTAGGATACCAGACCGGCACGCGATGGCCCCACCAGAGCTGGCGGCTGATGCACCAGTCTCTGATGTTGTGCATCCAGTGCGTGTAAGTCTTGGTCCAGCGCTCCGGATGAAATATGATTCGGCCCTCCTCCACCGCTTTGGTGGATGGCGCAACGCTCGGGTACTTGAGGAACCACTGCTCGCTGAGGTACGGCTCAACCGGCACGTGGCTCCGCTGGCTGTAGCCCACGTTATGGACGTAATCTTCGGTTTTGAGCAGCAGACCTTGCTCGGTAAGTTCCTCGATAACGGCCGTACGCGCTTCCATCCGGTCGAGCCCGGCAAAATCTTCGCCCGCGGCGGTTGTCATGGCAGCATCAGGTCCAATCACGACGGTGAGCGGCAGCTTATGCCGCAGTCCCATCTCGTAGTCGTTGGGATCGTGTGCCGGCGTCACCTTGACGCAGCCGGTACCGAACTTGGGATCGACGAAATCGTCGGCGATAATGGGTAGGGCCTTGTTCTGTAAGGGGAGAAGACACCGGCGCCCAATGAGATTGGTATACCGTGGGTCCTTCGGATTCACAGCGACGGCCTCGTCGCCCAGCATGGTTTCCGGGCGAGTTGTAGCCACGATGACAAATTCGTTTGCTTTTGGCTGGCCTCGTTCATCGAGCAGGGGATACTTGATGTGCCAGAGATAGCCCTTCTCCTCCAGCATCTCGACTTCCTCATCAGACAGCGCAGTGCGGGCTGCCGGATCCCAATTGACCATCCGTTTTCCACGGTAAATCAGGCCTTTGTGGTAAAGATCGACGAAGACTTTTTGGACACAGCGGGAATAAGCCTCGTCAAAAGTGAAGCGCTCGCGAGTCCAGTCGCACGAGCACCCAAGCTTCTTCAGTTGCTGAATGATGATACCGCCGTGCTTTTCCTTCCAGGCCCATACGTGCTCCAGGAACTGCTCGCGGCTGATATCGTCGCGATGCTTGATCACTCCCTGCTTCCGCAGCGCCTTTACCACCACAGCCTCGGTCCCGATACCGGCATGGTCGGTACCTGGGAGCCAAAGCACTTCTTTGCCCTCCATTCGCGCCTTGCGAGCGAGGATGTCCTGAATGGTGTTATTGAGGACATGCCCCATGTGGAGCATGCCGGTGACATTCGGTGGCGGAATGACGATGGAATAAGCCGGTTTAAGTGATGCAGTGTTAGCGACGAAGCACTGGTTCTGCTGCCAGAAGTCATACCATTTGTCCTCGACAGCTTGCGGTTCGTAGGCTTTAGGCAAATCAGGCATAGAAAGTTAACCACGGATGGACACGGATGAACACGGATAAGGAGATTATAATATGATACGCTCCCAGTGCAATTTGGGATGCTTGAAGTTTAGGATGAGACCCACCCGCAATTTCGTTATTCGAAGATAATTGATCATCTTGCCACGTTCCACATCGGTAATTTGATCGATGACCTTGGCATCTACAATGACAGAGCCAAACGGAAGCAAGTCAGGAATGAATTTGCCGACCACATGCCCCCGAAACATGACGGGGAATTGCTTTTGCTGATCGCAGGGAATGTTTGAAAGGCTGAAAGCAATGACCATCGAGTTTTCGTAAATTTTCTCGTGCAAGCCGTGGCCGACTTCGTTCGAAACATCAAAGGCGCAGGCAAGTATCCGCCCAGTTTCTTCCTTAAGCAGGAGCTTGTTGTTTTCACCTTTGTGAAGATCAACTGAATCCGTGTTCATCCGTGTCCATCCGTGGTTGCCAGGTTACTTCTTCAAATTTCGGGCAAACGAAATAACCACCTATCTGCACGGATAGACACGGCTGAAAGAGATTACAATACGAGGCGCTGCCACTGCAGTGAAGACCGAATGTATCCGTGTTCATCTGTGTCCATCCGTAGTTAAGCTTATTTCTTCATCAGCCTATATTCCAGGCTGTCGGAGAGGGCCTGCAGACTGGCTTCGATGATGTTGTCGTGGACACCTACGGTTCCCCATTCTTCTTTGCCGTCGGTGGATTCAATTAAGACACGGGTGCGCGCACTGGTCCCCGAAGCTGAATCAAGGATGCGAACCTTATAATCGGCAAGCCGCACTTTTTTGAGCTGGGGATAGAACTTGACCAGCGCGTTGCGCAGGGCCTGGTCGAGGGCATTCACTGGGCCGTCCCCTTCGGCTATCGTGTGCTCCGTCACTCCGTCCACCAACACCTTTACGCTGGCCTGGCAAACCGCGATCGAGCGGTCGCGCCGGATTGAAACATGAAAGCCTTCGATTTTAAATGGCGCTTCCTGATGTTTCAGGATCTTTCGAATCACCAGCGCCAACGATCCTTCAGCGGCTTCAAATTCGTAGCCCTCATGTTCGAGCTTCTTTATCCGGCTCAGGATTTCCCTCAGCTCCGGAGTGTCGTTGCCGAGGTCAAAGCCCAATTCCTGGGCCTTCATGACAATGTTGCTGCGCCCGGCCAGATCGCTCACCAGCACTCGACGGGCATTGCCAATCCGAGCCGGGTCAATGTGCTCGTAACTTTGGACCACTTTTTGCACGGCGTTGACGTGGGTCCCACCCTTATGCGCAAAGGCCGCTTCGCCGACCCAGGGCTGACGTGGGTCGTGGCGAATATTGGCGATTTCGTCAACGAATTGAGAAACCTCCTTCAGTTTCCGCAGCGCCGAGTCAGGAAGGCAGCGCTTGCCGACTTTAAGCGCGAGGGTCGGAATGACGCTGGTCAGGTTGCAATTGCCGGTGCGTTCGCCGTAACCGTTAATCGTCCCTTGAACATGCATTGCTCCGGCTTCCAGTCCCGCCAAAGCATTGGCGACACCCAGCCCAATATCGTTATGGGTATGGATGCCCAATTTGATCGTCAATGTGCGTCGCGCTTTTTCTGTGATCCTGGAAATCTCGGACGGTAAAGCCCCGCCGTTGGTATCGCAGAGGACGATCAGATCGGCGCCTCCCCTTTCAGCGGCTTGCCACGTAGCGAGCGCATATTCAGAATCGTGCTTATACCCATCAAAGGCATGCTCGGCGTCATAAATTACGTAACGGCCGTGGTCTTTCAGGAAACGGATTGTGTCGGCAATCATCCCGAGATTCTCGTCCGGGGTCGCGCGCAAAACCTCTTTGACATGTAGCAGCCAGCTCTTGCCGTAAATGGTAATGACCGGGGTTTCCGCCTCCAGCAGCAGCCGAACCTGATCGTCCCTTTCAACCGGTGTGCCTTTGCGACGCGTTGACCCGAACGCTGCCAAGCGCGCATTTCTGAACTTCTTGCGCTTCGCTTCAGCGAAAAACTCGATGTCTTTCGGATTGGAGCCGGGCCAACCGCCTTCAATGTAATGAACCCCGAACGCATCCAGTTTTTCGGCAATACGCAGCTTATCGATCACCGAAAAATTGATGCCTTCTCCCTGGCTGCCATCGCGCAGGGTCGTGTCGTAGATTTCGATTTCGGGTTTCATGCGAGCACCGCAAGAGCGAGCCGCCATATCTACTCCAATCAAGGCTTACTGGCAAAGCTGAAATGGGGACACCTGGGCAAGAGAGCGCAGGAGCGCCCATCCGCACACTGCCCCGAGCTGTAATCTGGGGAAAGGTGGGAACGCCGCGTTCACGCGGCAGGCGGACGGTTTGGGACGTGGCTGCCGCGTAAACGCAGCGTTCCGGGGGCAGTGTGCGGATGCACTGCAAGCAGGATATAACGAAATTAACGTCTTCGCAGGCGGTTGATTTCCAAAAGGGTTTTTCGCAGCGCGGGTGACTGACAGATTTGCTCGAGGCAAAACCGGGCTTTGCGTCGCCAGTTGGGAGGGCCGGCAGTCCCCGGGGTGTTCTGTCGACGCGTTTCCTGCCAAAGATCTTCCAGATTGATCAAGACGGTTTCCGCGCGTGATTGCGCCAGCCAACGCAGACAGGCCTCAATGACTGAGCCGGTGTTAGTCATCGACTTTTTCAGCAAACCGTGGCGTTTTAGGAACGCGGTGAGCGCGCGGTTCTTGCGCCTGCGGAGCCGCTGCTCCTGTTGAACCTCGCTTTTTCGAATCAGACCCATCGCAGCACGTTCGTCGATATCGTCGCCCCGCCAGTGAGCCGCGAAAGCAGGTGTATCGTGAGTGTTGAGAGTTGCGACTGAACAGGGGGGAGGCAACTGGATCGCCCGGCGTGGATCCGATGATTGGGCAAATTGCAGCACGTATGTCTTGCGAATACGATGCCGCGCCATCGCCCGATTCACTTGCGGAGGCACGGTGCCCAGGTTTTCGCCGACGATAAGCAGCTGATGCCGGTGAGATTCCAAACTAAGCAGGGCGTAAAACTCCTCAGCGGGGTAATTAACATATACGCCCTGTTGAGGACTGGCGCCGGGCGGAATCCAGTAAAGCCGATGCAAGCCCATGATATGGTCAATACGCAGGATTTGGCAGTGAGCCATTTGGAAGCGCAAATAATTCAAGACGTAAGCATAGTGCGATTGGCGCAGGCGTTGCGGTTGCAGTGGAGTAAAGCCCCAGTTTTGGCCCTCGCTGAAGAAGAGGTCCGGAGGCGCACCGACGGTGGCGCCCGGTGCGAAGAGGCGTTGCTCGCGCCAGGCGTCATAGCCCTGAGGGTGAACCCCGACGGGCAGGTCCAGATGGAAGAGAACCTCCCGGGCTCGACAAGACTGCACAAAATCCCGTACTTGCTGATCCGCGAGCCATTGACAGTACATATAGTACTGTTTCGTTTCGGTTTCAAAATCGCCCAACTTCAACTCCCCTTGGCGCAGCCTCTCATCCCACGCATCCCAGGGCTTTTGCGTCCGATCACAGGTGGCGCGAAATTCGGCGTAATCGAGAACTTGAGGATTTCTTTTGAGGAAACTTTGAAACGGTAGCTGACGGGAACCATTCCGAGAGAAAAAAGCTCTCGCCATGATTTCCAGCACAGCTCGCCGCGCTACCATGCCGGCGCGGTACTGAACAAAATCGTTGCTACGCAACCCGGAGAGGCGCTTTTGGAAATGGGCAGTTCGCAGCAGTCGTTGCACAGGAGGGTGGGCAAACTCCGTCGCCCGGTGCAAATCCACATAGAACTCATTCCAAAACAATCGCGTTGCAGGAGCATACGGGCCTGGATCAAACCCAGGCTCACCGAGGAATTGCGCCATTAACGGCAGAGTGGCGACTGCATTTGCGCCAAGCCGATGCGCCCATTCGGTGAATGTTGTCCAATCACTTAAATTGCCGGCGCCCCAGCTTTGGTTTGAATGCAAAGCGTAGAGCGGGACAAAGAGGCCCCAGTTTTGTTGCTCGGTTCCGGATGAATAGCTGGCCATTGGGGCGGAGATCAACAGGCTGCGATCAACCTTGTTTGCCGTCTGCACTTCCAGCTGATGGTAGCCGAAAGGAATTTGTGGCAATTGAACCTGGCACGTTAGGTATCGTTCGCCTTCAATCGTTGTCTCTCCGTGCAGCGCATCGGGCGAAAAGCGGAGGGTTTTGCTCGCGCCATCTTCGTAATGCAGTTTGAGAACACTATGAGCGTTCAACGCTTTCGATGGAAAACGCAGGCAAAGAGTCCTCGGCTTGCCGTCCCAGATGACGGTGACTGGCTCGACGGGAGTACGCCACTTCCGGAGACGTTCCCAACGCAAGGCTTCACGGACTGACCGCCGGTTGGATGTATCGATCCCCATCAATCCGAGAATCGCGGCGAGCGTCTCGCGTGAGGCGATTCTGTTTTTTCCCTCCATGTCCTTGTAAGTGGGTTGAACTCCAGCTCGCCGAGCAAGTGCGACCCACTCATCGCGTTTGTTGTTAGAGTCCTGCAGTCCGATTATCCGCGCGCGGCGGTTGCGAACCGAAAGATCTACTGAGCGAATCCTCACAAAATGCCACTTTATACCGGGGAGCTCACGAGTTGCCTCCAAGTCCTCGCAGTGGGATTTTGACCCAATCCGGCCGATGCTGCAATTCGTACGCCAGTTCGGCGAGTTGCTTTTCTAGCAAGTGTGCCTCAAGCAAGGTCGAGAGTGGTTCTTTGGCTGCCGGAACGAGGTTGCTCGGGCCGATGACCTTTAAGTACGCCTTGAGGAAGATGGCACTGACCCAACGGCACCAAAAATTGGCCCATGGTTCGAGTTCTCCCAGTTGTTCTTCGCGGACTATGCCCAGTTCGAGCTGGCGCCAGACGGCGACGTTGGTGACGTAGTCGAAGGAGCGGATCATACTGGCAACATCGCGCAAAGGTGAACGACGAATCCGCCGTTCGCCCAACGAGCGACTGGCCTCGCTCTGGAAATCGAGGAACATAAAGTCTTTGCCGGTGTAAAGGACCTGGGCGAGATGGAAGTCGCCATGGCAGCGGATCCGCTGAGCATGGATTGGTATGTTAGAAACGGCGCGCAACCGCTTGAGGATTTCGCCTTCCATCGCAGCGACTTTCCGTGCTTCGGCTCGGACAGTCTCGGGTAGCTGGGGCAGCCTGCGTCGAAGCAGTTGCAGGCTTTCGGCGGCTAGATTGCGCATCGATTGGAATAACGCGCGCTGGTAGAACGGGGTGAAGGGTTCCGGCGCAAAATCACGGTGTTGCGCATCGGAGGCCAGAGCCAAATGCATTTCAGCTGTGCGTTGGCCGAGCAGGCGCGCCAGTTCGAGGTAGGTCCCAATCAAGGCGACGACGCTCTCGGGCACGTCGCTGTCAACCAGTTGCAGCAGGGAGCTCGGTAGCTCAGGCCGGGCACGGCTTTCGGCGCTCGCGGTCCGGATGCGCTCGAAGTAGCGTCCAAGTCGGTCGAGAGTATGAGCCCATGCATCCTGGGCATTGGGCAGGAACCGGCTGAGAATCGCGACGGCAAAGCTCTCCCCGTTGTGCCGGCGGTACTCCAGAGAGCCGACGACCGGTGGCACGTTCGCAAAATCGTGTTCCGTAAGGAATCGGGCAAATTCCAACTCAGGATTTACACCCACCTCCAGACGGCCAAACAATTTCAGGAAGAATTTGTCGCCGAAAGCGACCGTGCTGTTGTTGGTGCCGGATTGGCGCACCGCCGGCTCGAGAGCGGACAATTGAGCGCTGCCATTATGCTTCAAAAACGCAGTGGCGACTGCACGCAATTCGCCTTGATTGCCCGCCAATGGCCGTCGGCGCGCAATGCATTCCAGCAGCGCGCTGCAAAATTCTTTGCTACGCGACGCTGCATACACTAGGGCCTCGGTCTGGGTCTGCTCGAACTGGACGCGAGCGATGATGTCTCGTGCGGCGTCCTGAGCCAGGCGCGCGGCTTGGTCGCCGACGGCGAGCCCCACGGGAAGCAAGTGATCCTGAGGGTCCTCTTCAGAAAATTCGACGGAAAGAAACAGCAGAAAAATTCGTCCGAAGCGGGAGCGCAACTCGACCGTATCGCGCACCTGGACTGATTTGATTTCGCGGTGCTGGCTGCCAAAAAACTGGCGCTGCCTGGCGAAATTCCAGAGGACAGTCTCGAGCGCTGACCGCGACCCGTTCTCCAGTAAATCGTCCCATGTTTCGCGTGCTCTGAGCGTCTGAATCAATTCTGCGGCGGGAGCCGAGTCGTGGGTGGCGCTTGCTTCCAGCGAGAACCAGTAAGCGGCATGGGGGCTGAGTGTTAAGAAATATGGGTTTTCGGTTATCGGCGGAAAAGGAGCACGCCCAAATAGTTCAATCGGGCGCATTTGTTTGAACTCAGACAAATCGAGGTGAACCGGTTGCGGGAAGCGGGATAAATTGGCCACCACCAAAATGACTTCCTGTTCAAACTTTCTGACAAAGGCAAGGATCTTGCGGTTTTCCGGTCGCAGGAACTGCAGTGAGCCACGTCCAAACGCCTGGTGCCGTTTGCGCAAGGTCAGCGTGCGTTTCATCCACCAGAACAGGGAATTCGAATTGCGCTGCTGGTTTTCGACATTCACCGCTTCGTAATGGTACTCGGGGTCAAGAATAATCGGCAGATACAACGCTTGGGGGCTGGCGCGCGAGAAGCCCGCGTTTTTGTCCGAGCTCCATTGCATCGGGGTCCGGACACCGTTGCGATCGCCCAGGAAAATGTTGTCCCCCATCCCGATCTCGTCGCCATAGTACAAGACGGGAGTGCCGGGAAAGGAGAACAAGAGCAAGTAGAGCAGTTCGATCCGCTTCCGATCGTTCCCCAGCAGGGGAGCCAGTCGCCGACGGATTCCAAGATTGATGCGTGCTCGCGCGTCGTCGGCATAAACGCGATACATGTAATCGCGCTCCTCGTCGGTCACCATTTCCAGGGTCAGCTCATCATGGTTGCGCAGGAACAGGGCCCATTGGCTGGTCTCCGGAATTGAAGGTGTCTGTTCGAGAATATCGACAATCGGCACGCTATCCTCCATGCGCACGGCCATAAAAATCCGCGGCATAAGTGGAAAATGGAAAGCCATGTGGCACTCATCACCGGTGCCCGAACCGAAATAGCTGACGGCATCCTCAGGCCACTGATTTGCCTCGGCCAACAACATTCGATCCCCAAAATGTGAATCGACGTGTTTCCGCAGCGTCTTCAGATAGGCGTGAGTCTCGGGCAGATTCTCGCAAGAGGTCCCTTCGCGTTCATAGAGATATGGCACCGCGTCTAGCCGCACGCCGTCTACTCCCAGTTCAAGCCAAAAATCCAACACCCGCTGGATTTCCTCGTGAACCGCAGGATTGTCATAGTTCAGGTCCGGTTGATGGGAATAGAAGCGATGCCAATAGTACGCCTTGGCGACCGGATCCCACGTCCAATTCGAAGGCTCGAAGTCGCGAAAGATGATGCGCGCCTCGCTATATTTATCCGCCGTTTCACTCCAGACATAAAACTGACGCCAGGCACTGCCGGGCGGCGCGCGGCGCGAACGTTGAAACCACGGATGCTGATCCGATGTATGATTTACAACCAATTCTGTGATGACTCGAAGATTGCGCTGGTGGGCACGAGCCAAAAACACCTTGAAATCCCTTAGCGTACCGTACATCGGATTAATCGAGAAATAATCGGCAATGTCGTAACCGTCGTCTTTTAAAGGGGACGGGTAGAACGGAAGCAGCCAGATCGCCGTTATCCCCAGTTCCTGCAGATAGTCCAATTGTTGCGTCAGCCCGCAGAAATCTCCAATCCCGTCGCCATTGCTATCAAGGAACGCGCGCACATGGACCTCGTAGAGGATTGCATCTTTATACCACAAGGGTTCCTTGGGAATGGTGAGCGAATGAATGGCATCGCGTTCCAGTTTTGCAGTCTTGTGTCTGGGCCGCGGGCGGGCCGGATCCAGTGCAGAACCTGGAATGTTATTGAGTGGTGTGGTCATGGGGGAGAATCGCGTCCGTGTGATTGCCTGTTCCAGCTCCAATGGGCCGGAGAGCGCTCACAACAGGTAAGGTTCTGATCTCCGAATGCACCAATTTAATTCCTATTTAGTTCGGAGCGAACAGAATCGCAAGTAGGGGTTTTCCTTTTGTCGCAAGCTCGTCATGCTCGAAGGCGCAAGAGCCAGCTCGGGTGCATTCGAACGATGGCCCCACGAGAGACGAGGCTGACAGCGGAGCGCGAGCCGTCCCTGGCTCGCAGCGCGTTCGAAAGCACCGCGGGTCGGGAGGTGTTTTAGCGTCAGTACTGGTGCCTGGTTGCTGCGAGCCAGGGACGCCTCGCGCTCCGGGGTGGAATGCACCCAGCCAGTCCGGACGCCTCCGCACACTGCCCTCGGAACGCGGCGTTCCCATTTTTCTGTAGATTATAGGTCGGCCAGCCTTTGCTCATGCCATATGACTTGACGATATGCCGACTAGTGGGAACCATGCGGCAATGATTAGGTTTTTGCTTGTTGGGCTCGCGTTAGCGTTCACGGGTTTCACCCTGGCCCAGGAGCGTGGCCCGGTTTTCAAGAAGATTCGCGTTACCGACCAGTTTTGGGCCGAGGGCGCGGATATGGCCGATTTCAACCGTGATGGCCAGGTCGATTTAGTTTCCGGCCCTTTCTGGTATGAAGGGCCCGATTTCAAAAAGCGCCATGAGATCTGGCCTGCAACGGCCAGCTTTAAGCACAAGAAGGGCGATGGTACCGAAGAGACTATTCCCGGGTTCGAGGGCGCCTTAGGGGTAAACAACGCTTACTCGGAATGTTTTTTGACCTATACCTATGATTTCAACCTGGACGGCTGGCCGGACGTGATTGTTTACGGATTTCCAGGCGCACCGGCAGCCTGGTATGAGAACCCGAAAGGAAAAGACGGACCCTGGGAACGCCATGTCGTTTTGGATGTGCTCGACAATGAGTCGCCCGGTTTATTGGACGTGACCGGTGACGGTAAACCCGAGATCCTTTGTTGTTCCAAAGGCTATATCGGGTACGCCGAAGCTGATTGGAAAAATCCCGCGTCTGCGTGGAAGTTTCATCCTGTGTCTCCGAAAGGCGATTATCAACGGTTCACGCACGGAATTGGCTGCGGTGATGTCAATGGCGACGGACGGATTGACATCCTGGAAAAGGATGGGTGGTGGGAACAGCCGGCCTCATTGGCTGGTGACCCGGTTTGGACGAAACATCCTTTTCATTTCGCTGATGCTGCCGCGCAGATCCTGGTCTATGACGTCAACGGCGACGGCTTAAATGACGTAATTAGCTCGATCAACGCGCACGGATACGGGCTTTCCTGGTACGAGCAGGTCAAGGAAAACGGGGCAATTACATTTAGGGAACATGTCATCCTTAATAAGGATTCTTCGCCCAATCGCCATGGGGTAGCCTTTTCTCAGCTCCACTCTCTCTCGCTAATCGATATCGACGGCGACGGCCTCAAGGACATTGTCACCGGCAAACGTTTTTGGGCTCATGGCAAGGATGGTCCGGACCCGGATTCTAATGGCCAGGCGGTGCTCTACTGGTTCAAGCTGGTGCGGCCTGCGCCAGGTCAGGCCGATTTCGTGCCCCATTTGGTCGACAACGATTCCGGTGTGGGAACCGAAGTTACCACCGGCTTTGTTTCCAACAAACGCTACCCCGATATTGTAGTAGGCAATAAGAAGGGACTTTTTGTATTTGAACACCAGCTGTGAAGCTCGAATTCAAGCACCTGGATCTGAAGCTGGCCCATACCTGGACCATTGCACGCACGACAGGAACGGATGTCGCCAAAGTCGTTGTCGTGGAACTCACCGGCGCTGATGGCACTGTGGGCCTGGGCGAGGCAGCTCCCAGTGCCCGCTATAAGGAATCGACTCGGACAGTCGAGGCTTTCCTAAAGAAGGTCGATCCCCGCGGCCTATCCTTCACCGATGTCGAGGGGAGCATGGAATACCTTGAAACCTTATCGCGGCACGACATGGCCGCCAAATGCGCATTGAACCTTGCGTTGTTGGACGGCGCTGCCAAACGCGCCAAAAAGCCGATTTACGATTTCTTGGGGCTCGGGTTTCACGAGACCAAACATGTCACTTCCTTTACGATCGGGATCGCGACGCCGCAGGAAATCCACAAAAAAGTCGAGCAGGCGATGCCCTATCCGATTTTAAAGGTTAAACTTGGCGGACCGCAAGATGAGGCAACCCTCCAGGCGTTGCGGGATGTCGCACCGGAAAAACTCATCCGCGTCGACGGCAATGAAGGGTGGAAAACCAAAGAACTGGCGCTTGAAAAAATTGAATGGCTGGCCAAGGACGGTCACGTTCAATTTGTGGAACAACCGTTGCCGTCGAGCACACCCGCGAAGGAATGGGCCTGGCTTAAGCAGCGTTCGCCACTGCCGGTTTTCGGTGATGAATCCTATCATCTCGCCAAGGACATCGAGCAGGCGGTCCAATGTTTTCATGGCGTTAATGTAAAACTGGTTAAAACCGGTGGTCTGAGTGCCGGCCTGGCGGCTCTTCTGGCGGCGCGCAAAGCAGGGTTAAAAACGATGATTGGTTGCATGATCGAAACCAGCATTCTGATCAGCGCTGCGGCACAACTCGCTGAGGTTTGTGATTTTCTGGATCTCGACGGCAATATCCTTATCACCAACGATCCGTACGCAGGCGTCACCAGCCTGGAGGGGCGACTTTCTTTCGCCGGTTCCGCCGAGCCGTTTGGACTTCGGGTTTCGCCTCGCGGCTAAGGCATAGGGGGGGCGCGCAATCGACGGCTACTACCGGAAGGCCGAACTCCGCGAGGTCCCAAAAAATACTCCCAAAAACAATAAGAGATGTTTGGGCCTCGCGGAGCTCGGCCATCCGAAAAACGTTGGGCCACGGGCCCCTGAGGATGCGCCCCAAGCCAACGAAAATTGTAATGGTTTTGTTTTGACAACGAATCGAATCGTCTTATGCTGAACAATAAGACCTCATGCGAATTGGGTTAGGCAATCGAGCCCAGCGCAAGAAAAACTTGTTCATGGCGAGTCGATCAGTTAGTTGGCCGAGCGCGAAAAAAGCCGGTAGCCGTTGTGTCGCACCACGGCGCGGAGAAACGGGCTTCACTTTAATCGAGCTGTTGGTGGTTATTGCCATCATTGCAATCCTGGCGGCGATGCTGCTGCCATCGCTGGCTAAGGCGAAGCAGAAGGCCCAAGGCATTCAATGCATGAACAATCATCGCCAACTGGCCCTCGCTTGGCGGATGTACGCCGAAGACAGTAACGATATTCTCGTTTACGCCAGCACCAGCGGGGCGAATGGCAATTGGCACGACCAGTACGCCTGGTCCGGAGCCCACATGGATTTCGACCCCAACAATCGCGCCAATTGGGATCCGACGGTAGACCTGCAAAAAAGGCCTTTGTGGAAGTACACCAAGAGCCAATCGATTTATAAGTGCCCTTCCGATCACTCCACTGTCACGGTTAATGGATCGGCCAAACCCCGTCTGCTAACCATGTCGATGAATCTTTATGTCGGCGGCTTTGCCCCGGACGTGAAAAGCCCTTCGCCGTTGGGGACAGACGGCGGTTGGCCTTTTGCAAACGCCTATAACGTTTACTCCAAACTCACCTTTATCAACGGGGTTTCGCCTCCTTCAAAAGTTTTCGTTTTTCTCGACATGCGAGAGGATCGCGTCAACTGGAGCAATTTCATGACCGACATGACCGGTTATATGCCGCCCAATCCGCAGGCTTATAACTTTACTTCTGACATGCCAGCGATGTATCACAATTTGGCGGCGGGCTTTTCTTTCGCGGATGGCCACTCGGAGATCAAACGCTGGGTCGATCCGCGGACCACCCCTCCGCTACAGGATGGTGGTGACCCTCTGGCTGTCAGTTCCACGCCCTCACCGAATAACCCCGATGTCGCTTGGCTGCAAGACCATAGCACCCGTCCCAAGTAAAGTAGCTACCCCTCAGCAATGCTGCACGGCCACCACAATCGCAGCTCACAGACACACCATTTAAGACTTGCTTCTGTCCCAAACCACAAAAGGATTAAGGCCGCATTTAGTTTTCAAATCCGACGTCATCAGCCAGTTGAATCCCGCGCTGTATTCGTCTAGACCATTCCCAACTCAACCCACTACACATAGCAACTCACTCCAAATACAATCCCATCCCATGAAAATCATTCCCTATGCCCGGCACAGCTCTGGTCTCTTAGCTGCGGCGTTCTTAACGATGACGTTTGGCCTCTCGGCCAGGGCCGACTATCCCTCCACGGTTCTGTCCCAACAGCCGGTCGGCTACTGGCGCTTGAATGAAACGGCCCAACCGCCAGTGCTTCCGATGGCGGCGACCAATCGTGGCAGCCTTGGCGCGACGGGCAATGGGGATATCTTAGGAGGCGCTGTGCGCGGACAGCCCGGGGCATTGACTGGCAGTTCTGATACGAGCTACGGCTTCAGCAACCCAGGTTGGATAGTTACTTACTTCGGCAGTCACGTTGATGTTGCCTATAATGCGGCGCTCAATCCCAACGGACCTTTCACAGTCGAATTCTGGGCCAAGCCCAATTCGGCGCCGCCGGACCTCTTTTCACCGGTATGTTCCCTCGACGCGGGCCAAAATGGAGGGGCCAGCCGTGAAGGGTTTCTGTTTTATATCGACGGTCCCGGTTCGCGCTGGCAATTCCGAATGGGCGGAGCTAACGGCTACGGGAACAATAGCGCGATCGGCGGTGCGTTCACGGTCGGTGCATGGCATCACATCGTGGGCGTATACGACGGGTCGAGTATGTTCCTGTACGTCAACGGGGTGCAGGCAGCAACCGTGGCGGTGGCGGCAGGCAGCTTTGTCCCCAATGGCACACAGCCTTTCCGGATTGGCGCGACGACCATCCCTAACCGGACATTCGACGGCTCAATCGACGAAGTCGCTTTTTATGGCACAGCTCTGAGCGCTGCTACGGTCAAATCTCATTTTGATGCCGCGTCGAATAATGGCGCAGGGTATGCCAACCTGGTTTTGGCCAGTTCTCCTATTGGTTATTGGCGGCTGGGCGAGCCTGGCGATCCACCGGCGGCAAATCTGGGCACGCTCGGAAGTGCCGCCAATGGCAGCTACACCTATAACGCAAAACCGGGCGTAGCGAGCGTCAGACCGCCGACGTATCCGGGACTTGATGCCGGGAATAATGCGGTCAACTTCGATGGGTCGGGCGGCTATGTCACCGTACCCGCCCTCAACCTGAACACTAATACGATCACGATTACTGGCTGGGTCAACGCCAATGGATCGCAAGCTCCTGGGACTGGCATCATTTTCAACCGCGGAGGCAACACAGTGGCGGGCTTGGCTATCGATGTGGCTGGTGGATTGGACCTCACCTACAACTGGAACGCTGATAACGCGACCTACAATTGGGCCAGTGGTATATCTCTGCCGGATTCAGATTGGGCGTTTGTGGCGCTGATTGTTCAGCCAAATCAAGCCGCAATTTTCGTCGCGAATAACACGAATTATACCAGTTTTACCGGCGCAACAAACCAGGTGAGTCATGCGGCCCAGCCTTTTGAAGGGAGCACCCTGTTCGGCACGGACTTAACTCCGGACGGCGGCCTCACTGGGCCAGCCAATTTTGTTGGCTCGATTGATGAGGTGGCCATCTTTAACCGGGCCCTGGGTGTCGGAGAGGTGTATACCGAGTACGCTTCCGCGGTGGGCGCAGTGCCTCCGCTAATCTTTGCCGATCCTGTAGCGCCAACTAACCAGCTCTTCGATGGAGACACACTTACGTTAACCGTCGATGCCGGCGGCAGTCCGGCTTTGAGTTATCAGTGGCGCAAAGGCACCACGGATATCCCTGGTGCCACTTCAAGTGCCTATGTTAAGCCCAATATCCAGGTCAGTGATTCTGGAGATTACAGCGTAGTTGTCACCAATGCGTTCGGTAAAGTGACCAGCGGAACAGCTACGATTACGGTGACTGCGGTCACGCCGCCTGCGATCTCGCAGCAACCTGCAGGGGGGTCATTGTATGCTGGGGGAACGCTTAATTTAAGCGTCGGCGCTTCCGGGGGCCAGTTGGCGTATCAGTGGTTCAAGGATAATAACGCGATTAGCGGGGCCACCAGCTCGGCTTATGTTGTTCCGAGCGTGCTCTCAGGTAACGCAGGTTCCTACACTGTCACGGTAACGAATCGGTTGGGAACGGTTTCCAGCACACCGCCGGCGGTGGTAACAGTAATCACACCAGCAGCAGGCACATTCGAAGCTACCATTGTGGGCGATGCGCCGGAGGCCTGGTGGAGGCTCGATGAAACCGCCGGGGCCGCCGTAATGGCTGACGCGATGGGGCGGCATAATGGCACTTATGTCGGAAATGTTGGTTTTGGAGCCCCCGGGGTGGTGGCCAGTGGTGGCGATACAGCAGTGACGTTTGATGGATCCAGCTATGGCAAGGTTCCTTTTTCATCGCTGTTGAATACACGGACCTTTACCGTTGAAATGTGGGCCAAGGCCGTGAGTCTTACCGATACACGTGCTCCTGCCTCAAGCCGTTTTTCGACCAAGGGTTGGTGGTTTTGGAGCGCAGTTCCAGCAAACGGCCAATGGTCTGGGGGCGTCAGTGCTGGTGGAAGAGATTTTTACGTGCCTTCCACAACTGCGGCGGCCAGCATGCAAACGAATCAATGGACTCATTTGGTCATGACGTCCGGTACCAACGGTTTGCTGATTTATATCAACGGCCAGTGGGATGGACAAACGTGGGCCGATTTCGATCGAAACACAGGGGGACCTTTTCTTATTGGCGCCAGAGGTGTGTCCGCCGGTCAAGCCGCTGACGAATTCTGGAAAGGCCAAGTCGATGAAGTCGCCTTTTACACAAACTCACTGACTTTGGAGCAAGTGCAAGCGCACTACGCGGCTGCTCTCTACGGTAATAACAGCAAACCTGTGTTTAAGCTACAGCCGCAATCGCAAGTCGCGGCCGTCGGCTCTCAGGTCACTTTCAAAGTACTGGTTGAAGGAACAGCCCCGATTGATTTGCAGTGGTATAAGGACAGCGCGCCGCTCGCCAACCAAACGAGCGACACCCTCGTGTTGACTAACCTTAGCTCCGCAAATGCCGGCAATTACCAGGTCATTGCGACCAACAGCGCCGGATCAACAACCAGCGCAACGGCGACGCTGAGTATCCAGCCAGTCCCGACTTCAGCTAATATAACCAACGGTTTGGTCCTGCACCTGAAGCTCGATAATGACTACAATGACTCTTCAGGCCTGGGTCATAACGCGACGCCGAACGGCACGCCCACATTCATTACCGGACAAATCGGACCTAATGCCGTGCAGCTCAATACCGATAGCGGCAATAGTATCTTTAACTATCTCTCGGTTCCTGCAAATACGGACCTTGCCTTTGGGGCCAACGTAAGTTTCTCGGTCTCGTTCTGGATCAACTACACCAACAATGCGGACAACAGCCTGCCAGACGATCTACCGATGATCGGGAATTCCGTTAACTCAACCTATCAGAAAGGTTGGGTCTTCGCCGATGATACCGGACAACTTGAGTGGACCCTGGTCGCGAACGACAATACCTCGGTAATTGCTGATCCGGTAGGTGGACCATTGATTAACGATGCGAAATGGCATCATGTCCTTGTATCCTTCGATCGCAATATCGGCGTCGCCAATACTTATATCGACGGGGTCCAGGTTGATGCCCGCTCCATCCAGGGATTGGGCGGCCTTGATAACGGCAATCCGATTGCCTTGGCGCAGGATCCAAGCGGAACCTACGCAGTGGACGGCACATTTAGAATCGACGATGTCGGTATCTGGCGCACCGTTCTTACGACTTTCGATGCACAGTCGATCTTCAACGTCGGCAAGAACTCAGGAAAGAGTTTCGATACACCGAGCGCGCCGGCCCCGACTTTGTCCTTCGGCAAGTCGGGCAATGCCTGGATCTTGACCTACACCGGGACCTTGTACTCCTCATCGACAGCTAATGGGACCTATACGCCCGTTGCTGGCGCTAGCAATCCGTACACTATTCCGGCTAACACATCGATACAGTTCTATCGGGCGCACACGCCATAAGGCTTCGCTCGATAGCTAACCTCACACAGACCGGACCGAAAGGTCCGGTCTTTTGTTTGCGGGTAATCCCTACGTTCTGCGGCCGTTCAAATCAAACAATGGCCGACTTGCGTGTCGTCGTCCTCGATCTTTGCCGATTTTTCGAGGACGAAGGAGCAGGACGAGGACGACGTAATCGACCCGAATGTTTCGGATTTCGGAGATCGAGTTGCGAACTGAAACCGGCGGTGGGTGTATACCCCATACCACGAAGCAAAGGCGATGATAAAACTGTGCCCAGCTCGAACAATCGAACCAAAGGAGGACGACTGTTTAGGAAGACAAAGAGCGGCCTGCGCCTGGGTCGCTCTTTTTTTCGCTATTTATCGGCTGAAAACTGGGTCGACACCCCGCTACGTCTTTCGCGGAGGTGGAGCATAGTGCTAAGGGGGGAGTTCACCGCCATGAAATCAATTTCCATTTTGCTCGTAGATGATCACAACGTCGTGCGCCAGGGTTTGCGGGCGCTGCTGTCGGTTGAACCGGACATTGACATAGTCGCCGAGGCCGCTACTGGCTGGCAGGCGCTGCGCCTGGCTAAGGAATTGCATCCGGAAATCGTCATTATGGATCTCGCTATGCCCGGTTTGAATGGCTTGGAGGCCACACGCCAAATCCTCAGCGTGCTGCCACAAACCAAAATTCTCGTGCTCACCAGTTACGATAATGACGAGTATGTGACACAAATGGTAGAAGCTGGTGTGGCTGGATATCTCAACAAGCAAACCGCCGCTCACGATCTGGTAAGGGCGATTCGCGAAGTGCATAAGGGCAATGCCTTTTTCAGTCCCAGTGTGGCCCGCCGCCTGCGGGATCGCTCGCGTGCGAATGAGGGCAGGGGCCGGCTGGCGGTCAAGCCGAATGAATTGACGCCGCGCGAGCTGCAGGTGCTGCGTTTGATTGCACAGGGATTTGCCAACAAGCAGATGGCTGCCGAACTGGGCATCAGCGTCAAAACGATTGAAAAACACCGGCAACACGTCATGAAGAAACTGGGAATACATGAGATTGCTGGACTGACCCGCTATGCCGCCGAAAAGGGAATGATCCAACTCGAACCCGGACCTGACGCGAGACCGCGCGAAGAATTCTCGGGGCATCAAGTTTGATAAGGTCTGCTGGCTACGCCTATTTCGAAAGATTTTTTAAATACCCCGCCAGGTTGCCGCGTCGGTTATAGTAGCGGAGCACAATGCTCCGGCCGCCCCCGATACTATGAAGTGGCTGCTCCTATTCTCCATATCAATTATGGTCGTTGTCAGTTTGGCGGAGACAGGCAACGAACCGAACAAGTACTATGTCCAATTGATCCGTGGAACGGATGACAACAAGGCGCCCGAACCCAATAGCAAGCCTTTATCGCCGCAACAAACCGGGTCGTTTCGCTCAGTGTTCAAGTGGAAAACTTACTGGCAGATCAGCCTGCAACAGGTCGAAGTCGCTGCCGGTCATAGCACACGGGTTCGGCTGAATCCGGATCGCGAGGTCGAGATTGATTTAACTCGTGCAGAGCAGCGCTCAGTCAGGGCTTTTCATAGAGGCAAGCTGGTCCAATGCGCGAGTTGCCCACGAGGAGAGGCGCGCACTTTGATTGGTGGCGATCG
Source organism: Candidatus Limnocylindrales bacterium (assembly GCA_035495315.1). Lineage (GTDB taxonomy): Bacteria > Verrucomicrobiota > Verrucomicrobiia > Limisphaerales > UBA8199 > DATJGF01. The sequence goes on from DATJGF010000185.1 coordinate 47,703, forward strand.
CGATACCAATAGCGCGTGGTTCATTGTAATTGACCGCAAACCGCCCTCCTAAGTAACCGTTAGAACGTTAATACCTTAAAAACGTCAAAAAGGTTGGAATGTGCAGGTTCTGCGTTTTAACGCTTTAACTTTTTTCTAACGGTTTAACGTCATTAAGGCGGGTCACACGCGACGTGATTTAAGGGCAGAACCCCATTTGTGCCGGCATCATAGGCGTGCAAACCTTTACTAGGGTTAGTATTGGGGTGGTTGAGGCGGCCCGCGGGAGCGGGCCGCCTTTCTTATGAAACGTGCCTACGCGAGATTGGGCTTACTCAGCGCGCAACGTGACGATGCCCCAAGCCGGCACATCAATTACACGCCCGATCGCTTGGGTTGGTTTCTCGCTCAGATCGCTGAGCCAAAGTTGCCGCGGCACAGGATCCGACCAAGTCAGCTTTGCTTGCTGCGGCTTTCCCGAAGCGCCGAACAGCCGAACGATCCAACCCCGCGCATCATCGGCGGGCTTAAACGTCGTGACAATGACGCCCGGGCCAGAGACCTGCAAACATGGTTTGAGGGGAGCGGTGCGGGAAGCAGGAGCAACGATAAACGGTTGGGAACAGCTCACTCCAAATTTCGCGGCTTGTTCGGCCTCAAATCGCCGATGTGCTCGGAGAGCGTAACGGAAAACAGTCGGTCCTTCCTGTTCCGCGCGATAGTTCGTATGCCAATGATTATTCATGACCCAGGAGTAAATGGTTTGAGACGGTCCCAGGTGTTGAATCCAAGCGCGGGGATCCGTTTGCGAGCCGACGAGGTTGGCCGTGATGCCACCCACCTCCACTAGCGGTGCATCGACCGGCGACCAGGTAATGCCGAACCGATCGTTGGAAATATCCACCCAGCGCTGCACGCTAAACCAGTTTTTGCAGGCGGCCGGAATTTGATCTAATTCAGGGCGAATTGCGGCCCAACCTACATCCATACGGATCACGCCTTGCGGGACATCGAAGGCATACCCGAAGTGCAAGCCCTCTTTGGCGCGGACCGGCAGCTTGTCGATAGTGTTGATCATTTCCACTCGGTCGACGCCGTCGACGACGCGAATCTCTCGCTGGAGGACCTTACAGCCAGGCGCCCCGGATTCGATCAGCAGCGAAGCGACCAGCGGGCCCTTTTCCTTCACAGTGATTCGGGGCGTCGCGTTGGTTTGCAGCGCGGCTAAATCGGACCCCGGCAGATAAAAGAAATCGTTCAATGCCGTCCCGGAGTGAGTTGCCACCAGTTCTCGACCCAGCAGCCGGCTGAACAAATGGGAAATCGCGCCGCTTTTCTCATTCACACGCACGAAGAAGTCCTTCGAAATAAGCCGAGGAGGTTCTGCCTGGGCAACGCCCTGAAGGGTCGAGGTGCCGTGTTGGATCCAGAAGCGCTTCGAGCCAAAGCCCGGAACATCCTTTGCCACAAAGGCAAGTTCGCCGCTCGATAGCCTCTGTGAAAGGACAACAACACCAGATTCCGTAAGGACTCGATCTCCCTGGGTAGATAATTCTGCCGGCACGGTGACCAGGTCGGTCCGCGACCACGACGACGTGTTAAGCACATCGAGCGCGCCTGATTCGGCGGCATGTAATGAGGAACTCGGGATTGCTTGATCCACGGATTCGCCGGAGTTCTGCGGCGAGTTGCACGAGGAGGTCGGATACGCGCCTGCTTCGCGCAGCAACCGGCGGGATTTTTTGTCACCCGCAGAGGCAAAGCCTTGTTTCACTTTCCATTGGTCGCGGACGAACGGGAGGTCGGGCTGGCTGATACTGTTGTGGGCCCCCCAGGTGTGTTCGCTATAGAGCAGCAGGTCGCGCCAGGCGGCCTGAAAAGCTTCCTCTGGAAACGGGCCTGGACGGAGCATCGCCCAGAGGGTCTCGGCTTGAACGAGACGTTCTCCCGAGGCGCGGTTGATAGCCGTCTCGAGTGCCGAGGAGGCTGCGCCATCTTCCCAATAGGGTGTGTAATCGCCGCTAAACGTCGGCAACTCATTTCCGTACCGCCGCTCGAAAGCCCGGAATGCCTCTGCGGTGGTGCTGATGATCAAATGCGGGTAAAGATATCGGCTGTTCCAATCCCGAACGACGTCGGCCAGCTTCTCATCCGGCGAGCCATTATCCCCGTGAACGTTCCAGCGGAGATACGTAATGTCGTAGGGATAGGATTTGGTTTCCAATTCCATGAGGTAAGTGGGAATGAACCGCGCCAGGGCTTCTCCATCGCCGATCAAATGGCCCAGGGCATAACCACGAGAAGGGCACCAGCAGAGCACGCGGTTGCGGCCGTCCGGACCTTCCCACCAGAAGGGGCGGTTCTGCCACTCTTTCATCGTCGCGCCCATCCGATCGAAATAGTTTGGAGCAAAGGAGAAATACTTCACGCCGGCCTGAGCCATGGCCGAGACGGTGCTCCAGGTGTACCCGGGAACATCGCTAATCATAGCCGATTCAATGGGCACGTCGCACACCTGTTCCAGCCGCTTGGCATAGCTCATCAGATTTAGCAATTCCTCCGGCCGGCACAGGCCAGTCAGCATGTTCCCGTAAAAGGCATCCAGACCGATTTGCCCCGACCTGACGGCCGAAATGAATTCGTCTCGTTTTTCCGGCGTGACATCGCGCAGATAGTTTTCCACCGGCCACAAGACCTCCACATTCCACTTGAACCGCGCTCCCGCAGGGTAATCGCCACTGGCCTGAGCAAGCCGAATTCCGGTTTCAAGGTTGCTGTTTTGTTTCTTCTCAACATCAGCCTGGAGTGCCGTGTACCCTATATCCACGTGTGAATGTGGGAGCAAAAAGATCTCCAGCTTGCGCACGGGTTTCTGGGAGAGCGTCTGCTGCGCGCAAATTTGGCCTGCCGCTTTTAATTGGAGACGCAGCGATTTCTCTGATGCCACTGCGGCGACGGGTAACTCGACCGTCTGTTTTCCGGTGCCCAGGCGAACTGCCTTAGGTTCGATTCCTTCGGATTCGATCGTAGCATCGAGCGGCTCTAGGTAGGGGTAATCTATAGTGAGCCTCACCGGTTGCTCCAACGCCCCGCCTTTATATTCCAATAGCTGCTCGGCTCGAGCTTGAATTGTCGTCGCCGTCGGGGCCGCGTCCGTGCTTCCCGCGCTATAAAAACTGAGCTCGGCGCCACCTACAGTCGCCAGGTTGGCCCCCAGTTCTGTGATCCGCCAGCGCGCCCGTTGTGCGGTAACAGGGCTTGGCAAAATGAATACCGTTCTGCCACTTCGCTGTTTTACGTGTGTGACATTTAGTGTTGCAACTGGCTTTCCGTTTTCGTCCGAAAAACTTAACTCGGAAGCGGCGACGATTGCCGGATCATTGCGATCAATGTGCTGGAAGGCGACGAGCTGCGTAGGCTTTCCGAAATCAAACTCGACCCAGGTATTGGTCCCCTTGCCGTTGGAGGCATACTCGGTTGCGGGGGCGCCATCAACGAGATTCTTGGCCTCGTATTGCCCGCCCGGATACGGCTCCGCATTGGTTACGATGGAACATGAGACGGCTTGTAGCCGGGTAAATCCGGCGCCAGCGGATGTTTGTCCCAGGCAACCGGCGGGAATTACCAGGCTACAGTAGAGGGAGGCCAGGGGGGCAGTCAGCAAACAGATTCGCATAAAGCCTCGTTTACCCCTGGGCCTTGATGGAAGCGAGAAAAAATTGACGCGATAAAACCTCGTGACAGGGCAATGAGTGTTTTGTCGAATACAGAAGGATTGCTGACGTGTAAAATCGGCCGATTTAGGAACCGTTATGAAGATTCGCTACATTCGAGACCCCTGCTGCATAAGTGCTGCATTTATAATCGCTTGGACTGCCGCGGCAGGTGGCGCCGACGATTTCATGACGATCACACCAGTGCATGAAGTCCGACCCTACCAGGATATTCGGTTCAAAGACCTCCGTGGGATCGATTTTTCGGGCAAGGGCGAGTTGCCGGCCACGTTCTGGTTTAACCAGAAAACTGTTTGGCCGGACTCGAACGCGATGCCGAGAGCGGCGGCATCGCTGCTGGCAGATATGAAGAATCCCGGCTTGGGCGTGCGCAAACTTCATGCTCAAGGCATCACGGGCAAAGGAGTAAAGGTCGCGATTATTGATCAACCGTTGTGGCAAGATCATCCCGAATTCACGGGAAAGATTGTCGCCTACCATGATGTTGGCTGTGAATCCGAGACCAGCATGCACGGCCCGGCAGTGGCCAGTTTGCTCGTCGGATCCGAGTGCGGCACGGCGCCGGAGGCCCGTTTGTATTACGTCGCCGCTCCCTCATGGACGGGAGATAGTGCCTTCTACGCTAAGTCCCTGGACTGGCTTGTGGAGCAGAATGCCAAAATGCCTGCTGGCGATAAAATCCGAGTCGTGTCGGTCTCAGCGGCGCCATCCGGCAAAGGCTCGCCATTTAAGAAAAACCAGCAGTCATGGGATGTGGCCGTTATTCGAGCGGAACAGGCGGGCATTCTCGTTTTAGATTGCAGTGAGGAGTACGGCTTCATTGGGCCTTGCTATTACGACGCTAAGGCGCCTGAGGATGTGACTCGGTGCAAGCCCGGATTCCCCAGCATGCCAGGGCGCCTGAGCGCGGGCGGCCGCTTGTTGGTACCTTGCTCACCTCGCAGCACTGCCGAGGAGTACATCAAAGGAGAATATTCCTACCAATATTGCGGGCAGGGCGGACTGAGTTGGTCGATTCCTTATTGCGCCGGGGTTTTAGCTCTGGGCTGGCAAGTCTCTCCGGAGTTGACGCCGATACAAATACGGGAGCTCCTTTTCAGCTCTGCGCATAAAGTCAGCGAAGGCGCGCTCATTATCGACCCTGCGGAGTTTATTCGGCTGGTGAAGGCCAAGGGGGAAACACGGTAGTTACAGATTAGGATTAGGTGATTACGATCGGGAACTGAGTCCTAATCGTAATCGCAATCCTAATCCTAATCCTAATCCTCTCGTCCGTCCTACGGTTCTGGACCTGGTGGCGCAGAATCCGCATTGTCGGGCGAGAAAAACTTTCGAGCCATGCTCATCCCCATCCGCATCATTTTGAAGCTGATCTGTTTGAAACGCTCCAAAGGCGGAGAGTTGGCAGTTGGTCTGGAACTGAAGGATGCAAACCAATCCCAGCAATGTCGTGGTTAAGCTCAAAAACAGCGCCAGCCAGTGTCATGTTCACCTCGCTCTTAGAGATAAGGGGTCGGCTGCCCCCGTCGTTTTGCAGAAGTGAAAGGAAGCAGCCGATACAAAAGTCAAGCCCCAATCGGGAACCTCGGATGCTTATTCACATTTAATATGACCTCGGCTAAACTCCCAGGTGAGGAACCTGGCTCGAACGAGGGTCGGCTCCTGCGGAGAACTCTTACTAGTCGGATTTATGGAAAAGCTCGTGCGCTGGCTCGGGAACCTGTTGGGAGCCTTAACCTTTGCGATACACCACGGAGGCGGGCAGGGCACCGCTGCGGAAGGGCAGGGCGGCGAGAATGGAACGGATCGCGAGACGGTGGCGACCATTCTGGGCCTGTTTTACATTTGTATTATCGGGATCCTCGATCTGATGACGACGCGGGGGATGAATTTCGACCTGTTTTATCTGTTCGGTTGTGCCTGCGTCGGTTGGGCGGTCGGTACCAAACCCGCCGTGCTGATCACTTTAGCTGCCGGCGCCTTTCTGTATTTCGACGGAGCGCGAGGCGGTGGCGGGGGTCTGCCGGAGTGGGTGTGGTATTGGAATTCAGTCGTGCGGCTGCTCGGTTTTGCCGCGGCGGGTTGGCTGGCGGCGCAAGCCGGCCGGCTGACGCGCAACCTCGAGCGGACCGTGCAGGAGAGAACAAGCCGCCTGCAGAATGAGGTTGAGGAACATAAAGAAACGGCAGTCCGGTTGCGAGAAACCCTTGAGCTTTTTCGGCAAGTCACCGAGAACATTACCGAGGTTTTTTGGGTAACTGATCCCGCCAAGACGCGCGTTAACTATGTCAGCCGCGGTTTTGAGACCGTTTGGGGACAGCCCCGTCAGGCGGTTTATACGGCGCCGGAGACGTGGCTGAACGCCGTGTATGCGGACGACCGGGAGCGTGTGACTCAAGCCACTTACAGCCGCCAAATGACTGGCGATTATGACGAAGAATATCGAGTGCAGCGTCCGGACGGCTCGCTCTGCTGGGTGCATGACCGGGCCTTCCCTGTGCTCAACGAGCAATCGGAGGTCTACCGGATCGTCGGCATTACTGAGGACATCACCGAGCGCAAGCGAGCCGAGGAGTTGCTGCAGGCTCAGCGTGACGTCGGCGTCGCGCTCAGCGTCACGACGGAACTGAACCAGGCTTTGGATCGGCTGCTGCAGACTGCCACCCGGCTGGAAGGAATTGACTGTGGCGGGGTCTATCTTGTCGACGAACAAACCGGCGCGATGAAGTTGCAGGCCCATATCGGCCTTTCTTCTGCCTTCGTTGAACGAGTCTCGGCTTATGAGGCCAACACTCGTGAAACCCGGCTGATCGATGAGGCGCGCCCACTGTATCCGATCTGCGGCCCGGGTTGGAACACAGAGAACGCCTTTTGGATGGGGGAGGGTCTGCGCGCTTTGGCGGTGTTGCCGCTGCAGCACGAAGGCAAAGTGGTTGGAGCGCTCACTCTCGGTTCACATGCCCAGGAGGAGATCCCGCCGCAGACGCGGGTCGGCCTTGAAACGATCGCCGCGCAAGCCGCTGGGGCTATTGCCCGTATTCGGCTCGAACAGCAGATCCTTGAAATCAGCGATCGGGAGCAAGCCCGCATCGGCCAGGATATCCACGATGGTCTTTGCCAGCAGTTGATTGGGCTGGCGTTCAGCGCAAACTCGCTGCAGCAGTCACTGGCAGCTCAAGAACGGTCCGAAGCCGCGGTCGCTCGCAAGATTTGCCACCTCCTGGACGAGGCCATTACCGAAGCGCGGAGCGTGTGCCGCGGGCTTTATCCGGTTCGTCTGGAAACCGAGGGGCTGGTGCCGGCCTTGGAAGAGCTGGCGCGCACTACCAGCGAGCGATTCAAAGTTGAGTGTGTCTGCGAGGTCGAGACCCGCCAATTGCAATGCAACATCGTGACGGCTACCCACCTCTATCGGATTGCACAGGAAGCAGTGAACAATGCCGTCAAACACAGTTCGGGCCGGTGCATCTCCATTTACTTGCGCGGAGGCGAAGGTGCTATCGAGCTGCGAATTAAAGATGACGGTCACGGCTTGCCGGCCGAATCGGAGCGTCAGGCCGGTATGGGGCTGCACATCATGGATTATCGGGCGCGCCGAATCGGAGGAGTTTTGGACATCAGCAGCAACGGCACTGGCACCGTGGTGGTATGCCGCGTTCGTCCGCGCGTCGGCGTTTAAAAACGGGAGCTTTTATGGCGCATTCAGAAGAAAGCCCTAAAAACAAGGCCACGCGGATCATGCTGGTCGATGATCATCCGATAGTTCGCGAAGGCCTGGCCGAAAGCATCAATCGAGAGCAGGACTTATTGGTCTGCGCTCAGGCGGAAGATCATCAGGAAGCGCTGAAGCTTTTCGAATCCGCCAAACCTGACCTGGTGGTAATCGATCTGATGTTGAAATCTTCCAGCGGACTTGAGCTCATCAAAGACATTCGTTCGCGTTGGCCGCGTGTGCTCATCCTCGTTGTGTCGATGCACGACGAAACACTCTATGCTGAACGCGTGCTCCGCGCCGGCGCCCAGGGCTATATCACAAAACAGGAGGCTACCCGTGATATCCTGCTGGCTATTCGCCGCGTGCTCGCGGGTGGAATCTATCTCAACGAACGCACTGCCTCGGTTGTCCTGGCCCGGCTGGCAACCAAGACCCAGGCCGTGAGTGATTCCATCTCGGATATTTTGGCTGACCGCGAGTTGCAAGTCTTCGAATTGACGGGCCAGGGTTTGAGTACGCGGGAAATCGCCGGCCAATTACACATCGATATGAAGACGGTCGATACCTACCGGGCGCGTATCAAAGAAAAGCTGAATTTGAAGACCTCGAGTGAATTGCTGCAGCTGGCGATACGGTGGAGCAAGAATCAGTGAAAGGGGGAGTGGTCAATCAGGAACCTCATTGATGTTTCTGCTTTTGACTGGTTACCGCGATCCCCGCGCAGCCAATCGAGCACGCGTCATGCGTTCGCGCAGTCCGCCCTGGTTGAGGAAATCCTGTTCCAAACGCGTGAGTTGCTGAGCAAAGCAAGTAGCATGTCGATTTGAGCATCCCAACAATCACGTTGGCGCAAATTGCAGGATCAGGGTGTTCGATACCTTTCCTCAACGTCTCGTAGTTGGCTCCAGGGCTGCGATTGAGCCGCCGCATCGTTGGGCGTAAGGATGCGTAGCCCACAAAGTCAAGTTACAATCCTCCGCAAAATCCGCTCTCCTAGTCTCTCGTTCCTTGGATTATCCACCAGGCCCGTGTCTAGCAACAACACTCCAAAAAGCACTGCCCAGCCTTTGGCGCGGAGCATGGTGGCGTTCGAGACAACCCCATAAGCTGCGAGTGCGTCATCCCGGACGCGTGCCTCGGCAAACAGCATCCAAATCGCAGCCAAATCAGTCGCGCAATCGCCCGAGGTGATGTCGCCCCAGTCAATCACCCCGGTGATGACTCCCTTTTGAACCAGGACGTTACGCGAGTGCAGGTCGCCATGCAACCAGCTCGAGGTCACATCAAGAGGTGCCTCGAGGGCTTCCTCCCAAATGTGTCTGAGCTTGGATGTAATCACACCGGTTTGTGTAGCGAGTCGCTCGATGCGCGTTTGAGCCGAGGCAGCTCGCTGGCTGAGTGGCACTCCGCGTACTGGATTAGCAGGCGCCTGGGGCGGCGCTGGAATGTGCAGAGATCTCAAAAATTGCCCGAAACGGGCAGCCTGAGATTCGTCCGGCTCACAGACATCGGCAGATTCTCCGTCTATCCATGGTACTACACTCCAGCGCCATGGATAGTCGAGCGCGGCTTCGCCGAGCCGGCAAGCAGCCGGGACCGCAATCGGCAACCTTTGTGCCAACCGCGGCAGCCACTGCTGTTCGTGTTCAATCAGCTTTGCCACCACGGCGCGTCGCGGTAACCGGACGGCCAGATGCTCGCCTAAACGAAACATAGCGTTGTCCCAGCCGGCATCGGCGGCTCGCACCGGGAGATGGGCTAAATCAGGATGCTGATCGGCTAGTAATCGACAGACTAATGCTTCATCAATCGGGATCTCGGCAGGGGGCGTGCCAGTCGGGACTGATGGCCTAGGGTCTGGCATAAACTAAGGTCGCCAAGCGGAGGCGGTACCATCCGTTGGCGAGGTTCCCATGGCTATTTTTTAACGCTGGTCCTGACCTTGAGCCATTCAAAATCGGTAATCGGCGCGGCGGCAAACTTGTCGATGCGTGTCCTTTGAACTGGCTTAACTGTCGCCGGCACGAGCCAGTGATGCGACTCAAGGTGTCCATCAGCGAAAGAAAAGTTGGCGCCGCCATTATGATAGGAACCTGGCAAGTTGCCCCAGGCATAATCCTCAAGGCGATTGACGAAAAATCCGTCATTGATGGTATCGGCCTGCTCATCAAGGAATACAAATATGCCGGCTGGGTTTAGCACCTGTGCTTTCTTGAAATACTGCACGTAGAGCGGGTTGAAGCTGTTGGTCAGCTCGCCCGGATTGCCGACCATTGCATTCATAGACATGCTGCGAATGCGGGGCCCATTGGGTGCCGGCTCGCGGTCGGCCGGGCACTTGTAGATCCGGGTGGCACGGTTCGCAAACGGTCCGAGCTTCGAGTCGCTGAGGAAAAGGAGATTGGTATTGTCGTCGCTGGCGAGCCAGTCTTCGACATTATTTGCCCACGTTTGGCGACGAGCCAGTGTCTCCGGGACACCGTGATTATTCACCAACCAATCGTTAAAATCATCGGCGTAAAGGACCCAGGCCAACGAGAGTTGTTTAATATTAGCCGCGCAGGTCATCGCCTCCGCTTTGGCTTTCGATCGTGATAACGCCGGCAAAAGCATCGCCGCGAGGATCGCGATGATCGCAATGACGACCAACAATTCAATCAAGGTGAAAGCTCGACGCGGGAGTCTCTTTTCAGGGCTGATTGTTTGCGGGTTGGGTCTCATTCCGGCGCCGATAGTAACGCACCAACGCAAAGAAGCAATGGGGCAGAGTAGCGCAGAGAAGTAGCGCAGAGTTTCACTCTGCTGTACCGCCGACTTTCAGTCGGCATCGGTGATCGACGCCCAGTTATAACATCCCAACGGGTTTGAAATCACCGCGCTAGCCCGCCTAACGCTCTCGTGCTTAAAACTCTACATGCAGTCTCGCCCCGATGACCGATATCGGTCCGCGATCGCGATTAAACGCCGGGTTGGTGATCAATTGATAATCGATCGCAGTGTGAAGCGTCTTCCAGACTTGAAAGTCATAGTACACTTCAAGATTTCTTTCGACCCCATAGCTTAACGTGCCGTCGCCGGCGAGGATGCCGGTGCCGCCCGCCGCTAAAAATTCATGATGGACCGTCGATGCGGCACTGAAAATGCCAGCCAGCCCGACGGTGTCATTGTTCCGGCCCCAGAACTCCCCTTTAACGCTGACTCCCAGCGTGAAGGAGTAATCGACGTCGGAGAATGTCCAGGCCTCGTTCTGGCCGTCACTCCAGCCGGCCCGCAAGAAGGCGCCGACATTGGTCGCCAGTTCCTGCTCGAGGTTTAGGCCGAACCCGTATTTGGAGCGGTATTGGCGGGTAGCCTGAATGTCGGCGGGTCTTACTGGACTGTCGAGCGCTGCCTGGTAACTACCCATGTTGGCGCTGTTGAGATAACCTAAAACCCGAACCGCTCCTGGATGCACGCGCCATTGATAGCGCCGTTCCAGTTCCAGAACCATTCCCCAGGCGTCGAGGTAATGAGTGTCCTGGGCTGTCCCATTAGCCGTGCGCGGCATCTGAAAGAAGCCGTAGCGCGCTGCCCAGTGAGGTTGATTTAATTCGATGGCAATCCCGGTGGTGTAGCCCAGGCTATCGGCCGGATAATCCCAGGCTTCATTCGCCATGAGTGCCCAGTTCAGAAACTGGGTTCTAGGATCGTTCGCATAGGTATTGTTATCGAACAGATCCTTGGCACTCATTTTGCCCAGCGTGACTGTAATCCGCGAGATATCTCGTGTGCATCCTAGGTGAAGCTCGTCGTCTGCGACTGATTCCTGATCACCCCCGAGTTCAAAGGTTTGGCGCAGAAACAGACGCGCAATAGTTACGTTGGGAACAGCGGTTCCGAGACGAAATGCCTCACCGTTGGGGAAGCCTTCAACTCCGCGAGTGTCACTCAATCCGAAACCTTGCCAGAGGAGACCATCAATATGGGCCTCGGCGCCCCGCCATAAACGCACTCCGGCATAAAGATCGAGCGACACGGTTTCTTTCACCTCATTCACCTTGTCCATGCTGTTAGGCCCGGAATATTCCGCGGAGAAACCGGGATGATACTGCACCACATCGGTATTTTGTGCATGCCAATTCCAACCCTGCGGTTCGACGAGATTGTTGGTTTCCGGCGCGGCGTCAGAGACTGCGCTGCAGGCCAGGAACAGGTTAATCGGCAGCCAACGTTTGAGGTGGCCAGCTAAATTAATGCGACCAGGTCGAGTCATTATGAGCACGATTCCAATAGTCCGATTCAATTATTGAGTCAAATAGAATGTGTTAAATCTAAAACTAAGTCTCGGCTTTAAACTGGACCCCTTCCAGCTGCTTTGTTAAGAAAGGGGCCAGTGAAGGCTCAACGCCGCAATTCCAAAATCAGTCAGAACCGTTCGGAATCGACAGAAGATCACCTCGAGCGCATCCAGGACTTGGTGGATCAGAAAGGATACGCGCGGGTGTCTGATATCGCAGTTTCGTTGAAACTAAGCCGTTCGGCGGTTTCGAACATGGTCCGGCGTTTGGCGCGGCGCGGTTATGTCAACTACGAGCGGTATCGCGGGTTCACGTTGACCAATGAGGGCAGAGCGGTCGCTCACCACATCAAGGTACGGCACGAGACCTTGACTCAATTGCTGCGGCTGCTGGGTTTGAGCCGGGAAACTGTCGAGCAAGAGGTCGAGGTTATCGAACATCATCTGCGGCCGGAGACCCTGCGCGTGCTTTCGAAACTGGTCCGATTCTGGGAAAGTCAGCCGCAAGCTCTGCGAGCCTTTCTGGAGTATAGCAAGACGAAGTGAAGCCGCCAGCGTAACGCAGAGTTGCACTCTGCCGTACCGCAGCCTTCCAGTCAGCAGTTCCTCAACCTTTGCCCCGCGTGAAGCCTTGAACCGAACAGCTGCAGATTGAAAATCTGCGGTACGACTCTGCGTTACGATTAGACCCACGCCTTGCGGATCAGCCAGGTCTTAACAATTTGGGTCAGGCCGACGTAGCAAAGCAGGGTGATCGCAAGCAGCGGCCAATAGAGTAAGGGCAGGGGAACAAATCCTAATTTGGGCGCCAGCGGTGAGTAAGGCAAATAAGCCCCCGCTGCCATAACCAGGAGAGTCGTCATCGTTAGCTGCCAACTGGCGCGCGATTGGACAAATGGGAGAAGGTTGGTGCGAATGACATGGATGATGAGTGTCTGAGTCATCAGCGATTCGACGAACCAGCCTGTGCTGAACAAGGCGGAGGCGTAGGTTTTGTTTGGATCGGCAGCGGGCGGGAAACGATAAGCCAGCTCGGGAGGTGGCATTAACCCCAGCGAATTGCATTTGAAAACAAACCACATCATGAGGTAGGTGGTATAATCGAAGATTGAGCTGATCGGCCCGACAAAAATGATAAACCGGGCGATCTCCCCAATGTGCCAGGGCCGGGGTTTGGCAATCTGTTGCGGGCCGACATTGTCGGTTGGAATAGGGATTTGTGAGAAATCGTAAAGCAGGTTGTTGGTCAGGATTTGCAAAGGTTGCATCGGCAAGTACGGCAGCCAGGCGCTTGCCCCAATCACGCTAAACATATTGCCGAAGTTCGAACTGGCCCCCATTCGCACGTACTTAAGGATATTAACGAATACCTTGCGTCCTTCGAGGACCCCTTCTTCCAGGACCAGCAAGCTTTTTTCCAGTAGAATTACATCCGCCGATTCTTTTGCGATATCGACCGCATTATCGACCGAGATGCCGACATCGGCGGCGCGCAAAGCCGGGGCGTCGTTGATGCCATCGCCGATGAAACCGACGACGTGTCCTTTTTGTTGAATCGCCTTGACGATCCGCTGCTTGTGCGCCGGGGAGAGGCGCGCAAAAATGTCGGTGCTCCCAACAGCCTCGGCGAGTTGTAGATCGGACATTGTTTCGACCTGGCTGCCCAGAACGATTTTTTCAGCATTTATTCCGACTTCGCGGCATACTTTGCGAGTGACCAGGTCATTGTCGCCTGTCAGGACCTTGACGTTAATACCATGCTGACAAAGCACGCTGATGGCTTTGGCGGCCGTGTCCTTGGGGGGATCCAGGAAAGCCAGATAGCCGGTGAGGACCAAGTCTGACTCGTCTGCCTTTGAATAAGCCGGGCGCTTGTCCAGTTTCTTCGTGGCGACCGCCAACACGCGAAAGCCGTCTTCACTCAAGTCATTGACTTGCTCGATAAGATTGCCGACCAAAATTGGCTCCATCGCGAAAACCTCGCCTTCGCTCTCGAAATGGGTGCACCTGGCGAAGACAGCTTCCGGCGCGCCTTTGGTGAGCAACTGCCGCTCGCCACCGGGGCCCTCAACGGCGACCGACATCATGCGCCGCGAGAAGTCGAAAGGGATTTCGTCCACTTTGGTGTACCGTTCCAGCGAAAGTTCCTTATGCAGTTCCTGGTGCTGCAGCACAGCGCGGTCGAGCACATTCTTGAGACCGGTTTGAAAATGGCTGATCAAGTAGGCGTCGCGGAGGACTTCCTGGTTCTCGTTCTTGAAGACGTCGCAATAGATTTCCAGGATGACTTTGTCGATGGTGAGGGTGCCGGTCTTGTCGGTGCACAGCACGTTCATCGCGCCAAAGTTTTGGATCGAGTTCAGGCGCTTGACGATGACCTTCTTTTTGGACATCGCCAGCGCGCCTTTGGAGAGGCAAACCGAGACAATCATCGGCAACATCTCCGGCGTCAGGCCGACGGCAATCGCCAGCGAAAAGAAGAAAGCCTCCTTCCAATCGTGCTTGCTTAGCCCGTTGATCACGAAAACCAGCGGCACCATCACCGCCATAAAACGGATCATCAGCCATGTGAAGCGCTTTACACCGCGTTCGAAGGCGCTGTCAGCCTGCTGCCCCGATAAGCTCTTGGCTACCTTGCCGAAATAGGTCTGGCCGCCGGTGGCAAAGATGATGGCGGTTGCCGAACCGCTCTCCACGCTCGTGCCAAGGAAACAGAGGTTCGTGCGCTCGATGGCAGAGACTTTGTCACGGGTATCGAGGGCATCGGATTTTTCGACAGGTAATGATTCCCCGGTTAAGGTCGCCTGGATAACGAACAGGTCCTTGGCCGAGAGCAACCGCACGTCCCCTGGCACCATGTCCCCTGCGCAAAGCTTAACCACATCTCCAGGCACGAGTTGTTGGAGGGGAATTTCTTTGATCAGCCTGTCCCGGCAAACGGTCGCGGTAACGCGGATCATGGCCTTGAGTTTGGCGGCGGCGGTATCTGCCCGCGTCTCTTGAATAAAACGCAGCGATAAGCCCAGCAGGACCATTACCAACATGATAATGCCGGTAATCACATCGCCCTGGGGAGCGACAAAGGAGATAATGGCCAGGACGGTTAAAAGAATCACCAGCGGGTTGCGGGCCGCAACATACAGGCGTTCCAGCCAGCCGTGCCGCTTTTCGTGCGCGACTTCATTGGGGCCGTATTTTTCGAGACGCGCTGCGACCTCCTCCTCCGTCAGGCCTGCTGAAGAAGAACCGAGCAGCTGCAGCACCTCAGTGCTGTCCTTCATCGCTACTTCCTGAGCGAAGTCGATGACGCGCTGGTTGTTCGAGCTTTTGAGACTCGGCATAGGCAGTTGTTACTGCGGCTCAAGATTGTCGCTCTTGGCACCTTAGTCTACAGGAAAGTCTGGAAAAAGCTGGTCCTGTCAGGCGTAGCGGGTTATGAAACCCTGGATGGTTCAGAAGGAACAAAGCGGCCACACGTGCGTTGAATGCATCCGGTATTCTTACCTGTTTATGGCAGGACTATCGGTCTTGATCGTCTGGTTGCATTTGGCAACGCTGCTGCTGGCTGCCCTGTTTGCCTACCTCGCCCTGACAAGACTCGAAATCAAGCTGCGATGGGGCCGGACTTTCGCGGTGATTTTGTTTGTACTGGCATTGGGTGGCATCGCTTATGTCATTGCCTACTTCACGAACCAGACCATTCACGCGTTGCCCGAAATCGGTGAGAAGGCCATTCCGGCGATTATCAACTGGGCGAAGGAACACGGAATTGAACTGCCTTTTACCGATTATGACAGCCTAAAGGACCTGGCTTTTGATACGGTGAAAACGGAGGTCCAGTTTTTGGCGAGTTTCGCTAAATTCGCCCGAGGCGCTTCGACCCAAGCGCTGTTTTTAGCCGCTGGCTGCGTCGTCGCTGTCAGCATCTACCTTAATCCGCGGTTCGAACTCACCTCAAGCCACCAAAACAAGTCACTCAATCTTTACTCGGCTTGCTGTCAGGAAATCGCTGGCCGTTTCCGGACCTTATACGGCAGTTTTGTGACCGTGATGGGGGCACAGATCATTATTTCAGCCATCAATACTGTGCTGACGGGCATCTTTGTTTTGGCCTTTCAGATGCCATACGCTGTGGTGATCATTGGTGTGACCTTCTTTTGCGGATTGTTGCCAGTGGTTGGCAATCTGATCAGTAACACCATGGTAGTAGCGATTGGGTTTACCGTCTCGCCCCGGCTGGCACTCGGGGCTCTCATGTTTCTGATAGTGATTCACAAGCTCGAATATTTCCTGAACAGCAAAATTGTTGGGTGGCGTATTCACAATCCACTCTGGCTCACTCTGTTGGGTCTAATCGTCGGAGAACGACTGCTAGGCATTCCCGGCATGATACTCGCGCCAGTTGTACTTAATTATATCCGCTTGGAAATGTCGCGGGTTTCAGTAAGCAGCGCCTAACCCTAAGGGATCGAGGTGTTAACAAAGTTAGAGCCTTGCTACCCTTCCGCTGTACAAGACCACAAGACCAAGGCACCAAAAAATCGACTGGCTTTACACAAATACGGCTGAGTATGGTGTCTATTTAATACATTTGAGTATGCCCAAGACGAAGAGTTCAGACCGTGACAGCCGTGGCTCGCAAAAAGGCGGAGCGGCACCTCCGCCGTCAATTGCGCCGGCCACTCCGGTGCGTGTGGCACCGCTGTTCCGGAGAATAGATTGGTTGACGTTATTGCTGACGTTCGGAGTGATGTGGATTGCATATATCCTTACGCTGGCGCCCGAGTTGACGCTGCAGGATTCGGGCGAACTGGCGGTGGGTTCCTTCTATGCCGGCGTGCCACACCCGCCCGGTTATCCGGTCTGGACGATTTACACCTGGCTTTGGGCCAAGCTCCTTCCGTTTGGGAATATCGCGTTTCGTGTCGCCTTAGGGGAAGCTGCCGCCGGCGCTCTGGCCGCCGGGTTCCTGGCGCTGATTGTCTCGAGAGGAAGCAGCATGCTGATGGAAGGGATCGAGCAACTGAAAGACATGACCGGCAAATGGGAGAACGCGACCTGTATGGTTTCGGGATTCGTTGCCGGGTTGTTGATGGGCTTCAACGGCTTTATGTGGAGCCAGTCAGTTATCGTCGAGGTTTACTTGTTCGGAGTTCTCTCTTTCATGTTGGTGCTGACTTTTCTGCTGCGCTGGATCTACGCGCCACACCAGATGCGTTACGCCTATTGGGCGCTGTTCATGTTCGGCGTCTGTTTTACGAATCACCAGAGCCTTATTGTGGCTGCCATCGGCGTCGAGGTGGCGATCGCCGCAGGTAATCCGCGCCTCGGACGGGATGTCTTCTTCGGCAACTTCGTTATTTATCTGCTTTATAACCTCACGACGGTTTATATCGGGCACCATATCTTTGCGAACCTGGGCGCCAAGTCGGGATTGCTGATGATTTTCCACGCTGTGGGTGTTGGTTCTCTCGTGGCCAGTTGTTGGTTGATGAGCAAGACCAAAGGGTTCTTAAGCGAATGGCGCCATGTCGTCATTCTGGGTTGTCTCTGGATTGTGGGTGCTTCCTTTTATTTTTACATGCCCATTTCCGGCATGACCAATCCACCCATTCAGTGGGGCTATCCACGCACGGTCGAGGGGTTTCTCCATGCCCTGACGCGCGGTCAATATGAGCAGCCCAACCCGACGAATCTGATCACCGAGCCCGGACGCTTCCTCAATCAATTGGTGATGCTCTTTGGCAACGTCGGCGACGAGTTCACCTTGGTTTACGGTTTCCTGGCGGTGGTTCCATTTATCTTCTTCGGGAAAATGCAAAAGCGTGAGCGCGCCTGGATTATTGGCCTGATTGCGATTTATTTGTGCCTCGGAGTGCTGTTGATGATCTTGCTCAACCCAAATCCCGACCGCGCGTCGGCTGATTTGGTTAAGGTGTTTTTTACCGCCTCGCACGTCATGGTGGCGGCAATGGTGGGCTACGGTTTGGCCCTCACCGCCGCATTCATGGCAACGCACTACCAGAATTTCCGTTCCTGGGGTCTAATTGGCGGCGCCATCGCGGTCATTCTCGCCATCTATGAACTGCTCTACGATACCCACAAAGTCTATTTTGGCGAAGCTGCCCCTTGGAAAGTCTCGGCCCTGATCTCCCAGATCGGGACCGCGTTCAAGGCCAGTCATTATGGATTGCCTGTTTTTGCCGGCGTCCTTTTGCTGGCAATGACTCTGTTATTCCTGGCCGCTGTAGCTCTTTATCGCGGCCGGGCCCCGCTCGCGATTACTCTTGGGTTGTTTGCGCTCATGCCGGTCAACCCAGCGCTCAATAACTGGTCGGATAATGAGCAGCGTGGACACATGTTCGGTTATTGGTTCGGACACGACATGTTTACCCCTCCATTTTTGGGCAAGGATGGCAAGCCGATTTACCCGGAAATGACCAAGGACTCGGTGCTGTACGGCGGGACCGATCCCGGGCGGTTCTGTCCGACTTATATGATCTTTTGCGAGAGTTTCACTCCTCACAAATGTCAGCCCGCCGAAGATCAAAAGTTCGATCGACGCGACGTCTATATCATCACCCAAAACGCCCTGGCCGATGGAACTTACCTGAATTACATCCGCGCCCATTACAATCGCAGCAAACAAATCGATCCGCCGTTCTTTCAGGAATTGTTCCGCTCGGCCAAGGAGAAAGAGCAGAATTATGAAACCAATCTGCTGGCGCGCGCGGTGTCTCCGTTAGATACTCTGTTTGAAGGAATCGGCGAGCGCGTCGAAAAACGCCGTCGCACTTACTCCTCCTGGTTTGCTGAACAGGATTTCATCGATCTCCCGTCGTTCACAGCGCGGCTGCGGCCGGGCGCTACACAGGACCCCGTTTCGAAATTCCTGTACGACAACCTCAGCGAGACAACCAAAAAGCAGCTGACGGATTCCAGCAACGATACCAGCTTGCGCCGCAACCTGGCTGCCGATCTCAATGTGCTGCTCGATCGTGAATTAGCGGTGAAAAAGCGCGTCACGGCGAAACAGCAGCAGAAAGCAGAGGTGGAGCAACGTATTGCCGATGGGAATTCATCGGATGCACTGCAGGCAAAGAAAGACAAACTAGGCAGCGAAATTGCCGAATTAACGAAGATTCCGCCGCTCTATGATCCGGAACGGTTTAAGGGCGTCTCGTTGAGCGAGTATCTGCAGGATTTCATCAAGGAGAATCCGCAGAGTCATACCCGGGTGCGTTTAAACCGCTTGCTGCTGGAGGCGGCCTACCCCAAAGAGGTCGCCAAAAGCCTCGGCGGCGTTTACCCCGATCGCGAGATGTACATCGCTTCACCGGAAGATTCTTCCCGTTGTTTTAACGAATATATGAGCGACGCTCAGCGCCGGTTACAGAGTAACCAATTAAAGATGGGAGAAGACGTCAAGTACGACAAGGATAGCGGACGGGTCCAGGTCTCAGGCCAGGTGGCGGTAATGGCGATCAACGGCTTATTGACCAAGGTGATGTTCGATCAAAACCCGAAAAATGATTTTTACGTCGAGGAAAGTTTTCCTCTGGACTGGATGTATCCGCACCTGACGCCTTACGGGATCATCATGAAAATCAACCGCCAGCCGCTGCCGGCTTTGACGGAGGATATCTTCGAACGTGATCACGAGTTTTGGAAGCAGTACTCGAAGCGGTTGACCGGCGATTTCATTGATTACGACACGCCGATAAAACAGATCACCGATTGGATTGAAAAGACGTACTTGCACCGGGATTTCCAGGGCTTTACTGGTGATCGGAAGTTCATTCGCGATAACGATGCCCAGAAAGCCTTTTCCAAATTGCGCAGTTCCATCGGCGGGGTCTATGCCTGGCGCCTCAACCCGGCGACCCCGGCGCAATATCGGCCAAAGACCGATGCCGAATTTCAGCGGTTGCTGCGCGAAGCGGAGTTTACCTTCCGCCAGGCGTTTGCCTTTTGCCCTTATAGCCCTGAAGCGGTGTATCGCTACGTAACGCTCTTGCTGCAGCTCAATCGTCTTGACGACGCCCTGCTGATCGCACAAACGTGCCTCAAACTCGATCCCTACAACGGCTCGGTGATCGGCCTGGTTAACAACCTGCAGAGCTTTAAATCCCAACAGACCGCCAACCCGAGCCCGCGCAACGATTTCCAGATCATGGAGGACGAATTGCGCCGCAATCCGACTAATGCACTGGTGGCGGTCGAGCTCGCCCGCGGATATCTCCAGATCCAACAGACCGGGCGGGCCAGCCAGCTTCTCGATGGCGTGGTCGCGCAACCCGACGTGGTCGCCAGCACGATTGTTCGTGCCGCCCAGCTTTATGGCCAGATGGGCGCCTGGCCCAAATTGGAGAGTTCGTTGGAGAAGCTGGTCAAGCTCTCGCCCGATAGCCCCGAAGCGTGGTATGACCTGGCTGGGATCAAAGCCAATCTTGGCAAAAATACAGAGGCCCTTCCTGCGCTGAGCAACGCATTGGATCTCAGCGCCACTCGCCTGCAAAAGAATCCCAAGGCGCTGGATCTTGCGAGCGCGGCACGGAATGATGAACGGTTCTCGAAGTTAAAACAAACGCCTCAATTCCAGCAGCTGCTGCCGGCGAAGTAGCGTGGGGTCTGGTCTTTAGGGCCTGTTACCCAAAGGACTTATCGGAAGGCCGAGCTCCGCGGAGCTCGGCCTTCCGATTTATTGGCTGCGTTTGTTTGGGTCGCTGTTCTAGCGCTGGGCTATGTTTTGCGACCTAACTTGTCACAGTGGCTTGGCTTATGCTCCCCATAAAAGTCAGTCGTCTGGGTTTTTGCACATCTGTCTTAAAATAGCGCGGATGTGTCCACGAATTGCTCTGCATTGTTGGGCTGGCAGCTAGGGCAGTCGTTGCCGCCAGACAACTACTGGATAGTAGCAGAATGGAACCGGGCTTACAGCGAATGGCTTTGCCGTCGGCGCCGACCTCAGGGCAGTCGAATAACGACAGCCCGGGCAAGGTTGGCGCCTGGTCGTCAATTGCGTCCGAATCGGGTTCGACTGCGCTGTCAGTCACCAACCATCGTATCCTGATTGTTGATGATAACTCGGCAATTCACGAGGATTTTCGAAAAGTACTCGCCGGCAATCTTGGTCCCGAGCTGGAGCTGCTTCGCGCCGAGCAAGCCTTGTTTGGAGACGAGTTGGTTCCCAAGCTGAACCCTGATTTCGAGTTGGATTCTGCCTTCCAAGGCCAAGAAGCTCTGGGAAAAGTCCAGCAATCGGTGCAGAACGGCCGGCCCTATGCAGTGGCCTTTGTCGATGTGCGAATGCCTCCGGGTTGGGACGGGATCGAGACGGTAAAGCGATTCTGGGAAGTCGATCGGGATTTGCAGGTGATTATCTGCACGGCCTACTCAGATTATTCCTGGGATGAAATGCTGCGGACGCTCGGCGCGTCCGATAATCTGGTGATCCTGAAAAAGCCATTTGACAACGTTGAAGTGCTGCAGCTCGCGTTTGCTTTCACGCGCAAATGGGAACTCAAACGCCAGGCCAATCTCAAACTGGACGAATTAACGAGCATGGTTGCCGAGAGAACTGGGGAATTGGAGAGAGCCAACGAGGAATTAAGGCGCCAGATGCAAGAGCGGATCCAGGCTGAGCGGCAGCTGCGGCAGGCTCAGAAAATGGAGGCTGTGGGCCAACTGGCCGCCGGTGTCGCACACGATTTCAACAATATTCTGACCGTCATTCATGGGCACGCCAGCATGTTGTTAATGCGGACGGGCGAGAGAGGCCCGCAAGCCAAATCCGCAGTTCAAATCGCCGCATCAGCCGACCGCGCCGCGAATCTTGTTCGCCAGTTGCTGGCGTTCAGCCGCAAGCAGCTTTTGCAATTTCGTAATGTTGAATTGCCTGAAGTGATTCGCAGCATCGGCGGGATGTTGCGCCAGCTAGTGGGTGAACGCATCACTTTGGATACCGAATTGGAGTGTAAAGTGCCGCCTGTATTTGCGGATCGCGGCATGATCGAGCAAGCGATCGTAAACCTGACGTTGAACGCGCGCGACGCACTGCTGCCTCGCGGGGGGCGGATTCAATTAACTTCGAGCTCGATCACGCTCAATGAACAGGAGTCCACCCGGCATCCCGATGCCAGGCCTGGCTGTTTCACCTGCCTCACCGTAACGGATAATGGTTCCGGTATGAGTGCTGAGACGATGAGTCACCTGTTTGAACCGTTTTTCACGACGAAAGAGGTAGGCAAGGGGACCGGCCTGGGTTTAGCGACCGTTTATGGGATCATAAAACAGCACCAGGGCTGGATTGAGGTCAAAAGCCAGGTCGGAGAGGGGACGACCTTTCAAATCTTCTTTCCGGCCTCGACACACTCTTCGCCGCGACCTGCTGAGAGCAAAAGCGCTTCCTCGAAACGAGCTGGCACCGAGACAATTCTAATCGCGGAGGATGAAGCCCCGGTGCGCGAAATGATCGGCGAGGTACTTACGCTCCAGGGTTACCGCGTCCTGTTGGCCGATTCCGGTCCCGCTGCCCTCGAAGTGTGCCGGAAGGAAAAAGGGCGTATCGATCTATTGCTGACGGACATGGTGATGCCGGGCGGCATGATGGGAACTGAAGTCGCCACCGAACTCCGGCGCAATAATCCCGCGTTGAAGGTGATTTACACCACCGGGTACAGCCCCGGCACTGCCGGCGTGCAAGATTCTTTCCGCGAAGGAACCAATCTTCTGCCCAAGCCGTACGCTCCGAATACGCTGGTGGAGTTGATCCGCAAGTGCCTGGACAGCTGAGAGGTTGTCCTCGGGCCGGTCGTCCTCGATCTTCCTGCGAATTCAATTCGAGTTCGAAAACGAGGACGAGGACGAGGACGAAGGACGAGAACGAGTGGGGCAGAGGTGTCTTGGGGTAAATCAGCCGTCCCACCGTCCCAAGGCCGGTAAACACGAGGAATTCGCAATCTTGCGAGCGTCCCAGGACCGTCCCACTGCCGTCCCAGCGTTACACGATGGTTTCGTCTTCCGGTCGTCTTCAACGCAGAAACGCAGAGATTCGCGGAGAGAGGCGAGATTATTCGAGGCTCTGTGAATCTCTGCGGCTCCGTGCACTCCGTGCACCTCTGCGTTGAAGCTCTTACGAGCGGCGCTTGACCGTTCCAACCCAGCGGACTAGAGTTTGGCATCGCAGGGGAGCCAACCGAGCGCCGGACAATCCGGGGCTGAAGGCTGAGAGTGTTTCGAAGGGATTCGGAGCAGACCCGTTGAACCTGATCCAGGTAATGCTGGCGAAGGGATCTGATTTCTTCCCAGTGCGCCGGAGAACTGGTTTACCGTACGGAAGGCAAATTATGATCGCAAACAAAACCTCGTTCGACCCGCAAAGCGGCGAACCATTGCCCCAATCCAAGAAAGTATATGTCGCTGGTGCGATGCATCCGGAGATTCGGGTTCCGTTTAGGGAGATTCAGCTAAGCCCGTCCAAAAGCTTCAACGGCGGTTTGGAAGCGAATGAGGCGCTGCGTGTTTATGACTGCTCCGGGCCTTGGGGTGACTCGGAGTTTCACGGCGATGTGGGGCAGGGCCTGCCACAGTTGAGACGGCCCTGGATCATCGCGCGAGCCGACGTGGAAGAGGTGCGGAGTGCAGCGAACGAAGTAGGGAATGGGAACGGGCATCCAGTGCGAAATGTGTTACGCGCGAAAGCGCGGAAGGTTGTGACACAACTACATTACGCGCGGCAGGGCATCATTACGCCCGAGATGGAGTTTATAGCGTTGCGCGAGAATCTGGGCAGGGAAAAGCAGAAGGCGGAGGCCTCCTCCGAGCGTGGCCGGAGACTGGCGGGGCAATCATTTGGAGCGGCCATCCCCGACCAGATCACCGCGGAGTTTGTGCGACAGGAAGTGGCGCGCGGCCGGGCAATTATCCCTGCCAATATCAATCACCCGGAAAGCGAGCCGATGATCATCGGGCGCAATTTTCTGGTGAAGATCAATGCGAACATTGGCAACTCCGCGGTCGCTTCCAGCATCGAGGAAGAGGTGGAAAAGATGCGCTGGGCGACCAAGTGGGGTGCGGACACAGTGATGGATTTGTCGACGGGCAAAAATATTCACGAAACGCGGGAATGGATCCTGCGCAACTCGCCGGTGCCGATTGGCACTGTGCCGATTTATCAGGCGCTGGAAAAGGTCGGCGGCAAGGCGGAGGAGTTAACCTGGGAGATCTATCGCGACACTCTGATCGAACAGTGTGAGCAGGGAGTCGATTATTTCACAGTGCACGCCGGGGTGCTGCTGCGGTATGTGCCATTGACGGCGCGGCGTGTCACCGGAATCGTTTCGCGCGGCGGGTCAATCCTGGCGAAGTGGTGCCTCGCCCATCACAAGGAAAATTTCCTCTATACGCAATTTCGGGAGATTTGCGAAATCATGAGCGCTTACGACGTCAGCTTCAGCTTGGGCGACGGGTTGCGACCGGGGTCAATCGCCGATGCCAATGACGAGGCGCAGTTTGGGGAACTGCAGACCCAGGGCGAGTTGACAAAGATCGCGTGGGAGATGGGTTGTCAGGTGATGAACGAAGGGCCGGGGCATATCCCCATGCACCTGATCAAAGAGAACATGGAGAAGCAGCTCGAATGGTGCGACGAGGCACCGTTTTACACGCTGGGGCCGCTCACGACAGACATCGCTCCGGGTTACGATCACATTACCAGCGCAATTGGCGCGGCGATGATCGGTTGGTATGGCTGTGCGATGCTCTGTTATGTCACACCGAAGGAACATCTCGGGTTGCCGAACAGGAAAGACGTCAAAGACGGGGTGATCGCTTATAAAATTGCCGCACATGCCGCCGACCTGGCCAAGGGACATCCCGCCGCCGCCCAGCGGGACCACGCGCTCAGCAAAGCGCGCTTCGAATTCCGCTGGGAAGATCAATTCAACCTCGGACTCGATCCGGAAACAGCTCGAGAATTTCACGATGAAACCTTGCCGCAGGAAGCAGCGAAAACGGCGCATTTCTGCTCGATGTGCGGGCCGCATTTCTGCTCGATGAAGATCACAGAGGATGTTCGGAAATTCGCCGCAGAGCAGGGGATAAGCGAGGCCGAGGTGGTCGACCGCGGCATGAAAGAGAAGGCTAGGGAGTTTGTTGAGAAAGGCGCCGAGATTTACACCGAAACGTAATTTGGTCGCGAGGTATCTATTGAGGCCGAGCTCCGCGAGGCCCCAATAAAGATGTTTGGCCCTCGCGGAGCTCGGCCTTCGGGCAACGGCACCCGCACGAGGGCGCTACTCAACGGGACTCTTGCTTCCGTCAAGTGGAGGCTTACAATTGGGCACCGTCATTCGCGCTGGATTTCCGAGGAACGGTTGTCCATGCGCGAGGACCAAATCATCAAGATTTAAAACATGATGTGTGTCATGAACTTTTCTCGGGAGGTTTACGGGATGTCAAAAAAACGAAGCGCGGGAGGTCCGCCGATTTTGTTCCTTGTCAGTGTTCTGGCAACCGTTTTTACAACGCCAGTCAACGGCAAGTTGATTGTATGGGATACTATCAGTTCACCGGCCGAGAGAGTAAATCTCGAGGATCGCGCCGATTGGAAAGTTGTGCCCGGCGATCTACTTCAGCTCGAGGCGCAGCCGGCCAAGGCGAGTTCCGATCCCGGCTACTATGGTAGAAGTTACGTTTTTAAAGGCGACGCGGTCGTTGAAAACAGCAAGCTTTTGGCGATCTTCCGGGCCGCGAAAGGTGAGATGGTGATCTATCCCAAGATGGGAGCTGGGTCGCAAAACGATGATTCATCGAAGGTGCCGGTTGCCAAACCAATGGCGAGAGTGGCCTCGATGCAATCTGATTCGACGCCAGGCGTGCTCACAAATCCTGAATTGGTTCGGAATGCAGGGGATCAGGTGATTTTAGCATTAGGGTCCTCCGTCAAGCGCGAGAGCCTGACTACTTTTACATTCGATCAGTCAGGGATCATTGAAGTCAAGCCGGGAGGCATCAAAGGTGTGAGGATCACCACCGCTCTCTCTTATGGCATCGTTCCGAGCTTTATCGGGGACGATCTGATCTTTGCCCCTGCGGATTACCCATCCGCCAAAACGCTCTCGATCCCAGCCGACAATTTTTTTGTTGGACTCGAGTCGGACGAAAATAGCGAATTAGTGATGACCTGGCCGGCGGGCAAGCAGCAACTACGGCTTGGGCTGACCCAGGGAGGGCAGGAGGTTGTTTTTGATTCGTTAGATTTTGATAACGATGGGCAGGCATTTTATCTGGCGCCGCTGACGGCTTCCGGCATCTGGCACAAACAAGCATTGGAAGCTGCTTTGCTGGAGAAAGACAGCAAGCTCGCCTGGCAGCGACCATTTCCCGCCAGGTGGAAGACGCAGTTATATGAAGAGGAAACAAAAACCAGTTTCGCTTTCCGGCAAGTGAAAGGAGATATCTGGCGCGGAGTGCCCGGGTCGTATAACTATCCCGTCTGGTTTCAAGGCGAGGAAGCCTTTTACCACTTCAGCAAGAAGGTTCCACCCAAGGGCGAGTCCGTCGTGTATTTCCTTGAGGGCCAGGAGACACCTCTTTCGGTGACGACCCCGGTGGATGTTCTGAAGGCTTCACTGGGTCGCCAGTTCAGCGAACCCATTCTCGACCTGGCGGGCCGCCGACTCCGGACGCATCATCGCCGCGGAGGGGAGGGGGTGCGCCGCGCCTGCACTTGTGGATGCACGGAAGCAATCCAGGCGGTGTTTGAGGCGCATGAGGAGGTGACCAACAAGGACTATATCCAAGGCGCCCTTGATGACATGGTCTATTTTGTTCATTGCCATGTCGAACGCATCAACGAGTACCAACGTTTTGCGCAGGATTTGGTCAAATACCTCCATTCCCAAAGCAGTGGTGCACCAGACTTCAAGGGATATTTGGATGATCTCGAGCAGATTGCCAGCCGGATACCTCAGGAATACGACGTGCAGAAGGAGAACATGAAATCGTTCCAGTATGCCGATGAACTGGTGCAGAAGACGCTGGCTTTGACACGGAAATCAGACACCAACAATTTAACGGCGTACATGGAGTTGTTGAAGGCGTGGCGCGGGATGGGCGGAGCGCAGGATTATGTGCTGGCTCAATGCCACACTCTCACGCGCAAGCTTTGCCAGGCTGCCGGGTACGGTTGCGCAGAGCAACCCAAGGTCGTTGCGATCGCACGCGAGGTGAGGAATCGTTGTCGAAATGTCCTACGCACGCCCGATGGCTATGAGGTTTGGGCTGACTACTGATAGGCCATGAAATCAGATCTGCCCTCCGGGTTCATTCTGCTGGGCTTGTTGCTTGCGGGATGTGAGCGCCAATCGCCGGAACAAGCCGCCACACCGTCAAAGACGCCGGACGCAAAGGCAGTCGCCCCGGCAGGCGGTCCGGCTGAAAAAGGCGATTTGGTTGAGATCAAAGGCGGGCGATTCCTGATGGGGGATAAAGAGCAAGTTGACGCACCCTCTCATGAAGTCGTTGTTAGTTCGTTTTACATCGACAAGTATCCCGTCACGCAGGAGCAATACCAACAAGTCATGGGCGACAATCCGTCGCGGTGGAAAGGTAATAAAAATCCCGTTGAACAAGTTCGGTGGTCCGACGCTGTTAAATTTTGCAATCAACGATCGCAGTTGGAAAAGCGGCAGCCGTGCTATGACCTAAAGACGTGGAAGTGCAATTTCGAAGCTGACGGCTACCGCCTGCCGACTGAAGCAGAATGGGAATACGCCTGCAGGGCGGGGACGACGACGGCGTTCTTCTTCGGAGACAATCCGGCGAAACTGAGCGAGTACGCGTGGTTTGAAAAGAATTCGGGAGGGCGGCCGCAGCCGGTGGGGCAAAAGCAACCGAATGCCTGGGGGCTTTACGATATATGCGGGAACGTTTGGGAATGGTGCAATGATTTTTACAAAGTCGATTATTACAAGGAATCGCTCCAAACCGATCCGCGGGGGCCGGACGAAGGCCAGACGAAGGTTGTGCGCGGAGGAGCCTGGAGGTTCAAACCAGAGAATTGCCGTTCAGGCTATCGCTACAACGAAAACCCTGGGTATGCCGACGTCTGTTTTGGGTACGACATTTACGGTTTCCGGTGTGTTAGAAAAGCAACAAGCGGCTCCGTACGATAAGAGACTTGGCGGCGTTGTCAGGTTCTGACGGTGGATTAATTGAGTATGGCTGGCGCGAAAATAAAGGTTATGGCGGTAGCGGTAATAGCTTCCGGTATGGTTTGCTTAATAGTACTCCAGCACCAGCGGGTCAGCCGATTGTTGGCCGAAAACGTTGACCTTCGGAACCAGCTTGCCCAAATGGCGTCGTTGCAGGGCGCCAATGAAGACCTGTCGAAACAACTAAAGGTCGCAAATGACGCGTCACAGGCCAGTGAGAAAGAGTTGCTGAGACTTCGAGGCCAGGCCGCAAGGCTGCGTCAACTGGAAACGGACAACGCGCAATGGAAGAGTCAGTTTCAACATTTGGACCAACAAATGCGTGCGATACAATCGGCCAAAGGTTCTTTGGAGCAGCAAAAAGATACTACACCGAGCGTGATAGTGACTACTAATACCCCGAATGTGGAGACGATTGATCTTGGGTTGCTCGAGGTGGACGACGGCGTGCCGGTGCGTTTTGACCTTGGCGGAGGAACAAATTGTGTCGTGACGCCGAAAGCGTTGAGTGATGGCATCGTCACAATGAATATTAAGACTGAACTGACTAACCCCGATGGGACGACCGCAGTGCTGGGCGCGGCACGCATCACAACCAGACTCGGGCAGTATGGCTCAATTTCAGTGGGCGACCGAATGATAGGGTTGGCTGTGAAATTCAAATGATGAAAGTCGATCGGGACGGCAAATGCGCAGGATAGAGAAGATCGGCGGGTGCATTTTGCACTGTCCACGCTCGCAATTGAAGGCGCACACGGAACGCCGGATTTATCCGGCAGAAAGGTCGGCTTGCTGAAGTCCTGCCGGATAAATCTGTCGTTCCGGGGCAGTGTCCGAACGCGCCCATGATCGGCGCCCGACCTTGATTTCCGATTCCGGTTTGGCAACCTGTGGCTATGAAGTACGTTCCTGCCTTGCCGGTCTGCTTCCGAGCGGGGCTGCTCCTGTTCGCAATCATCGTTCTAAATCCTGGGTGTGCGTCGACTCCAAAGCCGGATTGGGATCAGCGCGTCGGAAACTACACCTTCGATGACGCAGTGCGGGAACTGGGACCACCGGTCAGCTCCGTGCGGCTCGAAGATGGCACGACCGTCGCTGAGTGGTTTTTAAAGTACGGTTCTCAAATGTCGTTTGGTTTTGGCACCGGCATGTACGGCGGTAGCGGCGCGGTGGGCGTTGGCCAAACCGTCACTACTCCACCGAAGGGTCATTTTCTGCGTTTGACTTTTGGGCCGGACGGCAAGCTGCAGCATTGGGAGAAATTTAAACGCTGAAGATGCTTCCTCGTTGAAGATTATACCCAACCGATGAGCACCCATCCCAAGATCGGCTTGTTTGGAATCGGGCTCGACACCTATTGGCCGCAGTTTGAGGGGCTGTTGGATCGTCTGCGCGGATACCAAAATCAGATTGGGGAAAAATTCCGATCCTTCGGCGTCGATTTGATCGACGCGGGGATGGTGGACAACCCGGAGAAGGCTCGAGCTGCGGCTTCGCTGTTTCGTCGCGAAGAGGTCGATTTGATTTTTCTTTATGTCTCGACCTACGCGCTTTCTTCGACGGTGCTGCCGGTGGTACAACGCGTTGGTGTGCCGGTGGTGGTGCTGAACCTCCAACCAGTGCCGCAGCTGGATTATGCGAAGTTCAACGCGCTGGGAGATCGTGGCTTGATGACCGGCATTTGGCTGGAGCATTGCCAGGCTTGCAGCGCGCCCGAGATCGCCTGCGTGTTCAATCGCGCCGGGATCCCTTATCACCTGGTGACCGGATATTTGCAGGAGGAGGTCGCCTGGGTAGAGATCCGTAATTGGGTGGAGGCTTTGAAGGTGAAGATTGGGATGCGCGAGAATCGAGTCGGTGTGCTGGGGCATTATTACTGCGGCATGCTCGACGTATACAGTGACATGTCCCAGCAGTCGGTGACATTCGGAAATCACTTCGAGATAGTCGAAATGTGTGCGTTGCACAAATTACGCGAGGGCGTGTCAGACACTCAGATCAAGCAAAAACTGCATCAGTTTAGCGACGAATTTAAGGTATCGCCCGAATGTGAGCCAGGGGAGTTAGCCCGGGCAGCGCGGACCGCCTGCGCGCTGGACGCGCTGGTGACGCAGCATCGCCTCGGGTCATTGGCGTATTATTATGAAAGCGAGGACGGTTATCCCTACCGAGATATCGTAACGTCAGTGATTGCCGGTAACACATTGCTTACCGGTCACCATGTGCCGGTCGCGGGCGAATGCGAGATCAAGAATGTGCAGGCGATGAAAATCATGGACTTGTTTGGCGTAGGTGGCTCCTTTTCGGAGTTCTACCTTGCCGACTTCAAGGATGATGTCGTCTACCTCGGCCATGACGGGCCGGCGCATTTCGCTATCGCCGAGGGCCGCGTAGGACTGGTGCCGCTGCCGGTTTATCACGGCAAACCGGGCAAGGGACTCTCAATCCAAATGACGGTAAAGCACGGACCGGTGACGCTTTTATCGGTCGTGCAGACGGCCGACGGCAAGGTGTTTTTGCTGACTGCCGAGGGTGAATCGGTTCCGGGACCGGTGCTGCAGATCGGGAATACGAACAGTCGTTACCGATTTGGGTTGGGCGCGACAGCTTTTATGAATGAGTGGTCGAAGGCAGGTCCGGCACACCATTGCGCCATCGGGGTTGGGCATATCGCGGATAAGATCCAGAAACTTGGGGCGTTGCTGGGGCTGGAGGTGAGGAAGATCTGTTGACGGGACGATCTGAAAGTTGCAGGTGACCTCACAAAGACGGTTTGATGCGATAAAATCGTGTTGGGATATTTAGCGGGAGGGACTCAGTGAATGAAAAGGTTCCAGTACCGGTGGCGGTGCCGGGGCCCAGATCGAGCCAATTCATAAGATCCGACGAAGCCTGGAGGATGTTGATGCGGTCGGATGGCCCGCTGAACACAACGCGAGCTGTGCCCGCATTTCGATCATGAGCAATTGACCAAATAATCGATCGCAAACCAAAAACCGCCAGGGTATTGGTTGTGCCGACATAGACTTTGCCATTGGCGATGGTCGGCACAATGAATTTAACGAAGCTGATCTTATCGGGTGCCCCAGCAAGCCAACTCGTATAACTGTCGTAAAGCTTCACAGCGACATTGTTAGCATTATAGGCACGTAGCCCGATGACCCCGATCGTGGGGGTGGGCGCGAGTTCCCAAACGATTCCATCGTTCGTTCGATTGGCGGAAATGCTTGGTGTTGCACCGCGAAAAGTGACCGTATCGGAAGATTGGGATATGGGTGTCGTGTTGATCAGAGCGTTTGAGATGGAATATGCTTTTAGGGTCTGGCCGACGGCCTGGTAATAGATTCGGTTATTGAAAAATGCCGGCAAGCCGAAGTACACATCGCCACCGACACTCCCCACGAGCTTAAAAGATTGAACGATTTGTGTATCTCCAGCAGCATTAAAATGGCCCATGTTGTCGCGGTCTACCAAATACACTTTGCCGCTTTTTCCGCAGCCGACAACCAGATGGGGGTGTTGCACGCTGCCGGCGTCGTCCGGCAGAATCACGGCTCCTCCCGCGCCCAGGTCGCTATCCGCTGCATTGAGACTGGCCTGATCATAAGGAGTAAAGTAATCGGCAAGAGTCAGACTCGCTCCAGGGGTCAGCTTTAGAAAGCTGTCGCCGAAGTTCGTTGGGTTGGCGGTAGTATCGAATGTGCCATTGCCGGTAATGCAATATATAGAGCCGTCAGGGGCTTCGGCGAGTCCCGCGCCGCCCATCCAAATTCCCCCTTCACGTCCGTTCGCGTTTGGGGAGTCGTTAAACACAGCGACTTGTTGGAGCGTCTGTGCGTTGTAGCCGATAATCCAGCCATGATAAGGCGGATTATCACAATAGGATGCCCAGCAAATGTAAACAGTGCCATTGGCGAGCAATAATGCCGATCGTTGCACTTCTCGCACCGGATTAAAGGTCACGGTGGCCCCGCCATCGGCAGTTCCGGGGAAAGTCGCGGTAATTTCAATGGGACTATTTGGCTTCTCCGCGCCGGTGGTAATATCAAGCGCATGCAAACGCTGCACCTGGACTACGCTGTTATTGGGGGGTGGCAATTGTTCCTTCGTGCGCGCCACCACGTATAGGGTGCCGCTTGCCATATCAATGACGGGTGTCCCGATAATACCGACATCGCCAAGGAACGTGGTGCAGTCGCCTGAGCCGCCGGCAGCGTCTATAGCTTGAGGAACCGTTACTCCTGCGGCGGGGTTAATGAAACTGGTGCGCCAGAGCGGCGGCGCGTTAGACCCGGCATTGGTGTCTGCATCGAAGGCATACACACTGTCGTGCATGGTTGCGACAAAGACTACGTTATGGGGGCCTTTATTGGGGATTTTAACGCTGGAGACATAAAGGGGTTGGGCATAAACGATGCCGTCGACTGGTTGGGAGAAGATTTGGCCGAAACCGCTCATGTTGACGTTGACCAGCGTGAGGTTCGTTTCACTTGGATTAAGTCCGGTACGAGCATTGTCATTGTGGGACGTCAAAACGTTGACCTGCGCGGTCAAGGGCAGTGTGCCGATCGTCAGAATGAAAGCGACTCGTGAAAGTGCTGCGGCAGGCTGACTCATACAGATTGGAGTTGATTGACCTCTTAAACTCACCACGTGAAGCTGTTTGTCAAGCCGACCCATGCTTTTAACTTTGCACTTTAGATTGCCTCGCCTATAACCACAGCGCGTGTTCGAGCCGCTGACAGGCCCCATTGATGCCCGCACCCGTTATTGCGCGGTTTACGGCTATCCGGTCAAGCATTCCGCCTCTCCGGCGATGCAGAATGCGGGAATCAACGCGCTTGGTTTGAATTGGCGTTACCTTGCGTTCGAGGTGCATCCGGAGGATTTGCGTGCTGCGATTCAGGGAGCGCAAAGGATGAGTTTCATTGGGCTAAACCTGACTGTCCCGCATAAGGTGTTGGCTGTTGAAATGGTTGACGCTTTGGACGCTTCCGCAAAGTTGTGGGGTGCGGTAAATACGATTCGTTTTGAAGCCAAAGATGAGCACGATGTGTGGCGTCCCTTAAGAGAATTCTCCGATGTTCCGAGAGAAACTCGGGCCCAAGGATTTAACACCGATGCGGATGCCATCACTCGAGCCATAAGAGAGGATCTGAATCTAGACCTTTTCGGAAAAAAGGCGTTGCTATTGGGCGCGGGCGGGGCAGGCCGGACCGCGGCGTTGAAGTTGGCGGCGGAAGGTGTGGTTGAGCTGTATCTGGTGAATCGCACGCAGGCCAAGGCCGCGGCTGTTGCCAAGGAGATTCAACGAAAATGGCCGGCACTCAAAGTGAAGATAGGTTATCCGTCACAACGAGTGGACTTGCTGTTGAATGCGACCTCACTCGGTCTGAAAGAAGGTGACCCGTTGCCATTCGAGGAAGAAAAGCTACGAATCAGTGATGTCAATGCGGTGTATGATATGATATACCGTCCGGCTGAAACACGGTTGCTAAAGATAGCGAAAGAGGCAGGTTGCCGAACGGCAAATGGCCTAAGTATGCTCCTGTATCAGGGAGCAAAAGCACTCGAAATATGGACGGGACAAACGCCTCCAGTACAGGTAATGCGCCGGGTTCTTGAAAAAAATGTATATGGATGAGGCATGTGCAACGCACGTAGCGGCAGGCGTCCCGCCTGCCGTAGAGTCGGGCATCTTGCCCGGCGGAGACGCTCCGATTTGGAAGGTTTTGGGAAGGCCCAGACTCATATTCGGGCGGCGAGACGCGCGCCCTTTACGTCAGGCGGGACGCCTGACGCTACAGTAAATGCTTAACGCGATCTTTGATCCACATAACTGGGCTGGCGTTCCCTTCCATTTTTGGTCGGTGATGTTTTTTGTATTGGGCTGCATGGTCGGGAGCTTCCTTAATGTCTGCATTCACCGGATGCCCCTGGACCAGAGTATCGTCTCGCCGCCATCGCATTGCCCTCACTGCCGGTACTCGATCCCCTGGTATCTCAATATTCCTCTGGTTACCTGGTTATATTTGCGGGGAAAGTGCCGGAATTGTGGTGCCCCGATCGCGATTCGCTATTTTCTCGTTGAGCTCTTAACCGGGGTAGTGTTTCTGGGGTGCTGGTTGAGATTTGGCCACCAGTCCGCAGTGCTGGCGCTTATCTTTGCAGTGTTTCTTGCCGGGTTGATCGTTGCCACCTTCATCGATTTCGAACATTTCATTATTCCTGATGAGATTACCTTTGGAGGGATGGTGCTCGGCTTTCTCTGCTCGTATCTGGTGCCGAGTCTGCACGGCCAAACCTCGTTGTCCGGCGGCGCACGGCAGAGCTTATTGGGCATGGGGGTGGGGGCTGGAGTGATTTACCTGATTTTGCGGGTCGGTAAGCTGGTGTTTGGACGTCACCGCGTGGCGTTGCCGACGGACACCAAGATTGTTTTCACCGAGACCGCAGTGCAGTTGCCGGACAAAGCCATTCCTTACGAAGACCTTTTTTACCGTGAATCGGATACTATTACTTTGCACGCGCGCACGGTCGAGTTGGTCGATCGCTGCTATAAGGAAGTTGTGGTGCGGTTGAGCCCTGAGGCTTTGCGAATTGACGACGAGAAACTGAATCCTGAGGAAGTGCCGCACCTGGAGGCTGTCAGCGATCAGATCGTGCTGCCGCGCGAGGCGATGGGCTTAGGGGACGTAAAATTCATGGCCGCGATCGGTGCTTTTCTGGGCTGGCACGCCGTGTTTTTCTCGCTAATTGTCAGTTCGTTTATTGGATCTCTAGTGGGCATGACGCTGGTCGTAATGAGGAAGCGAGCCCTCTCATCGCGTCTTCCCTATGGGCCTTACATTGCGATTGCGGCTGGGCTGTGGGTCTTTGCGGGTAACGAGATCATCGACTGGTACAAGCACCTGATGCTGAATCTGCTGACGCGGTAAGGGAAAGTTCGAAGGTCGAAACCCGACCAGTTGCGTCGTAGCGCAGAGTTTCACTCTGCTGTACCGCCGACTTCCAGTCGGCAGGTTCAGCCACCGATAACCTCGTGCAGGTTGAAAACCTGCGATACAGCAGAGTAAAACTCTGCGCTACGATAAGGCGAACGTTTGGACATTACTTTATTTGAGTTTTGAATGCTTTTCGGACTTCGGGCTTCGGACTTTCTTATTGGCATTGTGCCTTGTGGCGCAACGCGTGGTCGATTAGCACCAAGGCAGTCATGGCTTCGACCATGGGCACGGCCCGGGGCAGGACGCAAGGATCGTGACGGCCGCGTCCGGTCAGTGTGGTATTCTGGAACTTGTTATCGACGGTGTCTTGCTCATGCATGACGGTGGCGACCGGCTTGAACGCTACTCGGAAATAGATCGTCTCGCCATTGGAGATGCCACCCTGGATCCCGCCGGACCGGTTTGAGCTGGTGTATACTTTGCCCGCTTTGGCCCGGAAGGGATCATTGTGCTGAGTTCCCGTCAGCAGGATGCCGCTGAATCCGGAACCGATCTCGAAGGCTTTTGAGGCCGGCAAGCTTAACATGGCTTTGCCAAGGTCAGCTTCGAGACGGTCGAACACCGGTTCTCCCCAGCCGGCCGGCACTCCGCGGGCCACACCTTCGACGATACCGCCGACGGTGTCGCCTGCTTTGCGCATTTTCTCGATCAGCCGAATCATCTTTTCCGCTGCTTTCGCCTCCGGGCAGCGAACGATATTGGATTCGATCTCAGCAAACTTCACCTTTTCTGGATTAATATCGGCGATAATTTTCTGAACCTGCTTCACGTAAGCGAGAACTTCGACGCCATACCGCTCGCGTAGCAGCTTTTTAGCAATGGCACCTGCAGCAACCCGGCCAATGGTCTCTCTCGCGCTTGTTCGACCGCCGCCCTGCCAATTGCGAAAGCCAAACTTGGCCTGATACGTGTAGTCGGCGTGCGACGGGCGGAATTTGGTGGCCATCTCGGAGTAGGCCTCCGGACGCGCATCTTCATTCTTCACCCACATAGAAATTGGTGTTCCGAGGGTTTTCCCCTCGAACGTGCCGGAAAGGATCTGGACAGTATCGGATTCTTTGCGAGGGGAAACGATTTTGGACTGACCTGGCCGGCGCCGGTCAAGGTCGGGTTGAATATCTGCTTCGGTTAATTCGAGGCGTGGTGGACATCCGTCAACTACTACGCCGACTCCGCCGCCGTGAGATTCACCCCAGGTCGTGATGCGGAACAGATGCCCAAACGTATTCGCCATTGCACAAAGAGTGCGCAGAAACAGGGTGGTGGTCAAGTGAGCCAGATCGCCTCGGCAGCTACGAGACTGTTCCGCCTGCCAATGAACGGTTCGAGCAGTTCAAATCCTGGTCTAAATTTACCATTCAGATGCGACCCCTCACCCTAGCCCTCTCCCCTTACGAAGGGGAGAGGGCACAGCCGTCGGCGGCTTGGGTTCTCCTCACGTTGGTAGCTACACTTTTGTGGGCGTCTCGCCCAGCAGCAAAGATTTCATTGCTAATTCGGGGGGCGAGCCCCAATTATTCGGCAGCTTTAATATGCGCCTGATACGCTGGTTTGAATTTACCCTCGCATGACAATCACGTTGTTTGTTCCGTGTTTTGTCGATCTGATGTTTCCTAATGTCGCTATCAGTATGGTCCGGATTCTGGAACGCTTGGGCCATAAGGTGGAATGCCCGGAAGAGATCGCCTGCTGCGGGCAACCTGCATATAACTCGGGTTATTGGGACGAAGCCAGAACCGTCGCGGTAAAGGTTCTGGAACATCTCGAGGGGAGCGAGGCTATCGTTATTGGTTCGGGCTCGTGTGGGGCGATGTTACACGTGTTTTATGCTGAGCTTTTCGCCGCGACAGCATACGAAAGACAGGCGAAAGCTTTGGCGAAAAAGTGTTACGAGTTTTCTGATTTCCTGGTGACAAAATTGGGAGTGACCGACCTCGGCGCCCGGTTTCCGGCCAAAGTAACTTTCCATGACGGTTGTCATGGGCTGCGTGAACTCGGTGCCTTCAAGCAGCCGCGCCAGTTGTTGTCCAACGTCAAAGAGCTTGAGCTGGTGGAAATGGGCGAACAAGTCTGTTGCGGTTTCGGCGGAACTTTTGCGGCGAAGTTCCCCATGATTTCAACGGCGATGGGGGAAGTGAAATGTTCATTGGCGCAAAAGACCGGCGCCGAATACATCGTTTCAAATGATTCCAGCTGCCTGATGCATATCCAAGGATTGCTGACCCGGCAGGGGAGCCGGATGAAGACCATTCACCTGGCGGAGGTGTTGGCAAACGGATGAAACCAGCACAACAGTTTAAAACCCAGGCAACGGTAATGACGCATGATCTACATCACCGCGAACTGATCCATACCGCGTTGAGCAAATACGAAGCCGTGCGGGACCAGAGCAAAGCGGCATATCAGGATTGGCAAGCTGCGCGCCAGGCGGCTGCGGAAGCGAAGTGGGAGGCGGTTAATCACCTCGATGAATATTTGGTTGAGTTCTCGAACAAATTGGAAGCCCGCGGCACGAAGGTCCATTGGGCCAGTACCGGTTTGCAAGCCAAAGAAATCATCCTGGGGATTATCCGCGAGAAAAAGGCGCGCTCAATTGTTAAATCGAAGGCGATGACTTCGGAGGAGATTCATCTCAATGAAGCGCTGGCGGAGGAGGGCTTTGAAGTGGTGGAATCCGATTTGGGCGAGTTCATCGTGCAGCTCCGCAAGGAGCCCCCTTACCACATTGTTTTTCCCGCGATGCACTTGACCCGAGGTGAGATCAGTGAACTCTTCGCGCGGGAACTGGGGAGCGCCCCGACGCAAAGCCCCGAGGAACTGACAATGATCGCGCGGCGGGTTCTTCGTCAGAAATACATTCGGGCCGACATAGGATTTACCGGCGCCAACTTTGCGGTCGCCGAGACCGGAATGATCTCTATCACTGAAAACGAAGGAAACGCGCGGCTTACAGCGGCCTTGCCGAAGGTGATGATTAGCTTGCTTGGAATAGAGAAGGTCGTTCCTCGGCTGGAAGACCTGGCCTTGCTCCTGCCCATGCTGTCGACGATCGGCACCGGTCAGCCGCTGACCTGCTATAATTCGTTTTATGGCGGTCCAAGGCAGCCTGGCGAGCCCGATGGACCGGATGAGTTTCATGTCGTGCTCCTGGACAACCGGCGAACCGAATTGCTCGCCGATGGGGAACAGCGTGACGCGCTGCATTGTATCCGCTGCGGCGGCTGCCTCAATGTTTGCCCAATCTTCCGGAACGTCGGTGGCCATACGTATCACACGACTTATTCCGGGCCGATTGGCTCAGTTATTACGCCACATTTACGCGGACTGCAGGAATGGAAACATCTCTCGTTTGCCAGTTCGCTTTGCGGCGCGTGCACTGAAACCTGCCCGGTAAAGATCAACCTGCATCATCATCTGCTGCACAATCGTCGCAACGCAGCGCGCCAGAAACCGTCGATGTTTGAAAAGGTTGCGTTCAAGTTGTTCGCCTTCGTTATCAATCGGCCGAGCCTGTATCGATCATCTAAAAGGGCAGGGCGGCTGCTCCAGATTTTTCATCCGTTAGTGAAAGGGACGCGATTCGACCCGGCTTATGCCTGGACCAAAACACGAGACTTGCCGCCGATTGCGCGACAAACCTTTAAGGAATATTGGCGCCAGCGATCATGAATGAGAGAGAGTTAATCCTTGGACGAATCAGGGAAGCATTGAAGGTTCCGGCGCCATTGCCAGGGCATCATGGGGATGAGAGATCCTCTTTGACTTCGGCCACTGTTCCTACTCAGGTCCGCCAGTGGCTGCCGGCGATTGGCGAAAGTTTTGCCGATCGAGTAAAAGCATTTCGACGAAAATGCTCTGAATTGAAGGCGGACTTTCATGCACTCGATTCCGAAGGTGACTGCGTCAAATTGCTTACCGATGTGCGCGACCGTGAACAGTGGAAAAGGCTTGGAGCACATCGCGGTGACTTGACCGATTTCGTCTGTAGCAGGCTAGGTCTGCCGATCTGTAACACTGATAAGGGATATGACGTGGCTGGTTTGGAGAGCTGCGATGCCGGTCTCACCGAATGCGATGCGCTGGTCGCTCAAACCGGCAGTGTGTTGCTGACCAGCCGGAGTGCGGGAGGACGGGCGCTTTCGGTTTTGCCTCCACACCATGTGGTGCTCGCAAGGCGGGAGCAATTGGTGCGGGATTTGCCGGAGGCTTTCGCCGTGCTCAAGAAAAAGTACGGAAGCAATTACCCCAGCTTTATTTCATTCATCACCGGTCCGAGCCGCACTGGTGACATTGAGAGAATTCTGGTCCTGGGTGCTCATGGACCAAAGAAATTGACCATTTGCTGCTTTTAGATCGGAACTCTTCAACCGGCCCAAGGAAACTGCCGAAGGGACAATTTTGACGCCATTAGAACCGCGGGGACACGATGGGCGCAGGGAGTGCGAACGAGTAACCAGAAGAGTCAGGTATTCAGCTCACTCTTTGGAAGAGCATTTTCTCTGCCTTAATCGAGACTCGGCGGAGACTCTTGGTTATTTAGCCAAACTTGCGCGTCAGGCGCCACTGGTCATAGGCTCCCCGTTGGGAGGAATTCATCTTGCTGAAATCGGGCGTGCCATCCCCCAGTGTAGGCCAGTTCTGAACAACGGGAGTTGCCTGTGCCGCGCGCGGATTGGATGAAACTGGGCTTGAGATACTCAGGGTTGAACGACGAGCGCCGCTTCCATCATAGCTCATTGCTTGATCGGTCAGTTCCAAATCTTTCTCGAGCGGCAATTTCGGTTTGATGTTCTTGGCTTGCAGCACTCCGTGATACGCGCGGACGGCTTCTTCAGGAGAGATCTTGCCTTCAGTGATGAAGCGCAGCATTTCGATGAAAGCGAGTTGATGTTCGGCGTTGTTGATCTTCCGTCCGAAGAGAGCCACGCGCGCACC
Organism: Candidatus Limnocylindrales bacterium; assembly: GCA_035495315.1. Taxonomy (GTDB): domain Bacteria; phylum Verrucomicrobiota; class Verrucomicrobiia; order Limisphaerales; family UBA8199; genus DATJGF01. Next base: position 87,566 of record DATJGF010000185.1, read on the forward strand.
GTATTTTTGTGCATCGTGAATAAGTTTGAACGCATCGTAGGTCGTTCCAGCGCTGCCTCCCAAAATACCCACGACCAGTTTCGGATCGTATTGCGCCAACTCCTCCATCGCGCGTGGCCCGTGGTACACAATCTTCAGAAATAACGGCCGGCCGGATTCCGGCACACCCGCCAGAGTCCTGATGATATTATCGTTGATAAACTCGCCGAGCTTTTCCGAAGCGATCCCGCTGGGCACGTTCGGATCGAAAACCTCGAGGAAATATCGAAAACGCTTCTGCTCCGCCTCTCTGCGAAAGGCATTAAAAGCGAGCAGGGTTTCACGGTCCTGCTCGAGATCATTGACGAATGTGACAGAATAGAGCCCCAGGTTGGCTCCCGGGAACTCATCGACAGTTCGGTCGCACTCGATCTTACCGCATTGGATTTGATCGATAGTCGCCGTACGAAACGGTTGCGCCGGCTCGCGAGTGTAACAACCGTGACGCACGGCCCAGACGTCGGTCGCATCATTGGCGCGCGCGGCCGGTGTGACATGGGAATTGCGGAATAAGCCTTCCTTGATGGTGAGTTGCTCGCTTACGTAGGCCGACATCAGCATGATATCGACCAATCCCTGGTGGGTCACTTCCCGGATGATATCCAGAAACTCGGGCAGGTTGCGGTAACCGTACTCGGAGCGGGTCCAAATCTCAGGCGAAAAGCGGGCGGGGCGCTCGCCTCGTTGCGAAAGGTAGCTCCGCGGGCCGGGCGCTTTGACGCCGAAAGCCATGTCGGCGTCCTTGGCATCCGCAATGATGAATGCGCGCGAAGATGGGTTGGCCTTGATCTCGGCGAGTTTCGCGTCGAGCGATTTTGTCATAGAACCTGGGCGCGCAACCGAGGAGGGAATCCTCCGAGGGTTAAGGCAGTAATTTCGGAATGCCTGGAAACCACAGAGGCGCGAAAATCGCAGAGTAGAGGAGAAGCGCAGTTGGCGGCGACTGATTTCATGTAATGACCTTGGCCAGCGTTTCCTTCAAGGCGCGGGCCGACTGCTGGAGTCCCATTTGCTCTTTGGGCCAAAGCTTGATCTCAACATGTTTTTCGATCCCCTTGCGTCCAACAAGTGACGGGACACTGAAACAGACGTCGTTTACGCCATAGGTCCCTTGTACGAGTGAGGAAACCGGGAGCAGCACGTGTTTATCGAGCAGCACGGCGTGGACTACTTCGCGAATCGCGACAGCGACGGCCCAACCCGCGCCCCCTTTTCTCTTAATCACCTCTGCGCCACTGCCCTTGGTGCGTTCGAAAATCGAATTTTGGAATCCGACAGAACAATCGGGCAAGCCGGTCAGCAAAAGGCCATTTACGGTTGCGCTCGACCAGATCGGCACCATCGAGTCGCCATGTTCACCCACAATCAAAGCTTTAACCTGGGTCGGCGCGAGTTTGAGTTCGGCGGCGATGAACGAGCTGAATCGGGAAGTATCGAGCATCGTGCCGAGGCCATAAACCTGGGGCCAGGGCAACCCGAGGCGCTGGACGGCCAACTGCGTTAGAATATCAACCGGATTCGATACGACAAAAACGTGAGATTCCTTGCGCAAGCCCGCCGTCTTGATGCTTTCCAAGATTTGAACAAACAGCACCACATTGCGGTTAATGAGGTCGAGCCGCGATTCATCCGGCTTGCGACGCAATCCCGCGGTGATGAGGAAGATGTCACTGTCGGATGCGCGGGTATAATCGCCGGCATAAATTCGCTGGTCGCCCGCAAAGGCGCTGCCGTGCAGCAAATCCAGGGCTTCGCCGTCGGCCATGTCTTTGTTGGCATCGAGGATCTGAATTTCGGAGACGAGGCCCGCGCATTGCAGCGCAAATGCCGCGCACGAACCCACCCGACCGCCACCACCAATGATGGTTACCTTCATAGATGTAGAACCTCAAATGGATACGAATCCAGGGGAATTAAAGAACTTTCGAGTTCGTTAAGAACTTCCATCCCTGAACCGACAATTGGGTAAACTTCCTCCTTAAGTATGCAGGCTGGGTTTTTCATTCGTGTCCATTCGTGGTTCTTAGGTGGTTCTTAGGAGTTCCGCGCCATGATTTGATCAGTAATGGCCTGCACGAGTGCCTCGGCTTCTGGGTCGGACGCGCTCGAGCTGGCTGTTTGGCCATTGCCGTTGCCGCACACACTTCCCGGCAGAGCACACGTGACGCCTGGTCGCCAGCCGTCATTGTCGCAGAGTTCGCACTCTTTAAGGCCATATCGCGGGTCGGGAATACCGAGGCTCTGCTTTATCTTGAGTAAATCCTGCAGTTGGGTTGGGGTCATAGTATTGACCGGTTTACCGAGCTGCGAAGCGACCAAAATAGTGCGGCAGTAGGCTTCAAGGATCTCCATTTTAAAATAGGCGTCCTCGACATCGTTATGGCTCCAGGTGACGACGCCATGATTGGCCATCAAGATAGTGTTATGTTCGTCCACCAGATCGGCGACGAGTTTACCCATTTCCGGGGTGCCGGGCGTGCGATAAGGCGCAATGGCCACTGAGGAGAACACCTCGAATTCAGGGATCATGCAGGTGGGCGGTTCGACCCCGGCGACCGCAAAGCCGGTAGCATATGGCGGATGGCAGTGCACGGTGGCGACGGCGCGTGGTTGCCGTTTCATGATCTGCAGATGCATCAGAATTTCGCTGGTGCGTTTCTTTCCGCCACAGAGCTGGGTGCCTTCCAGGTCGACGAAGCACATGTCTTCGGGCTTCATGAAGCCTTTTGAGACGAGCGTCGGCGTGCAAAGCGCAATGTCTTCGCCGACGCGAACGGCAATGTTGCCGCCATTGCCATCGACGTAGGCGCGTTGCCAAAGGCGGCGGCCGATGTCGCAGATTTGGTGTTTGAGGGCCTGAATCTTTGAGGAGTTAAAGTAAGCATCAAGCTCGGCTTTTGAATTTCTTGAAGTGATCGGTTTCGTGACCACGGCACCGTCCGAGGAGGTTGCTCGTGCAGGCTGGTAGCCATCGCCAGATTCACGATCTCGTAAGAAATCTCGCGCGGAGGGTGTCAACAGTGCATCGACCGGAAGTGCACGGATATCCTTGCCGTTCTTGACCATCTCTTCCAAGTCCCGCACGCTAATGACCTGTTTCATTTGCTTAAAGGATTAAAGAATATTTCATCGATTAGCGCGGTATTGATCGCGTCGACAGGTGTGGGCGCGTCAAAAGGGCATGCCGCTTCGCGTCCTTCCACAAAACCTGTCGTCTGGCCGACAGCCCCGCCCAGGTCATCGTAAATTACGAGGCTGGGTTCAGAGCTAAGGTTTGCACCGCTTTCCGCCTGGGTTGCGTATTGCTCCCGTCCAAATGGAGAGATGATTAGCCAGCGCGCGCCTGTTAACGCGGGAACGGTCACACTCAGGGTGACACGGCCGATGACTGTTCCCAATCTCATGACGAAACCTCCGTCTCGTCGACGATGGCGATAATCATCCAGCGGGCGGGGCTCTTGTCATCCCGCACCGCTTTGCGGGCGGCCATGCCATCAGACGAAATGACAACCCGTTGGTGCATGCCTGCGCCGTGGGCATCGATCGCCACCTGGGGAACACCCTCCGGGACTCCCGTCGCGCTAATGGGCTGGCAAATCACCAGGCGCCACCCTTCGAGACTGGGGTGTTTCCGTGTCGCGACGACATTGCCTTCGACTCGAGCCAAGAACATGGGTGGCGTTAGTAGATTCTTAGATTATCGACCATCACACAGCGGCGGACCCGGCAGAAGGTTTTGGGATTAGTCACGCCTTCGCCGGTCGGTGTAGCAATCGAATAACTCAAATACCCTTCACCGCCGAGCCCCAGGCCCGCCATACACGGCCCGTTTTTCACGAACAACGTTGTGTCGAGCGCGCGGGCCATGGCGGTCATATGTTCGACATCGTGCGAGTGAATAATCGACGTGTGCTTGTAATTATGCTCCGCCGCCAGCGACGCCTGAATGCCTTCCTGCACATCTTTAACGCGTACGATTGGGACGAACGGCATCATCTGTTCTTCTTTTACGAACGCGTGATCCTTGTCGGTTTCTGCAAACAGCAATTCTGTCTTTTCCGGCACGCTCACCCCCGCGGCTTTAGCCAGCACACTGGCATCTTTGCCGATGAAAGCCTTGTTGACGATTGGCTCGGGGCAGCCGCCACCGTGGCCTTCTTTGAACGTGAACGCTTCTTTGGTGAGGCGATCCAATTGCGCCGAATTTAACCGGACGGCTCCGTGCTTCTCCATCTGGGCCATTAACTCATCAGCAACCGTGCCGAGAACAAACACCTCTTTTTCACCGATGCAGAGCAGGTTGTTATCGTACGCGGCCCCCTGGATGATCGACTTGGCGGCGCGTTTCATGCACGCCGTGTCATCCACTAAGACCGGAGGATTGCCCGGCCCGGCACAAATCGCGCGCTTGCCGGTCTGCATCGCGGCTTTCACTACCGCCGGTCCGCCAGTGACACACAGCAGCCGAACGGCGTCGTGGTTACAAATGGCCTTAAACGAATCAAGCGTCGGTTGGTCGACAATGGTGATCAGGTTTTGAATACCCAACTCGCGTTCGATGGCCTGGTTGTACTCGCGGACGGCGACGGCGGCGCATTTCGCCGCGGCTGGGTGCGCGTTAAAAACCACGCCATTTCCCGCGGCGACGATGTTGACGATGTTGCCGCTCAAGGTGGGAATGGAATGGGTCGAGGGCGTGATGGCAGCGACAACACCGAACGGGGTGTACTCTTCCATCGTGATGCCATGATCGCCGCTGCGGCCATCGGGATGGAGCCATTCAACTCCGGGTACCAGTTTGATTATCTTAAGCTTTTCGATCTTATGGTCCAGACGGCCTATTTTCGTCTCCTCCAGCTCCAGTTTTCCCCACTCGACAGACTTTGCGTCCGCGATCGTTTTGACTAATTCAACCACGCGCGCGCGTGCCGCCACACCTTTGGATTTGAGTTGGAGGAAACCCTCATGGGCGGCGGCGCAGGCGTCGTTGGCGTCCTGGAAAACGCCGAACCTGCCGCGACCGATGCCGCTGCTGCTTCGCGCGGCAGGTCCGTTGTGCGAGCAACCGCACGCTTCGGCTGGCGGGGCAGCGGGAGTACGCTTTGGCGCGGGGTTCTGGCCCAGCCGGCCGAGGACTTCGGCGACGACATCGCGAATTAAGGTTTCATTGACTGCGGCCATAAGTTTGTTGGGGTTTATGATGCCCTGTCAGGGGCTGCGGCAAACCGGCGTCGATAATTACTGCTTCGCATTGTAGATTTGTTTTCCCAACACATCGACGCTATCGACGATGCCGATGATTACCGCATCGACTGGCGCATCCTTTAAATTAGGGGCCAGGCGGGCAGAACTTCCCTGGCAAAACATCACCAGTTCTCCAATTCCGGCGCCGACGCTGTCCACCGCAACGATGGTGTTGGTGCCTGGCCGGAATTTTGTCGGGTCTTTTTCGTCCACCAATTGCGGGCGCACGAGGAGCAGCTTGCGGCCGCTCATCGAGGCGTCCTTCTTGGTGGCCACCACCGAACCTTCAACGCGGGCGAGGAACATAAATTTATTACACTTGTAGGAGGCGACGTAAGGAGACTCTGATTAAGGGAGTTTCCTCACGCTGCCTTTTGTTCAGAGTCTTCTTACGTCGACTCCTACAGTTCATAGTCACTTGGCAGCAGGTTTTTTGGGCAGCACATATTCCACGTCTTGGTGCGGGCGCGCGATGACGTGGACGCTGACGAGGTCGCCTTTGATTGCCTTGATAGCTTGTGCGCCGGCATCGGTGGCGGCCTTGACGGCCGCGACATCGCCCACCACAACCGCCGTCACCAGCGCGTTGCCGACCTGTGTCATGGGACCGACAAGTTCCACATTTGCGGCTTTGAGCATGGCGTCGGTGCCTTCCACCAGCGCGACGAGCCCCCGCGTTTCAATGAGTCCAATAGCTTGATGAGCCATAATGCTTAACTAATTTTTGGTTGATGGTTGAGAAGCTAAGATAGATCCGAAATCCGAAGAGTGAGATCCGACCTTGGGGTGGTCGGCAGCGCCGCGATTGCTTAAAGCTTTTTGTAGAAACCGCTTGGCTTCACGGGCCACTACTAATTCCTCATTGGTGGGAATCACGAGGATCTTCGCGCGCGACTCTGGGGTGCTGATAACAGCCTCTGTCGCTTTGATACTTGCGTTCTTTTCCTGGTCCAGCGCGATTCCTAATTGGTCAAGGTTGGCGCAGACGGCTTTGCGAACCAGGGCATCATTTTCGCCGATGCCCGCTGTGAACACCAGAGCATCGGCACCATTGAGTTGCGCGAGGAATGAACCGATCCAGTGGCGAATTTGGTGCACGTAAACTTCCAGCGCCAGTTTGGCGCGGGGATTTCCTTGGGCGGCTTGTTTCTGAATATCGCGGATATCGTTGTGTCCGCCAGAGAGCGCTTTGAGACCCGATTCCTTACAGAGCAACCGCTCAGCTTCATCAAGACTAATTCCGGTGGCCCGCATCAGGAACGGCAGCGCGAAGGAGTCGAGATCTCCAACGCGATTATTTTGGGGCAGGCCTGATTGCGGGCTCAGGCCCATGCTGGTACCGATAGCTACGCCGTTGAGAATGCCTGTTATCGAAGAGCTGCCGCCGAGATGACAAGAGATCACGCGCAGCTCAGGCTCCCGCACTGGGTGAGACCCATTGTCGAGATAAAGCTGGCGCACCCGTTCGGCGACGTCATGGCGGTTCAAAAGCTCGGCAGACCTTTCAGCAATGAATTTATGGCTGGCCCCGTGAAAGCCCCAGCGCCGGATGCCGAGTTCATACAAGGCGTCAGGCACCGCATACCGAGTGGTTGCTGCAGGCGCCCATTGATAAAACGCGGTTTCGAATAAGGCTATCAATGGAACCGCGGGCATCCGCTGAGCGAACAGGCGAATGCCGGCGATGTAGGGCGGATTATGTGCCGGAGCAATGCCGTTGAAGGCTTCCATCGCCTGGACGACACCCTCGTCAATTCTGACGCAGCCATTGACTCCTCGTGCCATGATCGTCTTGAAACCCACGGCGGCTAAATCATTCTCGCTGCGAATGGCGCCTGCGGCTTTCAATTGCTGCAGGCAATCGTCAATCGCTTTGGCGTAATCGGTCACCCGCTCGAAACCGCCTTTGTGCAGCAGCTTTTCCGCCTCGTTCGAAAAATCGAACAGCCGCCACTTGAGCGAGGTGGAACCGAGATTGGCGACGAGGATCTTCATTGGCGCTGGTTGGCCCGGCGTAGCGCAGGCTTGTAGCCTGCTGTACCGCAGATTTTCAATCTGCAAACTTCGCGCTCAAAAGTGGAAGTGCGAAAGACTTCGAGCCCCAGCCAGGTGGGTTTTTGGCAGAGTGGAACTCTGCGGTACAGCAGAGTAAAACTCTGCGTTACGGGGCGGCGTTCGGTATTCCGCGTCGGTTTCATTCCGCAGTCCGCATTCCGGATTCCGCGCTTTACTGGAGCCACCGGCCGAGGGTAGACAAGCCTTCGTGCGGACGGGGGATTACCTGGACGCTGATGACCTGACCGACTTGGGCAGCTGCGGCCGCGCCGGCATCCGTCGCAGCTTTCACTGCAGCGACGTCTCCACGGAAGAAACCCGTGACGTACCCGCTGCCAATCTTCTCCCAACCGACGAGTGTGACATTGGCCGCTTTTAAAGCAGCATCGCACGCTTCGAGCAAGGCGCAGAGGCCCTTGCATTCAATCATTCCAATCGCTTGTTGAACCATAAAAGTGTGATTTGGAGAGTTAGTTTCGAGAAGCTAGTTTATTTGGGTTTGTTATTGGCCTCGCCCAGGAATGACTTCAACAAGTCTTCGTGCGGGCGCGCCAGGATATGCGAACTGACAAGCTCGCCGACTTTGCCCGCCGCTTTCGCGCCGGCATCCACCGCGGCTTTAACGCTCCCCACATCGCCCTTACACAATACCGTTATCAGCCCGCCGCCAATCGGGATCGTTTTTACCAGGGTAACGTTGGCGGCTTTGACCATGGCGTCACTGGCCTCGACGCTGCCGACGTAACCCTTGGTTTCAATCATGCCTAATGCTTCGCTCATAATGAATAGATGGTTGTTAGTTGAGTTCAGAAATCATTTTGCCAATTCGCACGGCGTATTGGGTTGCAGGTTGCAGGCGTTGCCTTCGTCAGTATCGATGTGGACCTCCAGTTTGAAACTTTTGTCCACCCGTACCAGCATCTTGTCCAGCGCCAGCCCGCACGGTCCGCCGATTTGCAGTTGCATGGCCTCTCCTGCTTTCACTCCGTAAAATGTCGCATCGTCCGGCGACATGTGCACGTGGCGCAAAGCCCGGATGACCCCTTCGGACATTTCGAAAAAACCGGCGGGTCCCATTAGCATGCAGCCGAGTGTGCCTTTGATGTCTCCGGAAATGCGCAACGGCAAATCAAACCCGAGGGCGATCCCATCGGTGTAGGACAACTCGACCTGATTCAAATTCCGGCAAGGTCCCAAAATGCGCAGGTTGGAAATGACCCGGCTGCGCGGTCCGATCAGGGTGAGGGTTTCTTTGGCTGCGAATTGCCCTTCCTGGTAGAGCCACTTGTGTACGGTTAATTGGTGCCCCTTGCCGAACAACGTTTCGACGGCTTCGGGTGTTAAATGGCAATGCCGTGCGCTTACATTCACCACCAATGGATTGGGGGCTGATGCCGGTCTTGGCAACGGTTTCCCAAGGCGTTGGTAAACCGCCTGGCGGACCAGGTGTTCGACCACGGACCGGTGCAGTGATGAGGGGGCACTGGCTACCATACGCGCCTGTTTTTGACAGATTTTGATAGATTGTCAATAAAAAAGATTGCAATATCTATCAAATTCTGTCAGAAATGGCCAAATGCAGGCTGAAGAGCGTCAACATCGGATTGGGGAATACCTCTTAAAGGTCGAATTCGCATCGCTCGAAGAGATTGCCAAACAAGTAGATGCGTCCTTATCCACAGTCCGGCGCGACCTTACAGTGCTGGAAGCTGCCGGGACGGTTCGCAGGACCCATGGCGGAGCGCGAATTGTGGTGCCAAAATCGGATGAGTTCACTTTCTCAGCTCGCGATACTCATCAGCTCGCGGAAAAGGAAGCCATCGGTAGAAGCTGTGCAGAGCTCATCAAGCCGAACCAAAGCGTCATTTTGGACGCTGGCACAACTGTTTATCATGTCGCGCGGTATCTGGAAGCCAAAGCACCACAGATTATTACTAACTCCTTGCCGGTCGCAAACCTCTATGCGTCGGCAAATCGGCTTGAGGTGGTACTGTCCGGAGGCGTGATCTATCCGCGGCTGGGCGTCCTGGTGGGGCCGCTGGCTGTCGATTCATTTTCTAAAATCCACGCCGACGTCGCGGTGATGAGCGCCGGGGGATTATCATTGGAAGGGATCACGAATTCGCATGGATTGCTGATCGATATCCAGCTTGCGATGATTGAAGCGGCGCAAATGGTAATTTTCTGCCTGGACCATACGAAGCTTGGCCGGCGCTCGGTGCTTCCCCTGTGCGGCTTGGATTGTGTCGACACGATCGTTACGGATACCGCTGCGCCGACTGAAATAGTGGAAGGGTTGCGGGCTCGAGGCATGGAGGTGATTGTTGCTCCGTCTGGCAACGGACTGGACGCGGGTGCGAATGCGGGCACGGGATGAGATGGAAATTCGGTTGGACGATCTCACCGGCGACCGGATTATCGAACTGCTCGAAGAGCACCTGCGCTGCATGGCTCTGGTTTCTCCCCCCGAAAGCCGCCATGCCTTGAATCTCGACGGACTCCGAAAGCCCGACATCACTTTTTGGACGATTTGGAATGGAGCCGAGCTCGCGGGCTGCGGCGCGTTGAAACAACTGGATGCTCTGCATGGCGAGATCAAGTCGATGCGCACGGACTATGCCTATCAACGACAAGGCGTCGGCTCAAAAATGCTGCGGCACATCATTGCAGAGGCGCAATGTCGCGGATATTGCCGATTGAGTTTGGAAACAGGTTCTATGGCGTATTTTGAGGCCGCACGCCGGCTGTACGAGAGTTTCGGATTCAGACGGTGCGGCCCGTTCGCGACTTACGTTGAAGATCCAAACAGCGTCTTTATGACAAAGGAGATCTGAGGGCGCCTCACTTTCTGCTTGCTGGCTGAGTCAGGTTTCAAAGTGTAAGCGACAGACCTATTCGAACGTTTCCAGGTGAGGTCCTCAACTTGACTTCCGCAATATATGAGATGAATGTTTGACAAAAGAAGTTGCGCGTTACGGTAAATAGGCTAATGTCTACGATAAGTGACAATTTCTCGGACAAAACTGATCGTTTCCGTCCTGGTTTTAGCAGCGCGGGCGCAATGAGGTCGGACCGTTTGATCTCATGACGTGTGGCCCCGGCGCTCGGCGCCTCTGCGTAATCCGGCCGTTGAGCGGCGCGCTCGCAACCCTCAAGAATTTCCCTGTGGCCCCACTCCATCGGCGGTCGATACGCTTCAATGCCCGAGCCGCATTCAAGAGATTAATGGTACAAAGGTTGCTAAAACCCCAGCCGGGCGCTAGTAGGGCGATTGAATGAATAGAGAAGTCCAGTTGATAGTTGGTCCGTCGGGTCTTTACCTTTTCGCAAGAGGCGCCTCTTTCCCAGATTCTCTCTCCCGACACGACTGATCTACGTCCGTTTAAGCGATGAAACCTTTAGTTCACTGGAGTCGCGCCTGGCTAAGTGGATTGCTGGCGATAATGGTCTCGAGCATGCTGCAACAGCATTTGCTGGCTGCGACCGCAGCGCTGGTCGGTTGGAGTGAGGCGGGGATTCATGAGACGGACGGGACCGATGTATCGGTGTATTCTTTGATGCCGCCCTACAGCACGATACAC
>DATJGF010000186.1:0-19497 GCA_035495315.1 Candidatus Limnocylindrales bacterium
TGAGGGGTCTTCTTCTTTGTCGACTGCGGCCGCACAACTCATAAAGCGTGATAGCTCACTCCGTCCCAACGTCACCATCGTCGACACAGGCTATGCGCGAAAGATCGACCTCGCTATTGAAGTTCCGGGCTCACCACTCGAAGCGGTTATGTCTAATGAGGTCTGGGCCGAGGTTTATACTCGCCTGGCTGAACTGATCCAGGCGCATCGCACGACATTGGTCTTCGTAAACACGCGCCGGCTCGCTGAACGCGCCACACACCATCTCTGTGAGTTGCTTGGCCCGGACAAGGTGACCTCACACCATGGCAGCCTGTCAGCTCGGCTAAGACTCGAAGCCGAAAATCGCCTCAAGCGCGGTGAACTTAAAGCGCTGGTCGCCACCGCCTCGCTTGAACTCGGCATCGATATTGGCTCGGTGGATCTGGTGTGTCAGCTCGGCCCGACTCGTTCCATCGCCACTTTGCTGCAGCGTGTCGGACGAGCGGAGCATCGCCGCGGTGGCTTGCCCAAGGGCCGTATCTTCCCGCTCAGCCGGGATGAGCTGGTTGAATGCGCCGCGACTATGCACAGCATCTACAGTGGCGACCTGGATAAAGTCCAGATCCCAGAGAAGCCGCTCGATGTGTTGGCTCAACAGATCGTGGCCTGCACAGCCTGTGAAGACTGGCGCGAAGACGAGCTCTTCAATCTTCTCCGCTCCGCGTACCCCTACCGCGATCTAAGACGCGACGAATTTGACGATGTCATCCGGATGCTTGCCGAGGGTTTCAGCACCAAGCGCGGCCGGCGTGCCGCCCTGATTCACCACGACGCGATTAATCACCGACTCCGTGCCCGTCGTGGCGCCCGCCTGGTCGCCCTGACCTCCGGCGGTGCCATTCCGGATAACGCAGATTACCGAGTGATTCTCGAGCCGAGCGAAACTTTTATCGGGACCGTCAATGAGGATTTTGCCGTCGAAAGCATGGCGGGCGATATTTTCCAACTGGGCAACACCTCCTGGCGCATTCTGGGGATCAATTCTGGCGCGGTGCGTGTTGAAGATGCGCATGGCCAGCCCCCCGGCATTCCTTTCTGGCTCGGCGAAGCACCCGGCCGGACATTGGAAGTTTCTGAAGCGGTATCGAATTTCCGTAAGCATCTAGAAGCGAAAATTGAGGAATCAAGCGAACACAACGACGCCGCGTCGCACAAATTAACCAATTGGCTCATCTCTGAATACAAACTCCCGGAACCAGCCACTAAGCAGCTCGTCGAATATTTTCTCGCGGCGCATGTCGCCTTGGGCGTGATCCCTTCGCAGGAAACACTGGTTCTGGAACGCTTCTTCGATGAATCCGGCGGCATGCAATTGGTCATCCACTCCCCTTTCGGAATTCGTATCAACCGCGCCTGGGGACTCGCGCTCCGTAAACGCTTCTGCCGTTCGTTTAACTTCGAACTCCAGGCCGCCGCCACAGACGATGCAATCGTGCTCTCGCTTGGCACGCAGCATTCCTTCCCGCTGGAAGACGTGTTTCGCTATCTCAACAGCAAAACCGTGCGTGACTTACTGGTCCAAGCGTTGCTGGACGCGCCGATGTTTCCAATCCGCTGGCGCTGGAATGCCACCCGCGCCCTCGCGCTTCCCCGCCAACGGGGCGGTCGCAAAATTGCCGCGCCGCTCCAGCGGATGGAGTCGGAGAATTTGCTCGCTGCTGTGTTCCCGGACCAACTCGCGTGCCTGGAGAATATCGCGGGCGACCGCGAGATTCCGCAGCATCCGTTGGTGCAGCAAACGATTGAAGATTGCCTGACGGAGGCGATGGATATCGAGGGCTTGATCGTCGTATTGAAAAAAATCGAAAACGGAGAAGTCACATGCATCGCCCGTGACTTGCCGGAACCGTCTCCGCTCGCCCACGAGATCCTGAACGCCAAGCCCTACGCGTTCCTCGACAATGCGCCTTTGGAGGAACGACGCACTCAAGCCGTATACACGCGGCGAGCGGGTGACAGCTCTCGCGATTCCGGCATCGGTGTGCTCGACGCCGCCGCCATTGATAAGGTCTGCACTGAGGCCTGGCCGCGCGCCGCCAATCCCGATGAAGTTCACGAAGCGCTGCTCCAGGCCGGGCTGATGACTGAGGAGGAACTTAAACGGACTGGTGAAAAATCCCTTGAATGTGCCGCGGTTCTCGCGAGTGAGCGGCGTGCAGGCCGATTTGTTTGTAGTAGTCGACGTAAGGAGACTCCAATCACTAACCCTGAGCTTAAAAACCCGGACCAGATCACTCCAAAGTCCTTATCCGAAATTGAAAAAGCTGATCAAAGTCTCCTTACGTCGACTCCTACTAGGAAATGGTTTGCCGCCGAGCGTTTGCCTCTTTTACAAGCCCTTTACCCCGACTGCGAAACTGAGCCGCGCCTGGTAGCGCCTGTCTCACAAAATCAAACCTGGGAACCTGAGAACGCCCTGCGCGAACTCGTCCGCGGCCGCATGGAAATTAGTGGCCCAGTAACCAGCTCTCAACTCGCAAACTTTTTCACTCTCCCCGAATCACAAACCGATGCCGCCTTACTGGCCTTGGAGGCCGAGGGCTTCGTCCTTCGTGGAAAATTCCATTCCGGGGTGCAGCAGCTGGAATGGTGCGATCGTCGCCTGCTGGCGCGCATCCACCGGCTCACGATCAATCGGCTTCGAGCCGAAATCCAGCCTGTTTCAATAGCGGAATTTCAGCGCTTCCTCTTGGCCTGGCAACGAGTCGATTCCGAGCACCGCACCGAAGGCCCAGATGGCCTTCGCGCCGTTTTGGAGCAACTCGATGGTTACGAGCTTCCCGCCGCTGCCTGGGAACCTGAAGTCCTTGCGTTGCGCGTCAAAGACTACGCTCCCCAATGGCTCGATCACCTTTGTTTCAGTGGTCGCATCGGTTGGGGCCGCCTGAGCCCGCCACAAAACCAAAATGGCAAGCCGTTTAATCCGGTGCGCTCCAGCCCGGTATCGATATTCTCCCGTGCGCATCTGGCGCACTGGCTTTGTCTTTCTTCGGTGCCGGCTGCCGTCGAACTTTCCCCCGATACACGCCGTGTCCTGCAACTCCTCCTCAGCGGCGGCGCGCTTTTCTTTGGCGAGCTGATGAAGCAACGCGATCTGTTACCCTCGCGCATTGAGCAAGCTCTCGCGGAGCTCACCGGTTTGGGTTGGGTCACGGCCGACAGTTTCGAGGGACTGCGCGCGCTGCTAGTGCCCCAGGAAAAGCGCGTGCCTTTTGCTGACAGCACCCGTAAGCGGCATCACCGCGCGATCACCAGCCTCGAATTCGCCGGCCGCTGGTCCCTGCTCCGCTGTAACGCAGAGTTTCACTCTGCTGTACCGCAGACTTCCAGTCTGCATGAACCCAAACCCCCATCATCCGAGCAGGCCGCAAGCCGCGAAGACGCCATCGAGACCTTTGCCCTGGCCCTGCTTCGCCGCTATGGCGTCGTCTTCCGGCGACTTCTCGACCGCGAAGCTATCCAGGTCTCCTGGTATGAACTCGGCCGGGTCTACCGGCGGCTCGAAGCGCGTGGCGAAATTCGCGGCGGTTACTTTGTCGGCGGCGTGAGCGGTGAACAGTTCGCTTTGCCGGGAGCTATCGGCTTGTTGCGCTCCGTGCGCAAAACACCACCCCGAGGCTCTCTCATCACAATCAGCGCGGCTGATCCGCTGAATCTCACCGGGACATTGTCGCCCAGTCCGCGCGTCGCTTCAATTACCGCCAATCGCATTCTGTTGCGCGATGGAGTGCCAGTTGCGAGCCTCGAGGCAGGTCAGATTGTTCCGCTCGCCCCGGAGTCTAAAGACCTCGACGCTGATTCCCAACGCGTCCTGCGCATCGGCTCCCTCCCCCCGGCCCTAAGGCCTTATTACGCCGTGTAGGAGTCGACGCAAGGAGACCCTCAGAAAATCAGAATGCAGAATGCAGAACCGCAACCTTCCAGAAGCGGGGCAGTGCTACCGTTCTTCATTCGTCATTGAGAAATGTGAGTCTGCTTTCGTCGTCTCCCACAATGCCTTTCGCCTTGTGCCTTATTTCCCGTAAGCTATTCTAACCTCATGATTCCAGGGCGACTTCTAATTCTCTCGGCTTTGATTTGCATTTCCGCCAATGCACGAAACAATCCTTCTCCTCCGTTAACGGCGGAACAGCAATCCTGTGTGTCCAAAGCGCACCGCTCCGAAAAGGCCGGTTGGATCTATATCCATGTCGAGGGCGAAGCTCACGATCGCGGATTTCAACGCGGCTACCTCCTCGCCCGGGAAATCACCGACAGCCTGCATACAACTCGTGTCAGCTGGGAACATCAGACGTCGATGGACTGGAAGTGGCTCGTCGCCCAGGCGGCTCCGATGTTTTTGCCCAAAATCGACCCTGAAGACCTGGACGAAATCGATGGCATGGTCGATGGACTGCGTGCCGCAGGGGTCGCCAGCTCACGCGAAGAGATGATCGCTTACAACGCGTATATCGAATTGGAAGGCTATTGGTGGCCTGGCGAATTGAAGAAGATCAAAGAGACCCCAACCGAAAACCTGGTCGCAGTTCGTGAAGGCTGCAGTTCATTTATCGCGACCGGTAGTATGACCAGGGACGGCAATGTCGTTCTCGGTCATAACACGATGCAAAGTTATGATGATGTCTTCCCGAGAATCATTGAAGACATTAAGCCGGTGCGTGGCCACCGGATCCTGTGGCAAACTTCGCCGGGTTGGATTCACAGCGGTACCGATTTCTTCATCACCGATGCCGGCCTGGTCGGTTCGGAAACCACCATCGGCAGCTTTGAAGGGTTCGACACCAATGCCGTGCCAGAGTTCGTCCGCATGCGCCGCGCCACCCAGGATGCCGGATCAATTGACGAATGGTGTCGAATCATGAGAACCGGCAACAATGGCGGCTATGCCAATGCCTGGTTACTAGGTGATATTCATTCCAAAGAGATTGCCCGTCTTGAGCTCGGCCTCAAACATATCGGTTTTGAAAAAAGGCGCGACGGCTATTTCACCGGATCCAACGTCGCCGAGGACCCAAAAATCCTCCGCATGGAAACCAGCGCCGATGAGACCGATATCCGCTGTTCCTCGGTGTCACGGCGAGTACGTTGGAAACAGTTGATGGGCGAAAGCGCAGGCAAAATCGATCTCGCCTTGGCAAGGCGCTTCGAAGCCGACCACTTCGACAGTTATCGCGGCCGAATCCAACCCTCAGCACGCACGCTTTGCGGACACTTTGATCTCGATCCCGAAGCGGATAAACCATGGCCAGGCGTGCCATTCGGTTGCTGCGGCACAGTCGACAGCAAAGTTGTTGATGCCAGTCTGGCAAAGCAGATGGCCTTTGAGGCACGCTGGGGCTCGGCCTGCGGCATCCCATTCGTTGCGCGCAAATACCTGGCCGCGCATCCTCAATTTGATTGGATGGAAGCGATCCTTAAAGATCGGCCGGCTCAGTCGTGGGCCACATTTCACGCCGGGGAATAGATTCCGAGGATACTAAGGAAACGGTTTTTCGGATAACGGTTTTCGGATTTAGAGCTGTCCTTCATTTGGTATTTATCATTCGGAGGTCGAAAAGGCAGGTGTCCTCCCCGTTGCGCAAGCGTGAATTATGTGCGTGGCTAAAGTATGCCTGCAAAATCCAGGAAACAACAAATGGCTGCCGGCGCTGCCTTGGCCGCCAAACGGGGACGCGTCAGCAAGTCATCTCTTCGCGGCGCGTCGAAGAGCATGTTCAAATCCATGAATCGTCGCCAACTGAGAGGTTTCGCCAAAACCAAACGCAAATCACTCCCGTCCAAAAAGAGACGCTAACCTCTTTCACGAGGCAGAGTCCTTTACCCGAAAGCCCGACAAATCATCGGCGCCGAACGCGCTGGTGATTATTTGACCAGGCGGTAGAAAAGCGCCGGCCCTTGGATGGTCGGAGTGTAGGGGCTGGTTATCACCGGGCCCGGTGTGTTTGTCCAGGCTCCGGCCGGCGTCCCCGCCTGTTGCAGCGTGAACCCGCTGCCAGACCAACTCAGTGTCACGGTGCCGTTGGAATACCCGACGCTCAGTAACGGACTTAAACTGTAAGGCACTACCAGTCCCAAGCTGGTTCCAAAAGTAATGTCGGGGCTGCCAACGCTGTAATTGTGCACCTCGGCAGCCAGAACGTTGTCCCCAACGACAAGATTCGTCAGCGCGCTGCCGGCGATCGTGAACGAGTCCGCACAGGTCGCATCACCGCCGCAACCGTAGCTCGAAGCGAGCATTGAATTTGAAATCGGGGTTGGGGCGGCAGGCATTCGTAAGCGATAGATTTCATTCCCGTTAAGATAAAAGACTGCCCCATCGTCAATATAATCAGTGAACTGCAATGAGACGCCCGAGCTGTTATTGGCGCAGGTAAAATGCGTGCGGAAATAATAGGTAGTGTACGGATAACCTGCGGCGTAAGTGTTATTCGGGTTGCCGGGCATTTGAGTGACGAGTGGCACTGGGATCGCCGAGTTGGGTCCGCGAATGTCGATCCAAAGCAGCCCCGGGCCGGAGCCGTCCCACCCAGAATCGTCATACTTGGGGGCAGTCCAATTGACGCCGTCCAAATTGGCCGTGGTGTAACTCCAAACATTGCTCAGATCGAACACCGCATTGGTAACCACGTAGTTGGTCGTGACAAAAAAGAAATTCGACGAAACGTACTGCGAGCCCGACACGCTGGAAATTACGTTGAAATAATAGCCCGTTCCTGGTGTTAAACCGGTCAACTGCACCGAATGATTGGTGACCAATGTCGCGGACAACGGCGAGAAGGATCCGAGGTTTGTCGTTAGACCGTACTGGATTTGGGAGGTTGCAGGTGCGGTCGTGCTCCAGTTTATCATCACTGTCGTATCGTCAGGCGAGGCGGTCACATCGTTGATAAAGCCAGGCACGGGTTTAGCATAAAGTCCGAAATGACACCCGACCGTGCGTTCAACCCGGTTGGCCGCCGCCGCGTTGTCGTGGTTCAACTCGACAGCCCGGCCTGTCGAATCCATCGCTACCAGACAAGTCGACCCACCACCATCCATATTCGCCCCATTCCACGCGCCAACGATCTTTAGCCATTCGGCTGTTTCCCAATCGTAGGCTCCGTCGCTGTAACCGGATTGCCGACCGTCAATCGTGATCAAGTACAAGTAGCGATGATCCTGAGAGACGCCAAACGCAGTGCGCGGATTCAAGGCATGCACGAAATCGGGGTTGCCAAGATAATTGGAGGCGACGTTGCGCCCATTGACCAACACTGCATATAGACCCGAGACCACCGTATACGCGCCGGCCGTCGAGGCCGGTGGCCAATTCGTTGGAATGAACGTTGGCGCGTTGTTGCTTGTAAACATAAACGTCGAATCGTCTATGGCGCCCTCCTGCACCGAGACCACCTGACCGGTGCTAACGAGCGCTCCTGTCACTCGGACCGGTGAACCTTCGGGCAACGTGTACGAGGGGGAGTCGGCCGTGCAGGGGTCGTGAAAATTGTTCGCGTTGATTGCCATCTGCAAATTGTATTTTTTCAGGAAATTAGTCGCGGTAGACACCACGGTCTCGGACCCGCAAATCCCCGTGCCATCGGCCACATAATTGGTGTAACGGGGAGTGCTGAAAAATCGCACATCAGGGTCAGTCAGGTCGACCCGGATCGCATTGACTACCTGAAGCTCCGCAAAGGCGCCGGGGCCGGGTGTGTTTGTTCCCAGGGCGCGATCAATGCCTTTGAAAAAAGGCACCCAGGGACCAAATACGGTGGACGCAGGCACGCGCGCAGTCAGCAGGACCAGCAAGGCCGCGGCGCCCAAATATGTTCGCAAGGTTCGATTCTTAGTCTTCACTATATTGATAATCATAGCCATCGATCGGGTCACGAGTATACGCCGCATTGTAGCCGTCGTAATAAATTTTGCTCAACTTCACGTGCCCATCGACGAAGCCGGCGACACTTTCAGCATCAGAATAAAAAGGGCTGTTGCTCCGCCCGGTCTTGCTCTTGTGCCAGGATAGGGGCGCGTGAGCGGTCCATTCCATCACCAGCAATGTACGTTGCGGATGTTTCACCGCCGGCAATTGGAGGCCGGCGATGTTGGGCATCCCCGGCAAAGTAACACCGTTGTACACATAGCTGTTGAAATCAAATTTCGCGCTGAGGTGAAACGGGAACGGTTCCGAATAGCCGCGATCCTCAGGACACGCAAACACCGTATCACCCTTGGAAGATTCCCCCGTCAGACCGGCATAGCGTTTCACCTGTTCCTTGTAGTACCACCAGAGACTGCGATTATCTCCGGGCGGAATCGTCGGAAGGGCCTGCCCGTTATCGCCACAGTAACTCAACACCGCCCGCGTTACCTGCTGCAGATTTGCTGAGCAGACCGCCAGCCGTGACTTCGTGCGACTGGCGGTCACCGCTGAAAAAACGATCGCGCAAACCGTCGTTACAAGGGCCAGGATGACCACCAAATCGGTCAAGGTGAAGCCATGAGCCTGGCGACTGTGGTGGCTCGAAGCGACGCCACGGGTTGCCCTTGCATCGAGCCCCTGGCAGGTTGAAAACCTGCGGTACGGCAGAGTGGAACTCTGCGCTACGAAAGTGGTTTGCCGCCGCCGCAGGTGACTGGCTGATGATAGCCGAGAAGAGTGCATCTTCATTTCGCATCCGGCCCGTGGCCCGCTTGGAGCGCCAGGTCAGCTTCATTAGCGGGTGTGACAGCCAAAAACCATTGATCAAAACAGCCGCGCATCGACCCCGCACCGGAAGACGTTGCTGCGGGGTGACGCCGGCTCACCACCGCGGCATGCAGTAGACCCTGACGGAACAACGTGTGCAAATCGACCTGGTCACTGAGACTCCCGGAACAAAA
The DNA here is from genome assembly GCA_035495315.1 of Candidatus Limnocylindrales bacterium. Classification (GTDB taxonomy): domain Bacteria; phylum Verrucomicrobiota; class Verrucomicrobiia; order Limisphaerales; family UBA8199; genus DATJGF01. The sequence goes on from DATJGF010000186.1 coordinate 8,908, forward strand.
ACCAATAATCGCCGGATTAATTTCACCCAGTCGCAGCCTTTGCGTTTCACTCAACAACGGTGGCCCCATCATCGACACAATCACGCTCCCTTTCGGTGTTTTGCGGATCAGCTCAAAAAAATCGCCTGCCGGTACTTCGACGGGCCTTAACGGATCCACTTGCAGAAGCTGCAGTGTTCGAATCGAAATATGAGCACGTTGCGCCGTATCGCGAAAACTCTGCAACAAAATATCGGACGCGGGGTTTTTGAAGGTGCTGGTATCGCGCGCAAGAAGAGTGATCTGGCCGCCCGGTTTCAGCAATGCCAGTGCCTGCTCTGCCAGGACGTGGCCCGCTGCCTTGTGCGGCTTGGGGTCAATCCCCGGCCCAAATCCACCGCGCGCCGTCAAATAGATCATGGCCACCCCGCCCAGCGCAACCAGACTCGCAATCGACCCAATGACCTTGCTATCACGCATGGTGGAGACCCTGAGCCAGCCAGTTGATGCTGAAACGTACCAATACCGGAGCGCGGAATTTATCGCAACCCGCCGCGCCCATGGGGATGCGGACTCTCTCATTAACACCCCGTTTCAGCGGGGTGCAGATGCGGAATAGACTGGTTCTAACCGCTTTAGCGGTTTCCGAGAAGCGTATTGGGCCAGTCAACCATTGGTAAACCGCCGAAACGGTTCGCATCGGTGCAGTGCCCGTCACCCAAAGCTGAAGCTCGGGGTTAATGAGAGCAGATACTACCCGCGTGGATTCGGATTTGTCCTCCACAAGCGCGGTGTACTGCTGGATAAATCCAGCACTGCACTTAGCATGTAGAGTAGTGCCCAGAAACGGCTGTAAACCGCTTGGTTCCCGATTTTCAGCCGGTGAATCGAGCGACGTGCAGCAAAACGCAATTCTGCGACTAAAAAATCCCCCTGGGCTTGGAGAAGACGACATTAGTGGTTCCAGTGGAGAGCAAAAGACTAATCTGTTCGCGCAGAATAGGGGTCGTGGTCTTGCGAGCGCTCCCATCGCCCATCGCAAGGACGCCTGAATGAATATGAAGGGTTTGGTCCCACGCCGCATCAATCGAGCTTCCTAGAAATGTGCTCCAGGACGGATCCAATCCGCCGCCCCCGCCGATCACATTGCGGTCACCGCACAAAATATCTTGCGTTCGGGCGTCAGTCGTACTCTGCCCTATGAAGTAGCTTACGTTCAGGTCCCCGCGCATGGTCGTCCAATTCGTCGCCGCGCGCTTGGTTAAATCGTGCGGGCAGACGAAAATCGCGGTCGTTCGCAGTTCGTTGGAGCAAACTCGGAAATTGTCAGTCCAGTCGGGCGAATCCTTGCTGCCGCCTTTGGCATAATCAACGTTCCAGGGGTATTTGTCCGCCTGATCGCCAGCCCAGAGCCGAAAGCCGAGGCTGATTTGCTTCTGGTTATTGACACAGCTGATGTCCTTGGCCTTCATTTTGGCCCGCGCCAGCGATGGCAACAACATACTCGCCAGGATTGCGATGATGGCAATCACAACCAACAATTCAATCAACGTGAATGCTCGCGGTTTTGGGTGGTTTTTCATAAGGGGCCTGTCACAGTTTTGCCCGCTGCTGTCCAGCCTGGACGAAGCTTCATCATACATTCTCGATATAACCAAATGAAAGTCAAGGGGCTAAGCGGCGAACCAACGAATGACTGTGTACTTCTTTTGTCTTCCACAGAGCAAATTCGGTCGCGCCCACAATAACCCCAATCTCGCTACAATCAGCTCAATCTGACCCAATTGGCGCCTCCAAAACAGCAGAAGCCATACCATCATTGAGGCATCGAAACCACTTTCAAGGTAGCCTTGTCAAACCAGACCTCTCCCCCTACCGCCCGCAACTCACAAATGAATTCCACTTCGGTTGCATCCGTTTCAACCTGAAAGTCCGTTCCCAACACGCGCCAGGATGAATCACCCACTAAATCATCCGATCGCCGCGTACTGCCGCCAATTCTTAACGCGGCACCCTGGTGTTTCCCGGACGCCAAAGGTTTGACCCCGCTGACGCGGGCTCTTCCTTCGAACCGATAATGTCCGCGATTGAGCACGGCCCTTGTCCGCCAGGAGGTTGAGGCCTCACTTCGCGTCATTATATGCAGCTCCGAAATTCCATCAGGGCTTTGGCCCATTTCCATCGTGCCGTCGTGCGGTTCCTCGGCTTTGACCCAGTTCTCTAAAAGTGCGTCGCCGTTCTCCAAAGAAAGGAGTTTGAGCTCAGGTTGGCACACATTTAGATCCAAATCGCGGCGCCGTTCTGCGATGCGTCGCTTGAGCGCGATGGCCTCATTCTGGATGCTGTCAAATTCGGCCACCGTCGCGAACGGCCGTAAAGAGGCCACCACGCGATCGACGCGTGTGGCGAGGAAATCGGGGCGTAGCAGATTCGTGAGCAGAGTGGTGAAACACTCACGGTATCCAAGTTTCCCTTCCGGAATTTCGATTACCGCTTTGGCGACCAGCCCTGCCATCCGCGGCTGCCATGGTGCCGACGGATTGCCAAAGAGTTGGTCCATGCCATCCGGAAGGAACATGATCTTCTGGGAATCGAGCTCTTCATAAACCCGGAAGTTATTTCGGGCCAGGCAATAACCATCGCGATGCCCGATCATGATTTCCATCGCCATAAACGAGATGAATTCCTTGGTAGCCAGGCTCTTGTTTAAAGCCGCCCAACGGTTTGAGATATTCGGATCTAAAGCCGCCATAGCCAGAGCCCGAAGCGCCTGTCGATCTCTCGCCTGTGCGCGCACCGAATTCCGCTTCAAGTGCTGGTTGACATCATGGCCCTCCTCCGGTTCATAAAGATTCCCGCCGGGATGGGAAAAGTGACACGACAGAAAATCCTCGGTGAAACCCTCCTTGAGCACGTACAAACCCAGGCGCCGGCCATTCAACGTCACGAGGGCGCCGGCGACCCGCGGAGCCGGAATACCGGCCGCGCCGAAAAGTTCGCTTCCGAGGCGTTCGTTACAATAAGTAGGATCCTCAACCGAGTTGTTCAAATGCACTCGCCGCAGCCCGTGGAACTTCCGACCGGGGCTGAAGTGCTCGAAATCGACGGTCAAAGATGGCTTATCATCCACCGGACGGAAGCTGCCGATGGCGCCTTTCAAATGGATGGCGACGTTCGTATAAACCACCTGATTTTCGCGGATCGTGGCGGAAACAAATTGCCGCGGCTCCTTCTGCAGCACCTCCAGACCGGGAACACTAATTTCGATCTGGAGTTTCGCGACCGCGTCCTCGCGGAAAAGGTCAGCGCCAGGGAGAGCCTCGAGATATTTTCGTGCCTCGTGTTCTGGAGCAGCCTGCAGATTGCAGCAGATTGCAAATGCCATTAACTGCAGGAGACGACGCAAGGAGACTCCCACCAGTTCCATGGAGCCCGCAAATCGAATTGATCGGAGTCTCCTTATTGCGTCTCCTGCAAGGCTCAGAAATGGTGTCATAAACCGCGCGCCTTCAGTTAGACTTTCGGCGAATCACTACCAACGCATTAGCGCTGGGTCGTTCATCCCCTTCACTTGGGCTGTTGCGCACGCTTCCCAGCGCCCACAAGGTCGCCGACCCACCGCCGTCGAGATTCGCCGCTTCTGAACACCCGAGCTTAATCAAATAATCGGCCAGTTCCGGAAACGTCATGCCCAGCGAGATATTGCTCTGACGTCCATCCACCTCAACGAGGTAGATATAATCCTTGTTCCATCCCACTGCACTGCGCGGGTGGCGCATATGCAGAAAACCGCTCCAGTGCATCGGCTTGCCTCCGTGAACCAGCGCCGGACCACCACCGATAGCGACCGACACGCCCGTTAGGTCCGGAACGGTTTCAGTCACGATGTGCAAGATCGCGCCCGGTTTCGTCACCGGAACCGTCGAGGTCAGGCCAGGCCCGACCGACAGCACCATCGTCCCCGCCTCGACGTGACAATCGCCATTAGCACGAATTTCGCGAACCCTAGTGGCAATCGTATTCCCAATCCGCAGCGGGTGGAATCCAGTGCGATTCGTGCTCTCCAGGATCAACTCGGCCCCACCGATCGTTCGAGTCGAATTGCCGATTGCCCACGTGTATAAAACGGCGGCATCATCGGCGCGCGCCTGATTCAAACTGATCGGAGTGCTTTTCCCGTCCGGCCAGATCACCCGGAAGCGCGAGTACACGTTAGTCATTTGCGGGCTGCCCCCCGGCGCAACCCAAAAACAGGTGTGGCCCGCCGGACTGCTGACCACCTCGCCTTTATAAATCTGGAGGTCACGTGGCCGCCCTTCGTACTTCTCGCTCTTGTCGTAGAAATCTCCGTTGATGGCTGCCAAAGGTTGACCCAATTCACGAGGCAACGCCTTCAATTGCTCGGAAACTGTCCCCATCCCAAAGTTAGTCCCGCGCCCTAGTGTCGTGACGAACTCGAAGCCGCGGCTGCTACGGTCCAGCTTTACAATGTGAATCGACCACGGGATGTCGTCGATAACGACGTTTGTATAAGAGAACCAACGCTCGAACTTGTTAGGTTCGACGTTGGTGCCACTGGACCAGCCACTGGCAGCCAGCGAAAGCGACACCACTGACAAAATTCCTAAGAAAATTCTATGCCAATAGCGCATCAGTGCCGATCTTCAGCATCTCCTGTTCCGCTCGCTGCCCTCTTTAAAACCACAATCGCATTTGCAATCTCCCGCTCCGCGCGATCACACGGATTATTTTGAACCTGGCCCTCATACCACAAAGTCGCCGACCCCCCCCCGTCCAGGTTCAATGCCTCCTCGCAGCCTAAGTCGATCAGGAACTTGGATAATTCATCTAAAGTCATGCCCACTGACAGGCCCTTCTGCCGACCATCAACCTCCACCAGAAAAAAAGAGTGTTCATTCCAGCCGATTGCACTTCGTGGATGACGCTCCAGCATCGAACTGAATTCGTAAGCTTCTGAGCTCATCGAGCGGGTCTTCTGACGGTTCCCTCCTACAATGAGGATCGGACCTCCGCTGATCGCCATGCGGACCCCGCGCAGCGCCGGCGTCGATTCGGTAGAGATCCGCAAAACCGACCCGGTTTGTACGGTGGGCAACTTTGCCAGGAGTTTCGGACCTAGCGATAACACCATCCCTTCTGCCGGAACCGGCGTGTTTCCGCCCTCGTGAATCTGCTCTACTCGCGCCACGTAAGTCTGGCCAATCCGCAAAGGTAACCAGCGGCTGCCATCCGTCCGCGCCAGAACCAGTTCGCGCCCGCCGGCCATGTGCGTCGAAACTCCAATCGCCGGCGAGTACAGCTCAAGGCGATCAGCTTGCCGCTCACCGTTCAAGCCAAATTCCGTCGTCGTCCCGCCTGGCCAGGTTATCTGAAACCGTGACGCGACATTCGTCATATGATACTGTCCAAGCGCATCCGTCCAAAAACTCGCTCCTCCGCAAGGTGCACTGATAAGTTCCCCGTTCACGATTTGAAGCCCGCGCGGCGCGCCGGCGAATGCTTTGTCTCGCTGATAAAAATCCCCATTAACTCCGGCGACGGACACGCCGCGGGCAGAATCGATCCGGGCCAACTGTTCGCTTAATGTCTCCAGACCAATCGCACTGCCTTTAGCATGCACCGACTGGATTTGATAGACTGGATTGTTCCGCTGCATTTGCACGACATGAATCGACCAGGGAACCGACGTAATACGATAATTGGTATACCAAATCGACGGCGAACTGCCGCTCGTTTGGGTATCTATTCCGGGACAAACCGCTCCTCCAAAAACCAGGCCACAAATCCAGAGCACCAACACAACACGCATTAGGAAAATGCTTTGAAGACTGCGGGAGCAGAGGTCTTTGGCGAAACACATCGAAGGGCGCGGCATTACTTAACAGCAAAAATGCTACTCCGGCTTTCGGCTTTACAGCAACTAGTTTTGGGTAGCGCAGGCTTTTAGCCTGCTGTGCCGCCGACTTTCAGTCGGCATCTCGGGAATTGGAGAAACCCAGCAACGACTGCGCAGTTGAAAACCTGCCATACAGCAGGCTAAAAGCCTGCGCTGCAGCAGATGTGACCCCGACTGTGTGTCAAACTGGCCCAAGAGTAGGGACAATATGTCACACTTGTCACAGTAATCCAACGCCACATCTAGGCAGCTATTAAATTGTAACTTATTGTACATAAGCATATTATAAATAAAGCACCCGGTGTGGCATTACCACTGCTCCGTAATGTTGCGATCTGCGTACAAAGCAGGAGAAATTTATGGCAAAAGTAATTGGAATCGATTTAGGCACGACCAACTCATGTATGGCAGTAATGGAAGGTGGAGAGCCCGTCGTGTTAGAAAACTCCGAAGGACGTCGCGTTACGCCTTCAGTCGTAGCTTTCACAAAAAGCGGCGAGCGCCTCGTCGGTGATGCGGCGAAACGCCAGGCAGTCACCAATTCGAGAAATACCATCTACTCGATCAAGCGGTTTATGGGCCGCAAATTCAGCGAGGTGGAAGAGGAGCGCAAGCGCGTTCCCTACAGGGTCGTCGCTGGCCCCAATGGCGACGCTTGTGTCGAAGTCGAGGTCGAAGGCAAAGCCAAACAGTTCAGCCCGCCGGAAATCTCGGCGATGATCCTTGGTAAACTGAAGGCCGACGCCGAGATGCGCCTGGGTGAGAAAATCTCGCAGGCCGTCATCACTGTGCCTGCCTATTTCAACGATTCCCAACGGCAGGCCACCAAAGATGCGGGCCGAATTGCCGGCTTGGAAGTCCTGCGCATCATCAATGAACCGACCGCCGCCTCGCTCGCCTATGGCCTGGACAAAAAGAAAGACGAAGAAATTGCAGTTTACGACCTGGGTGGTGGGACCTTCGATATCTCGGTGCTGGAGATTGGCGACGGTGTGTTCGAGGTGAAAGCCACCAACGGCGATACTCACCTCGGCGGTGACGATTGGGACGGGCGCATCATGGATTGGATCCTCGACGAGTTCAGAAAAGAACATGGCATGGACCTGCGCAAACAACCCGATGCCCTGCAGCGAATCAAAGAAGAAGCTGAGAAGGCCAAGATTGCCCTCTCCAGTTCGCAGGTTTACGAAATCAACCTCCCCTTCATCACTGCCGATGCCAGCGGGCCCAAGCACATCAGCATGAAGCTGACCCGCGCCAAGATGGAACAGCTCTGCGATGACCTCTTCGAGCGCACCATCACGCCAGTGAAAAACTGCTTGCGCGACGCCGGCATGAGCACTGAGAAGATCGACGAGTTGGTGCTCGTCGGCGGCATGACTCGCATGCCCAAAGTCGTCGATACGGCCCGCTCGCTAGTCAATAAGACTCCGCACCAGGGCGTTAACCCAGACGAAGTCGTCGCCGTAGGCGCCGGCATTCAGGCGGGCGTCCTGAAGGGCGAAGTTAAAGACGTCTTGTTGCTTGATGTCACGCCACTGTCGCTCGGCATCGAGACGCTGGGCGGCGTCTTCACCAAATTGATCGAGCGCAACACCACAATTCCGACGCGCAAGTCGGAAATCTTTTCGACCGCGTCCGATAATCAACCTGGCGTCGAAATCCATGTGTTGCAGGGCGAACGCCAACTGTCTCGTGATAATAAGACCATTGGCAAGTTCCACCTCACGGACATACCGCCGGCACCGCGCGGCATGCCGCAAATTGAGGTCACCTTTGATATCGACGCCAACGGAATTCTCCACGTCAGCGCCAAAGACCTCGGCACCGGCAAAGAGCAGAAGATCACCATCACGGCCAGCAGCGGCCTGAACAAGGACGAGATCGAAAAGATGCGCAAGGATGCCGAAGCGCACGCCGAAGACGATCGTAAACAGCGTGAGCAGATCGAGATCCGTAACGAAGCCGACAATGCCGTTTATCGCTCGGAGAAAATGCTCAAAGATAATGCGGAAAAGATTTCCGGGTCCGACAAGAGCAAGATCGAAGACGCGATCAAAGAGGTCAAAGAAGCCCTCAAAGGACAGGACGCTGCCGCAATCCGTTCGGCCAGTGAGAAGCTTAACGAAGCCTGGCAGAGCGTCTCGGCTGAACTCTATAAAGCCGCCAGCGAAAAGGCGCGGACCGAACACGGCGCCGGCCCCACCGGCGGCAGCACCGGAACCGGCAGCAGCGAAGCTGGAAACGCCGGCGCCAAGAAGGACGAAGGTCCGATCATCGATGCCGAAGTGGTAGACGAGAAGAAATAACGTTTGAGCGTTACGACGTTAAAGCGTTGGAACGTTAGAACGGCAATGCATCTCGATATCACTGCGACATAATAATTTCATCTCGTCGATGGCGGTTGCGTTAGCTCGTGACCACCATTGACAGGCTAAAGAATTTCCCTCCGCGAGTGCGGCGGGATTTTGATTCAACGCAAATCAAGAACAAACAAAGAAAGAACTAAACTATGGCACTGAACGTAAAACCCCTCGGCGATCGGATTCTCGTTGAACCGGTCGAAGAGAAGGAAGTTAAAAAGGGCGGAATTATCATCCCCGACACCGCCAAGGAAAAACCGATGGAGAGCGTCGTCGTGGCGCTCGGCACCGGTAAAACTGACGATAACGGGAAGAAAATTCCGTTCGAAGTCAAAAAGGGAGACCGCGTGCTGGTGAGCAAGTACGGCGGCACCGAAATCAAGCTCGACGGCAAGGAATACAAGATCCTGAACTCCGACGACGTCCTTGCCGTTGTTGAGTAATCCCAGTTTCAACCATTAACCAATAAAAGGTAGTATCTATGGCAGCAAAACAACTCATCTTTGACGAGAATGCTCGTCAGACCCTCCTCAAGGGTGTCTCTAAATTAGCGAAGGCCGTCGCGGCCACGCTCGGGCCCAAGGGCCGCAACGTTGTCCTCGACAAGAAATTTGGATCCCCGACTGTCACCAAAGACGGTGTCACCGTGGCCAAAGAAATCGAACTGGAAGATCCCTACGAGAATATGGGCGCCCAAATGGTGCGCGAAGTCGCCAGCAAAACCAGCGACGCGGCCGGCGATGGCACCACCACCGCTACCGTTCTGGCCGAGGCGATCTTCCGCGAAGGCCTGAAGTACGTCACCTCTGGCGCCAACCCGATTGGCATTCAACGGGGCATCACCAAGGCCGTCGCTGCCGCGGTCGAGCAGCTCGATAAAATCGCCAAGAAGGTCAAAGACAAAGAGGAAATTAAGCAGGTCGCGACCGTCTCCGCCAACTGGGACAATACGATCGGTGAGATTATCGCCGATGCGATGGATAAAGTCGGCAAAGACGGCACCATCACGGTCGAGGAAGCCAAGTCGATCGAAACCACCCTCGACGTCGTCGAAGGTATGCAGTTCGACAAAGGCTATCTCTCGCCTTATTTCGTCACTAACGCCGAGACGATGGAATGCCGTCTCGAAGACGCCTACATCCTCATTTACGAAAAGAAGATTAGCAGCTTGAAGGACCTGCTCCCGGTCCTCGAGAAGGTTGCCAAAGTCGGCAAGCCCCTGTTGATCATCGCCGAGGAAGTCGAAGGCGAAGCCCTCGCGACCCTCGTTGTCAATAAGCTGCGCGGCACGTTGAACGTCTGCGCCGTGAAGGCCCCTGGCTTCGGCGATCGCCGCAAAGCAATGTGCGAAGACATAGCCATCCTCACCGGTGGCAAATTCATGAGCGAAGATCTCGGCATCAAGCTCGAGAACCTCAACCTGGATGACCTCGGCCGCGCCAAGAGCGTCGTCGTCGACAAGGAAAATACTACCATCGTCGAAGGCGGCGGTAAGAGCTCCGAAATCCAGGGCCGTGTCAACCAGATCCGCCGTCAAATCGAGGAAACCACCTCGGATTACGACCGCGAGAAGCTGCAGGAACGTCTGGCCAAGCTCGCCGGTGGCGTCGCCGTCATCAATGTCGGCGCTGCAACCGAGACCGAGATGAAGGAGAAGAAGGCCCGCGTCGAAGACGCGCTGCACGCGACCCGCGCGGCCGTTGAAGAGGGAATCGTCCCTGGCGGTGGCGTCGCGTTGCTGCGCTGCCTCTCGGCGATCGATACCGTCAAGCCCGAGAATGACGACGAGCGCATTGGCGTCGAGATCGTCAAACGCGCGATCGAGTTCCCGACCCGCGCCCTGGCCGACAATGCCGGCGTGGAAGGCTCTGTCGTCGTTCAGGAAGTCAAGCGCCGCAAGGGCAACGAAGGCTACAACGTCTCGACCGGCGCTTATGAAGACCTGGTCAAAGCCGGCGTTGTGGATCCCAAGAAGGTTACCCGCACCGCGCTGCAGAACGCCGCGTCCATCGCCGGTCTGTTGCTGACCACCGAGTGCCTCGTCACTGAGATCCCCGAGAAGGAGAAGAAAGCTCCGATGCCGGGTGGTCACGGCGGCGGCATGGGCGACATGGATTACTAAGCCCATTACCCGCAGGCGCAAGCCTGATGTGGAGGAACTGAGTCATTCGAGCGAGGCTGGAGCACGCCAGCCTCGCTTCTTTTTTGTAGGAGACGACGTAAGGAAACTCAGATCAGAGGTCAGTTGTCAGCGGTCTGTCGTCAGTTGTTTCCATCGTTCTCGTCCTCGTCGTCGTCCTCGATCCCGTTTCCCCTCGTCATTCGTCATTC
>DATJGF010000187.1:0-19700 GCA_035495315.1 Candidatus Limnocylindrales bacterium
GGCTGTGATTTTGATGACGGCAAAACCCACCACGCAGACCACGATCGAGGCCATGAAGCTAGGCGCTTATGATTCAATCATCAAAGGCCGCATCGATTGGAACGCGTTCACAACGCTGATCCATCAAGCCGTCGAAGATACCCGCTTTCAACTTGAGCGTCCCAAGGTGCCCGTGCCGCTTGCCGAGCCCGATGCCATTATCGGGTACAGCGCCGTGATGCATACCATGTATAAGCACATTGGCCGCCTGGCCGCAAAGTCCGTCGCCGTTCTCATCCGGGGCGAAACCGGCACCGGAAAAGAGTTGGTGGCGAGCGCACTTCATCGCCACAGCGCACGCCACACGCAGCCTTTCATCATTGTCAATTGCGCTGCGATTTCCGAACAACTGCTGGAAAGCGAACTGTTCGGTCACGAAGCGGGCGCGTTCACCGACGCCAAGGCGCGGCGAATCGGACGCTTCGAGCTGGCGCATCAGGGCACAATTTTTTTGGATGAGGTTGGCGACATGAGCATCAATCTGCAAGCCAAGCTGCTGCGGGTTTTACAACAGAAAACGTTTCAGCGGGTCGGCGGAAAAGAAACGATCACGGTGGATGTTCGCGTCATTGCAGCGACCCATCGCGATCTCAAGCTGGCCATCTTGGAAAAAGAATTCCGCGAAGACCTTTATTACCGGCTGAATGTGGCCGTAATTCAGGTGCCCCCGCTTCGCGAGCGCCGGGAGGACATACCCAGCCTGGTGGACTATTTCATGCACCGATATGGCACGGAGCTGGTTAGCAACCCGGAGCCTCAGATTCATGCCGACGCCCTCCAATGTCTTCTGGAAATGTCGTGGCCGGGCAACGTCCGCGAATTGGAAAACGTGGTTCGTCGGGCGCTGGTTTCATCGCATGGGATCATCAGTTTGAACGACATCCAGGAGGCGATCGCTCAAGATACTTTCGGCAAATCAGCGGCGGCGCTTCCACCCAGGGAGCAGTCGCTGGCAGCCTTTGTTTCTGACCTTCTGGCCAAGGTGATGCGTAGCGAGATCGAGGATGCTCACGCCCGCGTGACCGTAGCTGCTGAGAGGGAGCTTTACGGTCAAGCCATTCTATTGGCAGACGGCGACCAATCCCAGGCCGCTAAATGGCTCGGCGTTTCTCGCCCCACCATGCGGGAAAAACTTTTACGCTACGGCCTGCACCCGGCGCAAGAGAGCAAAACCGAGCGCGCAGCTGAAGAGCCGGCTTCGAAAACGCCGGTAATCGACGCCGACTAGGACCGGCGAAGCAACGGTCACCTGGCCCGCCTCCATTCGTCCCGCCCACAACGCCGAAGTAGCTTATCAATTGCTTCTCCAACTCGTTCTCACTTCGTAACTGACATCGGGAGCGCGTGGTCATCAAGACTCCCCTGGAATTACTTCTACGAGCTGATGCTGGATCGCGTAGTGCATCAACTCGGCATTGTTCCTTAGCCCCATCTTCTCCAGGATGCGGCTGCGGTAAGTGCTGATGGTTTTGACGCTTAAGGCAAGCTCGCGGGCGATCTCGCTGACGATCCTGCCGGAGGCGATCAAGCGCAATACCTGGAATTCCCGGTCGGAGAGCAGGTCCTGAAGCGACCTTACCCCGTTGCTGCAAAGATTCGTAGCCAGTACTTCCGCCAGCGACGTGCTGACGTAGCGGCCCCCGGCCAGCACCTTTTTGACTGCCCCGATCAATTCCTCGGCGGCGCTCTCTTTGGTCATGTATCCGGCCGCGCCGAGCTTGAGCACACGCACCGCAAACTGGTTCTCCGGGTGGATGCTAAGGACTAGGACCGGAAGCCTGGGGCGCAGCTTTTTAATCTCGCGCATCACCTCCAGACCACTTCGCCCCGGCATGGTGATGTCCAGGATCACAATGTCCCAGGGCTCCTTGCCAATCAGCTCCAAAGCCTCCTGGGCGTTGCGCGCTTCACCAAAAAACGCCCGTTTAAACTCCTCCGCCAGAATCTGCTTCAGCCCATGGCGCACCACGGTGTGATCGTCGGCCAAAAGAATCCTCATGATGTGTTCCCGGCACCGGCGTCGAGGTATGAGGCGGGCTCGCGCGCTTACCAGCGTTCGAGTGCGCCTGACCCGCTTGCAGGTGCGGATTCCACTAAGCCGCTGGAAATAGCGTAGCGGGTCAAAGTTGCAACTTCATGAATGTCCAGCTTATCCATGACCAACTGCCGGTGTTTTTCGACGGTTTTAGGACTCACAGACAGCAGGCTGGCGATGCGTTTATTGGAACACCCCTCGGCGATCAATTGCAGGACTTCAGTTTGACGGCTGCTCAATGGCAGGGTGGCGTTTGATTTGGATTGGAGCTCGCGTTTTTGCCGCGGCTTCAATAAACGGCTGGCAATCGACTGACTGAAAGAGGTGCTTGTTTTGCCGGTCCGGCGCACCGCCCGCAATAAGCCCGCGGCAGGTGCCGTTTTCGTGAAATAACCTGAAGCGCCGGCTTCAATGGCTTGTTGCACGTGCTGGTCGTCACTGTAGGTGGAGAGAATAAGCACCTTTGCGGCGGGGACCTGCCGGGCAATCCGCCGGGCCGCTTCCACCCCGTTTAACCGCGGCATGGCTATGTCCATCAGGACAACATCGGGTTGAAGTCTTATCGCTTCAGCCACTGCGCTGTGGCCATCCTCGGCTTCCCCGATGACGTCGATGTCGTCCGTTGCTTGCAGCAGAGACCGCAGCCCTTCGCGGAAAACCGCGTGATCGTCCGAGAGCAACACAGTGATTTTTTTCATTGACTTCCTTTGGTATGACGGCGCCGCTTTGGCCGGCGCACCCCATTAACGTGCGGCGGGCGCCTCGGGGCGGAACCGTTGATGGTTGAAGCAACGCACCGCACGACTCGTCCCGGTGCCGACTCTGGCGAAGACTCCTGCGGCAGCGTGTTTTGTGTCAGCCAGAAATCCTTGATGGCTTTGACCATCTCCTCAAGCCTGCTTGCTTCGGACGGCTTGGTCAGAAAACCATTAGCGCCCAGACGGTAGGCTTGCACGATGTCCGCCTCTGACCCGGAGGCGGTCAGCATCACGACCGTCAAGACCGTCCGGGGCTGCTGGCGGATCCATCGCAGAACGTCCAGCCCCATAACATAGGGCAATTTCAAATCCATCAACACCAGGCACGGAAATGGAAATTTGACGCGATCGGCGAATTTGCCGGCACCTTGCAAATAGTCAATCGCCTCCTGTCCGTCAGTCGCAACCTGAATGGGATTGACGACGCCCACTTTCCTCATGGCGTGATGCAGGAGGAGGACATCGTTGGGATCGTCATCAACCTGGAGAATTGTTCTCACGGTTTTACGCCTTCGGTAATTGAATCCAGAAGTTGCTGCCTTTACCCAGCTCAGATTCAAAGCCGACCTGCGCGCCCATCCGTTCGATTGCCTTGCGCACGATGGTCAGGCCGATGCCGGTTCCCTCATATTCCGTCACGGGATAAATCCGCTCGAACAAGCCAAAAATGCGCTCGTGGTTTTCAGGGGCGATGCCGACGCCGTTGTCCTTGAACCACACGCGAATCGATGCGTCTTTCATCGTTTCGGCCGAAACCTCCAGCCGTGGGGTGGTTCCGGGGGCAATAAATTTTGCGCCATTGCTGAGCAGATTTGAGACGCACTGGGCTAATAGACCAGGGTTCCCCATCACTGGCGGCAGCGTGCCTTGGATGCGAATCTCCGGTTGGATGGGCTGTCCGTTCGGGAAGGTTTCAACAATGTCGCGCACCAGGCGGTCCAGATCCACCCGTTCCATCGGCAGCCTGGCGTGGAGAATCTTGGTGTAACTCAAAACATCCTGGATGAGCCGGTCGAGACGGACGGCGGCGCGCATGATCCGCTGCAGGTAATCGATGCCTTGTTCGTCCAACTTGCTGCTGTATTCATCCGCTAGAAATTGAGCGAAGCTTTGCATGGCCCGCAACGGCGCACGCATGTCGTGCGATACGCTGTATGAGAATCCTTCCAGTTCGCCGATGGTTTTACAAAGCTCACCGGTGCGTTCTGTGACCACTTGCTCCAACTCGAGGGCATGCCGGCCGATTTCGTCTTTAGCATCCAATAGCGCCCGCTCCGCCCGCTTGTTCTCGGTGATGTCCAGAATCACTGCAAGAAAATATCCCCCGCCCGCGGGAAGGTGGTTGATGCAGGAAACACTGCTGCGCACCCAAACGATGTCTCCGTTGGGCCGCAGGCAGCGCGTTTCGATGGTAAACCCTCCGCCCTCTTCTTTGAGCTTTTTCAGCAGGGCAGCGTTGCGGGCCTGGTCGTCCGGGTGGGCGATGTCCTGCATTCGCAAGCCGAGCAATTGCTTCGCCTTGCGCCCGGCAATGTCGCAGTAACATTTATTGACGAGCGTGAAGCGCCCATTCAAATCCGTTTGCGCGATGCCGGCGGTGGCTTGGGTGAAAATGGCGTGAAACCGCTGTTCACTTTCGCGCAGCGATTCCTCGGTGTGTTTGCGCTCAGTGATGTCGCGGATGTTGCACTGGATGACTTTCCGTCCGTCTTCATCGTAGAGATTGCTGACGAACTCGACTTCGCGGCGCTGCCCAGTTTTGTTTTGCAGCGGCAGGTCCTCGTAGCGGATGAAATGCTTCTTTTGCAGCTGGCGAAAAGCGGCCTGGTTGGCCTTTTCATCCTTGAGCAAGCCGATTTCCCAAAGTTCTCTGCCGAGCAATTCGCCGCGAGGGTAACCCAATAATTCCGACATGAACGGATTGGCGTCCGTGATTTTGCGAGTGCGGGGATCGAGAATCAGAATTCCGTCACGAGCCGCTTCAAAGAGGCGGCGGTAACGAACCTCCGAAACCTGGATGGCGGCCTGGGCCTGCCGCCGCTCAGTAATGTCTTCGACGAACAGGAGAATCCTCTGCAGGTGATCCACCTGCCGGCCGCTTAGCAGCATCGTGCGCCGACCGATGCGTTCAAATTCGTGCGTCACTTCAAACTCTTTGAAAGACTTCTTCCGCGGCAGCACCTCCTCGAGCAAGGTGCGGAGCTTCGGAATGTTCCATTGACCATTGCCCAGTTCATATACCGGGCGGTTCAGTGTCTGGCGGGCGGAAATTTTGAAAGTTTTGAAGAAAGAGTTGTTGGCCGTCTGCACGCCCAGCTTTTCGTCAAGAACCAACAACGGCGGCCCGGCCTCGATGACCCCTTCGGCATAGTCGCGCGCGGCGAGCAGTTGATTCTGAAGCAGGAAGGCTTCTTCCAGCTTCATCCGTTCATTTTGGCGCACGCTTTGCAAATCGGCCTCCCGATGGGGTGTTTTCGTCGGTGTGGTTTTCACCCCATAAGAATAACCGGGAAGACGCCCGATAATATTATGGGGTTGACCCTGGGGTGTTTCCCCCTCGGAGCCCGAACTCCTCTTGTTCGGAGGTTGGGCTGATTTATACTCACATCTCGGTAAGTTTCTTTTCAGCCACCCGCGGATAGGCCGGCCCTGGCCTCCCTGGCCAAACGGGCGTACGGTTGACCTCCACCATTCCGGCGGAAACGGCGTAGCGGGTCAGGGGCGCAGTCTTGTGGATGCCCAGTTTAACCATGAGGGACTGCCGATGTTTTTCCACCGTTTTTGCTCTGATGAACAGCATATCGGCGATTTGTTTGTTACAATATCCCTCCGCAATCAATTGGAGAACTTCCGTTTGGCGTTCAGTCAAGGTCGCTGTTTTGGTGGGGAGCCCGCGGCTGTCGGGCGAACTTCCCCAACATTCTTTCAACAGGCAGATAAGGATCGCGGGGCTAAAGCAGGCGCCTCCTTTAGCCGTTTCGCGGATGGCTTGCAGCAACTCTTCCCCGGCGGATTCCTTCATCAGATAGCCGGCCACCCCTGCCTCAATGGCTTCCCGCAAGTGTTGCGCATCACTGTAACTGGACAGGATGAGCACCCTGGCGTCCGGCACCCTCTCGGCAATCTGCCGTGCGGCACCCACCCCGTTCAACCGCGGCATGGCGAGGTCCAGCAGGACTACATCCGGCCGAAGCCTTTCCGACTCGTGCACGGCTTGATAGCCATTTTCGGCCTCGCCGATAACTTGGATATCTGCCGCCGCCTGGAGCAGGGCCTTGAGCCCTGCTCGAACAATCGCGTGGTCGTCAACCAGCAACACTCGAATCGTCTTCATATATCTCTCCGGCGAAATTCTGGGGGCACCTGAGTGAGGAAACTGGTTGGCGGAGAACGTTGATGGCCGGCTCGGCCACAGGCGCACAGATCTGCCACCGGCTCCAGGTTTCGATCCACCGGAGGACAGGGCGGGAACGTGTTTTGCGTCAGCCAGAAATCGCTAATGGCTCTCACTATGTCGTGGAGTTTGCTCACCTCAGCCGGCTTCACCAGGTAGGCATTGGCGCCCAGCCGATAGGCCGCCGCGATGTCCGCGTCCTCCCGCGAGGAACTGAGGATCACCACAACCGGTGCCAAGCCCGACTCCTGGCGGATCCATTTCAGAACGTCCAGCCCCATCACGAAGGGCAGTTTCAAATCCAGCAGGATCAGTAATGGCAGCGGAAATTTCGCCCGCTCGGCGAACTTGCCCACACCGCGTAGATAGTCAATGGCCTCTTGCCCATTCCTGGCGACCTGGATGGGATTCATCAGACCCGCTTTGGTCACCGCGCGTTGAAAAAAAAACACATCGTTTTCGTCGTCTTCGACCAGGAGGATTAGTTTGGTGATCATTTTTAGCCTTTCGTTAATAGGATCCAGAATTGAGTGCTCGGGTCGAGGATCAGGATTCTGTCGTGCGCCGACTCAAACAGCCGGCGGCACCCTTTCTTCGAAGGCCGACGGACGCTCGCGAACCTCGGGGCTCGGTGGCGTCGGCCACCACCCATCCCCTGGCCCGCTTCTGCGTTTAGTGCAGCCCCGGGCTAATTCTATGTTTGCGTTCATGGGCTGAAAATAAGCCCGCAAGACGCAATGGGGTATTATGGGGATCACCGGGGGGGAATTCCCCTAACTCCAAGGTCTGAAAAAGCCGTGGCGTCCGGGTCGACTCGATCAGCGTGGTCGCCTGCACTTTACGTGTCCAGACCGAGCCCGTCGTTGCGCCTTCCTGGGCGAAATCAGTACTCTTTGCCCTTGCCTTTGATATCGCCAAGGATGTTGTGCACAATTAATCGATTCTCGACATGTCCGCCTGTTCAATCCTTTCACCGTCGCCCTCGTTGTGCACGTTGCGGACAGCGTCCGGCTTCGTTGGCTCAGTTGCAACGGAGCGGCGGCAGTTCGCAGGCTCATCTGTTTGAAGCCTTCGGCGAACGGAGTCCCGGCACCCGCTCCTTGGGCGGTGGCTCACTCGGCGGCAAGGGCCGGAGGGGCGGCGGATTGGTCCGGTTCACGTATTTGCGGAGCAGCCAATGCCGCTGCATGGCCTCGATCAGTCGCTCCAGTTCGCGCATCGAAATCTGCGTCTGCAAGACCAAGCCAGGAAGCTCGCGTGCCTCGTTGCTGAGGGCGCCGCTGATTACCGGCAGATTGGTGCTGGCAAGCTGCAGGTTGCCACTGGCCACTCGCAGGTTCTCAAGTGTCACCTGCAGTTCTTCGGCTGACTGGTTGGCTTTGAACAGAAGACTCTGCAACTCATTAGCCGCGGCGGGATCAGTCAGCAGCCGACCAGCGGTGCCTTTGCCCTGCTGGAGGCCGGCGATGATGCTGTCCGCGCGGCCGATGATCCCATCCAGCCGCTCTTGAGACGTGATTAGATTCGAGCCGAGGGTGCTCCAGATGTCAAGGCCCGCGCTTAGTTTCTTCAAGGCGGGGAGCGCTTCGCGGCGGACTTCTTCGATGGCGGATTCCAAAGTGCCCGGGAGCTGCTCTCCGCAGACAATGGCGGCGTCCTTCTCAGGCAACGGCTTGCCATGGCCGCGCGTGAGCTCAAAGTAGGCATCTCCCACCATACCGAACTTTTTCTTAACGACCGCGGACGAGTCGGTGCGCACGAACAGGAAGAAGTCGCGCCGGATGTTCACATCGGCCTCCATGCGCCCGGACTGATCGACACTGACGTCGGAGACGGTACCGACGAGCGTGCCGAGGAAGTAGACCTCGGAGCCTTGCCGGATGCCCGCCGCACCTTCCTCGGGTAAGACAACCCGAAGATTGACATTGCCGATGAACCAGCGCTGGCTACGAGCTGCGAACACCAGAGTGGCGATCAGCACCCCGAAGACGACCAGGACGAACGTGCCCGTAATGGCGTGAACGTGTCTGAATTGAAAGTGCTCTTGCATGAGTTGCCTCTGTAGCAGCGGCAGTCAGGCCAGTGGATATGCGGAATGCGGCTGGTGGTTCATGGCTAGAGGTAGCTCAGCAGCGACACGACCGCCGAGATCACGAACAGTCCGGCGATGGAGCGAGTCAGCGCCCGCTGAGTGGCGCCCGGGATCTCGGTGAAGGAGCTATTTACGCCCAGGCCGCCGAGGCAACAGCAGGCGCTGGTGAACAAGGCGGGCAGGATGCTTTTGACGACGATGCCGGCGATGTCCTGCGGCCTGAGTGCGTTGAGCACGGTGTTCGTGAAAAACCACACGTCGCGACTGCCCGTGCCCCACCAGGCGCCGAAAAGGTAGCCGCTGGCAAAGGCCACCAGGATGAACACGATTGTCAGGCAGAATGTGGCCACAGCGACCCCCAGCACGCGAGGCATTACCAGGTGCAGGAACGGATCGACGCCTTGGGCTTCCACCGCGCGAACACCCCCGCTGGCTTTGAGTACTCCTATTTCGGTGGCCATCGCGCTGCTGCTGCGGACAATGACCACGATGTTCGTCAGGATCGGACCCAACTCGCGCATCACAACTGTCACCAGCAACGGCCCGAGCAGTGCCGACTGCCCCGCCTGGCCGGTCCAGAACCCGAGTTGCACTACTAGCGAAATGCCGACCAGCACCGCCACACCGGAGACAAACGCGATGGGTTCTACCCCGACAGCCAGAACCTGGCGGGCGAAGAGATAACGCATCTCGCGGCCCCAGTAACGCGGTCGAACAGAGAAGCACAGGACTGTCCCGATCACGGCCGCCGTATACCGCAGTTCGTCATATTGCAGCCAAACGCTCTCTCCCAATTTGCTAATGCCACGCATCCTGTGACAACTGAGCCAGCCTCCGCTGGCTGATTCGGCTCAGAAAATTCGCATCGTCCGTAACTCTTCTTTCAATCCCCTTGGCCACCGGCGGGCCTGCTTCTACCGCTTTGTCGCCGACGCAAGGTATGACGCCCCGGGTCAACGGCAGGCTTACACGCGCCGGACCCGCCTGAATACCAAATGGTAGAGAACCAGAATAATCACAGCCCCAATGACCGAGGCGATGAAGCCAACGCTATCGGTGTTCTGGTAGAAGCCCATGGCGACGCCGATATACTTGGCCAGCAAAGCCCCGCCGATTCCCAGAAGAGTCGTCAGGATGAAGCCGCCTGGGTCCCGGCCTGGTGTCAGGAGCTTAGCGACAATTCCGACAAAAAATCCAACTACGATGGTCCAAAAGATATGCATATTTTTTTCGCCCCCCTTAAAGGAAAGGTAGCCTTACGGCGATGCCTTGCCCTTGGGGTTTACCCCGTTGTTGAGTGATCCGACCACGACCGATCTGCCCTCTTCGCCGGGTCGCCGCCACCTGCTCAATTCTGTCTCGGAGTGCGCCACAGCGTCGCTAGACCGACCACCGCCGCCACGAGGCCCGCGATCAGCATCCAAACGGCTTTATCAGTCGGCGATCCCGTAAAGAACCGCGAGACGTCCGAGGTGAAAGAGTTGGTGGCGTTAACTCCAACGATGATGAGCACCGCTCCGCCAATGAGCAGTGCCAGAGAAACCATTCTGTTCATAAAGGTTTTGAAAAAGTTTTTGTACTCAGTTTGCGAACATTGGTCCGCCTTCCTGTTTCGATTGGCTCTTCATGCTCCTTTGCGCCCGGCAAAGAAGTTGAGCAGCACCATGACCAGTGCAATCACCAACAAGACATGAATTACCCCTCCCATCGTGTAACTGGTCAGGAGACCGAGCAGCCACAGAATGATTAGGACTACCGCAATTGTGTATAACATATGTTTTTCCTTTCACCCGCCAACTTCGCCGGAGAATCTCCTCTCCATGCCAACATGAGGGAGACTCCCCGGCGGAACGTACATGGACCTTAATAATTCGTCGTGCGGATTAGTACAGTGACTCGTCCGTCGTGCGGTAGCTTTTTATCGCCGAAGGCGCCAGTTTGGATTCTGGAAGTCGGTACACCGGCCTCGATTAACGCATTACGAATACTGCTGACGCGTTGGTCGCTCAATTCCTGGTTGCGGGGCTCGATGGAACCGTCGATCCCGAGTTTCAGGGAGGGGTTGGCCTTCAGGTAGCGGGCGATCTCGGACACTTTGTTCGTTTGTGACGTCTGAAGGTCTGTTTGGTTGGAATCGAACCGGAAGTCCCGGTACGCCGTCCACCGATTAATCACGCCAGCCGGGCCTGGTGCGCCCGTCGGGCCAACTGCGCCTTGCGGGCCGGCCTCACCGGGAGGTCCGGATGGACCAGGAACTCCAACGGTGGTGCTGCCTTGGGCCCCCGCATCGCCAGTTGTGCCTTGCTCTCCTGCAGAGCCGGTTCGACCAGCGGGTCCGGTAGGACCAACCAGTGTCGGGCCTCGGGCGCCCGTCTCTCCGGTTATGCCTTGAGCGCCAGCCGGACCAGTTGGGCCAGCAGGGCCGCTAGAGCCGCCTGTGCTGGCGCCTTGCTCTCCCGTGTCTCCAGTTGCTCCTTGAGCCCCGGCGGGACCAACAGGACCCGTTACGCCAGGCCCTCCAACGGCCACCTCTCCGGCAGCCCCGGTTGCCCCGGTTGCGCCCCGGATCCCCGTCGGACCGGCAGGACCCCGCTCGCCAGCAGTACCGGCCACGCCCGCGCCGGGAGCGCCCGTGGCTCCGGTTATGCCTTTCGCGCCCGCAGGTCCGGCTGGACCCTCAGGTCCGGCTGGACCGACCATGCTCGCGTAATCCTCACTGCTGCTCGGGGCGGTTTGAGCGACCGGCTTGCCAGTGCTGCAGCCGGTTATGCCATAGAGTAACGGCAATGCGCCGAGGCAGACGATTAATCCAATGGTTGGGGTTTTGCCCCGCTTTCCAGATATATTTGTCATACTACTTCTCTTGATGTTTATTTGTTTACTGTGGTTTTCCCCTGCGTCGGGGGATAATAATCCCCTTGGTGATTTCTGCGTGCTGGTTTGATTGTGAAAACAGCATGCAAATTCTTTTTTAATTCCACGGACACGGCCATCGCGGGTTCTTTTTGATGTTAGTTGTTTGCTGCGACTGGCCACTTACCGAGCTCCATGCCGAGCGCGCGACACACATAGAATTCTTCTCTGCAGTTCTTACAGCGGCTGACTTCCTGTCGGTTGAGAATAAACCCGCAAGATGGAATGGTGTATTATGGGGATCACCGGGGGGGAATTCCCCAGTGCGAACCGGACTTTTGCAACCGGCACGGATGTTTTATGTAACCCTCGCTCACGAGCTGGTTCTCGCCACGGCGGCAAGTTCAGCTGACGGACGGCATTTGATACTGATTCGCAGAGGGCCTGCTCAATTGCGCCAAAACAATCTGCTGATCCTTCGTATCCGGCTGACGGGCCACGTCCGCAGCAGAGGTGTTGAAACCGGTGTATCGGTCAATCCGCAAGGATCTGCTTGCAGGCAGTTACCTGCAAGCCGACGAGACCCCATCCGGTATTTGGACCCTGATGTAAAACCAGCCGGGTTATCTTTGGGCTACAACCGGCCCTAACGCAAATGGCCAGTAGTCGAGCCCGGCATTACCGGCTTACGCGACGGTGGGCGGAGAGGGTTCTTGCCGGCGCCGGCAACGTGCAGGTCATGATCACGCCGCCTTTGGGATGGTTGCGGATATCGAGGGTCGCACCAATGGTTTCGGCCCGGTGGCGCATGATTTTTTGTCCCATGCCTTGCGACTTGGCGAAATCCTTCCGCAGCCCTCGGCCGTCATCTTTGACCGTCAAGACAACTTGACCGTCTGTGTGCGCCAAGCCAATTACGATCTGTTTGGCTTTCGCGTGTTTGGCCGCGTTATGGACGGTTTCCTGCGCGATGCGATACAATTGAACGGCGTTCTCCAGGGGGAGCTCGGGAACCCTCGGCTGGATGCGGAGCCGACACGGAAGCCGGAATAATTCCTTCGCCGTGCTGGCCAGTTCTACGAGCGCGCTCGCCAGACCGTGCCGCTGCAACTCCGCCGGATAAAACCCTCTCGCGAGTGTGAACGTTTTCTCGGCGCTGCCCCGCAACATATTGGCCAGTCGCGCCGCCTCCTTTGCCAAAGGAGCAGACTTCTTGCTGGCTGCCAATGCCAGCGATTGAGCCAAACAGGCAATGCCCGTCAACTCCTGCGCCAAGTCATCATGCAATTCCTGGCCGAGTCGTTGGCGTTCGCGTTCGCTGATAAGGGTGACATCCTCGGCCAAGTGCTTGCGCGCGACGGTTTCGGCTTTCAATGATTCGACCGAACTGGCTAGCTCAGCCGTGCGGGTGGCGACTTTCTCTTCGAGTTCTTCGTTGAGCTGAAGCATCCGCTCCTCGATCTTTCTGCGCTCGGTGATGTCGTGCAGGATGACCGAGACCTGGATGATTTTTCCCGTGCTGTCTTTGACCGGAGAGAGGGTCGCGCATACCGGCACAGGCTCACCGTTCTTTTTGATGCGGACAGTATCCAGATTAGGGATTGACTGGCCGGCCTTGAGCTGCGTCACGATTCTCCGCTCCTCTTTCACCAGGTCGGGCGAGTAGAGCCGTAGCACCGACTGCCCGATCATTTCTGCCGCCTTGTAGCCAAACAACTTTTCGGCGGCCCGATTCCAACTGGTCACGATGTCGTCCAACGTTTGGCTGAAGATGGCGTCGCTGGTGGAATCGACAATCGCCGCCAGATGGCCGCGCGCTTCTTCGGCGTGTTTGATCCCGTCGATGTTCACCAGCACCATCACCGCGCCCTCAATCCTGTGGTCCGCCGTCCGGTAGGGCTGGATGCGCAGCATGTACCAATGCCCTTCGCCGTCCTGCACCTCGCGTTCGCGGATGACAACCTCGCTGATCACGTCGGCCAGCAACCGTTGCAACTCCGGCACGGCCACGTTTAATCGCAGGTCGCCGATGGCGCGACCCACGTCCACCGGTATCAGGTTGCAGATCTTGCCGGCGGGCGTATTGAAGCGGCGGATGCGCAAATCGGTGGCGACCACGATGACCGGCATTTGGACGCTGCTCAACACGTTGCCGAGGTCGTTGTTCAGCGCGTTGACTTCCGTGTTGCGGTTGCGAAGTTCCTCGTTCAGCGTGGTCAGTTCTTCGTTGGCCGACTCCAGTTCTTCCTTGGAGGTCTCCAATTCCTCGTTCGTGCTCTGCAATTCCTGGTTGCTGGAAAGAATCTCCTCGCTGGCCGATTTAAGTTCCTCGTTGGCGGCGTCCTGCTGTTCGATCACCGATTGCAGGTAGTCTTTGGCCGCGACTAAGTCGCGCCGCAGTTGGGCAATCTCGCGGTCTTTCTCCTCGGGTGGCGCGGCGCTGGTCTGCGGCGCCAGCGTTGCCGGCGCGCCTCGGGGCGGCGCGGTCGCTTCCTCAAACAGCACCAGAAAACATGTCTCACTGCTGCTCGGCAGCTTGACCGGCGTCACCTCGATGTTGATCTCGCGTGTCTGCCGGCCGTCCTGCAGTCGCACCGCTTCGCGGCGCGCTGTAGTCTTTTGGGTGCGCGCTTCGCGAATGGCAGTCCCTAGTTCCAGCGCCAACGTCTCCCGCGCCATGCGCAACAGGTTCAATTTGGCCTCGCCGACCGGTGGCGACAGATACGCGTCCGTGCGCCCGCGAAATTGCAAAATGTCGAGGTTGTCATTGATCAACACGCCCACTGGAGCGTACCGGCCCAGCGCCAGGCGGTCGGCCTCCCGCTGAAACTCTGCCGGGCCGGCGGCATCCTGTCGCGGCGGCGGGGCGAGCGTCGCCTTGCCGACCTGCGGGTCAGCCACCGCATGCAGATACGGCAACCCTGCCGTGGTCTTGCGGGAATAAATCTTCTGTTTCTTGTCCACCACCCCGAACAGCTCTGTATGTTCACCCACCGTCTCCGATTCGCCCAGCACGAGGAAGCCACCGGGAATGAGCGCGTAATGAAACGTCTCGATGACGCGTCGTTGTGCCACCGGCGTCAGGTAAATCAGCACGTTGCGGCAACTGATCAAGTCCAACCGCGAGAACGGCGGATCGGCCATCACGTTTTGTTTGGCGAACACGCACAGCTCGCGCACGGACTTGCGCACCCGGTAACCGCCCGTCTCCTTGGTAAAAAAGCGCCTCAACCGCTCCGGCGACACTTCGCGTTCGATGGCTTCGAGATACAATCCCACCCGCGCCTTCTCAATAGATCGGCTGTCGGCAATATCGGTGCCAAAAATCTGCACCGTGGGCCGCTGCGGTTTGTCTTCCAGAAATTCCAGCAACGCGATGGCCAGAGAATACGTCTCCTCTCCGGTCGAACAACCCGCCGACCAGATGCGGATGGTGTCAGGCTTCTTCCGCATCAGCGCGGGGAACACCTCGCGCTGGAGCGCCTCGAACACCGCTGGGTCGCGGAAGAAACTCGTCACGGTGATGAGCAGGTTCTCGTACAACGCATGCGATTCCGGGCGGTTCTTTTCCAGATACGACGCGTACTCGGCTAGGTCCGTGTGCGAATGCACCGCCATGCGCCGCAGAATCCGCCGGCGTATCGTCGTTTCCCGGTAGTGGCCGAAGTTCACTCCGCTCGCCGTTCGCACCAGGGCCAGAATCTTCTGGTAATGGTCGCTCTCAGGCGCCGCCAGCGGGGGCGGTTCCTCGACGTGCGCCACATAAGGATGCCGGCCAATCCGCACCAACTCGCGCGCGATGCCGTCCGGTGGCAACACAAAATCCACGCATCCGCTCTGCACCGCGCTGACCGGCATCCCGCTGTACTTGGCCGATGCTTCGTCCTGGGCAAAAGTGATGCCGCCCGCCGCCTTGATCTCCGCCAAGCCTTGCGAGCCGTCTGAGCCCGTCCCCGAAAGCACGACGCCGATGGCGCGCGATTTCAGGTCCTCCGCCAGGGATTTGAATAGAATATCGACCGCCAAATGCGGCAAGCGCGCCTCGCCGCGCGGCGTGAGCTTAAGCACACCCTGCACGAGCGCCATGCTCTTATTGGGTGGAATGACGAATACGCAATTGGCACACATCGTCATCCCCTCCCTCGCCTCGGTGACCTTCATGCCCGTCGCTTTCGCGAGCAGATCAGTCAGTTTGCTCTCGTGTTTCGGGTCGAGATGCTGCACCAGCAAGAACGTCATCCCCGTGTTCGTCGGCAACTCCTTCAACAGCGCCGTGAGAGCTTCCAGCCCGCCCGCCGAAGCTCCGACGCCTACGATCGGGAAAAAACTGACATTTCCTGCGGAAACAGCACGAGTTTTTGCTTTTTGGCTGCTTCTTGGCATAGACATTCACGCTTCACCCGCGAAGCCTAATCGCTTCTGTCCACCAGAAGCAAGACAAGAGACAAAAAGCGGGGCGTTTGCTAGGCGTGCCCCGTCAACCGGATACGGATCCTTCTCCCTCCGGGTGGGTGTCAGGATGCGCGTGTGTCAAATCAAGGTTTTGACGATTTCAAATATTTGTCCGGCACGCGTCAGGTCGAGCACTTGCTGCACGCGCGAAGTGGGGTTTAGAAGGCGAACGACTCCATTCCGATCGAGGGTGAGGTTGCGGATGGCGATCAACGAACCCAGTCCGGCGCAATCCATCGAAGTTGTCCGAGAAAGATCGATTTCGATGACCGTGTGTCCATTCAAGGCGGCGCGAACCCGCTTCCGAAACCGTCGGCAATGTGTAGCGGTCAGTTGGGCCATTCCGACAACCCTTAAGACCTCTTCGCCGTCTCCGGAGTCGTCCACCAAGCGGCGAGACGCAGGCGACCGTCCGGCGCTGAGTCCGCGGGTGGAGACGTCCTCATCGACCAGCCGGATTCGATTGGACGACTTGGACTGGTCTTGAGCCGGCGCGCTGATCGGCTCTGCCGTTTGGAGGATTTGGGCATTGTTCACGGCATAACCTTCCGCCGAGAACCCCTGCGCGCGCTATGAGGGGGTTACCCGTGGGCTGTTTCCCTCCGGCTGTTTCGTGACCCAGTGACCTTTCGGCCACGCACCTAGCTGATTGAACTGACCCTGCGACCGATTTGAACCGGTCGCAGGGTTTGCTTCGGCGAGTCAAAACGAGCGTGGCTACAGAAAGCCGACGCAGAGAACGTTTGCTCGGTTGCCGGAGTTCCTTGGCGAACGAGGATGCAGGAGTGGCCTAAATGTGTTGAGTTTGATTTCAAGCTGCAAAGTGCAGGGATCCTCCGCTCTCATGCGCTGGCCAGGGTCCGTTTCCGAAGAACCCGCTGGTTAGCGGTTCGTAAGTGATCGGCGATACCGACTCGGCTGGGAGCACAGCCTGCCGCTTCAATCGCCGACAGAACCCGTTCCTCGTTCATGATGATGCGGTCCCGTTTATAGATCGGATAATCCGCCCGCACTGCATCGGGTGTGAGATTGATGGTCGCCAGATTCGCGCCCGCGTTGAACGCGCGCACGTAGCCGTGCTCCGACAAGAGGCGCATGGCACTGACCGCCGGGATGATCCAATGCGGCGCGCGCAATCGCATCCAAGCCACGCAATTCAGCGTTTGCTCGATATTCCCATTGGGCGCAACCGCAAATGGTGTTTGCTCGCCCGCCACAAAGGGACTGACACTGCACCCGGCCAGCGGGAGTAAAGTCAGGAGGTTCAACGTTTGCTCGACTTGCGCCTCCGTCTGTCCGGGGAGCCCGACGATCAGACCCGACGAGACTTTCCAGCCCTTGCCCGCCAGGTAGCAAATCGCCGCGACGCGTTCGGCCATCGTCCCCGGAGCGGCAATGAAATCGTAATGTTCGCTATTGCCGGTCTCGATTTTCATCATGTAGTAATCAGCGCCCGCATCGCGGAGCCGGTCGTACTCGCGCGGCGAAAGAGTGCCCAGGCAAAGGGTGATGCCCAAATCGGTCCGGCGACGCAACTCGCGCACCAGCGGCAACACGACCTCGCTCACTGCGACCTGGTCTTCGCCGGCTTGGATATCAACGTCGGTAATCGCAGCGGGTCGATGGTGAATGATCAACTCGGCGAGTTCGTCCGCGGCCAGCCGGTAGCGCTTCAGTTCGCGATTATCGCGGCGCATCGCGCAGTAACGGCAATTCTCGCGGCAGTGGCTGGATACCTCGACGACGCCACGCACAAAGACGCGGCGGCCGAACACTTCATCTCGGGCCGCGCGTGCCTGCTCGTGCAAGGAGGGCAGCGTAGTATCCAATGTGACTGCCCGCGCAGGAATTGAGCCTTGCTCTGCGGCCGCTACGGTTTGTGCATTCCGGCCAAATGAAACGGAAAGGGACATCTACGGTTTTGTTCGCGACCTTTAAGAGATCGGAAGAGCGCGGTATTCTTGAAACACAAGCAGACGAACCGTGGCGGCAAGCCGGATAAATCCTCTCGCCCGACGCTTGCCGCAGGCGCGGTAACCGCTCTCGATCAGATCAGCGAACGTCAGTGGCTTCATTGTTTGATTGGTCTTCATGACATGAGAATAAGACGGGCCATCGCTTCACCGCTATCGGGGATTCCCCCGAACCGTGGTATTATGAACCTTGGCAGATGCAGTGACGGAGTAACAGATGGCCAACTGGATTCTCAATTGGGGATTGAATTCATCGCTGCCGTAAACCACTGGCTGACGGCTGGCTTCGCCAGACGGGCATCGGCTCGCTCTGCTCGCGGGCACTGTCGGCCGCACGAAACACTTCTTTCACGGTTGCCAACAGCTCGTCCATGGTAAAAGGCTTGAGCAGCATCGCGGCCAGCTGAAGTGAGGAATTCCAGTTCATCGCCTCCGTCGGGATGGTGCCCGATGCCAACACCACCGGGAGCGTCATGTGCGCCGAACGCAGCTTCTTGACCAACTCAACCCCCGAAACCTTCGGCATGTTGTTGTCGGTGATCAGAAGGTCGTAGCCGTTGGCCTGAAGAGCTTCCCAGGCCGCTGCACCATCTTCGGCGGTTTCCGTTTCATAGCCGAAGCTACTGAGCATTTCGGCGTTAACCTGGCGGAGGACCTCGTCGTCATCGACCACCAGGATCCGCTTGGGCGCGTTCCTCTGGCAGCGAGCTTCTGAGCCGGCTAACTCTACACCGTGCGCGGTTCTGTTACCCTTCATAACACGGATGATCATAAGCTGGGAAACCATCCGTGCCAGCTGGGGGTTAACCTTGGGGTATTTCCCTTACTTTGAGATTCTTTAAGCCCAGCCGACGACACGGCGGGGCGGATGGTGCCTACGCGACGGATTAAAAAATCCCGACAACGTATATTGGCACAGGGACACTTTCCAGTGACGCCGTAATTCCAAGATTACGATCGATCTGCGCGAAAAGCAGGTGTGGTCCCGGGGGCAACGAAGAACGAGGCGACAGCGTTCGTGACTTTAGCGGGCCGTTCGGCGGCGAGCGGCGCGAAGGATCCGTTCAACTGTTCCGCGACGGCTCGCGCCTCTGTCAGGAGGAGCTTGGCCTGCTCAATAATTTTCGTGCGTTCTGCCCGGCAGGGCAATGACCCCGAGAGTGGAATAGTTGATTACCTCGTTATCCATTATTAGCGTGTGATGGAACGGGTGGTTCCCATCGAGCTTGTGCACTGGCTGGCTTTCCAGCTTGCCTGGTTGAGGTGTCTTCCATAGCGCGCTGATAATAAGCTCGGGACCCGTGCGTGCTATGGCGGTATTCACCTTAGGGTGTTTCCCCTATCCAGAATTCTTTTCATAAAACCAGCGCGGGTCGGGAGAGGCCACGGGCTGGACTGGGAGTGCGAGGGAGAAAATCCCGACACCGTGTCGGGCTAGAGGATGGTTACATCGACATCGCTCTCGATGATTCCCGCATGGATGGCGTAGCGAGTGAGGCCTGCGGTGTCGTGAATGTTCAGCTTCTCCATCAGAGACTGCCGATGTTTGTCGACCGTTTTGAAGCTCACGCCCAGCTCCGCGGCGATTTGTTTGTTGGGCTTGCCTTCGGCAATTAATTGGAGCACCTCGACCTGCCGCGAGCTCAGGCGGTTGTTATTCCCCTTGGAATTCCCCCCGCGACCCGGCAACTTCTGAGAACGTTTATGAACGCGTTTGGCGAGAGAGGGGCCGTAAAATGTTCTTCCTTTTGAGACTTCGCGAATCGCCGCGGCCAGCACGTGTGAGGAGCTTTGCTTGAGCAGAAATCCCGCTGCGCCGAGCACAGCCACCTGCTCGACGTAGGCATCATCACTGTGGGCGGAGAGAATGAGCACCCTGGTGTCGGGAAAGTCTTTGCGAATTTGGCGGGTGGCCTCCAGCCCATTGAGCAGTGGCATCGCGATGTCCATCACCACCACGGCGGGGCGAAGTTTCCGGGTGAGTTGCACGGCCTGACGGCCGGTTTCGGCTTCGCCGACCACTTGGATATCGTTTTCGTGTTCCAATAACGACCGAAAACCCTCTCGAACGATCTGGTGATCTTCCGCCAGCAGCACAGTAATT
>DATJGF010000188.1:0-14811 GCA_035495315.1 Candidatus Limnocylindrales bacterium
AGAATCAGGGGTAATTGCGAAGATCTCGGCGCAAGACAACAGACTCGCCAACGCGAGTATTCCAGCTTTGAGAGGTTTCCTCATCGATTCCATTATACCATCTTTGAGAGGAAACACCACACCCTACGGGTGGTTGCGTTAAAACGTTATAGCTAGCGCTATAACGTTAAAAACACCCACCCGCCGATCAGATTTCCCCGAGTTAGAAATAAGTCGCTGAAGAACAGCGGCTTAGCTCCTATAAAAGCGGTCAGTTGTGGGCCCGACCAGTGACGCCTTTTGTGCCGGTGGCGATCACCCGTCCGGTTTCCTTCGGACGCAGGGCCCGGACAGCCTTTCCGGCGCGCCACATCTCGGAATTGCCGATGGTGGACAATTCCTTCGTCAATTGCTCCTGGTAATTGGCTTTGCCGCAGGCGGAGAGCACTCGAGCGCATTCCTTACCGGTCTTAACCCGTTGATAAAGTTCCCTGAAAACGGGCATGACAGCCTTTTTGAACCGCGGCTTCCAGTCCAGGGCGCCACGTTGGGCTGTCGCCGAACAATTGGCATACATCCAGTCCATGCCATTTTCGTCGACCAAACGAATCAAGCTCTGGGTGAGTTCCTCGACCGTTTCGTTGAAGGCTTCGCTGGGGGTGTGCCCGTGAGAGCGGAGAACATCGTATTGAGCCTCCATAATGCCTGCGAGGGCCCCCATCAACACACCGCGCTCGCCCGTCAAATCACTGAAGACCTCATGCTGGAAGGTGGTTGGAAAGAGATAGCCGGAACCGATCCCAATACCGACCGACAGGCAGCGTTCTTCGGCGCGCCCCGTCGCGTCCTGACCGATGGCGAAACTGGAGTTGATCCCTGCGCCAGTGAGAAAGTTGCGTCGAACCGAAGTTCCTGAACCCTTTGGCGCGACCATGATGACGTCGACATTTGAAGGCGGGATGACACTGGTCTGTTTCTGGTAGGCGATCGAGAAGCCATGCGAGAAATAAAGGGCGTCGCCGGGCTTCAAATTCTTTTTCACGACCGGCCAGATGGCGCGCTGGGCGGCATCTGAAACAAGCATCTGAATGATCGTGCCCCGGCGCACTGCTTCATCGATCTCGAACAAGGTCTTGCCCGGAACCCAGCCATCCTTGATGGCACGGTCCCAGTCGCGCTTGAAGGCGCTGGCCTGGCCGATGATGACATTGAACCCGTTATCCCGAAGATTGAGAGATTGGGCCGGCCCCTGCACGCCATAACCGATAATTGCAATGACCTCTTTCTTGAGCACCTGGCGGGCTTTGCTCATCGGAAACTCTTTCCGAGTGATCACTTTTTCTTTGGTTCCTCCAAAATCAATGGTTGCCATATTTTTGTGTGTTGTTCCAGTTTCTGTAAATCCCGAAGGGTAAGACTATTTTCGGGGCAAGGCCACCTTGCCCGTCCGCGTCAAATCGACCACGCCGAAGCTTTTCATCAGGTCCAAAAACTTTTCGACCTTGCTCTCATTGCCGGTGACTTCAATCGTCAGGGTCTTGGGTTGAACATCGACGATTTTAGCGCGGAAAATGTCCGTGATCTGCATTACCTCGGCCCGCGTTTTGGAGTCGACGCTGACCTTCACCAGCACCAATTCGCGATCAACGTATTCGCCGTCACGAAAATCGACGACCTTCATGATGTCGGCGAGCTTATTGAGCTGTTTGACAATTTGCTCCAGGGTGGCGTCATCGCCTCGAGTGACGATCGTCATGCGCGAGGCGGTCGGGTCGGCCGTGGGCGCCACGTTCAACGTGTCGATATTGTAGCCGCGGCCGCTAAACAGGCCGGCCACGCGCGTCAGCACGCCGAACTTGTTCTCCACCAAAACGGAGATAGTGTGTCGCATAAAATCCCGTAAAGAAAACGGGTGCGCAACCTACCAATTGAGTGAATCAGGGTCAACCCACATTTCGAGTAATTTGGGTAACCCAGGCGGTAGCGCGGGCGTCCCGCGCTACGACTCAGGCCCCGCCACCGACCTTTAGAAAAACGGGTTGTGGGCTTTTTCCTCACCAACAGTGGTCAGTGGGCCATGACCAGGGCAGATGAGGGTCGTCTCCGGCAGCGAAAAAATCTGTTCCCGGACCTTCCTTTTCGCCAAATCCCAGGATTGGTTGCCGCGCCCAATGGAAGCGGCAAAAATGGCGTCGCCAACGATCGCGACGTGGGGGGCATCGTCTGGCCAGGTGCCAATGACATAGGTGGTGCCGTCTTCAGCGTGCCCTGGCGTATCGCGATTCGTAATCCGGAGGCTGCCGAGATGGATAAAATCATTGGCGCGATTGCGCTGATCCACGGGGGCATTTTTGGCACTGGAATGGATGCGAGCTTTCGGGAATTGCTCACGCAAACGTGGCAGGGCGGCGATGTGATCTTCGTGGGTGTGGGTGATAAAAATATGACGCAACTGGAGCTGGTTTTGCGCAATCACCTCCAACGCCGGGGTCGCATCCCAGCCTGTGTCGAAAATGGCGGCGTCGCGTGATACCTCATCCCAAACCAGGTAATAATTAACGGCCGTATTCCCGTCGCTGGTGGTGAAGACACGGAACTCGCGCCAGGTGCCCAGGTCTTTATTGGTGGGAAGCCAGCCTTCAGCGAGGGCCTTCAATTTGGCTCCATCGAGACCAATGAGTTCAGCGAGGGCGTTGAAATCCAGCTTTCCAGTCACTTTGCCCGAGTCCTCAATCGCCGCCAAGTCAGCGGGTGGGATGCCGGCCGCGACCGCGGCCGCTTCAGGAGAGACCTTAGACATCGCGCGTGCTTTGCGAATGACATCGCCGACATGATCTTCGAGGTTCATAGGCGAGACCTTAACCGCTGGCCGGGCAACTGACAAGTGACCGGTAGCGATACGAACCGGAACACACTGAGTTTTATCGGAATGTATAAGGAAAGCGCAGGGTCGGCAGAACTTGAAGCAGCAGCGGCGGCATATCGACCGGGTCTTGATAAAAGAAACCGGCGCGGGATGACCCTGCGGTCCAGCTGTGAAGGAAGTACATATCTTCAGCCCGCACCCAACGCGCGGATCCGTCAATGAAGACCTGGTTTCCCCCGGCTGGGAAGTGCCCGCCGGGCCGGACATGTTGCGGCATGTTGGCGTACGCAACATCCCGATCCACTCCACCGAATTTGCCATTGATCGCCATGACGCAATCAGCCGCGAGCACCCAACTGGGTCTGGATTGTGAAACCTTGTATGGACTGCGCGAAGGTCCATCGTATTTGTCATTGTACCAGTTGGTGATTGCGCCAAAGTACTGGTAGCCAATGTTCCACTGCGGGTACTCGGCTTCGTAAGTGGGAAATCCGGGCCGGTTCGGGCAGGTCCATACACTGTTCGTAAGAACGATGAGCCCAACGGTCTTCGCCGCGGCTACCTCCGGCGGGTTAAGCGCAATCTGTACGAAGCGTGCTGGAGCTGAGCCGGGAATGTCCCGGGCCGCGAGCACTCGGTCCGCATTGTCGAGCGCGTAAATGCTGATTCCGACGCCCAATTGCCTTAGGTTGCTCAGACAGCGGACGCGGCGGGCGCGTTCTTTGGCACCGGAGAGCGCGGGCAACAACATTGCGGCCAGAATTGCGATGATGGCAATCACCACCAGCAATTCGATCAAAGTAAAGGCTGCACGCGAGCCTCGGTTGCAGGCGGTGCTAAGATCCGATTTGATTTCCATAATTAACCCACCGAGCGGAGCGGACGGACTTGAGGCGACTTGCAACGGGACGCAGACACTTTCGCTGTTGGAGAGCCAGTTTGCAAGAGAATCGACCGAGCCAACGCGCCGGCCGCTACTGTTGCGAGGCGTTCGAGCCAAAAACGCGGCTTTGCTTTTGCCTTTGCGACAGTGGTGAGATCGCCCAGGGCGTAGGTGCGCCAAAAGGTTTTGTTCACAGCGACTTTGCTGCTAACCGTGCCTGCCAGGCCGATGCAGGGAATCCGAAGTTGCCGGCATCGTTTGGCGAGGTTGCCGACGCCTTTTCCCATTAGAGTGGATCGATCAAGAGCACCTTCACCCGTAATTACAACCTCTGCCCAGCGCAGATGTGCTTTCATCCCGGCGCGCGCGGCGAATAAATCGAAGCCAGGACGGAGTTGCCCTCCGAGAAAGGCGGCGAAACCAAAACCGAGTCCACCCGCAGCACCGGCTCCCTTAAGCCGGGCAAAATCGCAGCCGAATTGGGTTTTAACTCTGTGAGCAAGGCGCCGGAGACAAATCTCGGCGGACTCAAAATCGGTTGGCCGCAACCCTTTTTGAGGGCCATAAATGCGAGTGGCACCACAGGGTCCAAGCAGCAGATTGGCGACGTCGACTGCAACAATAATTTCCTTAAACAAACGTTTCGAGCGCGGAGGTCGCAGGCAGTTTAACGAGCTCAGGTTGACCCACGATTGGATTTGCCGTTCGGCAGGATCGAGGAATTCCCAACCCAATGCACTCGCCATGCCGAAACCGGCGTCGTTCGTCGCGCTGCCGCCGATGCCAACGAGACATCGTTCGGCGCCGTGCCTGGCAGCGGCACGGAGGAGGAGCCCGAGGCCGAAGGTGTCGAGCTGAAAGGGATGAAAACGGCCTGGTGGCAACATCGCCAGGCCAATCACGCCTGAGGAATCAATCAAGGCAGTTTTGGTCCTGGGCTCATACCACCAGCGGGCTTTGCAAGGCCGGTGGGCCGCATCAATCGCCGTTGTAAGTTGAGGACGCGCCCCCAATGCTTTCCCCATCAATTCACCAAAACCGTCGCCGCCGTCACTCATCGGCAACAACCTGATTTTGTCTCCAGGACGCGCCCGTCGCCAACCGCGAGCCATAGCCCGCGCGGCCGCCGCAGCGGAGAGGGTTCCTTTGAATTTGTCGGGAATGATTAGGACGTTCAGCAGGACCAAGAGTGGGAGGGCACAGGTCAAAGTCAATCATTTCAGGTCGCGAATCAGATCTTGGAACTTGGGCCTAGTTGTGGCAGGTTAGAAGATTAACTGACTTATGAATAAACCGAAAATTATAGCTTACCTGAAACCCACTTGCGGCTGGAGCCAGGGTGTTCGTGCGGTGCTCCGCAAATACGATCTGCCCTACGAAGATCGCGATATCATCAACGACCCCATCCAACGCCAGGAGATGATCGAAAAAAGCGGCCAGATGCTCAGCCCGTGCGTTGAAGTCAACGGGCGCATGCTGGCGGACATCAGTGGCGAGGAAGTGGAAACTTATCTGCTGGCTAACGGCCTGGTACAGAGCAACGATCGCAAACCGGACGCCCCGACGAATCAGCCGTGCGCCCATGAGATGCCGCAAAGCGAGCCGATGAATTTCCGCCGCTAAAGAACGAACTGCCACAAAAGGCAAAGAGCGCTCAGAGTAAGTTTTTGCGGCACCCGTCCAATTGCGATGTGGCAAAGCGGAGGTTCAGTTCGTGAACTGCTTTGCCACATATTCTTTAACTTTCAAACGCTGTAAAACTCAATAAATCCCCAGAGTGGCCTTGCGCGGTAGGGATGGCTCGCCGAGGCGTCCGCTTTCCTGCGCAAAAACGGGCTCGGGCCGCTCGGCGAGCGGGCTCCACCATTTATAAGACGGTTTCTAACGTCGTAACGTCTTAACGATTCTAACGATCCACGATTATGTGCTTGGCGCACCGCCGAGCAGATTTCTTTGCCATTGCAGCTTTTGGGAGTCTACCCCACTTTGCCCACGATGCGGCTGGTGAAGTCAATCGTCTCAATGCAGCAGCTCGCCAGGAGCTGGGCACGAGCGGGAACCAAGGTTGGGTTTGTACCCACAATGGGGTACCTTCACGAGGGACATCTAAGCCTGGTTCGACACGGCCGGAAGTTGGTTGGGGCGCAAGGCAAAGTCGTGGTGAGCATCTATGTCAATCCGACGCAGTTTGGACCGGCGGAAGACTTGTCGCGTTACCCACGAGATATGGCGCGGGACGCGAAGCTATGCCGGGGGGCTGGAGTAGACGTCATCTTTGCTCCACAGGACGCCGAAATGTATCCGCGGGCAGCCGGTCGCGAGTTCAGCACTTACGTCGTCGAAGAGACGCTTTCGCGCGGGATGGAGGGGGCTTCCCGGCCGACACATTTCCGCGGAGTGACAACAGTCGTTGCGAAGCTCTTCAACATTGTGCAACCCGACGTTGCCGTTTTTGGCGCGAAGGATTATCAACAAGCAGCCGTCGTTCAGCGCATGGTGCGCGACCTCGATTTTCCGGTTAAAATAATCGTCGCAGCAACACACCGCGAATCAGATGGTCTGGCGATGAGTTCGCGAAACAAGTATCTGGAAGGCGATTTGCGCAGGCAGGCGCTGGTGCTGTGGCGCTCGATCGAAGCAGCGCAACGAATGATCGGGAAAAACGCCAAGCCAATTTCCGCATTGGATCTCAAAAACCGGCTTAGGAACTTGATCGAGCAAGAACCGCAAGCGCGCCTGGACTACGTCGAATTCTTTGAGCCGGATACACTGAAGCCATTACCGAAAGTAACGCGTGGGACCCACATGGCCTTGGCGGTGTTCGTCGGGAAAACACGCCTTATCGATAACGCGCGGTTATGAGGCAATTCGAGTTCATCGTGCTGGGTAGCGGGATCGCCGGACTTTCGTTCGCCTTGAAAGTGGCGAAGCACGGGCGAGTTGCGATTGTCACCAAGAAAGATCGTGCCGAATCCAATACAAACTATGCACAGGGTGGCATTGCCGCTGTCACCAGCAAGGAAGACTCGGTCGAGTTGCACGTAAGAGATACGCTCCAGGCGGGTGCCGGGCTGTGCAAAGAAAAGACGGTGCGCACGATCATCGCAGAAGGCCCGGCCCGGATCGGGGAGTTGATCGATTTGGGAATGCAATTTTCAGAGCGGGAAATTCCTGAATCGGCCGGGGCCCGCGAGCTCGACCTGGGCAAAGAGGGCGGCCATTCGAAACGGCGGATTCTGCACGCAAAGGACATCACGGGCCGGGAGGTAGAGCGCGCTTTGTTGGCGGCGGTAGCGGCGTCACCAAACATCGAGATTTTTGAAAACCATCTGGCGATCGATTTGGTGACAAACCAGAAACTCGGCTACGTGGGCGAGCCTCGCTGCCTCGGGGTTTATGTGCTGGATAAGCGAAGCGGAGTGGTAGAAACATTTTCGGGAGCCGTCACTATGCTGGCCACGGGCGGCTGCGGCAAAGTGTATCTCTACACGACCAACCCCGACATCGCGACCGGGGATGGCGTCGCGATGGCGTATCGCGCGGGAGCACCGGTCGCCAACATGGAGTTTATTCAATTCCACCCCACCTGCCTTTATCATCCCAAGGCTAAATCCTTCCTGATCAGTGAAGCAGTTCGTGGGGAGGGAGGCGTGCTGAAAACCTTGGAAGGCGTCGAATTCATGGACAAATACCATCCGCTGAAATCGCTCGCGCCGCGCGACATCGTCGCGCGCGCGATTGACAGCGAGATGAAGAAGAGCGGCGCGGATTATGTCCTGTTGGATATTACCCACAGGCCGGCGCGCTTTGTCATGGACCGGTTTCCCAATATTTATCAGACCTGCTTGCGTTACGGGATAGATATTACCAAGGAACCGATACCGGTTGTGCCGGCCGCGCATTATCAATGTGGCGGCGTCGTCACCAATCTTGACGGCAAGACTGAAATCGAAGGCCTCTATGCCGTCGGCGAGGTCGCCTGTACCGGCCTGCACGGGGCAAACCGCCTGGCCAGCAATTCATTGCTGGAAGCCCTGGTTTGCGCTCATCGCGCGGCCAGGACCGTAATTAGCGCCCGTCCCAAACGAGTTGATTACAGCATCCCGGATTGGCAATCGGGCAAGGCCAATAACCCGGATGAAATGGTCGTGGTCTCGCATAACTGGGACGAAATCCGCAGAGCTATGTGGGACTATGTCGGCATTGTGCGCACCACGAAACGATTGCAGCGTGCCGAGAAGCGAATCGCGAATTTGCAGGATGAAATCCAGGAGTATTACTGGGACTTCATCGTTACGAGCGATCTGCTCGAGCTGAGAAATATCGCGACGGTGGCTGAGGTGATCATCGCGAGCGCTTTGCAGCGGCCTGAAAGTCGCGGTTTGCATTACAACCTCGATTATCCAAACCCGAACCCGGACTGGGCGCAGCGCGATACGATCGTCAGAAAATGATTGTGGGAGACGACGTAAAGAGACTCTAAAGCCCCTCGGGCCCGATTAAAAGTGGTGAGCCGCGCCTGAGTGGAGCCGGAGCGCGGGACGTCCCGGCCCGCAGCAGATATTTGCGGCTGAGGCCAGCGCAACTGCGAAACGCCTGGCGCGAAGACCTTCACAACTCAAGCCCGCCTCAACCCGCTGCGGGCCGGGACGTCCCGCGCTCCGAAACGCAGTTTCGCGTCTTTCAAGGCCGATGCCGCTCCTCACCTACAATTAATGACGCCCATATCGCTTCCTGCACCCCCCTGAGATAGCCTTTGTTTCCGCGTGCCAGGCGGTTTATCTTGCCTGTCGCTAATGAGCATTAGTTCGGGTTCCAACCTACAAACGCCAGAGGGCCACCAGGCCTTCTCGCAACCGGCCGGGCAAGCGATCCGCGTTCCGGAGTTGCTCGCGCCCGCAGGCGATTGGGAATGCGCCAAGGCCGCCGTGGAAAACGGCGCGGACGCGATCTATTTCGGGCTGGAAAAATTCAATGCCCGCATGCGGGCCCACAACTTCACCGAAGCCGATTTGCCCCGTTTGATGGATTTCCTCCACCGTCGTGGTGTAAAGGGATACGTCACATTCAATACACTGGTTTTTGAAAACGAAATGGCCGAGGCCGAACAATATACGCGGGCCATCATTGCTGCCGGCGTTGACGCCGCCATTGTGCAGGATGTCGGTATTTGCAGGCTGATTCGGCAACTCTCACCCGATTTTCCGATCCACGTCTCGACGCAAATGACCGTGACCAGCCTGGCGGGGATCGAGTTTGCCAGAAAACTGGGCTGCAACCTGGTCGTGCTCGCGCGCGAGTGCTCGTTAAAAGAAATCGAATCCATACAAGCGACCCAAATCGGAAAATCGAATTTAATGCCGCTGGAGGTTTTCGTCCACGGTGCGCTCTGTGTCGCTTACTCGGGTCAATGCCTGACCAGTGAAGCTCTGGGCGGACGCTCAGCTAACCGAGGCGAATGTGCCCAGGCCTGCCGCATGCCCTACGATCTGCTCTCTGATGGGCAGCCGGTGGCACTCGGCGACCGGAAGT
Organism: Candidatus Limnocylindrales bacterium; assembly: GCA_035495315.1. Taxonomy (GTDB): domain Bacteria; phylum Verrucomicrobiota; class Verrucomicrobiia; order Limisphaerales; family UBA8199; genus DATJGF01. Next base: position 9,261 of record DATJGF010000188.1, read on the forward strand.
ACTTGCTGAGCCCGCAGGACCTGGCTGGGCTTGAGTTGCTGCCTGACCTGGCCCGGGTTGGGGTCGCCTCGCTCAAGATTGAGGGCAGGCTAAAGTCGCCAGAGTACGTCGCGAATATCACGCGTGTTTATCGTCGGGCGCTCGATGAGTTGGTAGCGGCAGGCGGCCCGCCTGCCAGAGAGCCGGGCATCTTGCCCGGCGGAGGAAACGCAGACTCAGATCGAGTTCAGTACGAAATGGAAATGGCCTTTTCGCGCGGCCTCTATACCGGCTGGTTCAGGGGCATTAACAACCAGCAATTGGTCCATGGACGATTCGGAAAAAAGCGAGGCGTCTATTTAGGCGAGGTGGTAGCGATCCGGAAAGACGGAGTCTGCGTGTGCCTGGAAGGGCCGCTCAAACCCGGCGACGGAGTAGTTTTTGACGCCGGTCGACCCGAAGAGCAGGAGGAAGGCGGACGCGTTTATGAAATGAAACCGGCCCAACCAGGCAAGGACCAGCCCAATGGCGCGCTGACCGTGCTCGGATTCGGCACCGGCGATCTCAACCTTAAGCGCATTCGCATCGGTGATAAATTATGGAAAACAAGCGATCCTGAATTGGAACGCCAGTTGCGTCTGAGTTTCCAGGGAAATACACCGCAATACCGCCGGCCGATCACCGTTGAAGTGCACGGCGCTGTGGGTAAGCCTCTAACCTTAATCGGCCGGGACGAACTCGGTCACACGGTCCAACTCGATTCGGCAATGCCGCTGGTCGCCGCCGAAAAACAACCGCTCGATGTACCGAGATTAAAGGCGCAGCTGGGCCGACTGGGTGGCACGTCGTTCGAGTTGCGCAAACTCCAGTCATTCCTGCAGGGATCGGTTCTGCTACCCTTAAGCGAACTGAATCGTTTGCGCCGGGACATGGTCTCTGCCTTGGAACAGTTGCGGGCACAACCCTTACGCTGGACTCTTCTGACTGAAAGCGCGCCTCCTCAACCGGCCGAGCAAGCCCCCAAGAAGAACGGGCACACGAACCGGTTGACCTGCTTGAATGTCCTCGTCCGAAGCCTCCCTCAACTCGAGGCGATTCTCGAGCGCGGGGTAGGAACTGTGTATTGCGATTTTGAGGATCCAAAAAAATACCGCGATGCGGTAAAGTTGTTTCGAGGCTCCGAACGTCGGGTTGCGTCAGCGGAAATATTCGTTGCCCCGCCGAGAATTTTTAAGACCGGGGAAGAGTGGACATTGAAACAGGTTCGTTCCTGCGAAGCGGATGGCTACCTGATCCGGAACTACGACCACCTGCAGTATTTTGCCGCGGATCGGAAGATCGGAGACTATTCCCTGAATATTGCCAACCACCGCGCGGCGGAGTATTTCAAAAATGGGTTCCACCTCGAAAGGGTCACGCCGTCCTACGACTTGAATTTCACCCAACTCGAGGCGTTGTTGCAGGCGGCACCTCCGGAATGGTTCGAAGTCACCATTCACCAGCACATGCCGATGTTTCACATGGAACACTGCCTGTTCTGCGCGTTCCTGTCCCAAGGCACAGATTATACCAACTGCGGCCGGCCTTGCGATAAACACGATCTAAAGCTGCGTGACCGTGCCGGCGCACAACATCCGGTGAAGGCCGATTCGGGGTGTCGCAACACCGTCTTTAACGCGCTGGCACAGACCGGCGCCGAATACGTCGAACGCATGATGGCGCTGGGCGTGCGCTATTTCCGCATCGAATTTGTGAACGAAACGGCGGACCAGGTTGTTTCGACCCTTCAGAAGTATCAGCTTTTGCTTCAAGGCAAACTGACGGGCGCTGAGCTTTGGCGCGATCTCAAACTGATGAATCAGCTGGGAGTCACGCGCGGTCAGATTGGCGTGCGCAAGTGATCGCCGGCGGATCACAACTGCCGAGAACAAACAGGCAAAGGACAGGGGGCAGTTATCACCGGTAACTCACACCGGTTCGGCAATTAAATCATAATCCGTATGCCCGATGACTTTGACCTGGGCGAACTCGCCCAGGGGTAAATCACCGCGAACATAGACACGCCCGTCGATGTCCGGCGCATCGGCCTCGCCGCGGGCGACCAGATAACGGCCTCGCAACTGTTCGGTGTGCCGGTCTCGTGACCGAATGAGCCCATGCTCCCAGGAGCTGATGCGCGCTCCGCGAAGCTCTTTAGCACTCGCTTCCTTCTCCACGAGCACCTTGAGATGACGACCCACAAACGATTCCGAAACCGCAACGGCCACCTCGTGTTGAACGGCCATCGCCCGCTTGCGCCGTCGCTGTTTAATATTGGCGGGAATTTGACCGGCCATAGTGCCGGCGCGCGTCCCTTCCTCCTGCGAATAAGCGAAGACACCAAGCCGCTCAAATTTGGTGACCCGAATGAATTCAAGCAGCTCCTCGAAATACTCATTGGTTTCCCCTGGAAAACCCACAATGAAAGTGGTTCGCAAGGTTATCCCGGGAACGCCAGCGCGAATGCGGCGAAGCAGATCGACAATGTACTCTTGCGAAGTTTCGCGACGCATTCGTTCCAGCATGTTTTGATGGATATGCTGAAGAGGAATATCGATGTAACGCGCGACTTTCGGGCATTGGTGAATGGTCTCAATGAGTTCGTCGGTCCAATGCGCCGGGTGCGTGTACAGCAAGCGGATCCAGAAATCGCCGGGCAAGGCGTTGAGTTGACGCAGCAGACTGCAGATCGTCGTACTCTCGGCGGGCAAGTGCTTGACAGCATCGGTGAAACGGTCAGGCGCGGAGATGGCGCGGGAGTGATTGGGCCGCAGGTCCAGGCCGTAATAGGTGGAATCTTGCGAGATTAGGTTTAGTTCTTTAGTACCGTCGGCGAGTAGAGCCCTGGCTTCGGCAACGATGTCGGTTTGCAACCGGCTGCGATGACCACCGCGCATCCGGGGAATGATGCAGAAACTGCAAGGATGATTGCAGCCCTCGGCGATTTTGAGATAAGCGAAATGGCGCGGCGTCAAGCGGAACCGCGGGGTCGCGTAATCGGGAATGTAGCTTGGACGGAGATTGACCTCGACCAAAGGCGCAGAGGAGGGCTCGCGGCTGGAGTGTTCAAGTGCCGCGAAGTTATTCATGATGTCTGACTTCTTATTATGCTGTGCTGAAATCGAATGACTCGCCCCAGGGTGCCCTTTGCGATTCCTGGCCGGCTGCTCGGATGGTTTCGCCGCGGAAGCCTTAAGCCGTTCACGACGTTTGGCCATGGCTTGCTTGACGATCTCAGTCACTTGGGCGACCTGATCGATGCCCATAAAGGCGTCGACCTCGGGCAGCAGCCTGGGCAGCTCCTCGCGAAACCGTTGTGGCAGGCACCCGGCAACAATCAACGCCTGGCCACGGTTGTGAGCCTCACGGACCTGCGCAGAATCCAGAATGGTATCGACACTCTCCTCCTGGGCGGCATCGATAAACGAACACGTATTGACAATCACGGCGTCGGCCTGTTCAGCCTGGTTGATGATTTCCACGCCCTCCTTTAACAGGGTGCCCAGCATAATCTCACCATCCACCAAATTCTTGGCGCATCCCAGCGAGATCAGGCCTACTCGCAACGGTTCTTCGACAGACGTTTGCTTCATTAAAAGAAAAGACTTTAACCTATCAAAGAGGACGAAACAACCTGAGTTGCGCCCGAACCTCTAGCCGAAGTTCGTCAGCGCCGACGAACCTAGAGCTAAGGTCCGGTGCAAAATGGAACCCCGGCGGGGTTTCAAGATTCGACAAAGGTTTTTGCCGTCCTGTCAGCCCGCGCCCAACGATGAGTCCGGCAGCGATCCCCATGGCAAAGAATTAATCCTAACATTTGGCCGAAACCCACTCGTAAGGCACTGCTCCAAAAACATAAACCGCGAAACAGGCCACAATGAGCAGGGCGTCAGCCCGCCCCGAGGCACAAGCCCCTGAAGACAGATCAGTGACGTCCGTTAAGTAAGCATAACGCACGCATCAGCGGGGGGGAGATAGTTCGGCCCCGACCGCGATCGCTGCTCGGACTTCGCTCTTTGTGCCCGACCTTAAAATGCTTTACTTGGCGGTGCCCCACCGGGGAAACCAGCCAGCCGAAATGCGCGTTTTCAAAACACCCTGAGAGCCGCTCCCAACCTGCCGAACCCAGTTCAACGCTAACCGGTGCAGATGAAGATCGTCTCTCTTCAAGGTGCGTTCAATCACATGTCAGCTGACGCCGCACCAGCGCTTAGTCTCGTCGGCTATCATTTTTTCCTCAAACCTAGGGCTGCTTGGCTGCCGCGCGGTTTGGTTCCAGTGGATGGCCGGCGGTTTCTCGCGGCGACAGGGTGCGAACATAATTCACCAGCAGCCAAACCTCATGCCTGGAGAATCTCATACGAAAAGCGGGCATCGGCACCTTGCCTTCGCTGATTTTCCAGCAGAGCGCTCCATCAGTCTGTTGCCAGATGTTCGTGTCCGAGAGATCGGCAGGACTGACGTCAAGAATCCGGGCCACGCGACCGTCTCCTTTGCCCTCGGGACCGTGGCAAATGAGGCATTCTTGCTCGTAGAGCGCTTCTCCCTCCGCAATGGAGCTTTCGTTCGTCGCGAGCGGGTTTTTCCAGCCGGCAACTCGATCTGGAGCTGTCCACGCTAGAGGCTTGTGAGGGGGATTTGCTTCACTGATTCGGGCACCAGACTGGGTTTCGCCTGCTTGTGCTTTGGATGACGCTGTGGAGCCGTCGGCAACTTGCGGCGCCAAGGTGCGAAGATAGTTCACCAGCGCCCAAACCTCATGCGTGGAGAATTTGGAACGAAAAGATGGCATAGGTGCCTTGCCTTCGATGATCTTCAAGTAGAGCGCTCCGTCCTTTTGCCGCCACATGTCCGGGTTAGACAAGTCAGGCGGGATGACCTTAAGCGTGTCGGATTTGGGGCCATCACCTTCTCCTATTTCGCCGTGGCAAGACACGCAATTCGGCTGGTAGAGCGCTTTTCCCTGCGCAATAGAGGCTTCGCTCGCGGCGACAGGGTTTTGCTTGTTGGCGGATTGATCGGAGGGGGGTTGCGGAGGGGGTTCATGTCTGAATTCCGGGTGGCGGATTTTCCCGCCCGCCTTGCCGATCCGCCCGCCGGCCGCCAACGAAATGAGGGCCATGATCAAAGTGAGCGACGCGAGCGGGAAGGCAGTTTTGGGGGCTTTAGCAGCAATCAGGGCCGCACTCAGGGCGACCGCCGCCAGAGCAGAGAAGACATAGATCAGTTTTTCTCCGCGACGCTTGTGAACATCCAGCCACTGCTGGCCTTCGCTATCAGCCGTGGGATAAACGCGGTAGTAAGCTTTCTCTCCTGCCATGTAGGTGGGCCAAGCAGACGCCGCGCACAGAAACACCATCACCAACGCCAACAATTGCGCCGGGCGATTGCGCAGAATCAATGCGCCAGCCAAAACCAACGCAGCCGTGGCCAACCCATAGATCGGCAACGGGTTGATCAGCACGTGGAAATACTCGGGCTGGGGGAGCCCGGCGCCTTTGTCGGCTCCAGGATGTTCTTTCGCAGCTTGCCT
>DATJGF010000189.1:0-4498 GCA_035495315.1 Candidatus Limnocylindrales bacterium
GGCAACCGCGATCTACAAGCCGAACGTACCACAGAATCCCGCCACCGACTCCCACACCATAGTTCATGTCGCGCGTGCAATTGGGCGCTGACGCCCTTTGGGCAGCCCCACCCTCGGTGATCTGGTCCAGGCCCGCAATGCCGGTAGCACATTTCGGAATTTCTCTCTTGGACGCAAATTTCTGGTGAATCGTCATCACGTACTCCCACTGCTGACGGTTGCGAGGCCGCGCTCATCAAACGCTTGTGCCACTCGCTGACAGTTCCAGTATGGAAGTTGTGTTCGCTGGAAGAAAGGTTACCTCTCACACCAAAGGCTCTGGCATTTCCCGAAATGGATGGAGTGGCGCCCAGGGGAAAGTTAGCTGGCCTCGGTCCTCCTGGGGCCAGCTCCCCCGGCTGCCCGGATGTTTTAGGAAAACGTTCGCCGAAAATGTACCGAAGCTCTTCTCCCCCGTCCCCCAACCGCCCCAGCCCCTCAACTGTCGCCCATGCCGTGGGAATCGTCCGCCACCGCCGCGAGTCTCGATACAATGCGAGATCTAGTTCAGAATGACCATTGGGGGATAAATGATCGCCGCGATTTGTAGATTTCTTTGGGAAGCAAATGTGTCGCGCAGAACGATGCAGGCCATACTGATCACATTCTTCGCCCTGCCACTAAATCTGTGGAGTGCGGAGAGTCATCCAAAACTCATCATCATTGTTGTCGTGGACCAGATGCGCGCCGATTATTTACAACGGTTTTCGCGATACGAAACAGGAGGACTCCACTACTTTGCGACCCAGGGCGCAAATTTTGTCAATGCTAACTATCAGCATTGGCCCACTGAAACCTGTGTGGGACATGCCGTATTACTTTCAGGCAGAACTCCGGCACACACTGGAATCATTGCTAATGCGTGGTACGACCGAACTGCAGGGAAAACCAATTATTGCCTGGCAGACGCTGCTTCGCCCTTAGTTGGTGATAATGGCCCAGCTGTTTCGCCCCGGAATCTCTTGGGGGACAACTTCAGCGATTGGTTACGCAATTCCTACCCTGACGCACGGACATATTCGATTTCCCTCAAAGATCGGGGAGCGATTACCCTTGCCGGCCGTCATCCGAACGGTACTTACTGGTTTTCCTCTTCGGGGCGATTTGTTACCAGTCGCTATTACGCGGAAAAATTGCCGGCGTGGGTGGAAGAGTTTAATCAAAGGAAAGTTGCCGACCGGTATGCCGGGAAGCAATGGAATCCCCTGCTGAGCAGCGATTCGGCTGCATACCGCACCCACGCTGTCGCCGGGCACTTCCCGCATGTGATGCCACGAAACCCTAACCCGGAACTCTACGAGTCTGTCTTCGCGTCTCCTTTCGGCGACGAAGTTCTCGAAGCTTTTGCCGAAGCTACCATAACCGCAAATCGTCTCGGGCAGATTGCTGCCGGCGCCGGCCCTGACCTTCTCACCATAAGCTTTTCCTCGAACGACGCAGTAGGACATGATTATGGTCCGGACAGCCCCGAGATCGTAGATGAGCAAATCTGGCTGGACCGTACTCTTGGGAGGTTGGTCGAATTCCTCCGCGCGAAGGTGGGGGAACAAAATATTCTATGGGTGCTGTCCGCCGACCATGGTTCGGAACCCACTCCCGAAGCCGAGCAGGAACTCAATCACAATCACTCGGCCGCGAGGTTGCCGTTCTCTAAGGCACAGGCTGCGGTGGAGGAACAGCTCAACAAGATCTTTCACACAACTGGCGAGATGCATTGGTTTGCCGCCGTGACTGGCACCATGCTCTACTTCGACCGCCATGCCCTGCAGAAACACCAGCTCAGCATCGAAGACGCCCGCCGTGCGCTGGCAACTCACGTCCGTAATGTCCCGGGCATTGAGGGATTTTACGATCCGTCGCAGGCGACAAAAATCCCCGGGTGGAAAGGACAATTCTTACGGAATAGCTACTTCTCTGGCCGCAGCGGCGATATTTACTACCTGACAAAGGAGTGGACTTGCTTCAGCAATACGCCTTCAGGTACCAGTCACGGCGATCCCTGGCCCTATGACACACATGTGCCGGTTGTCTTTGCCGGATGGAAGATTCGACCGAAAACAATTACAGCCAATGTCCAGGTCGCCGACGTGGCGCCAACGTTGGCGAGCCTGCTAAGCCTCAAGGTCAGTCAACCGGAGCTCATCGACGGTCGGTCGCTGCGAGAGTTGATCGGCACATTTCCCCCCGAGCCAAAACCAACTCATGCACAACATTGAATCGGCCTCGGAAAAGGTCGCTGAGTGTGAAAGACAATTTCGGCGGCTTCGTTCGCGTTCCAGCAGCTCCTTGCAGGACATTTGGGTGGAATTTGTCCTTTTGGTAACCTGATCAACCACCACTATTGACCGGTGCCGGTGAGCGCCGCGGTCTGCGGACTCCCGCCTCCGTTGTCGGCAACTCTGAGAATCGCTTTGCGTGTTCCTGTGGCCGTTGGCTTGAACCGCACGCTCAACGTGCAAGTCCCGCCCCCTGCCAGTGAACCGCCGCAGGCGTTACCCGAAATTTGGTAGTCCCCAGGATTGGTGCCGGCAATCGAGAAACCGCTGAACGTCACGGTCGTACTACCCACGTTCGTAACCGCGATTGACTTGGCCGCGCTGGTTGTACTCACTGCCACTGCACCGAAGTTGAGCGAGACTGGCGAAAGAGAAATTTGTGTGCCGGTTCCCGTCAAGGCTACTATCTGCGGGTTGGTCGACGCGTCATCATTGAAGGTCAATGTCCCGTTGCGATTGCCAATCACAGACGGCGTAAATGTCACGCTGACGCTACAACTGGTGCCCGCAGCAACGGTCGTCCCGCAGGTCTTCGCGCTGATGGCGAAATCGCCAGTGATATTGATACTGCCGATATTCAGCGAACCGGTCCCGGTGTTCGTCAGCTTGACAACTTTCGCCGCGCTGGTGGTTAGCAGCACTCTCTTCCCGAAGGCGAGTTTCGTAACGGATAGCGTAACCACGGGAGTCCCAACGCTGCCGCAGTTGGGAAACTTGAAATTGGCGATGCGCGTGTTCCAGTTGAAGCTTCCGGTTGTCTTCATGTACTCCTGTGTGTACCAGAAGGTACAGTCGTCTACCGGATCGACGGTCATAGCGCTATAGTCTCCCCAGCGGTTCAGCCCGCCAGTCTGCGACCCGGTTCCATTGACAATGGCGTTTTCGGCCTGCAATGCTCCTGCAGGATCAGTCGGCTGGCGCCCGGTGAAGAATACCGATGGACTGATGCTGCTGCTGGACTCGCTATACCCCAGTGCGATGTCGCCCGCTTGGTCCATGGCGATGCTACCCATCCACCGCGTGTCCGCGGTCGGATGAAAAGTGCCTTGCTGAAAAACCGTCGGGCTTCCATTCGGATTCCGAATTTCGTACCAGCGGATACCCGTTGAAATCGCGTGATTGATAACGATGGATTCGTGACCGTCAGCAAACGTTCTCCATGCTAGCCGATACATCAAACGGTCGGCCAGAGAATCCAATTTCTGCGTAGTTCCGGGCTGAGCAACGCAGTTCGTGCCCCCGTTGCAGAGCGGAGTAAAATTCGCCACTGCCAGGGTGCTGGGCCCGATGAAGGTTGAATTGATCGGCGTAGTGAAATCTACGTGAAACTTCCACAAATTAAGCGAGTTCGTGCCAAAGTTCATAAAAAACGCTGGTTCCCCGCTCGCAGGCTTGATGGTCCCGTCCATGTCGGACGGCAACAGATTGGCAACGCTGCTGCCCTGCTGGAAACAGATCATGGTCGCGGCGTTGCCAGCCAGCATCGCGGTACGGTTGGCAGCGCAAGCGTCCGCCCCAATGAATATGGTGCCCGCAGCGTTGAACATGTTGAAGGAGAAGTAATAGCCATCGGGCCAAATTCCCAGCTTCGGGTAGTCATTAAAGTTGGGTAATGTGAAGGCATACCGGTTATAGCTCCCGGTCGCGTCACTGGTGGTTGACACCGCCACACATTGCAGGAAGGGAGTAGTAATGACCGAGAATTGTGTCGCGACCCAACGATTGGCCATCTTGTCGTACTGAATCACCGGATCGCCGTCATTGTTGCTTTGACATCCCCCTCCAAAACCTGCCCAGAACGCGTTGCCCGGTGTGGGCCCCATCAATTTTGCACCTGTGGTTTTGTCAAATACCGCAAAGGAACTGTTAACCCACTGAACGTACTGTGTCGCACCCACCACGCCATTGGTGTCGGGAGGTGCTGCATTGACCACAAAGCCGAATTGTCCCTCGCCCAATCCTTCGAAATTGAGTCCTGGGCTCGCAGCGACTAGCGGCAAACCCACTTTTTGCAATGCCGTATCGGCCTGCGGTGGAGTTGCCGCTGCGGCCGGGTGCGGCAAAAGGAGAGGCATCACGTGTCTTGGCGCTGCCGTCGCCGTCATGGCAAGGCCTGATTCCAGCTCCCGTAGGGAAAGCGACGTATCGTGTTTGATCTCTCCGATAACCTGCATCCCCGCTCG
>DATJGF010000190.1:0-28943 GCA_035495315.1 Candidatus Limnocylindrales bacterium
GAGAGCGGGCGGAGGTCCCAAATGGCATTCAGACACGAACGGGAGGAAAAGGAGAGAATAGAGGTCCGACGAGGCTCTACCCGGCTTTCACATGGAGTCACCTTTTGGAGAGCGGACGCTACATTTCAACACGCAGACTGGGCTTGTATTTCTGTATTCAGCTTCTGGTATCTCTGTTGTCTCCTGTTCAACTGCATAGATTGGGCTTCAGCGGGGTGTAGACAGGTACAGATTGTCCTAACCGCTTCATTCAGCGGTTTTCCAAGGTGCTCAGTCACGTCAACTCCAGGGAAAACCGCTGAAGCGGTTCCGATCACTTTCGCAGCCCACCCCCAGCTGACTCCGGGGGTTAATGAGAGCGGCTGTCACTGGTCAATCACCGAGCTGAACCTGGTGATTAATAAGAGCAGAAATCGGAAAAAACCGTTTGGGCAACAGACTCTGAAGATGCGCCACCCTGAAGAAAGTTGAGCCAAACTTGACGCTTGCCTGCCTGCCAGCTAAGACTCCCTGGAATGGTCATGCCCCTAACGGTGTCCATCGTCGAAGATAATGAGCAGTTGCGCACGACTCTCGCACGAGTGATCAACCGCGCCGAAGGGTTCCGCTGCCTCAGCCATTACGGTGATGCCGAATCGGCCCTTGAAGCATTGCCCAAAGACAAGCCGCAAGTCGTGCTGATGGACATTAACCTGCCGGGCATAAATGGAGTCGAATGTGTCCGCCGGTTGAAACAGCTGCTGCCGGAGATACAAGTGATGATGCTGACGGTGTATGAAGATACCGAGAACATCTTTAATGCACTGGCGGCCGGGGCCGCGGGGTATTTGTTGAAACGAACCAAGAGCGCGGAATTGCTGGAGGCGATTCGCGAAGTGCATAACGGCGGTTCCCCCATGACGGCTCACATCGCACGCAAAGTGACGCAGTCTTTCCAGCGCGCCGGCCCTTCAGCGCGACCCACCGAGAACCTCTCCGAACGCGAGCAGGAGGTTTTGGACTGTCTCAGCCAGGGGTTTCTTTATAAGGAAATTGCCGAGAAACTGGGGATCAGTTACGAAACCGTCCATACCTACATACGGCGCATCTATGAGAAGCTGCAGGTGCGCACCCGAACCGAAGCGGTCGCGAAGTTTCTGAAGCGTCCAAACACTTGACGCTGGCTCAAACTGGCCGCACAGTTTTCTGCTTGCCACCATGTGGCTGGCAAGAACCCGTTCAAATGTCTGGTTATGAGTACGCACAATTTGTTCGATACACTGCAGCAGTTTGAGCTCGGCAATGGAAAGCAGGCACAGTTCTATTCTGTGCCCCAATTGGAGCGCGCCGGCCTTGGCCCGATTTCTCGGCTCCCTGTCTCTATCCGCCTGGTGCTGGAGTCGGTCTTACGCAACTGCGATGGCAAGCGCGTTACCGAACAGAATGTGCGCGAACTTGCCGCCTGGAAAGCCGCAGCACCGCGCACGCAGGAAATTCCTTTCGTGGTCGCGCGCATTGTGCTGCAGGATTTTACGGGTGTTCCGCTGCTCGTCGACCTTGCCGCGATGCGCTCCGCCGTGGGGCGCTTGCAAAAGAATCCCAAGATTATCGAACCGCTCGTTCCGGTCGATTTGGTAGTCGATCACTCGGTTCAGGTGGATTTCTTCGGGTCATCCGATGCCCTACGCCGCAATCTCGAAATCGAGTTTCAGCGCAATCGAGAACGCTACCAGTTTCTCAAATGGGGCATGCAGGCCTTTGATACGTTCAAAGTAGTGCCTCCGGGCATCGGCATTGTTCACCAGGTCAATCTCGAATACCTCGCCAAAGGGGTGCTCTCGGCTGGAAACGTGTACTACCCGGATACCCTCGTAGGCACCGATTCGCATACGACCATGATCAACGGCTTGGGAATCGTTGGCTGGGGAGTCGGCGGCATTGAAGCCGAAGCCGGCATGCTGGGGCAACCTGTTTATTTCCTCACGCCGGATGTGGTTGGTGTTCATTTGAGTGGCACGCTTCGCGAAGGAGTCACCGCAACCGACCTGGCTTTAACGGTGACCCAAATGCTCCGCAAAGCGAAGGTGGTCGGGAAATTCGTTGAATTTTATGGACCGGGCGCCGCTGCCTTGCCTGTCGTCGATCGCGCCACCATCGCGAACATGGCGCCTGAATATGGTGCGACGATGGGCTTTTTCCCGATCGACCAGGAATGTGTCACGTACCTGCGCGCCACCGGTCGGAGCGAAGAGCAGTGCCGTACCTATGAAAGCTATTATCGGGCACAGAACTTGTTCGGCATTCCGAAGAAAGGTCAAATCGATTACTCAACCGACCTTGCCCTCGATTTGGGCACCGTGGTCCCCAGTGTCGCCGGTCCCAAACGACCACAGGATCGGATCGAGTTGCCGAACTTAAAACGTGAGTTCAACGCAACTTTTGCCAAACCGATTACCGAAAATGGATTTGGCAAAAGCATCGACGAGTTAACCAAAACTTTCCAGGTGATGATGAACGAGGGGGTCAGGGCGGGCGGCGGCAGCCAGGAACCTGTCTCGCGTCAAACGGCCCAGCAGCGTAATACCAATCCCGCCACTGAATTGGAAATGGCCAATAATCGTCCGACGCCCGATGTTCCCAGCCCGGGTTGTACTACATGCGCGGAGGGTGAGATCGGCCACGGGAGCGTCCTGATTGCGGCGATTACCAGTTGCACCAACACGAGCAATCCTACGGTGATGTTAGCGGCAGGTCTGCTCGCCAAGAAGGCTGTCGAACGCGGGTTGCACGTCAATCCCATGGTGAAAACGTCGTTAGCGCCAGGCTCGCGGGTTGTTAGCGATTACCTCAACAAAGCTGGGCTGCAGACATTCCTCGATCGACTCGGTTTCAACCTCGTCGGTTATGGCTGCACGACGTGCATCGGTAATTCCGGTCCCTTGCCCGCGCCGATTGACGAAGCCATCGGGAAATATGATGTCGTCGCCGCCTCAGTTCTCTCCGGAAACCGCAATTTTGAAGCCCGCGTCCATCAAAGTATCAAGGCCAATTTCTTGATGTCTCCGCCCTTGGTAGTCGCGTTTGCGCTGGCCGGGCGAGTAAATATCGACCTGACTTCTGAACCGCTCGGCAAAGGACGCGATGGAAAAGAGGTCTACCTTAAAGACATTTGGCCCACCTTGCAGGAAGTTCGCGACCTCCTGCAGTCGGCACTAAAACCTGAGGTCTTCCGCCGGCTCTACAGGGATTTTGCCGACCAAAATCCCAAGTGGAACGAAATCCCTTCCAGCAGCGGCAACGTGTATCAATGGGACCCCAACAGCACCTATATCCAGGAGCCCCCCTTCTTCCTCAACTTCAGCCCGCGGCCGGGCGAAATTCGGGAGATTACCGGTGCGCGCGCGCTCGGGATTTTTGGCGACAGCGTCACGACGGATCACATCTCGCCGGCAGGTAGTATCAAGAAGAGCTCGCCGGCTGGCAATTATCTGATCGAACATCACGTTACCCCGGAGGATTTCAATAGCTACGGTTCGCGCCGCGGAAACGATCGGGTTATGACACGGGGTACCTTCGCCAATGTCCGTATCAAGAACCTGATGGTGCCTGGCACTGAAGGGGGCGTGACGAAGTATTTCACGGCGCCGAGCGCGGCAGGGGAAACGGTTTCCATTTTCGATGCGTCAATGGCTTACCAAAAACGAGGTATTCCATTGGTGGTACTGGCCGGGCAGGAATATGGCACCGGCAGTTCGCGTGATTGGGCCGCCAAGGGTACCGCGTTACTCGGTGTAAAAACTGTCATCGCACAGAGTTTTGAGCGCATTCATCGTTCAAATCTTGTCGGAATGGGCGTCCTCCCGTTGCAGTTCAAAGAAGGCACAACCGCCCAGTCGCTTAAATTGAACGGCACGGAGACTTACGATATCCTTGGGTTAGGGCCGAATCTCAAGCCGCAACAGGACCTTACGTTGCGCGTCAAACGTGCCGACGGTTCAACCGAAGACGTAAAGGTAACTTGCCGTATTGATACCCCCATCGAAATCGATTATTACCAGCATGGCGGCATCCTGCCTTTCGTTCTTCGCCAATTGCTGCGCTCAGCATGAGATTCTCGCCGCTCGCCTTGGCAGAGCGGATCATCGCCGCGGCGGACCGTCAGCATCCCGCAGATGCTGTTCTGCGGCAAAAATTGAAATCAGAGCGCGGGTTGGCCGCTTCTGAAAGCGCTCAGATCAGCGCCGCTGTTTTTGCCTACTTTCGCTGGCTTGGTTGGCTCGAAAAGGGTCGCCCGATTCTCGATAAGATTCAACACGCGCTTGAACTTTCGGCAAAATTCGCCAGGCAACCGCAAAGCTTCTCAGAGGCCGAGCTGATCGCCCGGTCGATTCCTGCCTGGGTTAACGAGGAACTGAATGTAAGCGCCGCCTGGGCTCGAACGCTCCAAACCGAGCCCCTGCTGTGGCTTCGAGCCAGGCCAGGGCAGGGCAGGGCCGTTGGGAAGGAACTCGGACACTGCTTTCCGTTCGGGACTGGGCCACTCGCCGATATCTTGCGTTATGCAGGCAAAACCGACCTCTTTTGCACCGAGGCATTTCAAGCCGGCAAGTTCGAATTGCAGGACATCAGTTCGCAAGCCGTCGGTCTGATTTGCGCGCCAGCGGCGGGGCAGACCTGGTGGGATGCGTGCGCCGGGGAAGGTGGAAAGTTGCTGCACTTATCCGATTTGATGCAGAACCGTGGGCTGATTTGGGCCAGCGACCGCGCTGCGTGGCGTTTGCAACGTTTAAAACGTCGCGCAGCTCGAGCGAGGGTTTTTAATTTTCGAGTAACCCCGTGGGACGGGGGCTCAAGGCTGCCCACCAAAACCAGGTTCGATGGTATCCTGGTTGATGCCCCGTGCAGCGGCATCGGCACCTGGCAGCGAAATCCACACGCGCGTTGGACCACAACACTGAAGGATGTGCAAGAGCTCGGTCGTCTGCAGCAGGAGCTTTTGATCAATGTGGCGGCGGCACTCAAACCGGGAGGGAGACTAATTTATGCGGTCTGTACGTTCGCTCGAACAGAAACTCGGCATGTTGTAGAAGCCTTTGAGCGCGCTTGTCCCAATTTCGACCGCGCGGAATTTGAAAACCCGCTGAGTAGCGGGCTAGTTCGAGAAGGGCAGGTTTCTTATTGGCCGCAGCAGTTTGGAGGCAATGGGATGTTTATTGCCGCTTGGCGCCGACAGTAACTTGTCGGGCGCCTTCTCGTAACAGTTTCAGCGGTGTTCGCTTACTTCTCCATCCGGGCGCATCGGTAAAGGTCGTCAGCGGTAGCGATCGCACTGTCTTCCAACGCCTTGTTCGGGCCGGCGGAGCGAATCAGGACTTCATTGTGAGAGAAGTAGAACTGAAGCGGTGTGCCCCAGGGATCGACAATTTCGCCTTTATCATTCAGGTCGCTTCGGCGCACGGCCAGGATGAGCACCTTCTTGTCCGTTTGACCAAGCAAGGATTTGACGATTTGGCCGTTGTTTCCTATCGGATAGGTCCCGACGAATTCCTTGTACTGTTGAATACCAAGGATCAGGTTATCGCAATCGGTATTGAATTTTACAACCTTTTCGTCCATCCGCTTGAGTGTCCAAGCTTTAGCCACCCAGAGGACACCGGCTGTCCCGAGCACCCCCAGCACGATCACTGCTATCGTAATGAGTCTTTTCATATTTTGCTACGTGTTCGGCGTCTTTAGACGCGCTAAAGGAAGAGTAGCAGGAGGAGTGCCGCTGCTGGCGCGCACTATCAGTTCTGTCGGGAGCCGCTTGCTGTCGGGACGTTGACCCTTTAGCAGTTGCAGTAGCGCATCCATTGCGGCCAGCCCCAGTCGATGTTTTGGTTGGTTAACGGTGGTGAGGGGCACCAGAAAATACTCACTCAGTAAGGTGTTGCCAAACCCGGCAATGGAAATATCCTGTGGAATCCTAAGTCTTTGTCGCAGAAATGCTTCCGCGCATCCTGCGGCGACTAAATCGTTGACTGCTTGCACCGCGGTCGCTTCAGTGCCTTCGTTGATCATCTGCATCGCAGCCTTGGTGCCGTCTTCCATCGTCCGGCCAGCCTGGAACACAAGCTTGTCATCCACGTCCATGCCGGCTTCGCGCAAAGCCCGCCTGTAACCTTCGAAACGTTCCTGGTTCCAAGGGGTTGCTGCGGGTCCGCTTAGGTACGCAATGCGCTTGTGGCCTTGCTTGAGGAAATGCTGCGTTACTGAGTAAGCGGCTTGCAGGTCGTCCGCTTCGACATTGACGAAGTGTGAACAAAATGGCGCGGTGTGGCCCAGGATGATGGTTGGAACCCGGCGTGCCAGAAGCTCCTGGTAAATCGGGGCTTCATTCCCGATGCGATAAACCGGGGAGATGATAAAACCATCGACGCGTCGTGAAAGAAATCGCCGGATACATGCTTCTTCTCTCTCGGGGACATTTAAGGTGTAGGCCAGCAGAACATCGTAGCCCATCTCAAAAGCGCGCTCCTGGACTGCCAGGATAATCCGTGAAAAGATGGGATTGGCCAGGGATGGAATGACCAGCCCAAAGAGTTTGGTGGTGCGGGTGCGAAGGCCCTGTGCCGTCGAATCAGGCACATAGCCCATCTGTTGAGCGACTGCTTTGATGCGGGCCTTGGTCGCGGCGGAGACATCGGGTTCATCCCTCAGGGCTTTCGAGACCGTCATCACCGAAACCCCTGTACGTTCCGCAATGTCTTTCAGGCGAACCATACGCCGAATGAGAAATCCAAAATTCGAAGATCGAAACCCGAAATAAATTCAAGCAGATGAAAATTCACAAATTGTATTCTGTTACCGTCATACAGTCGCGCCCTGCCAATGCAATTTCCGCCGAAGCGTGCCGCAAAAAGAACTGTCGGCCGGGAGCATTAAACGAACCGAGCGGCGGCTGCGTTGAATGGTGAGTGTGTCTCCGGTAGAGAGTTCACTGACGACCTGGCCATCGGCGCTCAAAATCGTCGTGGGTTTGGGGCTCACCACCGTCACGTTGATCTTGGCACTGAGCGGAACGATTAGCGATCGGTTGGACAAAGTGTGAGGACAGATGGGAGTAATTTCCAGCACCGCGGCCGTGGGAAATACGACCGCTCCACCGGCTGCCAGCGAGTAAGCCGTCGAACCGGTCGGTGAGCTCACAATCAGACCATCGCAGCGATACCGCGTGAGCGGGTCGGCATTGATACGCACCTCCAGTTCGATCAATCGTGAAGCAATACCGCGGCTGATTACCAGGTCGTTCAAAGCCGTTTGTTCGATGACACGGTTCCGGCAATGACCAAGCGCCTGGATCAGGGTCCGGCGCTCAAAACGGAATTCGCCTTGCCACACTCGCTTCAACGCTGGCTTCAATTCGTCCGAGGAAACGGCCGTCAGGAACCCCAGGCTGCCGATATTCACGCCGAGGATCGGTGTGCGCAGCCCGGCGATATCGCGAGCCACGCGCAGCATCGTACCGTCCCCACCGAATACCAATAAAAGGTCAACTTGCCGGGTGAGCGTGACGATATCCGGACAAACGATCGCAGGAATACCGGTCCATTCCGCCGTCACTCGTTCGGTAAATACCTTGCGGCCTGTTTCGGCGACGAGCTTTGCAGCTTGCCTCACTACCCCGACGGAATTGACCTTCTCCGAATTGCCAATCAGGCCAATACGCCCCAACTTTTCAGGCTTTCTTTTCAATCAATGCCAGGAATTCTTTGTTGCCTGCCGGACCGAGCACGGGCGATTCGACGATGTCTCGCCATTCCAAGGCCGGTTCTTTGCCCACAAACTCTCTTAGTTCGTTCACGACTCGCTCGTGAATCGCCGGATCGCGAATCACGCCCGCACCCCGATCCGCTTCCGTTTTGCCCGCCTCAAACTGGGGTTTGATCAGGGCGATGATTTTACCGGACCCGGCCAACAAAGCAACCGCCGGGGGCAGAATCTTGTGCAGCGAAATGAATGAACAATCTATTACAATCAGGTCGACGGGAACAAAGGGTTGTGGAAAATGAGCCGTGGTGAGCGTGCGCGCATTGATCTTTTCCATCACAACGACACGTGGATCCTGGCGCAGTTTCCAAGCCAATTGCCCATGACCCACGTCCACCGCGAATACCTGGGCGGCGCCGCGTTGCAGCAGGCAATCTGTAAAGCCCCCGGTCGAGGCACCTAGATCAATCGCTCTCTTGGCATTGACCTCGATTCGGAAGAAGTTTAACCCGTGCTCGAGCTTCAGTCCGCCGCGGCTGACGAATCGCTGTGGCGCCGTCAATTCAATCGAATCACGCTCCGTAACCTTCTGCCCGGGTTTGGCCGCCCTTTGGCCATTGAGTTTTACCTGCCCGGACATTACTGCGCGCTTGGCTTGCTCTCGACTCTCGCAGAGCCGACGCTCCACCAATGCTTCGTCCAGGCGCGCCATTGTCGATCACCTCGTCGGGCCGGCCATCCCCCGACCCAATCAGGGAAGCTCTTGGCTTTTCTTAAATCGATACTGGCCGCTTTGGTTCTGCTCGATTAATTCCTTCAACACCAATCCGCCCAGGGCGGCGTCAGCCCAATGCGGGTTTTCTTCGTACTCCTGACGCCTCACGGCGCGACGCGCGATCTCTTTGCGCGCAAAGAAGCTTTCCGGGCTGCTTTGGAGAAAGCTCAAAATTGTGAACTCTGCTTCCGTCATAATGGTCCTAAGCGAGCAAGAGGCCCTACTCTCGTGCCAATGCGCCCCAGGCTTTGAAGCGCTCTGGTTTGTGCCAATCCTAGCAGCAGCTTTTGGTCTCGCAAGGAAACTCCCACCCCGACGAAACCGAGCTTTTTTGCCTTCAGAACAGCGCTTCCTTAGTTCTTTTAATCTACTCGGCTTCGAACCTCGCCTCCCTGAAGCCGAGTTCGCAATTGCTGACCCGATTTCGTATCCGCAGCTTGGCGCAAAATGACTCCACTCGCCTCATCGAAAGTTATCGAGTAGCCTCGCGCCAAAACCTGCTCTGGTCCCAGAAGCCGCAATCGATCGCGCAAGCCTTTGATCCGATCTGTGGACTGGGCGATCCGAGCACGGCCACGTTCCCGCAGGCGCTGGTGGACCTGTTTGACCGTTTCGAGTCGTTGTCTGACCAGTTTCTCCGGCGAGAGCCGGATTAAGCGTTCCGACAGCTGCCGAAAGGTCAACCGACGTTGTCGCGTGCTATTGCTGACGGAGCGCCGAAGGCTGAGTTGAAGTTCATCCAGATGCTGAAGCTGCTCGTTGAGACGCCGTCGCGGGTGCAGTCGCGACAACCGTTGCGTGGTTCGCATCTGCTCCTGGCGCTTCGTGGTGAGACGTTGTTTCGCCAGTTCGCCAATTCGTTGATTGACAGCAGCTACAAACTGGCAACTCGAATAGACTCCTTCAGTGATGATTTCCGCCGCGGCGCTGGGCGTAGCCGCCCGTACATCGGCCACAAAATCGCTAATCGTAAAATCAATCTCATGCCCCACCGCCGAGACGATTGGCAGTTCCGATTCAAATATTGCTCTCGCTACAATCTCTTCATTAAAGGCCCAGAGATCTTCCAGGCTGCCCCCGCCGCGAGTGACTAGAATCAGGTCAAGGTAACTTCTCAATGCCCCGGCCGTGCGCGCGTGGGGAGCAATGGTGGACCGGTTGAATTCATTCAATAGGCGAATCCCAGCCGCAATCTCCTCGGCTGCGCCCTGGCCTTGCACTCGGCAACTCGCCAGAATCATTTCCAGTCCCGGGTTGCGTCGTTGTACCACGTGCAAAACATCCCGAATCGCCGCCCCATTGGGTGAGGTCACCAATCCGATTCGTTGCGGATATCGTGGCAGCGGACGTTTGCGTTCTTGAGCAAACAGGCCCTCAGTCTTCAGCTTTTGTTTCAGGCGTTCAAAAGCCGCCTGCAAGGCGCCCAACCCTTGCAACTCCGCGCTGGTAACTCGCAACTGATACTGCCCGCGCGGTTCGTAAACGGTGATCTGTCCCTCCAGTATAACTTTGCGGCCCTCCTGCAATAGCCCGCGATTGACCTGGACCTCGCTCCGGAACAGGACACAACTCAATTGGGCCCCGGCATCTTTGAGTGTAAAATAGAGGTGCCCTGAAGTCTGCGCCCGCAAATTGGTTATCTCTCCGGTGACTCGTACCGCGACCATCTCTTTTTCCAGCAGTCGCCGAATCTGTGCCGTCAACTCGGTTACCGAGATTACTCGGCGCGTTTGTTCGACGGGGAATAGCTCCCCAAAGTCCCATTGTGTTTTGGCGGGTCGCCCCATGCGCAGCCAGTTAATCACGTAATCGCAGCATTTTCAACAGAGGTTCGCCGAATGTGACGAACGTGACGATTGTAGAAGACGACGTAAGGAGGCTCTGATCAAATTCAACTGGGACAGGCACTGAATACTCGAGGTCTGGAACGAACGGCTAAAAAAGAATTCCCCTCACCCCAAGGTGAGGCGAACCCTGGCGGACGTTCGGGGCAGTTTGTTTGCCTCATGCCGTCTCTTTTGGGATCAGAGTCTCCTTACGTCGTCGCCACCAATGAGGCTCACTCTGCTGTTGCCACCGGCCACGGGCCCTGAGTTAATAGGTTCATGCGTATCCGCATGGTTACACTGTTGCTCGCGATGCCGTTCTGGGCTTTTGCCGCTGAACCCAACCAGTTGACAACGGAAGAAAAAGCGGCCGGTTGGATTTTACTTTTTGACGGCCAAACCCCGAAGGGGTGGCATACTTTCCTGAAGCACACTTTTCCGGACCACGGATGGACCGTTGCAGACGGCTGGCTGCACGGGCTGGGCAAGGGCGGGGGGGACTTGCTCAGCGATGGCGAATTTGATCAATTTGAGCTGCAGTGGGAATGGAAACTGGCCCCCGGTGGGAACAGCGGTCTGAAGTATTTTGTTCTCGAGAGCCGGAAAAGCGCTTTAGGTCACGAATATCAAATGTTGGACGATCAGTTAAATCCTGACGGAAAAGTCGCCGCGGGCAAGCACGTCACAGCCTCCTTCTACGATGTGCTCAAACCAACGGTGACTCCCCCGACACGCCCAATCGGCGAAATCAATCAATCCCGTATTGTCGTCCACGGTAACCATATCGAGCATTGGCTCAATGGCATCAAAGTGCTCGAATACGAGTGCGGCAGCCCGACCGTCAAGGCGGGCGTCGCCGAAAGTAAATTCAAGAACGTCGCGGGTTTTGGCGAGCGGGTGAAAGGCCACATATTGCTCCAGGACCACGGCAGTGACGTCTGGTTCCGTAATTTAAAGCTCCGCGATCTTTCTTCCAAGTGAGAATGCGATTGGAATTGGGCGCACGTTATCGCCTGCGAGTTTTCCCAGCTGTAGGAGACGACGTAAGGAGACTTGGTTTATTCGTGCATGTTGCCTTTGATCCGAGTCTCCTTACGTCGTCTCCTACAACTCGCGCGCTAAGTCTCATACACGAAGTGAAGTTGCCTTTTCTCCGGAAGCGTGGTTCTTTGTTTCGGTCACCATAGTGTAAAGTAAAACTACTACTGGCGTATGAACATTAAACGTCGCGAATTCCTCAAACGTTCCGCACTAGGAGTCGGTGGGCTGATTACGGGAGCGGAGTTAGCCCGAGCCTCGGAAAGTGCCGGCGCCCGCTTCGATCCTTACGAAAGTGTGCCCTTGGGCAAAACCAAACTTAAGTTCAGCCGCTTTTGCCTCGGAACCGGTGTGCATGGAGGTAACCGGCAATCGAATGCGACGCGCATGGGCAAGGAGAAGTTTGAAGCCCTGATTCAAGGCGCCTATGAGCGCGGAGTTCGGGTCTTCGATTTGGCCGACCTCTACGGCACGCATCCCTTTTTGATACCCGCGTTGAAAAGCATTCCGCGGCGGGACTACCAGGTCATTACCAAGATCTGGTTTCGGTCGGGTGGCATACCGGAGAAAGAACGGCCGGATGCCGACGTCGTTGTGGAACGGTTTCTGAAGGAAATCCAAACCGATTACCTCGATTTGGTCCTGCTCCACTGTGTCGAATCCGGCAATTGGCCGCAGGAACTGCAGAAGCAGATGGAACTGCTGGCTAAGTTGAAACAGAAAGGCGTCATTCGCGCTCACGGGGTTTCCTGCCATTCATTGGCGGCTTTGGAGGCCGCCTCCAGCGAGCCGTGGGTCGATTCGGTTCACGCCCGCATCAATCCGTATGGGATGAGCATGGATGATAAGCCGGAGAAGGTTGTGCCCGTTCTCAAGAAACTTCACGCCAATGGAAAGGGCGTTGTCGGGATGAAGATCATTGGCGAAGGCCGGCTGCGGAATGATGACGAAAAGCGCAATGAATCTGCACGATTCGTGCTCGGCCTGGGCTGTGTCGATGTGCTCAATATTGGTTTCGAAAAGGTGGAGGAGATCGACGACTTTGCCTCCCGCGTCCGCAAAGTCTCCCGGCCGGTCTAGCTGCCCTCAACGTCGCCGTGGCGAAACGACATCAGAAAATCGGCACCAAAACTAATCGGATTGCTCAGCTGCGGACCCCGCCCAAAATAATTCCAGGGTTGGGTGTTGATTTACCGGAACTGCAAAGGGCTCGGGCATTATGGGGACTCAATCGTTTCGACGAGGCGCTGGAGCTTTTCGACCAGGCCGTCCGACGCTACCCGCAGAACCTGGTTGCGCTGGTCGATGCTGCTCGCGCTTTCGGCGCACGGTTTGAAATTCAACGCGCTGAAGAAGTCCTTGACCGGTTGATAAAGACAAGCAGTAATCGACCCGACCTGCTCCATTTGGCCGGCCAGAGTTACCGGATGATTTTCCGGCCGGACAAGGCCATCGAATGTTTTCAGCGCGTCGTCGCCGCCACCCATGAGATTCCTGACGCCTACCTCGAATTGGCCATTCAGTATGAGCGACGCCATCGCCTTGACGAAGCGTTTGGTTTGATGGACCTATGCCTGAAGACCGCCCCCGATTATCTTGAGGCAGAGCTGTTCAAAGCACGCCTGTTGCGCCGGTTGAAGGACGAGTCGGCCGCTGAAGAGAAATTTCGCGCGCTCGCAACTAATCCGCAATCATCCCCGGAACTGAAAGCCCAGGCTTGGGCGGAGATCGCCCAAATGCACGATCGCCGGGAGGAGTACCCACTGGCCATGGCGGCGATGCTCAAAACAAAAGCGATCCTCCAAGAGCGTCAAGGACAGCTTTACCAGCACTCCGAAAAGGTGATGGCTCATTTGCGGGCGTTGGTCGATTCACTCACCCCCGCTCATTTCCAGCGCTGGCGCGTGGCGTCGCAGAATTTTCCACCACAAAACCTCGCCGTGCTGACCGGGTTCCCTCGCTCCGGCACAACCCTGTTGGAACAGGTGCTCGACAGCCACTCCGGGCTGGTCAGTTCCGATGAGCGCGAAGCCTTCGCGCGAGACATTTTCCCGGCAATCTGGTTAACCCCGGCAACTCCGGTTCCGACGCCAGAAGCCTTCGATAATGTGCCGCCCGAACGTCTATTGGCATTGCGCGCCCGTTATCTGAAATCGATGGAGGCCGCCTTGAACGAACCAATCGGGGGCCGTGTTCATCTGGATAAAAATCCAACGCTGACTGTAGTGCTGCCCGGGTTGCTTCGATTGTTTCCTGAGACTCGGGTAGTGCTGGCGTTGCGCGACCCGCGCGATGTAGTCATCAGCTGCTTTATGCAGTATCTGCCGCTCAACTCCAACAGCATCTATTTTCTAACGTTGGAACGAGCGGCCCAGCGCTATACCAACGACATCGGCTTCTGGTTAAAGTTACGCGACAGGATTGCCTCGCCGTGGCTCGAAGTTCGATACGAGGATACCGTCGCCAGATTGGAAGCCGAGGTTCGTCGCACGCTGGAATTTCTCGGTTTGCCATGGGAACCCGGAGTTTTGGATTATCGCGATCGGCTCAAGCAGAAGGCGGTTGCTTCGCCTACTTACGAGGCAGTCAGCAAGCCGCTTTACACCCGTGCCATCGGGCGTTGGCGACATTATCAGGAATTCCTGGAGCCGTATTTGGGTGTGCTCGAGCCGGCACTTAAAGCGTTCGGTTACTAAGGTGGAGTGTAGGTGAACAGGGCACTCTCACGATGTCCGCGCCGGCATCTTCCTCGTCCTCCTTGTCGTCCTCGTTCTTTCTGGGTTTTCGAGGACGAAGACGAGGACGAGAGAGCTCCCTGACTGGGTTGGATTCTCCCTCTCCCCTTCTAAGGGGAGAGGGTCGGGGTGAGGGGTAGACTTATTTCCTCACCGGTTATTGAGCGTGGATCCTGTAGAACTTCATCGGGCCAGTTGTCGGTACGGTCTGCGGGTTGGTCTGGTTCGCTGAGGTTGACCACGTTCCATTTATGGAAGTTGCTTCCTCCAGCGTACCCGCGCCGGTCCAGGAGAGGGTCAATTGCCCGTTAGTCAGAGTGGGCGGGTTCAGCACCGGTCGTGGCGTGTTTTTGACCGATTGAAATGCCAATAATGCTTTGGGGTTGGTCGTATCATTAATCAAGATCCGGGTGCCATCCGGAAGAATTGAAAACCACTCCAGATTTGCGGCTCCCGTTGAATGGCCAGCAACCAGCCGCATGGGGTAGAGACCCGGCTGCGTGACACCAAAGCTCGCGATGGAATCGGTGCTGCCAAAGGTCTTGGGCCCGTTCCATTCGACGATACGAGCCGCTGGATCACCTTGGATGGTCGCGGTGACAACGACTCCGTTTGTCAGCAAAGACTTCAAGACGGAGCCGCCGAAGCTCTCGCCAATCACCAGGACAGGAATAGTCACGGTGGGATCATTATCGCCAAGGCGGAAGGGGAATCCGGTGTCACCAGGTGTGATTTCCAGCACGGCAACCGCGCCGGCGAGTTGGGCTTGGTGTGCGATATAAGCATTTGGGTTGGCACCACCGCAATTGGTGCTGCCCCGATCCAGCAGAGCGATCTTGCCGGCGAGCAACGCGTTGGTGGAAATGAAGCAGGCATCGTCGGGATTCCCGCTGGGCGTCGCATACGCTACTGAAGCGGTAAGCGGAGTCAATGGGAGCGCTCCGCCGAAAAGCAGTTGAGTGATGTTTGTGGCAATCGCAACGCAAGGAATTGCCATGTTGGTGGGAGCGACCATTTTGAGTGTGGTTGTGCCGCTGGTCTCGACGCTGAGGCGCAGGTCGTCATTGTTATTAACACCCATTTGGTACAAACCGCTGGTCGGGAAGCGAACATAAGTAAGCACCTCGTGAACGAAATCGAGGTCCTCTCCAAACGCTCCTGGGATGCCTGGAAACAGGTCGGGATTGGGAAAGTTCGGTGAGGGGTCACCTGACTTCGCCCAATGGACCACAGTTGGAACGCTGAATACGTTGTTGGAAAGAGCTCCCGAGAGATTTGCGACATTTGGTCCGGCTAGCCCTGCGAGGACACCTTCGGAGAATTCGCTGCTGTCGGGCAGGTCGATCGTGGATGCGGCGGGGTCGGTCAGACTATCCACTTCGTACACCCTGACCCGAAAGCCGGGTTGATTGGCGTTTTCCGACCCGAGCGGGCTGGCTAGCGAGGGCGGCAAGCCCAGATAATTGGCAACTGTGAAATGGTACGTGTTGGTTTTGGTGGCTACCGGCGTGCCCGTATCACTGAAAGCAATCGAGTAGGTGTGCGCCGAGAGCGCAGGCAACAAACCGGCCGCGTACTGAACGGTGGTATTAGTGTCGACCTTCTGGATCGTTGGTGTCACCGGGAGATTGTCGAGCCAGAGCCGGATCGAATTGGTGTCCACGGCCGTGGATCGATCCTGCAATCCGACAGTGATGTTGACGACCGGACCGACACCACCGGCGTTATCAGCGGGATCCGCGGTAGCCACGACCGGAGTGGTTAGACTGGAATCGGTGACATCCAAGGACACCAAATCGACATAGCCATCGATCCCTGAACCAGCCAGGAGGGTGCTATGAATCAGGATTTGGGCATTGCGCGCGCTGGCTGGGATAGTGCCGTTCCGAACGTCCAGTCCCCAGAAGTTTGCGTTGTCATACCTTCCGTTATTTCCGGTCGGCAAGGCCGCGACGAAGTTGCTCCCGCCTAACGGGACTGGCGTACCGACTGCGTTCATGGAGCTGTCCAGAAAGGTTAACGTCAGAGTACTGTAGTCCGAGGACAGATACGTGCAAAACCAGGCTGACATGACATAGTTGCCGGCGCCGCTGTCGATTGTGGCCGGTGTCAGCGTGGTTGTGGCGGTCAAACTCACGGTCTGCGTTACCGTATCGCTGCTGTTGGCGATGCCGTACAATCCTGCCGGATAGGGCCGCAGATAAGCATTACCCCCTATGTTAGCCCCCGCGCCATTAGTGAGAGGCATTGTGTAATTGGCGGAATAAGCGTAGGTGCTGAAGATGCTCCAACCGCCACCAACGCCCGGGTTCGCCTTGCCGCCAATTTTTACGATGGGCAGACTGCTGCCTTGTGTATTTTCGAAACTTCCATCAGTCACCAACTCGACGGCCTCGGCTGCACCGACGAACGCCAATCCGCCTGCCAACGCTGCCAACCCCATTCTTCTTCCTGCTGCATTTCTTTTCATACATTCTTTATTTGAGGTTCTAGCCAAAACCGGTGCCCTTCGCAAAACTTGCGCCCGCGGACACGGATCGGCCAATTCATGCTTGACACTATTTCTATCACTTCCGATTCGGTTTTGGGAAGCAAATTTACGATTTCGCTGCCATTGCGATTTACCCACAAAGCCGGCGAATTGACTCAGCGGCCCCCAATGGGATGCCGATTTGACGGGGTGGGACACCGAATTGACGCGGATTTATGCGAATCAGCTTACCGGAGACACTCCGCACGACTCGTTCTGAGGTGTGGCGTATGGTAGGCAGAGCAGTCCCTGCGCCGACCTCGATCACAGCCAAATAGGCCTCGGCTCGATCTACCTCAGATAACCAGGCCTCAAATCGTCGATGCTGCGCGTCCGTGCGGTGGCTAATCCAGTTCCAATCTCCAAACATCAATACGTTTGGCCGGGCGAGCGCTGAGCAGAGCGTGCATTTCGGCAACGGGTCATTCGCGCGAAAATTCTCTTCGTCGAGCTTCACCGTTTCGGCAGATGCATCCCAGATTTCGTTGCCACAGGGATCCACGCATTGAAA
Source organism: Candidatus Limnocylindrales bacterium (assembly GCA_035495315.1). Lineage (GTDB taxonomy): Bacteria > Verrucomicrobiota > Verrucomicrobiia > Limisphaerales > UBA8199 > DATJGF01. Next base: position 17,144 of record DATJGF010000190.1, read on the forward strand.
GTGATGGATCGAGCCGTGGCATTCAACGATTCGCTCCGGGTCAAAACCTGCCCTTTGAAAATGACCGTCGACATTCGAGGTGAAAACGAAATAGCCATGCCGTTTCGACTGTCCAAGTTGTAGCAGCTGGCCAAAGCCTCCGTGAGGGGTTGTGATCCGATAAAGGTTCAACCGATGGCCGTAGAACGCCCAGGCCAGCGCGGGGTCCTGTCGAAACCAGTTCGGGTTGGCGATCTCCTCAAAAGAGAGCCCGAGCCGCGCAATCGCCGGATAGGCACACCAGAAGCCCTGGGGTCCGCGAAAATCCGGCAGGCCGGAGTCAACTCCCATCCCGGCTCCGGCCGTAATCAGCAGTGCCTCGGCCTGCTGGATGACTTTTCGTGCCGCCTCAATTTGTTCGTCGGTCTGCATCAGTTCACGTCGACGTCCTCCAATGATTACTAATCCGCAATATCGGCGAGGGGAAGAACTAAACCGGAGAGTATCCGACCGCGTCGGTTGTCGATTTCGGTGTGGTTCAAACGACTAAGAGTCTGAACCGAACCGAGCCTGAACTCAGCCATTTAAGACATTGACTTATGAAACACGAATATCCCTTATGCTTGCGCCCTCTGGACTCCAACCCACACTATGAGCCGGCGCGAAAACCGGCCGTTTTACCGCGCCCATACCACCAATTGCAGCTGGTCATTCCACGCAATCTGCTGCAACGATCTTTACTGCCAGCCGTGACACGCAGCCGCAGTTATAGGGGCCTCGCTTACATCCGAGCCACAACGCGGCCTCCCGGCCCCACCCGCAAAACGCAGTCCAGCATTGGCCTTTAGTTTCCTCGAGTGCAGAGATTATAGCCCTCCAGGTTAACCTCGGCTGAACGTGGCGCCAAGCCGGTTGCTCGCGGGCATTGGCTCGCACCTGTTGTAAGAGACGCGGCGAGACCCTGCGCGAGCCGGCGCCCTGCCAGCAAAAAATGGTGTTGGACGCGACTCGTAAGAAATGAAAGCACTCTCAATTCGGCAGCCTTGGAAATGGTCAATCGTAAACGGACACAAAACCGTCGAGAATCGCTCCTGGCCAACAAAATACAGAGGCAAACTGCTCATTCATGCCGACAGCGCATATATTCCAAGAACGTGAGAGACACGACCGGCCGGGAAGAAGCAATCGTGACGACCAGCACGCACGCACGCAGCCAAAGTGCCGATTATCACGACCCATTTCATAATCCTGGCCATAATTGTGAGGCGCTCCGTGCCCAACGCCAGAACTGACCGACCCGGGCGGCCCAGTGAGTCCGCATTGGCAACTGATGCGGCCCGCTCGCGTTCGGTCCAGTGATCTTGGTGGGCGGCATTCGTGATTCCAGCTCAGGGACGATTAACGACATCGCCGAGGTAGATTCCCGCATAGGCGTTGTCATTCTTGTTGTGGTTGTCCAGGTCGTAGATCGTGACGTGGAGCAGACCGGGGCGAAGCAGAGTGAAGGTAATGTCGAACTCGGTCGTTCCGTTCGGAAGCGGCCTGAAGAGTGACGACCCTGCGCTAGCAACGATAGCCTTGGGGCCGGCTTCGGCGGTGTTGCCAAGATAGAGGGTCGCATTCTTGAGGGTTTGCTGAGTGTAGGTGCCCACGACGCGGTACGTTCCGCCGGTGCGAAACCTCGGCGCGGTGCCGGTGATGGATCGAATCTTGATGGAGTCGTCCGAATGGAACGCCCTTTTGATTTCTGGTGTAACGCGAAGAGTGTATTGGAACGGGTGCTGCCTGTCTTGCTGTGCGGCTGTCGTGTGCAGGCATCCCGTGAAGGTGAATGCCGCCGCCATGCACGCGATGGCAATGACGATTTGTTTTTTCATGATTTGTGATGGTTTTGGTGTGTTTTATTGGAGTGCTCGCAGTGCCGCCCAACGATTCCGGCCAAAAAATCGGCGGAACTGAGTCTCAGCATGACTTCGAGCCGTAATCGCCGGTTTCGTTGCGGTAGGATACTAGGCCGATTCTTGGAGCCATTTCCAAGCCTCTTCGATTCTTGAGGCATCAAAGTATTGGATGTGAGCCATCGTAAATGGCTTGCAGACCTTGGCCATCCATTGTTCCCAGCGCTTGTCCCCCACGAGTGCGATGCGGTCCATCTTGTTGCAGTGCGTGGTCGAAAACTTGATGTCGTCCCAAAGTGCGTGGATGTCCCAGCCATGGAAATCGACGAAGTGTGCAAGCAAGCGGACCTTACCATGGGTCGCAATGGCCGAATCTACTGTCGGGACAAAGTTTTTGTAGTCCTCGTCGTGGAGTTTGCCGCTGAGCGTAAACCCGAGGATTGTGTCGGTGCTTTTTTCGAGGCGCGTTATCATGATGCAGTAGGTTTTAGGTTGTGATGACAAAAATCAAGCGGCCCAAAAATCCGGCAGCGACCCAGCGCCACTGGCCCTCTGCATGACATCGGGACGTAATCGCCGGGTTCGCTGCCGCGGTGTAGTTAAGCCTTGGATTCAGGGCCATCATAACGCACGCAAGCATCGTGAAGATGAACCTCTCCTGTCAAGGTCCGGGCGGTGAACCGGGCCAGAACCATTCAAAGTCAATCCATCCTTCCGGGTGAGGCTTGTGGTCGTAGTTCCAAAGCTGTGCGGTTTTGGAGCAGCTCGTCAGGGCCCGGACTTTCATTGCCGAAACGTGCCCATCGCAAAAGAGCACGTTGAAGTTCGCTCCGTGTTGTGGGGGATTCTGGATGATATGCACAAAAGGGTTTTGAATGGTGGTTGATGGCCAGACCTGATTCCAGTCATGGCCGATGAACCTGCCGCCGTAGCCGATGCCGGGAAAACCAAAATAGCCTTGCGGGCTAGCAGCGTCGGTAATGGCTATCATTTCGCTTGGCATCGCCACCCGGAACTCGGTAATGGGCGGGCCGAGAAGCTCAGTCCCGAAGCCGAGGGCGAAATAGCTGCCGCGATTATCGCGCAGGAGGCCAGCACCTTGAAGATTGTAGGAATAGCTGCCGCAGTAATCGATGCTCCTCTTTGTAGCGGGGTCGTCATAGCCGAATACGACTCCTTGGTAGCCCGGGCAGTGATAGGCAGGATTGGTCCATTGGATCGGGTAATAAGGCGCCAGGCAGTCCTCCCAGTAAAATCCGGGATAGATACCGACTGGCGTCACTGGGTGTGTGAGGTCTCTCCTCATGATGTAATAAGGGTAACAAGCCTTGTTGTCTTCGAGATACATGCGAAGTGCTAAGCCCATCTGGCGAAGGTTGCTTTTGCATCGGGCGGATTTTGCATGGGCTTTGGCTCGGGAGAGGGCAGGCAAGAGCATCGCTGCAAGAATTGTGATTATGGCGATGACCACCAGCAGCTCAATCAAGGTGAACGCGGGAGAATTGATGCGTTTGAATGCTCCTCTCGCCCTGCGTTGCAGCCAACTGCTTCCACAACGCGCCCCGACGACGCTGGCGATTCCTTGGGCCATGGCGTGCCCTCAAGAAGCTTAATCCCATTGATCTGATTGTCAACGAACCTGCTGAGGGCTTAACCCGCAGTTAAACCCTGCTGCCGTTAATCTGACTGGAACCGCCTGATGCGGACCCGCATGTCAGGTGGTGTGGGAGTCGGGAGGGCAATCCTCGCGGCGACCCGATTAGGCGTTGCGGACATTTTGGGTTGCTTTGAGGAAGCCCAGGATAAGTGGGTGTGGACGCTCGGCCTGCGAACGAAGCTGAGGGACAAAGAGCGTGCCGACAAAAAAGGGATGGCTCCGTAGCTCGACAACTCGCATCTCGCCCTCGGCATCTGAGCCGACGATGGCAAGGTCTCGGGAGGCGAGAGTCTCGCTGTAGTCGGGGTTGACGCCGAAGTTGCAGTAATACTGTTCGGTGACGGAGCTTGCGCCGTAGGTGCGCGCCACCAAGCTGCCGGGCTGTAGCGTGATGACCAACGCCCGCCCTACTAAAGAACAAGTCAGACGAGAAATGAAAAGGCTGGAAGCGTAAGGGTCATACTCGGCGTGGGTCGCGTCCGCCAAGCCAAGGACATGGCGGGCATACTCCAGAATGATGTGCTGAAAGCCGCCACAGGTGCCGAGTAGCGGCAAGCCGGACTCGCGAGCGAACCTGATGGCACGCAGAGCACCGCTCATGCTCCGGTAGGGACTGCCAGGAGCCACCCAAAGACCGCCGAATGAAGCGAGCGACTGAATCGCGTCGGGCGCGTCGAGTGAAGTAGTGGGCAGCCAGACAGCTTCGATGCCGAGCGTCAGAGCAGAAGCGGAGTGGCCAAGAGCGGCGTCCGTTGCGCGGTGTGGCTCGAAGGTTGCATCATAATCGCCAATGATTCCGATTCGTGTCGTCATTTGAGCGAGCCCGTAGCAACGCCTAACGTTCTGGGCAGCTCCTGTCGGCACGCCTTGACGCTCATCGTAATAGCACGAGTGAGTAGTCTCCAACACGGCGAAACCCGATCGCTTCGTAGGCTCTCGCTGCGCTGGGGTTGTTCGTGAACAGGACTGCGCGCGGTGAGCTTCGGTCACGCGCCACGAGGAGGGATGTCGCGACAGCCACTTTGGCAAAACCACGCCCGCGAAGCGCCGGTGCCGAAACCGAGGGTGGATTTTTTCCTAGCACGCAGGGGGCGTGAGGCTATTTAGGGCTGGTGGCGGCACGGGACAGTCGCGCCAGGTCGCCGTTGCCGGCCTGATCGGTCTGCGAGGCGATGACCTGAAGAGTGCGTGGGTCCTGATAACGCCAGATTTCAGAATGGCCGTCGGCGAAATTAATCGCGTAACTGTAACTATGCCGGTGCGCCGAGATAGCGGGGAAATCAAACCAGACACCGGCTGTAGGGTCGGTGATGAAAAAGCCGTCGTTGATGCTGCGTTCATCTTCATCGAGCAGCACAAATTTTTCAGAGGGTCTGCGGATATCGGAATCTTTTGAAAAGAAGGGGACGTAACCGTCGGCGCTGGCGGGCATCGGGGGCAAGGAAGGATCGCGTGGGCCCATGAACGAATTCATCGAATAACTGCGAACGGTTTTGAGGCGCTGGCCATTGATGTCTTTGCCTTCATCGGCTGGACAATGGTAAATTGAGACAGTGTTATTGTAGTGATAGAGCTTGCCTTGGCGGACGAGGTTTAGGTCGACAGCCTCAACCGCGTTCGACATATCTCCCTGGACCCAGACTTCAGGGCTCTCAGGGTAAGAAGCGACCAACGCGCCATTGTTGTCGGTGTAATACATGACCCACGCGAGCCCGAGTTGCCTCAGGTTGGAGAAACAACTCGTCCGCTGCGCTTTCATTTTGGCCCGGCTAAGAATAGGCAAAAGCAGCGCAGCAAGAATGGCGATCGTCGCAATAACGGCCAGAAGTTCCAGGAGTGTGAATCCCCTGCGCCGAATTGACAGACCCGTATTCATAAAAGCCAATTCTGCAAAGGTATGGCTGAGTCCAAATATATACGGATTTTTGCACGAAAGGCAAGGGGTAAATACCTTAGTCCGGCAGTTGGGTGGGTTGTGGGGTTTAAAGTGGCAGCCAATTCACCAGGAACAGCTTGCGCGAGAACCGGGTTTATCGGCTGCAATTTACCCAATTATCCCAAACCGGCGATTCGCCCGACGTGGTAGGTGACGAAAGCCAAGATCCAGGCGAGCGCACCCATGTAGAGCCATTGGAACAGGGGCCATTTCCATGAATTTGTCTCGCGTCGAACAATGGCTACGGTGCTGACGCATTGCAGGGCAAAGACGTAGAATACCATCAGAGTTATAGCACGCAGGGGGGTATAAACAGGCGTGCCATCCGGTTCGGTTTGGGCTTTAAGAGTCTTCGCCAGGCTTTTCATACTGGACTCGGACCGATCATATTTGCCGACGTTATAAACCGTCGCCATGGTGCTAACGAACACTTCGCGCGCGGCGAATGAGGAGATAATGCCGATGCCCATTTTCCAATCAAAACCGAGAGGCGCGATAGCGGGTTCGATTAATCGGCCCAAGTGGCCGGCGAAACTGTCACGCAGCTTGGCGCCGGCTTCTTCGTTGGCGAGATTCTCCCGCGTGCCTGGTGGTGCTTGAGCCTGAAGGGCGGCGCGTTTGGCAGCAAACGCCTGCTCGGTGGCGGCACTGCGAGGGTAAGTTGCCAGGAACCAAAGCAAGATATTAATCGCAAGGATGACTGTGCCTGCGCGGCGGAGGAAAAGTTTGGAGCGATCCCACATATGCCGCAGCACCACGCGCAAGAGCGGCCGCTTATAGGGAGGCAATTCCATGATGAGTAATGGAGTCTCGCCTTTTAGCAAGGTTTTCTTGAAGAGCCAGGCCATCAGCAAGGCGACAATGATGCCCAGCAGGTACATCGCGAGCATCGTCAAGCCGGTGAGTTTGAAGAAACCCAAAACGGTGATACTGGGAATACAGGCCCCGATAAGTAATGTGTAGACCGGAAGTCGTGCCGAGCAGCTCATCAACGGCGAAACGAGAATCGTGACCAGGCGATCTTTAGGACTTTCAATCGTGCGGGTCGCCATGATTCCCGGGATGGCACAGGCAAATGAACTGAGCATCGGAATGAAACTCTTTCCATGAAGTCCCACCTTGCTCATGAGCCGATCCATTAAGAACGCGGCGCGTGCCATGTAACCTGTATCCTCCAGAAAACCGATGAAGAGAAACAGCAGCAGGATCTGCGGCAAGAAAACGATCACAGCGCCAACGCCGGCTATTATGCCGTCGCTGAGCAGGCTATTCAGATCGCCTGGGGGAACCAATTTGCCGACGGTACCCGCGAGCCAATCGACGCCGGCCTGGAGAGCGTCCATCGGCAGGCGCGCGAAGGTGAAAATGCTTTGGAACATTAAAGCCATGAGGGCGACGAAGATCAGGGTGCCCCAGACTTTGTGAGTCAGGACGCGGTCGAGTCGATCGCTGAAGGTCTCGCCCGGCGGGGCCATTTCGATTGTGGCGGCTTGCTGGATTCCGGCGATGCTGAGATAACGGCCTTCGATAGCAGCGCCGCGCCAATCAATGCCGGCGTTTTCGAGACGCTGGCGCGCGGCGGAGACCTCTTCCTGGATTTTTGTCGGATAGTGTTTGGCACTGGAAGCGAGTGCTTTTTCGTTGCTGAGGATTAGGAGAGCCTCGGCAGCGGCCTGGGCGTGTCGCTCCTCGAAAGATTCAGCAAGGAAGCGTGCAATGCCGAGGGCCTCCTGACTGAATAGCTCCGGCAGTTTGCAGAACCGCCGGGGCTCGGCGGGCTGAGGTTTTAAGAGCGATGATACAATCACCTGTCGCAGCTCGGGAAGGCCTTGGCCTTCGCTAGCGACGATCGGTGCGACGGGAACGCCGAGCTGCGCGGAAAGCTGGGTGGCATCGATCGTGTGGCCGTTGTTCTCGGCGACATCGACCATGTTGAGCGCGATCACGGTTGGATAGCCGAGTTCGATGACCTGCGTCGCGTAATAGAGGTTGCGCTGAAGATTTGACGCGTCGACGACCACGACGACGAGGGACGGAGCCGGCAATTCCGGCAGCCGGTTCAACAGGACATCACGGGAGATCTGTTCGTCGAGCGATTGAGGGCTCAGGCTGTAAGTACCCGGCAAATCCAACACGCGGGCATTCAGTTCTGCAGCCGCTCCTAAGAGCCCCCCCTCTTTGCGTTCGACGGTCACACCTGCATAGTTACCGACTTTGGCGCGCAACCCGGTTAACGCGTTGAACAAGGTTGTTTTTCCGCAATTCGGGTTGCCGGTGAGGACAATGTAACGCGGTCCGGGATCTCTTAACCCAGGAACAGGTCGCTGGCCTGAAACAGTCCCGGCGGAAACTGAGGCTGCCAAGGAGTTGGCGGAAAGCGGGACAGTTGGGGACGTTGTGGCTGAGGATTCTGGGGCTACAGGTTGCCCGGGAGGGCTGTGGGATCCGGAACTCATCGTTAGCTGGTTCCGACTAGCCGACAGGCCTGACGAAAATCCGCTCCGCTTCGTGTTTGCGCAGCGTCAGATTATAGCCCCGGACTTTGATTTCGACCGGGTCGCCTAAGGGGGCAAAGCGGACAAGCTCAACGGTAGTGCCGACGAGCAAGCCCATCTCCATTAAGCGGGGACGGCTCTCAGGGGGTAACTGAATCTCAGCAACCGTCACGCTCTGGCCCAAAGAAACGGAAGTCAGCGGTTGCACTGGCTCAGGCATAGCTCAACCTGAACTCCCGCCGGCCGGTAGCGCCTCGACCCAAATCGCTTCGGCCAACTCCCGACTGATGCCCAGGCGGGCATTGCACACCTGGCAGATAAAACTCGATTCCCGGGCAACTAACTTGATCTTTTGCTCCTCGATAAACCCCAACTCGCGAAGTCGATCGGTCACGTCGGGCTCAGTGGAAAGTTGTTTGATGCAAACGGTGGTGCCCTCCTCAACCCGGCTGAGCGGGCAAACTTCCGGGCCGGCACAGCGGCCCTCCAGGACGCACAGTTTGGCGCTCAAGTCTGGTTTCACAGGGGTCAAACGTAGGCTAATTGAGACTGGGTTGCAAGAGGCTTTTGGGGCAAAACCGGGCGGCTAAAGCATGATAGGATGGCAAATTAATGGGGCAAATGATCGGTTCTCTAATTATATGGAAATCCTACTCCGCATTTTGGAATAACAAGAGACTGCGGATGTGGAGAGTCAACGACGGAGCGTATTTTGCTTTGCGTCAGGTTCCGTGCTAAAATCCTGTCATGAACCCAAGACCCACGTTTCCGCCTTGTGATTGTTGCGACCCACGGATAGACCGACGCTCTTTTCTTAAAACAACTGCTGCGGGTCTGGCGAGCGTAACTGCCGGTCCGCTGCATCTGTTGGGAAGGGATTCAGACGTGCCTGGGGTTGCCGAGGCAACGTCTGAGACATTGGTCGCGACGCTTTATAAGAGTCTGACCGAGCAACAGTTGAAGTCGATCGTGTTTCCGTTCGATCATCCGCTGCGGTCGAAGGTCGACAACAATTGGCACATCACTCGCCAGCGAGTGGGCAAGGATTTTACTCGCGATCAACAGGCAATGATTCGGGAGATCTTTCTCAAGATGCACAGCCCGGAATATGCGGCGCGCGTCCTGCAACAGGTCGAGCATGACGCCGGCGAGGGCGGGTTTGGTGACTGCTCGGTTGCGCTGTTTGGCCAACCGGGTTCGGGCAAGTTCGAATTCGTGCTCACTGGGCGTCATGTCACGCGCCGGTGCGACGGTGATTCGGTGGAGGGGGCGGCATTTGGCGGGCCGATTTTTTATGGGCACGCCGCACTGAGTTTCAATGAGGCAGCGGATCATCCTGGTAATATTTATTGGTACCAGGGACGGCGGGCCAATGAGGTCTTTCAAATGCTTGATGGCAAGCAACGCAAAATTGCTTTATTGGACGAGCCGCGAGCTGAACAGGGAACCGACACCGTCGCGTTGACGGGGAAGACGCGAGAGTTGGCGGGCATTCCGGTGAGTGAATTAAGTCGCGACCAGAAAGAGCACGTGCACCTGGTGATGAATGACTTGTTGGCACCGTTCCGGAAGCAGGATGTGGATGAAGCGATGAAACTCATCAAGAGCAACGGCTTCGATAATCTGCACATGGCTTTCTACAAAAACGAGGACATTGGAAACGATGGTGTGTGGGACATCTGGCAGATTGAAGGTCCCGCGATGGTTTGGTACTTCCGGGGTGCCCCGCACGTCCATACCTGGGTGCATATTCGTCAGCAGGCGTGATCAATCGGTCGTAAGTGCCCCTGAATTTTTGGCGGTTATTTCTTCCGTTTTAAGATGACGTAAGCGGCGATGGTCATCCCGATCAGGTTAAGAATGACCATTGCCACAAGCACTGTCCCCGCGGTGATGAGCCCAATAATCATTTAGATGCACGCCTCAAAGCGTTCAAATCGACAGGCTTGGGGCCGCCCCTCGGTATCGGATTACCATATAATGCGGTAAGTCTTTATCTCGGGGGAATAAAATTATAAAGGCGCGAAGCGCCTCTACTTTCAACACAAAGGCGCCGGCCGCAAGCAGAAATTGTCGCTCCGCCTAGAGTTCGCGCGAGGCCGCAGGCCTTTTGCCTGCGGCGAGGGCGCCTCTTGCAATTACCTGTGCGACACGTTCCCGTGCAACGAGAACGAGGCATTAAACGTTGCTCCGCCGATAATGTCGGTTCCTATCCGCAGCCAGTCGGGCTGCAAGTCCTCGTTCCGGATCCAACTCTGCAGGTCCGGTGTGAACGGCGTGCCGGGGTCCACTATTGGCTTCGGCGCCGACAGCCAAAAAAATTGCCCGTTATCCAGCAGCACTTGCGGGATGAAAAAATAGTGGTCCGCCGGCAGGTCGAACGCGTGTGGGAACGTCACCCTGAACAGCACTTCTTCGCCTGTAACCGGCCCTTCACCCTGAGTAAATTGATTGGGTGCTGGGTTAATCCCGGTCAAAACAGAGTTGGTGACCGTGAAACTGTCTGTCAGCACCTCGATGTCAAAATTCAACTTCTCGGAAACGTCGGTCGACGAGCTATCCCGGCTGTCAAAGGCGACATCGGAGGGAGAGTTGTTGCGGGTAGGCACATTGATAGTACGATTGGTGTCCGAGTCCTCTGGAAACACGCGGTATATCTCCACTACCACCTGGCTGACGTGGCTTATATCCGTGCCGGCTGGCACCAGACCCGTGAAGGTTGCTTGCCGGATGAATGTTTCACTTGTCAAAATGAAATCGTCTGCCGATTCGATTTCATCAAAGCCCGGACTGCTCGGACGTGACGCCGTTGCTATGCGCCCATCGGGATCCCCGGTGCTGAAGAAAAACGACTGTGCCAGGGCGGGACCGGCCACCAGCGCCAGCGCCGCCACGACCGCCGCCAACTGTAGGATTCCTCGTCTGGTCGAACGGGCATGGCCAAACATCCGCTGCGCGGAAATAGGGGCAACGCGGACCACGGAGCGCTGCCTTGGCTGAATGATTATTTGAGTTTGCATGTGTGTGTTGCTTCGATTGTTGATTTGGTTTGATGATGAAGGGGCACCATGGCACGCTGGCAACCTGAGGAGCTGCGACGACAAGACCACCAAAACCCGCGTGTTCGAGTCTCCCTGCGTTCTGGCGTGAAATCCTGCGAGCGGCTCAGGTCAACCACACGTTAGCCGCGGCGACCCGGTTTTGATCTGCGACCCATACATTAGCACATTCAATACTTCGTTCAAGCGAGACTAAAGGAGCATCGACCATACCGGGGCCAAGATCGCCCTATTTGGCCCGATGCGACTGGATTAGGCAGGATTTCCAGCGCGAGCGGCAAAGTGTAAATCGGTCGATTTTATGGGTATCCTTGCTTTTCAAGGTGGTGGGTTGGGAGGGACTCGAACCCTCGACCAACGGCTTAAAAGGACTTCGCGAAAAACGCATTTAAGCCGCATTCTACCGAGGCATTAACGATTACAAAAAACCAGTTGCCTAAACAGTTGACTAACCAGGGCCAATCGGCTTTAATGGGGACCAATGAAAGCGCAACCCTCCGAAATCGCGAATCCCGAAAACGTGATCAACCTGCCGACGGTCCAGCCGAAACCGAGAGCGGCAAAGATAGAGATTGGGCCGAGGTTCAAAATCAAATCGTTCGCTAACGCGTCCAAGACCGTGTCCTGGCGTGTTGACGGCTACAAACGCGACGGGTCTAGGGTGCGGCAGAATTTTGCGGACGAGAATAAAGCCAAGTCCGCGCAAATCGCGCTCGAGACCGAATACGCGCAAGGTCATACCAATACCGGTATCAAGGCGACTAGTTTGACTGTTG
>DATJGF010000191.1:0-17775 GCA_035495315.1 Candidatus Limnocylindrales bacterium
GCCTATTTTGGCGGTTCTCCCAACGGCAATGACAATGCCGGCCATCCCCAGCCGGCCACAGCATCGGAAGAGATTTACGGATTTGCAATAGTGACAGTACTGCTCGTGCCAGTTGATACAGCGGGAGTAGTGACGTCATTGGCGGTGACGGTCTGGGGGCCTGTCGTGCCAAAAAGGACGTCAAAATTACCTGTTCCATTGGCTAAGGCTGCATCGGCTGGGAGAGTCGCACCCGCATCAATGCTGGTCAAATGCACGGTGTCGGCACATCCGGCAACAATGTTCCAATCGGAATCGACTGCGTTGACGGTGACGGTAACATAGTTACCAACGAGTTGTTGGGTGGGTGTGCCGATTTTGCCTGTGGCAGTAAAGGGAGCATTGGTTTCGCCCGGCATCAGGACCTGGAGTTTAGAGGCAACCAGCTTTCGTGCAGCGAAGAAGGTCTGCGAAGCGTTGGGCAGGCTGGTGCCGGCGACTAATACTCGCATCTCGCCATCCCGGGTGTAGGTGGTTACCGGTACGGGAAGGTTGGTATTTCCGGAAAGACGGATCCATGGGGTATTGGCATTCAGGCTTTCCTTTGCCCAGAGATCGAAACCGGCAGCTGGTAGTGTCCAGCTGAGCCACCAGGTGGAGCTGGGCGCCACTTGGACCGTTTCATTGCCCAGCAAGGCCCAGCGGGTAGAATCCAGGAGCGGGTTGGTGAAATCGTTGGTGAAGTTATAACCGGCTGATGTGCCGGTGATAGAGACGCGACTGAGGTACATCGGATGGCCGGCATTGTCATTGCCGTTGGGAGAACCGCCAAAATAGGCATATACATTGCCGCCGCCGACGTTGTTGTAATTGTTAACCCAATCCAACGGCAAACTGAAGGTGGCGCTTACATCTCCCGGGCCACGCACAACCAGGTCTGTATCACTGGTAAAGGTAATACTCCAGGTGCCGATCATGGTGGAGGCATCGAGGTAGCCAAGAGTGCCAGCCCCAAATAGCATATCATTATTCATCGGATCGTTGGTCTTCCACATCATGCGGGCCGTCGCGGTGCCATCATTATGGTTCAGGATTTGCAGATAGCCCATGTCCGAAAGGTTCCAATCCGGATTACCTACCCCACCATTGGGGGCGAGGAAAATATGCGCCTCATAATTGGAGCAAATCGCCGGGTCCGGCACTTTGCTGATGGTCATGCTATAAGTCACCGGCGAAGCCGGCGTAGCATACCCGGACCAACGGACGTCGCTGGCGCTGTGGATAGCCCCGCGCTGACCACCTTCTCCTGGGCCCGAGTCAAACAATAAACCGCGGTCGGTGACTGGCGCGATGGTCAAAGTGGGAGGTGGCGGCCCGGCGGTGCGAGCAACCAACATGACATTGTCCATCCAATACTCGACATGTGCCGGCGGTGTGCTGGCCGTCGTGTTGTACCAATCATAAATGCCGTAACCGGTGCAATCCGACAGACTAATCGTGGAGGGGATCGGGATTTCCAGGTGCTGCCAACCGGACAGCGTCAGTGGCAAATTGGTCAGGCCGACGTTGCCGTACTCATGCCCGTAAAGTCTGATGGAAAGGCTGGTATTGGAGGAAGCCGCGTTGTTGATGTAGATATCAAAATTCAAACTTTGGAATTTCGCGGCGTCAAAAGTATTAGCCGCGCCTAGCCAGTTGTTATCCCCCCAGAGCGAGCTGAAGAAATTGCCAAATGCCAGGTTGGCAGACTTGATCGGCTCAACAGTGCCACCCGCGCAGTCGTAGACGACATGCAATGAGGCAGGAATGTTGGCCTGGGAATGCATGTTGAAATCCAAGTCCTCCGTCACCGCTCCGTTGTCATTCCACCAAATGCCAAAATTGCGGGTAGTATCGTTTGCGTCGCCATTAGGCTGAATAGCGCCAGGGCGTGCAATAACATTGGTAATGGTTTCAGACCAAGCAGAACTGGCGACTAGCGCCATGGCGAATACGGCGGATGCGATCCAGAGAGGGTGTTTTGGTTTCATGTTCATATATCTTTCTTTAGCTGGCCTATTCCGATTGCCAGAACAACGCCGGGTCCAACGGCAGTCCAAGCAGCGTTTCAACCAAGACCGGACCCGAACGAGCATTCGCTTCTGTGGCCAACCTCATCGAAATAGCGGTCAACTCTGGAAGGGAGATTACTGCCTGGGGAGAAGGGAGGCATGTCATTAAAACGAATGACGCTATCTATTGCCACAATAAGAACAATTTGTGGTTAAGAATCGTTTCTCCTCCTGCAATCACCGCTACCAAAGTTCTTAAAGCCCGCTCGAAAGCCTACGGCTGCACCACGAGAGCAGATTCAGGGATCGCTTCAGCGGCTACTGATTGCAGCGCTTTAATCTGGCGGGAGATGGCGTTGCAGAGCCGTTCTGCGTCCGTCTGATCGAGCCGCCGCAGAACACATTCCCAACGAAAGGCGAAGCTGCCACCCGGGTCGTATTTGCTGTCTTTGAAAAGGTTGTCGAAAGCGGGGCGGCGTTTGCGGTAATCGCCTTGAATATGGCAAAACTGGTCGCGGAAGGCAGCCAGGTAAGCGCGCGCGAAGTCGCGTGGGTGGGGTAAGAGCTTTTCCCTGCGGTTGACCGGCTGAGCATAGTCAGCCGCAAACGTTTCCAAGGGAAGTTTGTACTCCGTGAACGCGCCGCTGTGGTCACCCAGAAGGATTTCGCAAGGGAGCCCCTCTTCGGTTTCGCGAAGAACTTCATCGCCGTCATCGAAGGCGGCGCGAGTGCCATCGAAAGACCGGCCCACGATGATGCTGGAGGCGGCGGCGCGCCCGAGGAGGGGAGCCAGCGCGACGGCATAGCCAGGCCGGGCATAACGATCCAGCGGTAGCTTGTCAGTGGCCATGCCTGGGACATATTCCCGTTCGAAATAGGTCGTTCGGATAACCTGACTGCGGAAGAGGGAATTGCGTCCTTGATACCGCTCGGTCAAGCGGCGCATGAAAACCCGGCGGCAAAGATTCATGCCTAGCTGCCGGCATCCGAGGCGGCGGTCGAGCCAGTAGTCTGTATACTCATCACTCTCCTGGATCGCCTGTAGCAGCGATTTGCCTTCGTCCAAATGCTCCCAAACTCCCCATTTCTGAAGTCGGAGAAAGCGCTTGATAGGCGCAGGCTCACTCCGAGCGCGGAATTCGGCCAGAAAGACGCCACGCCGGCCTTCTTTTTGAGGACGGTCCAGGGACAAAGACTCACGCAAGCAACCCAGGTTGATGTACTCGAGGTCACCGTAATCCCGAATGAAATTGAAGACGATGTCTTTGGCACGGGAATCGCAGAGACGCTGTAATTCAGGGTCCTCAGGATGTTTCGCAGCTTCCTCGAAAACTGAGTCGAGCAGAAACTCACCTTCCTCGACGCGTCCCCCGGCGAGCCAGTCAATTTGGAGAAAGAATTCGGGGCTTAAGCCGCTGAGGATCTGCTCGGTCTGGCTTTCGTTGCCTTCGAGGAACAAAGCAGAGATCATACGTTCGCACCCGGAAGCGTTCGAGAAATCATCGCGCTGGAGAGCCTCAGGAACCGCTGACCGGAAGGCCTCTTTTATTTCTTCAAATTTGGCCCGTAATTGCTCCGCAGCGAGCTGGTTGTAAACAACACCAACAAATTGAGCGGCACCAAATCGCGCGCGATCGGCGCCAAAAAAGTCGACTTCGAGACGATCGAGCCGATTGCGGCGGTGGCAGTGATCGGCAATCTCCTGCAAATGCCGGGCCAAAGCGTCGTGATCCAGAGTGGCGAGGTTGCTGAATTCCTGGCAAGTCAGCCAGCGAGTGCCAGTCAGCCGGTTGTAAAAGTAGATGGGCAGGCCGTGAATGGAAACCTTTGAACCTAAAACCATCCGTTGTTTCGCCTCACGCCCCTTCGGTATCGAGCTGAGCCGCCAGCATTCGCCGCGGCGTTTAATAGCTTCGCGGACCCGTCCATCGGAAACAGACAAGAACTTGACCTGTCGTTTGGGAATAAGGGTTTGGAGGAGTTCATCGGCAGCGCAGGCCAACTCCATTCGCTGAGGGTCTGGCCGGATGAGCACATGATCAGATTCGAAAACGAGGTCCACGGAATCAGCCGTTACGGCCTCTTCTTCGTCCGGAGTGAGTGGCGGGGATTGTTTGGCGGTGCGCTGCGCGTTGAGGTGCTCGATAAACTTCACACGCTGCCAGGCATGCACCCCGGGTCCCTGAGTGTAAAGCGTGCCGTAGGAGGGGAAGAGAGTTCCGATGCGACTTAGTTGCCGGCCTTCATTGTCACGGGCAAAAGGGTGCGGCCCGATGAGCTCCAGTTGCATGCACCAGGAACATGCCGATGCAGGGGCGATTTGTAAACCTTAGTTCAGGACCTCAAAAGCCAATAAATCAAGCCTACCTGAACCAAAGAAACTGCCGCAATGATCAGCCACATAAGGGCTTCGCGCAGACGCAAACTGCGCTGTCGAGTCTCCGGGAGCCAAAACTGTAGCTGGAGCGCGCCCAATGCCAGGACGTCACCATTGCGCAAAACGCTTCGCTCGATTCGCTCACCGTTCAGACTAACCAGGGCATCTGGGCAGGCCTGAACGAGGAAACCCTCCGTAGGACTGAAATCAAGGGTCAGGTGTTCGTTCCAAACCCCTTCCTCATCGCTTTGCAGGTCGCTTGAAGGCGCCCGTCCGACGCGTACAGGAAAATGGCGGGCTGCCCAGGTCGCACCCGCCATTTTTCCGGAAAGAATTCTGAGTTGCAGGATCAAAAACGCCGACGGGGAACCCAAATCTTGTCCCCGGGATAGACCTCAAGATCCAACCGAGGATCACTCTGGGCCTTTTTGCAATTGACGTGAAGGACGCGCCCGTCGACACGCGTCAAAGTGACGTCTGTCTTTCTGGCAAAATCGGTGAAGCCGCCGGCCGAAGCAAGGGCCCTCAGAACCGTCGTACGGCTGATGTAGATTTGGCGGCCGGACGCTTTAACTTCTCCATCAACAAAATAAAACTGCGTTTCCGTTTTGGGACGCACGGAAACGGTCATTTTCTTATAATAATCCGGCACGTAACGGTCATGGATCTCCCTTTCCAATTGGCTATGCGTTTTTCCGGCCGCCGTGAAGGTTAGATTCTCCATTAAACGGATAGTGCCATCCTCCTTCACCCGTTCTTCAACTGGGGATATAACAGGGACGGGGGAGTCGGCGAAGCTGATTAATAGCGCATCGCCTGGACGGATGGTTTCCCATTTAGCCTCGGTAGACGCCCGCGGGTCGGCCGCCGCTGCAACAGTTTCGCCGCCCGTACCACCCGTATACCCAGGCATCTGGGCAAAGCTACTATTTCCCCCACTGCCGCCGCAGCCCGCGAGCCACAACCCAAGCAACAACCAGCCGAAAACTGCGCCCCAACGACCTGCAAACTTACACAAACTCATCATACTCATTTCAGACTATCTGATCAGTATTTCTGTTTAATATTTAATTTGTCTTTATCAGTCGTTGTCTGGTCGTTGCCATTGCTTGAGGGGGCGGTTTTTTCCGAAGCGGGCTCTTGATCTTCGCTGCGGGTATAATAGTAATCGTGGTAGTATCCGCTGTAGTAGTAGTAGCTCTCGTCTTGAGACATATTGATGTTATTCAGCACGATACCGACGAGGTTACCCCCAACTTTCTCAATCAGTTGTTTGGCGCGGATGTTCATCGGCTGCGGATAACGACGATACTGGATCACCTGCAAAGTCATATCGACCTCACTGGCCAGGATGGATGCATCGCTGACGCCCATAACTGGAGGTGAGTCGAAGAAGACATAATCGTAATGCTGCTTCAGCTCGGTGATCAAATCCCGCATTTGAGCGGAACTCAGAATTCCCAACGAACTGCTGGGGAGCTTGCCGCTCGCCATAAAGTCGAGGGAGGGCAGGCCGGTGGTTTGAATCACTTCTTCGAGTGAATTCTGCTTCAACAGGTAATTCGTCAGCCCAATGTTGTTGGTTACCTTCAACATTTTGTGAAGCGTGGGGCGCCGCAAGTCCGAGTCCACCATGAGGACGCGCTGACCGCTCTGGGCGAAGATTGCCGCGAGGTTGAACACGGTCGTGGATTTGCCTTCACCGGCGCCGGCGCTGACAACAGCGACCGTGTTGAGTTTGTCATCTTTCCGCGAGAACAAAAGGTTCGTGCGCAAGACGCGGTAAGCCTCTGCATGCGGACTTTCAGCGCCTTCATTGATCAAAATGCCGACATTTTGAGGAATGACTCCCAAGACCGGTGAGCCTAGCGAGCGCTCGACGTCGTCAATAGTCTTAACGCTGGTATCGAGGTATTCAATGAAGAACGCCAATCCGACGCCTACTATGAGACCGATAACCACTCCCAAAGTAATATTGAGTACTTTGTTGGGCCGCACGGGGCGTAACCCTGGCATAGCCTTGTCGACGATGGCGACCATAGAGGTCTTGGGAAGATCCAGGTCGGTTTTTTCGGTTTCGATCTTCAGATAGAGCATTTGCCGGAAACGGATGCGCTCTTCGAGTTCACGCTTGGCCTGGAAATAGGGCGCGGTGGAGCTGGCCTTATCAATATCCGTTTGCGTGGCCTTGGTGACTTCATTACTTAAATCGTTCAGACCCTGGCCCAGCGAGTCAACTCGGGCCTGAAGACCCAACAAGAAACCTTTGGTCCGGTCATTGATCTTTGTTTTCAGGTCGGTTTCCTGCGCATCAAGCTTCTGAAGTTCGCTGTTTTGCTTCCCAAGATCCCTTCGGGCGGCAACAAGCTTTTGTTGCACTAAAGTTAACTGCTGGAGGAGTTCGGTAAGGAGGGCATCCTGTATCCCCGAGGTGGGGATAGCCTGCGCGAGGTCATCAGGCGAGAGATTTTTGAGTTTATCCACCAGGACCTTGGAGTGGACGTACTCCGCCTGGCTTTCAAGACGCAACCCCTCGACTTTGCGCAAAGTCTCGGCCGAAAGCAACATTGTGGGAACACTTTCCGAGGCAATAGTGTCCTGCACCTTCAACTCGATACGCAGCCGATCGACGTTGCTTTGCGCTTCAGCCACACGCAACTGCTGGACTTCATATTGTTTGATTAATGCATCAATTCCGCCACCTGTGAGTGCCTGGCGCTGCTCCTTGCGGTAATCGCGGTAAGTGTCGGCAACTTTATTGGCTAAACGAGCCGCTTGCTCGGGGCTTTCGTCGTAAACGCGAATTTCGATGATGCTGGTGTTACGCACCGGCCGAAGATCCATTTGGCGTTTGAGAAGCTCCATCGTCTCATCCGTTTTGAGGACCTGCCCGTACTTCTTACCCCACACCTTGTTTAAATCGAGCTCATCGATGACTTTGCCTAGAATGACCTGGGACTGAATCACCTCAAATTCTGTTTGAATGAAGTACGGGTCGTAGAAGCTGAGGTTTGGCTGAGCCGAGAACATCGGAGAGATATCCGACTGGTCCCGTTCCACCCGGATCCGTGCCGTGCTGGAAAATGACTCCGGGAGAATAAAGGTGACCAGGGTCGCAGTAATGACGACCAGGAGGAACACAGCCAGGATGACCGTCTTGCGGATTCGTATGATGCGCCAATAATCGAGGAAGTGGAGTTTTGTTTCCGGTGTGGGCTGGTTTTTCAATGCATCCATATCTCAAAAAAATTAGGGGGCTAGTCGTTGATGCCCAGCCCCCCGTCGTTACATCAAGTACGATTTAATAGCTGGCGGTAACGCCAATGTAAACTCGATTGCGGCTAAAGCTGCGGAAAGGGAGATCAGAATCCAAACGATCAAAGTCGTATCCCGCGTGTGCCGCAATCCACTGGTTAAAGCGATACTCGAGTTCGACACCCGCCAGGAAGAAATTGTCGCTCTTTCCATCCGCGGTTCCGCCATTGTATTTTGAGTTTTGGTACTGCGCCGTCACATGACCAAACAATTGCGGAGTGATCCGATGATTGAGAGTCGCATAGACAACGGCCGATTCGGCATCCAAAGTCACAGACCCGTTGCCGGAAAGAGCAAGGAGACCCACGACATCAGTTGCATTGCGATCATACGAAAAACCGCCTTCAACATAACTCTGAGGCAAGTAGGTGTACCGCAAGCTCAGATTCACATAAGGGGTGATTGGATTATCTGCGGCCGAGTCGTTGTAATAATCAGTGTAGCTGGCCCCCGCGCGAATCGAGCCGCTCAGGTCAGGGGAAAAGTTGTGAATGGCACCCAGGTATCCGGTGTGTTGCCGGCTATTGCGCACGTCACTTTTTACTAACGGAGTACCGAACAAAAGATTGTCCAGAACGTTACCACCGATGAACTCGTCGGCATTGTAATCGATGTCAGTGAACTGGTAACCGATCAACGCTTTGGTTTCCGGCAGAATCTGGTAAAGCCCTTCGATATGGAAACGATTCTCAATCCGGTTCAACATGCCGGCCAGACTTGGCTGAATATCAAAACTGGGCAGAAGCGTCTCACCGGTATCCTTATAATCGTAGTAGGCGTTGTCATATCCGGCTCCAATGCCGAATTCCGGACCAATTTGAGCGTCAGCGCCGATCGAGCCATAATTGCGGATGTTGTCTCCCGATACGCGTTGGAAAGTGGCGAAGGCATTTCCGGCTCGGAGCATGTCCGGCTCCTGACCAATCACAAACGAATCGTTAACCCGTGCTTTGAAGCGTTCGCTGAAATCATGCGTAAGACCGGCGTTGAAAGTAAATGCCTGGTCAATATGATCGGCGCTGCCAGGCGGCCGGTTTTCGTAGTATTTGAGCGAATAGAGAAATCCAAGGTTCACCGAGGTCTGCTCAACGGACCAAACCAAGGCCGCCTGAGGTTCAATCTCATACCCGAAGGTCTGCTTCTTTTGTCCGGGGGCTAGCGGTACGTTGTCCGGGACAGTCGCGGTGTTATCATCGTAAAATCCGCGAAGCGTCGCCGAAACACTCCAGGGCTTCGAATTGTCAGGAGTTCCTACCACTTGAGCCGAAGCTGTTTGAATTCCGGACGCGCCAAGCGCAACCAAACCGACTGAGGCAACGATTTTTTTCATAGATTAGTTCTGATCTTGTATCACACCCAGAGAGGCGGTGCCAACATCAAATCCTGTTTGCTTTTACCGAAATCCTATTGACGCGTCAATCAAATCTTAGCGATTTTTTATGACTCGACGGAAGGACTTTTCGGCCCGCGTTTTCACTAATCCTGCACACCCAGGCCCTTTGCGCAACACAAAAAGACTTGATGTATCTGACTGGTATCGCGGCAACTCGTTCAAACATTTTTTCGAAAAAATCCTGCTCCGACCGGTCACGACGTCGGGATTACCAGGTTCTGGCCAATTTGCAGCCGACGCGGGTCAAGTTTAGGATTGGCCGCCAGCAGAGCGTCAACTCGAACGCCGTACTTTTTGGCGATCGCCGACGCCGTCTCTCCCGGTTTGACGGTGTGAGTGCGCGACAGGCTGGCTAACGCCGGAGCAGGTCTGGCAATGCCAGCTGAACCCCCAGTGGATAGAGCGACTTGGGATGCGGCGGGGGGATTTGGAAGCGGTGAGGTGCGCGAAACGGCGCCGACCTGGTTGGTGAATTTCTGCAATTGCGCTGCATAGGCAACCGAGCGATCGAGCTCGTCGTGCAAGCGCTTGTTCTCATCCGTCAGCCGCTTGTTTTCCTGGGTCAGCAGGTCCAATTCTTTCTGCACTTTCTCGGTGACCGGGCCAAGTACGACCGTGCGCGCCAGCTCCTGTTTGCAGGTAAGGATGCGTTGTTTTACGACTTCGGCGTTTTCCGCATGGGGACGCAGTTGCAAGTATTGGTCGTAGTGGTAAATGGCGGCTGCCGGGTCAGCTTCTTTCTGATCAAACAAACAGGCCAACTCGAAGTGAGCCGAAGCCGATTGCGGGTTTGCTTCCAACGCTTTCTGGAAGGACTGAACGGCGCCTTTATAATCCAGCGCAGCCACCCGGCTTTTGCCCGCCAGGAAGTGCGGCTCGCGTTCCTCCTCAGACAGGCTCGACGCCGACGGACCACAGGAGGTTAACACAAAGCTGGCGAGCAATGAGATTATGCTCAAGAAGGGGCTCGCCGGATTTCGCATAACGCGAGACTAGACCACGGTTCAACTGCATTCAATATAGAAGCGTCCAAACCGCTCTAATTCTAAAGTAAGCTTCTATTCCGGTTTTGGTGCAGGATTCGATTTGGAGTTTTCGGTCGGCCCGCCATTCGCGCAATCGCCTTTCCGTGAATCCTCGAGCGGTTTTTGGAACGGATTGCCGGCAGTCTCGCCCGCGGCGGGATGTCGCGGCAACGACAAAACTGCGGCCAATATAAAACCCCATCCGAGCACGAGGTGTGCAGCAGCAGCAACCCCCAGACCAATCAATTCAACCACCCCGAAGCGGTAACACAGGATGGCGCCGCTCATGAGCAGCGCTCCAGGCATGAGGCCAGCCCCACAAACCCGCCAGCTGCCGCCCAGAGTCAAATCACGATTGGCAAAAAAGCCCACAAGCCAGGCCGGGAACAAGTAAGCGGAGGCGAGTATAGCCCAGGTCAACATCAACCCCGCGAGGACAGCCGCGCTGAGCAAGGCCAGCAACGGCGGCGCCCAAGCGCCCCACCAGGGCGTCAGCTCAACCCGGTTGCACGCCACTCTCCAACCCGGAATATAACCGAGACGAGTGAACCCGAGGAGAGAATAGAACTTTGCATCGGACTGACCCAGCTCGAGTTGCAGATGCGCCGGAGACCGCGCCTCTCCGGCGTGTGGCAGATCCACCGCGCACGCCAGGAACCGGTTCTCCGCGAGGATTTGTGGCGAGGGGCCATGCCAATCGAGTCGACCGCCTCGGATCTCGCCTTGATCCGGCAATCGCGCGATCGCCGACGTGATGATGGGAAACCAGGCCGAATAAACGAACCAGGCGACGAGAGCCGCGGCAAATAACGCGAAGAGGAACTGGACTAATAGCAATTGAGCCACGGAGCATCGGGCGAAACCTGCAACCCCTCGAGGGGTCAAAGGTTGCCACGCAAATTGCGTCTGTCGCCCTGACTCTTCCATTAGTATCCGCACGCGATATTACCGCGGCGAACGCCTGATGTCCTGTACGAATCCGAGGACGTTGACATTCGGCGCCCGACACCTGAGGCTGGAGACAAGCGAACCTTGAAAGCGCACCAACAGCCCGTGGCTTTGCGATCTCAGGCTGGAGGGGTTCCCGCCGGAGGAGCGGGCGGCTGACTCTGCTGCGGGGGCGCAAGAATGACCGGCACCGGGTAGCGCAGTTTCATTACGTCATCGACGAGGACCTCGACATAATAATTGCCAGGGACTTTGAACTCCACCTGGCCGAAAACAGTGAGGTTCGTCGCATTGCTGGCGGCATCGTGCAAAGCGAACTTGACTTCGCCTTTGCGCAACAATGTGGTTTGGTCCGGCGCTATGAAACGAACCGTCTCGGTGAATTGGCCAACGCCGGCAGTCCAGCGGTTGAAGAGGCTCAATTTCAACGCCACCACCGGCAGTTGCGGCACACGGATGAAATTGATCACACCGACCAGAAAAAAATTCCCCGTTACCTCCTGCCTGACTTCTTCGCATAACAATGAGCACTGAAGATCCGGCAAGATTCGGGTCGGTTGCATTGTCTTAGGAGTTGGTAATGGTTTGCGGCGTTCGATCAAGTCCCGCCAGATGCCAATTCGGCGGCCCGGACAGTGTTCTGCATGAGCATCGCAATCGTCATGGGGCCTACCCCTCCCGGGTTAGGCGTGATTTTCCCGGCAACGAGTTGGACTGCTTTAAAATCGACATCACCGACCAGGCGTGAACCGCTTGGAGCACTTGGGTCACTTAAACGATTGACCCCCACGTCCACCACTACGGCACCGGGCTTAATCATTTCGGCTTTAACAAACTGCGGCACACCCATCGCGGCGATAAGTATA
Organism: Candidatus Limnocylindrales bacterium; assembly: GCA_035495315.1. Lineage (GTDB taxonomy): Bacteria > Verrucomicrobiota > Verrucomicrobiia > Limisphaerales > UBA8199 > DATJGF01. The sequence continues at coordinate 11,955 of DATJGF010000191.1, forward strand.
TCGGCCCGCCGACAGTGCGTGCCAATATCGCGCGTCCCTGAGTGGCACAGCGTCACGGTAGCATTGGCGTGCCGTTCTTTCTGACACAGCATTGCCGCCATTGGTTTGCCGACGATATTGCCGCGCCCGAGCACGACAACTTCGGCTCCGGAAATGTTGACTCCTGAGCGAATCAGCAACTCGCGAATCCCCGCCGGCGTACAAGGCTGAAACCCCGTCGCGTCACCCAGCATCAGCTTACCGACATTTATCGGGTGAAAGCCGTCGACATCTTTTCCCGGCAAGACATGGGCGTAGACTGTGGCCTGGTTGATATGCTGGGGGAGCGGGGCCTGGACCAGAATGCCGTGCAAACGCGGATTCGAATTGAGCCGGTCGAGCAAAGCCAATAAGTCGGCCTCCGAGGTGGACTCAGGAAGCACGTGCGTTTCTGAATGGAGGCGCAACTCGCGACAAGCCTTCTCCTTCCGACCGACGTAGACTTTTGAAGCCGGATCTTCACCGACGCGAACGAACGCCAGCCCCGGCTGTATTCCCTTTTGGTCCAGAAGCCTGATCCGCTGCGCCAGTTCGTTTAATAATTGGGCGGCGATAGCACGGCCATCGATGAGGTTGGCCGGCGCCATTAATCCAGCACCTGAATCTTTTGAATGGTGATGACGGGCGTGTTGCCCCAGCGTTCCTCGAGGCTCTCTTCACCTGTCACGATGATGCGCAGGCCTTTGTAGCGCCGCAGGTCCAGGTTAGGCGAAGTCGTGTAGAGGTAATCAATCGTGCGGCCATTATCGGGGCTGACCAATTCGAAATGAGTCGGCGCTTGCACGCTAAAAGTGCCGCGGACGGTCCCTTCACGCTGCACAATGCGCTTGGGCGGAGGTTCCTCGATTTGTTCTGTGGGGGGAGCGTTCGTCGCCGAGGCTTCAGCGAGGGTATTGGTCGCAGCGGGATTCTCAACCGGTGCCGTTGTGGCAGGCGTTTCGGTCGGTGGCGTGCCGATCGCGGGCGCTTCGGCGACAGTAGTCGGGGCCGGCGGAGGCTCGGTTACAGCTGGTGTTGTGGGAGTTTCCTGCTTCAAATACTGGGCCGCAACAAACGCATAAGCGTTGGTGGGCGCTTCAATTTCTGTCCAATCGCCTTTGGCGCCTCGTTCCGTCACCGCATCCCCCCGTACTAAACGGCCCAGAACACTGTAATTCTCGCCGGGTCCGCTGCGCAGGTTCAACCGTTTAGGCAAAACTGTTTTGTTGGTCGCGTTGATAAAACTGGTATTGACCCAAACATGGGCGTTGGTGGGCAAAAAGATCTTCGCCCAAGCAGAGGGCTCGTCCGGGCCGGAATTGTTGTGGGTGATCTCTTCGATCACCGTTACGGAGTCGCCCTTGCTTAGGCGGGTGACGACTTCACTTTTAAGTTTGGGTTGGCCCCGCACATTAACGTGATTGGCCTCCACCGTCGCCGGGCCGGGGACAAGCGGCACTGTCTTTAACTGGGAAGCCGGGTCTTTGTGGGCGGCGGCTTGCTTGGTATTTTTCTTCTTGGTGTTCGATTTTTTCTTCGGAGCCTTCGCCGGGGCATTGGTGGCAGCCGCAGCGCCTGGCACCGGGTTTTCGATGGGGGCGGATGGCGGGGCGTTGGTCACCTGCTGCGCCAGGATGCTCGTTGAAAGCATCACCCCTAAAGCTAACCAACAGTTCATTTTCATAACTCAGCAAAGTAGAGATTTTATCTCAGGTTCTGTCAATGTTCGCCATTTTCCCGGCGGCAACTCGCCGAGCTTGATTTTGCCGATTTGAACGCGTTGCAACCGTTTAACGGTTCGGCCTTGTGATTCGAAGAGGCGTCGCACCTCGCGGTACTTGCCCTCGGCCAGATTCAATTCGACAACACTGCGCGACTGGCTGGCCGAAATCAATCGCGCATTAGCGGCTTTGAACTTCTCGCCCTGATACCAAATGCCATGCGTAAAGCGGCGAAGCATCGGCTCCTCGACTCGGCCTTCAACAGTCGCGAGATATTTTTTATGCACGCCATAGCGTGGATGCGTGAGACGCAAACTGAACTCACCATCGTTGGTCAGGAAGATCAGCCCTTCGCTGTTGTAATCGAGACGGCCGACTGAATGCAAATGGCTCCATTCTTTCGGCAGCAAACCATAGATGGTCGGGCGCTCGAGCTCATCTTTGCGCGAACAGACCAGGCCTGGCGGTTTGTTGAGTGCGACGTAGATCTTACGTTTAACTCGGACCGGCTTGCCATCGACGCTCACCTGGTCATGTTTGGGATCGACTTTTACGCCCAGTTCGGTCACCGCCGCTCCGTTAACCGCCACGCGCCCGGACAGGATCATTTGTTCGCCACTGCGACGCGAACAAACACCGGCGTCGGCGAGGAATTTCTGCAGGCGGACGATCATAACCAGGATGGTTAATCCAAGCGGCCCCGGTCGAAATCCGAAGGCCGATTGCCGAAGCCCGAGAAGCAGGAATTATGGGCTCGCCTTTGTTTTGCGCAAACCGGTGATGCGTTCGCCTTCTTTCCACTGGCCACGCTTCTTCAGCACTTCCAGCCGTTCAAAGCGTTTCAATACATTTCGTTTTCCGCCCAAGGTGGCTGCTGCACGGAGGCTACGATGCTGTGACATAACTCAAAATTCTAATTGATGAAAGGTGTATTTCAGCGCCGCTCCCGATGGGGAGCGGGGGTGCTATGTAACACGCCGCTGACTGAATGCCAATGCTTTTTATTTCACTCGGAGGGCCGAGTTCCGGGACGCTCACAAGGCCCCGAGGCCGACTTCAGTGCGTCAGACCTCGCCGACCGTTGCGGAGCGCGCCTTCAGAAGTTGTTCTACACGTGGAAATCGCCTGGGTCCGCCGGCATGTCCTTCTTGCTCATCACCTTCACATTGGCTTCTTCCTGAACCACCAAGGAGTGGGCTGGAACACTGGAAGTCAGAAAAACATTTGCCCCGATGGTGCTGCCTTCGCCAACGACAGTGTCGCCGCCCATAATAGTAGCGCCCGCATAAATAGTAACGTGGTCCTCAATCGTCGGGTGACGGCGATGGCCGCGCAGCTTTTGCCCGAGTGAAAGCGATTTAGCCACCAGGCCGACCCCCTGGTACATCTTGACATGATCGCCGATAACCGACGTTTCACCGACGACAGTCCCGGTGCAGTGGTCGACAAAGAAGTGCGACCCGATCTGTGCCCCCGGATGCAGATCCATCCCGGTGCGGGCGTGTGCCCACTCGGTCATGATGCGCGGGATCAGCGGGATTTTATTGAGGTAGAGTTCGTGTGCGAGGCGCTGGACCGCGATGGTCTCAATGAAAGGATAAGCGACAATGACTTCTTCCTTGCTCAAGGCCGCCGGGTCGCCGTTGTAGGCCGCCTCCGTATCGGCCTGCAGCATCTCGCGGATGCGCGGCAGGCTGGCGAGGAATTCAACGGTAAAGGCTCGGGCGATTGGGCGCAGGTCACGCTTGGGGCTTTGAAGCTCGGGCGGCGGCGAGTACTCGAGACTCTTGGCAATTTCCTCTTCGAGGTTTACAAGCACTTCCTTCACCAGTGCCTCGGTTACCGTTTTGATTTTCGACGAGTGGATCAATTGCTCGTCAAAGAAGCCTGGAAACAACAGCCGCAGCAGGGCGCAAGTGATTGAGGCAATAGCCTGCTTGGAAGGCAGATTTTTGCCATCCAAATGATTGATGCCGCCGACCTTTCCATACGAATCGATCAGCCGCTCGGTTAGTTGGTTCACCGTTATCTGCACAGGCCGAAGTATCCTTTAATTATGCACCGTTCGCAAGCAGCCGGGTAGCATACGACCAGGATCCAAAGGACGGAAGATTACCGGCCTGACTGGGCGTCCCTGTTGGGGAGCAGGCCCAATCAGGGACGCCCGGCGCGGCGCCAGCGTGTCTTGGTTGATTAAATATTTAAAATGTCAAAGAGCGTAGGCGCCAAACAGGCGATTCAAAGCTCGACGGTTGGGTGCCTTTCCAAATCAGTGCAAAGTAGTGCAAAGTAGTGCAAAGTGGTGCAACGGGCTGGGAAGCTAAGGGCAGCGGAGGACCGGCAACCAATTGCAGACGGAAGAAATATGTTGGCCGAACGAGCTCCAGCTTTCCCTGTCGCAGAATGGATGGTGACAAACAATTCATCGCCGAGAGTCTAGACCCGGCGTGTGGAGGAGTCTTCTTAGGGGAACGATTTTTTTATTAAGAAAGGCGACCGCGCTTTAGATTGCTTCGGTCAACATGTGACTCGGAAGGGTTCGCTATCCGCAGGCATGCCTCCCAGGGTGGTGTTACCACCCGTGATTTCTTTAAAAAGCGACGCAGCTCAAATATTCTGCGCCTCGATGCTGCAACACTGGCAATTCCCGGTCCTATTCGCGACCGGTCTGGCGGCGGGGTTTGTGGATTCCATCGCCGGTGGTGGAGGCCTCATCACCGTACCGGTGCTGTTGAATTTAGGACTGGGGCCGCAGGAGGCCCTCGGCACCAATAAACTACAAGCCACCTTCGGTTCTGGAAGTGCCGCCTGGCATTATGCCGCAGCGAAAACCGTCAGACCCCAGAATTGCACGAGAGGTTTTACCTTCTCCTTTCTGGGCGCCGCGTTGGGCGCGTTGGTCGTGCAACGAATCGACCCTTCCTTTTTGCGGACAGCGATCCCGTTCCTGCTGATTGCGGTAGTAGTTTATACGTTATTCAAGCCACAGCTTGGCGCGACAGACTTGCACCCGCGAATGGATCCCTTTTGGTTCGATGTGCTTTTCGGGCTATTAATCGGTTTCTACGACGGCTTCTTTGGACCCGGCACCGGCACATTTTGGACGATGGCGTATATGCTGGGGCTGGGGTTCAACATGACGCGCGCAACCGGTTACACCAAAGTGATGAACTTCGCCAGTAATCTCAGTGCGCTGGCGTTCTTTCTTCTTGGAGGGAAAGTTCATTTTGCGGCGGGCCTGGTCATGGGCGTGGGGCAGCTAGCTGGCGCGCGGATTGGCGCGCGAATGGTCATTGCCAAGGGGACTCGATTCATCAGACCGATTTTCATTACGGTGGTACTGGCGCTGACAATCAAACTCGTCTACGGCGCATATCATAAGTAAGGGGCTCTTGGGCGCCGACTGCACCCCGCGCGAGTCTTGCTGATTAGGGCTGGCTACCTCCGTTTTTTGTTTTGCGCGGGTCAGCGGTCAAGGCTAGTTTGATGCGGCTTTGTCCGGTGGTGTAATGGTAGCACAAGAGTCTTTGGAGCTCTTTGTCATGGTTCGAATCCATGCCGGACAGCCAGTTTTCGGCAGGAAAATGAGGATCCAACCCTTTCCCTGAGTTACTAGTCCCAACAGCGTTCGGTCAGGCCACCACCGATTCCTGTAGTGTAAAACCTTACAACTCGAATAGTGGTTTCCCCGACAGACAGCAGCATCGACTCCATACTAGACTAGAGCCATGAACAGCCACAGACGGTTAGTTGTCGCCATAGCGCTACTTACTGTTCTGCCTTTGAAAGCAGCCCTGATCGTGCGCGACGGTGGCATGGTTTATGATGACGTCCAGAATCGGACGTGGTTGCAGGACGCCAATTACGCCAACACTCACGGCTACGATTCCACAGGAGGTGTGATGGATTGGGCCACAGCATACAGTTGGGTGGCCACCATCAACGTTGGGGGCTTTACCGACTGGCGGCTGCCGACGCAGACCGAATTCAGACCTTGGTTTGAGACACGACTTTGCGATTACAGCGATCCGACTAATCCACAGTTACACTCTGGCCCCTTTACTAATATTCAGTTCTCTCCT
>DATJGF010000192.1:0-9811 GCA_035495315.1 Candidatus Limnocylindrales bacterium
CGCCGTTTATGACGAAGTGGGGGCCTTCAATGCGGAATCTCTCAAAGCGCGTCAACAACTCGCCCTGCTGGAAGCGCAGCGGCAGGATTTAGGCCAGTATCTGAGGCCAAAGCATCCAAAGATGATCGCCTTGCTGGAGGAGCAGGCGCGATGCGAGAGGCTGCTTGAGATTTTGAGTCGACAAAGTGTGTCTCAGTTGGAGAGTCGCCGGGCATCGCTGCGCAAACAAATCGAGGGACTGGAGGAGGAAATCGAAGCCTGGAACCGCAAATCGATGGCGACAAGCCAAAAAGCCAATGAGTACCAGCGGCTGCGAGACAGCGAGCAAAAGGTTCGCTCACTGTATGACCGACTGTTGGCTACTTTGCAGACGCTCGACGTGAACAAGGAGATTAGTCCCGAAAGCGTGACGGTTTTAGAACCGGCGACGCCGCCGTTTTCCGATCTGCGCAAACCAGCCCGGCAACTGATCACCGGGCTTGTGGTCGGGCTGGCACTGGGTGTCGGTTTGGTCTTCTTGATCGATCACGTGGACGATCGGCTCAACTCTCATGCGGAGCTACAGGAATGGTTCGAAGAATCCGTGTTGGTCCAGATTCCACACCAGGAACGGGCTGGCAGAAACCGCAACGTAGCTTTGCTGGAGGCCAACGACTCACGGCATGCTTTTGCTGAAGCTTACCGAAGCTTGCGTTCGTCGCTGCTGTATCTTGCCCGTGAAAAGGTTTGCCCAAAGACCTTGCTACTGACCAGCTCGATCCCAGGCGAGGGAAAATCGATAACGTCAGCCAATCTGGCGATTACGTTGGCGCAGGCGGACGCCCGTGTGCTGCTGATGGACGGAGATTTGCGGAAGGGCGACCTGCATACGCGGTTCGGGCTGACGGCCAGCCGAGGCCTTGCTGACGTGTTTCAACAGCGCTGCCGTTGGGAGGAGGCAGTGCTTCCTACACGGCATCCAAATCTAGCGTTGCTTGGGTGCGGCAATGTTTCCAACGCATCGAGCGATCTATTCGTACGACAACCGATGCGGGAATTCCTTCAAGAAATCGGGGCGGACTATGACTACATCATTGTCGATGCGCCTCCGGTTATGGCAGCCGACGATGTTCGAAGCCTTGCGCCACAAGCCGACGGTGTCTTGTTTGTGCTCCGAGCCGGGTATACTTCCGCCCGGATCGCCACCGCCGCGCTGGACGTACTTTATCGCCGGCAAGTTCACGTGCTTGGGATAGTATTCAACGCCGTTAGGCCATCCACCCAGGATTGCTATTCGTATGAGCGCTACGGTGAATATTTTCACCGGAGGGAGGCGAGCCGTCATCCGATAAATGGGCTAGCGGACGAAACCTGAGATTGGAAAGGAAAAAAGGGATGATCAGTTCAGTCTTCGACGCGTTCACGGCAGACGACCGGGCCTGGTTCTGTATTCGTTCGCACCCGAGACGGGAATGTGTGGCTGCGGCCTATCTTCGTGAGGACCTTGGTCTGGAAGTTTACCTCCCAAGGATTCGCTTCAAGCGGCACACGCGCAAAGGACCCAAATGGTTCATCGAAGCCTTATTTCCTAATTACCTGTTTGCCAGATTTAACCTGGTGGATTGTTTTCGCCAGGTGCACCACGGGTTCGGGGCTCGGGGAATTGTCCATTTTGGCAATCACTGGCCGACGATCCCGGATGCGTTAATTGAGACAATGCGCGAGTCAATCCAGCATAATGTACCGTATGTGTTGTCCGAAGATTTTCGGCCAGGGGACAAGGTGGTGATATCAGGTGGACCGCTCCATCAATTCGAGGCGATTGTCAAACGTGTCATGCCGGGCGCGCGGCGCGCAGCAGTGCTGCTGGACTTCCTGGGCAGCCAAAGAATGATCGAGCTCGGGGCGGAGACTCTCGTCAAGCGAGGGGAGGAGTGAGCGCACTGCGATTAGCACAAGCTTGCCCTGGGCTATTGTCAAGCTGACCCGAAGGGGCCCTGACGACGCTGCCGTTGCGGCATCATTTCTCGTCGACGACTGATTCAAGGGCGGGGCTTACGGCTACGGGGGCCTCGCGTAGCTTCGCGGAGCTCGGCCTTCCGGTTAAATTGGACTGCGTCTATATGGGCCACATGGCCTGCGCATGCACCGGGGGCGTCAGTCGGGCAGAGGGCGGGTACTGGTCGCCAAAAAAAGTCAACGAAAAGGCAACTTCTGGAAAGCGGGAACGGCGAGGATCAACAAATATTACCTTTGCCAGTGCAAAATAGAAATAAATAACGCTTCTAATATATCATGAATAAAATCAGCCGGATTGCTATAGCCGCTTTCGCGGCATCGCTCCTCACCGTCACGGCCGCTGACGTGAAGGAGACCTGGGAAAAGAATTGCACCAAGTGCCATGGCCCTGACGGCAAAGGTGACACCAAAATGGGTAAGAAACTTGACATCAAGGACTTAACTGATGCCAAACTGCAGACCAGCCTCAAAGACGAGGAGATGCTCAAGGCTATCAAAGAGGGCGTTAAGGACGGAGATAAAACCCGCATGAAGGCTGCCGAAGGTCTAAATGATGATGAGATGAAGGCCCTGGTTGCCTACGTGAGGACCTTGAAAAAATAGCCATTGCCAAACTGGCTGAATAACATACAACTTTCAGCATCTAATTAGTAACTGAATAGAACATTCTTTATGAAAAAACTCATCGTATTCACCCTGGCGCTGGTGGTAGGTGGCGCAGTCTCGCTCCGCGCTGCTGACGCTAAAGCGATCTGGACAAAAGATTGTGCCAAATGTCACGGGGAAGACGGCAAGGGTAAAACCAAGATGGGCGAGAAACTTGGCGTGAAGGACTACACGGATGCGAAAGTGCAGGGGGACCTCAAGGACCCCGAGATGACCAAGGCGATTAAAGAAGGGGTCAAGGATAAAGATAGCGACAAACCCAAGATGAAAGGCTTTCCCGACCTGACGGATGACGAGGTCAAAGCTCTGGTCGCCTACGTCCGCGCCTTTAAGAAGTAACTTCGCTGTTCTCCTTGGTCTCCGAAAGGGGGAGCCACTTGGCTCCCCCTTTTTATTGTCTTGGCCGTGCCAAAAAACAATGCCATCAGTGCTGCGGTTGGAGAGAGCTTAATCGGTGAATCCTTATCTTCCAGGTCTGACCCGAGCGATGGAGAATCGCGGCCAAATGTGCAGAATGTGAGCTTGTGATTCATGTGACGTATAATAATATTCTCTAATGTGTATTAATTGCGTCACTGAGCGCACTATTTGCGGTTGGGCACAAGCCAAAAAACGCTAATAGATGAGCAAGGAAGGGGAAGCGCGTTTGGCGTCAAGGGCTTAACTCTCCTCCAGTGATTGCGAGCCAGACATCTGAAACCACCGCAAGTTGTTGGCAGGAAAGCGCGGGGAGTCGCGAAAAGGGACTGTCCGATGCGAGGCGGCCAGGAACCGACTCGGCGAAAGGGGGGCGGGTATGAGGCGCCTCTTTAGAATGCCACCGCAGGTTTTTCGGCTGTTCTTGCTGCTGGTTGGAATCGTCAGCGCTTATTCGGTGGCGCGGTATTTTCTTACCCCGGCTTCATTCAAACAGTATGGCTGGTACCGCGGGGAGGCGTTAACGGAGTTGCGGGCGCGCGAACCTGTGTTTGCGGGGAGGAAGGCGTGCGAAGAGTGTCATTCCGACGAAGTCCAAAAACTCGCGAAGTTCGAACACAAGTCGCTTGCTTGTGAGGGGTGCCACGGTCCAGGCCAGGCGCACGCCGACAATCCGGATATCAAGATCGACAAGAGCAATTACGGGGCGTGTCTGCGTTGTCACGAAGCGAATCCCTCGCGACCTAAATGGCACAAGCAGATCACGGTTAAAACGCACTATATGGAATCGAAGCCCGACGCCAAAACCGGCCCGAAATCCACTTCGTTGTGCACCGAATGCCACGTGCCGCACGCACCTTCGGAGGTTCCATGAAGAACGAGCTCTCACGAAGATCCGTCCTGGCAAAAATCGCAGCCACTCTTGCAGGAGTTTTGGCTGCCCCAGTGGCGAAGACGGCCAAAGCAGCGGTACAGAAGGTGATGGTTTCGAGCGGCGCGCCGAAGGGATACGACCCGACGAAGCACAAGTGGGCGATGGCGATCGACGCCAACCGCTGCATTGGTTGTGGCTTATGCGCCGAGGCGTGCAAGAAAGAGAATCACGTCCCCGAGGGCCCGCACTTCCGCACCTGGATCGAGCGTTACATTATTACCAAGCCTGAGCCTGGTTCGGGCGCTTCACGCGGCGAGACACTGGTGGACTGCCCGAATGGGGGGATGCATGGATTTCCAGAACCGCCGGTGCCCAAGGAGCAAATCCTCGATTCTTTTTTCGTGCCGAAGTTATGCAATCTGTGCCATCACTCTCCATGTGTTCAGGTCTGCCCGGTGGGGGCTACGTTCGACGCTCCGGACGGTGCGGTGCTGATCGACCCGAAGTACTGCATCGGTTGCGGTTTCTGCATCCAGGCTTGCCCGTATGGTTGCCGGTTTTTGAATCCAGTCACCAAGACGGCCGAGAAATGCACGCTCTGCTATCATCGAATTACTCGCGGGCTCAAGCCGGCATGTGTTGAAGTGTGTCCGACTCAATCGCGCGTATTCGGGGATTTGAAGAATCCGATTCCGGACGATCCGATCCAGCAGTTCTATCAAAAGAACCGAGTGCAGGCTCTCAAGCCTCACCTGGGCACTGAACCGCGGCTGTTCTATGCCGGGATCGATAAGGAGGTAAGGTAACATGGGCATAGAGGTCACCAACGTCGTGCTCGAAGTGATGCCGCATTTCGAAGGTTATGTTTATCCGAACGAAGCGACGCAACAACCGCTGTGGAGCATCCTGATCGTTTTGTACCCTTACATCACTGGGCTGGTGGCGGGTGCCTTCATCATGGCTTCGCTGGTGCGCGTCTTTAATGTCAAGGCGCTGGAACCGGTTTACCGTTTGTCGATGCTGACCGCGTTCGCTTTCCTGCTCTGCGCGCCCTTGCCACTGCTGTTTCATCTGGGCCATCCCGAGCGTTGCTTCGAGGTGATGATGACGCCCCACCTGACGTCACCAATGGCTATCTTTGGTTTCGTGTACGCCTGGTATTTGATGGCCGTGCTGCTGCTGGAATTGTGGTTCGATTATCGGCATGACTTCGTGAACTGGTCGGAGACCACCCCCGGGTTCAAGGGTATCCTGTATCGACTGTTCACCGTGGGAGTGACCGATGTCTCTCCGCCGGCGGTGAATTTGGACCACCGGATTGGCCACATTCTCTCGATTGTGGGTATTCCTTCGGCTTTCCTGTTACATGGCTACGTCGGTTTCATTTTTGGTTCCGTGAAAGCCAATCCCTGGTGGGGCAATGTGCTGATGCCGATCATTTTCATTATGTCGGCGATGGTTTCGGGTATCGCGCTGTGCGTGTTCAATTACATGGTGCTGACCTGGATCCGCCGCAAAACGGTCAACATGAGATGTCTGGATACGATGTGCATGTTTCTATTTTATGCGCTGGTAGTGGACGCGGCCATCGAGGCGCTTGACTGGATTCATCGCATTTACTCGGCCGAGGAGGGCTTTCAGTTGATGGAGTACATGGCCCGGGAGAAACTCTTTTACACCTTGAGTTTGGGGCAGGTGGCTTGTGGGACGCTGGTGCCGCTGCTGTTGCTGGGCGTGCTGCAATTGATCCGTAAGAGGGTGCCGGAGCTGTTGCGGCGTCGGATGTACTTTGCCAGCGCGGTCCTGATTCTGATTGGTGTTCTGGCGATGCGCTGGAATGTGGTGATTGGGGGACAAACCTTCTCCAAGAGCCTGCGGGGGCTGATGAGCTACAAGATGGAATTTGCAGGGCTCGAGGGGTGGTTTATGGGGGCGCTGCTGATGGCGTTGCCGTTTGTCATTTTGACGGTATTCGTGAAACTCTTTTTATCTGAAAGTCTGCCGACAGCGGAATCGGTTAAACTTCCGATCGACGAGGTGGACTCAATCCAGGATTTTCGGGCTGGACATTTGCGGCAGTGAAAGGATTGCAGCGGGGGTCCGGTCGGGAATTGTCAGTGCAAACGAATACGAGAAAAATGAAGAAACTACTACCATTAACCATCGCGCTTGTGGCGCTGCCAGCCTTATCGCTTTGTGCAGCGGACGGCAAAGCCCTCTATGAAAAGGAATGTGCTAAATGCCACGGAGCCGACGGCAAGGGCCAAACCACGATGGGCAAGCGTAACGGCGCCAAGGATTATACCGATCCAAAAGTCCAGGCCGAACTGAAGGATGAAGCGGCGATCAAAGCCGTGAAGGAAGGTTTCAAGACCAAGGATGGCAAGGTCGTGATGAAGCCGGCCGAGGGCATGTCGGATGACGACGTGAAAGCCGTCGTAGCCTACATGCGGACATTCAAGAAATAACACCAGCACGAGTTTGCATTGGCTCTCGAGGTCATTTCGAGGGCCGTCAGGACTCGACCGCTTGCGGCCTCAGTGCGCAGAAAATTAAGCCGCCCAGGCCGGCAGTGGGATCTTGTTGCTCGGTACCACGGATTTTTTTGCGTATCCATTGAACATGAATTCTAGCTCAACCGACACCAGTTCGGCCCCGCGTCCCTCCTCAGTGTTTCGCAACTGGCTTAGTTTGACGGGGTTCGTCGTGATGGTGGGAAGCCTGTTTTCCTTTTTAATGTTGTTGTTGCTGGACACGCTGGCCCACGCTTCGAACCCCTACATCGGCATTTTGACTTACCTGGTGGCGCCCGGCTTTCTAGTGATTGGGATTATTTTGGCGGTGCTCGGTGCGTGGTTCCGCCATCGCCAGGTAATCAAAACGGTCGGCGCATTCGCGCCGTTGCGGATTGACCTGACACGTCCACGCGACCGCAAGCGGTTTGGGATTTTTCTGGGAGCCAGCGTTCTGTTTTTGCTGATCTCGGCCCTCGGCAGCTACCGAAGCTATAACTATACCGAGTCGGTCCAGTTTTGCGGGCAGGCTTGTCATGGCGTAATGAAGCCTGAGTTCATCACATATCTCCACTCACCGCACGCGCGCGTTGCGTGCGCCGAATGCCACATTGGCAAAGGCGCTGCCTGGTACGTCCGTTCAAAGCTGTCGGGCACCTACCAGGTCTATGCGACTATGGCCGATAAATATCCCCGTCCGATCAAAGGGACGATCAAGAACCTTCGGCCGGCGCAGGAAACCTGTGAAGAATGTCATTGGCCGCAAAAGTTCGTCGGCAACGTCGAACGCACTTATCACTACTTCCTCGGTGATGAAACCAACACACCATTCAACGTGAGAATGCTCCTTAACGTCGGGGGCGGAGATCCGACTCATGGGCCGGTGGGCGGCATCCATTGGCACATGAATGTCGGCAACAAGATTCAGTACCTGGCGACCGACGAGAAACGTCAGGTTATTCCCTGGGTTCGAATGATTGACTCCCAAGGCGTAGTAACCGAATTCCGCACTGCGAGATTTACCAACGAGGTGAATGAAGCGGAGGTGCGAACCATGGATTGCATGGACTGCCACAATCGGCCCGCCCATCGCTATGAGACGCCCAACGGGGCAGTCAATCTGGCGATGTTCCTGGGCAAGATCGACTCAGCCCTGCCTTACATCAAGACAAATGCGCTCTACGCTTTGACGTCCCGCTATACGAATGAAACGCAGGCATTGGAGGGCATCGCCACCAAGATTGCGGAACGTTATCCCAGCGATAAATACCCGGAGTACCAGGACAAAGTCCGCGCCGCAATTGGAAGGGTTCAGGAGATTTATACTAATAACTTTTTCCCTGGTATGAACGCTAGTTGGCAAGTGTATCCAGACAACATTGGTCATAAGGACTGGCCGGGTTGTTTCCGCTGCCACGACGGAGGACATAAGACGGCTAATGGCAAACGCTCGATCAAGGCCAGCGATTGCAATACCTGCCATATCCTCCTGGCTCAAGGTAACGGAGCTGAGCTCAAGGAATTAACGGTCGGAGGCCAAACGTTCAAACACCCTGGAGACCCAGTAGATGGAGCGTGCAATGATTGCCACACCGGAGGATTGTAAACGCGTAGCGCAGAGTTTCACTCTGCCGTATCGCAGGTTTTCAACCTGCACCGCACACGCGAGTCGAGAGGCCCGCCCCGGAGGAGTGTTTCGGCGTCGGTGTGTGTGGGTTCTGTTCCTTCTCCTCGCGGTTGGCACGCTACCGTCTTCTGCAGCGGAAAAAAATCCCAACACCGCCTGTCTGGATTGTCATTCGGATAAAACTCTTTCCAAGACAAACACTCTTGGCAAAGAAGTTTCTTTATTCGTCGACGAAGCCAGGTTCGTCGGGACTGTTCACGCCACCAATACCTGCAGCAGCTGTCACAGTGATGTCAGTGACAAACATCCGGACGACAACGTCCCAGTCCGATCGCCAAATTGCGCCTCCTGCCATGAGCTGCCGGCCAAAGATTACGCATCCAGTATCCATGGAGTAAGTCACAAGCTGGGTGCTTCGGGTGCGGCGAACTGTTGGGACTGTCACGGCCGACACAATATTCTTTCGGCCAAGCGCGCCGACTCGCCGGTTTTTAAGCTGAACCTGCCGAACACGTGTGCCACCTGCCATACCAATACCGGGCTAACCAGCGAGTACCAAATGAAGTATCCGGAAGCAGCCGCCCAGTACCTGGACAGCATTCACGGGCGCGCGTTGCTCAAGATGGGGCTAATTGTGGCTCCTTCGTGCAACGATTGTCATGGGGTGCACGATATCAAACGCGCCGTGGACCGTGACTCGCCTATCAATGCGCTGAACGTCGCCAAGACTTGCGGCAAGTGCCACGTTAGAATCGAGCAAACCTATAACCAAAGTGTCCACGGCCAGCTTCTCGCCAAAGGTGACAAACGCGGGCCGGTTTGCACGGATTGTCACACCGCACACTCGGTTGAAACTCCCCAAAACGGCCATTTCAAGATGGCAAGTGACAAACGGTGCGGTCGTTGTCACCAGGATCGACTCGAGCATTACCGGGACACTTACCACGGCAAAGCGATGGCGCTGGGAAAACCCAACGTCGCCTCGGACGTCGCCGCTTGCTACGACTGCCATGGGCATCATGATGTGTTGCCCGCCTCGAACCCTAGTTCGCGCCTTTCAAAAGCCAACATCCTTGGCACCTGCCAACAATGTCACTCCGGTGCGACGGCCGGTTTCACATTGTATAAACCGCACGCCAACCCGCTCGACGGCAAGAATTATCCGGTGATGCACATCACCTTTCTTTGCATGACGACCCTTCTAGTGGGCGTTTTTGTGTTTTTTGGCGGTCATACCGGGGCGTGGCTTTTCCGGGCCGGGTTTTTGTACCTGCATGATTCCAAGACATTCCGTGAAGCCAAAGTTAGCACGCAGAATGGCGGCGAATGGTTCACCCGTTTTGCACCCTTCGAAAGGTTCCTGCATTTCCTGGTGGTAACAAGCTTCTTACTGTTGGTGATCACCGGGATGCCGTTGAAGTTCTATTACACCAATTGGGCTAAGACGATGTTCAATATCATCGGGGGCGCGGAAACGGCCCGCGCGTTGCATCGCCTGGGTGCTATTGTGACGTTTCTGTACTTCGGCTTGCACGTTGCCTCGGTCGCGGTGAAATCCTGGAATGGCCGCAAACAAATCCGGGATCCGCAATCTGGCAAATGGAGCTTAAAACGCCTTTGGTCGACGGTATTCGGGCCCGATTCCATGATGCCCACGTTGCAGGACTGGCGCGATTTTGTCGCTCACAACCGGTGGTTTTTCGGCAAAGGCCCCAA
>DATJGF010000193.1:0-7074 GCA_035495315.1 Candidatus Limnocylindrales bacterium
CAACAGGATTGTCAGGTCTAATATTTAAAGTGACGATGTGATTTGCGCAGCGCTCAATGCCAATTTTCAGCATTCGGTAGGTTACGACACGATCCTCCATCACCATCGCAGGCTTTTCGGGCTGGGTCTGAGCGTGGAAAAGAATAAAATCAAACCAGTTATTCATCGCGCGGGCTCACCAGGGCAAGCTAATCGAGCCAAGTATGCCATTACATTAGCAAACGCGCGAATACGCCAGGAGCGCGGCAGCGACGTCGGCTCGCGCCAAGCCCGCATCAGCTTTCATGATCCATGCAAATTTGCGGTGGTCAGACCGTGCAATTCAAAATTTATAATTAATTCCCGCTCGCACAATATTGGCGGTCAGATCAGCCGAGGTATTGATTGCCTGCGCGTACCCAGCGCCAGCACCCGGGTGAAAAATCCTACTGGTGACATTTACAGAACCGAAATTCACGTAGAGATATTCTGCCTTGGCAGACCAGTACCTGTCGAAAGCCCATTCAACGCCACCACCCAATACCCAGCCGGCCTTAGTGGCGGAATTGCTGCCGCCACCACTCGCTCCACTAGAGCCAAAGCCACCTTGGTCGTCGCTAAAAGAATTAGCAACTTTAAGCCGCGTTAAGGCAAGTCCGCCGGTCGCGTAGACCAAAACATTTGGTGAGGCGGCCCATCCAACGCGTCCGCGGGCCGTGTACAACCAATTAGCTTCAGCGCTCGTTGTGAGCGTAAAGACGTCTGTAGGCGAAACAAAAGGACCAAACACAGGATAATGGGCGCTGAAAGATTGGGTGCCACGAAAATGGAAGGCACCAAAATCAGTTTCTGCTCCCAGAACGATATTGCCGTTTTGCCAATTGTAGCCAGCCTGCACTCCACCGGTAAAACCGGTATCCGACAATGACCCGGTCCCCGCCGCACTGACAGCAGCTCCATTCGCTTCGCCAAAGCCCACGCGACAGAAATACCAGGGCGTTACCGCTGGACAGATTGCGGTGGTAGTCACATCGGAACGACCCCACGCCGCGCCGGCATTGGCGCCGATATACCAACCCGTCCAATTGTAGGGCGCCGGTTCGGCGCCGTACGCTATTTGCGTGAGAGCGGTGGTGGAGGTGGCAACAATCCACAAAACCGGCAAGCGGCGCATAAAACCCTAAGCCCCCCAATTACAAAGCGAAGATAATCAAAAAAAGAGGCTCCGCACAAATGCCGTCGGCGTAAGCGCACATGAATATCGAATGTGTGCCTATCTCGTCACAATGCAATCCAAGGTGTTGTTTACGCTAAAAAATCCGACTGGGCGTACCGTGAGTAAGAGCGCCGCTTTGGGCCAGAAACAGACATGTGCAGCGCGAAAGGCATGTCTACTTAACGCCAATGGCGACGGCGAAACGGACTCGGGAAACAGTCTGCGGCGCTTTAGCTCATGTCGGCTTTCGGCCAATCGCCGACGTGGTCCACTTATTCCATCACCTCGTCCGCAACCAATTGCGTGAGGTTAAAGATTTCTAAAAACCAAACGCTTGGCTTGCCAAACGGCAACAGCAATTACAGCCGATACAACCGCCGTGACCAACGGCTCGCCCCACTGCGGGGGGAAGTGCGAGGGGTGAGCAAAAACGTCGCCAATAAAGGTCGCAAAGGCACTGATCGTCATTTGCCGTGACAGCGAATTGGTGGTCCGGTCCATCTGCGCGAGAAGAGCAACAGCCACCAGGGCGCCAATAGTGCCGCAGATCGAAGCTAGCCGAGCATGGTCTAAACTTAGAGCATTCGCGAAGTCGCCGTGCGCCATCACAACAAAACAGGCGAGCCAGGCCCCCACGAACTTTTCTATTGCGGGCCGCACCAGGCCATTGGGATTCGTGAAATCCAGCGCGCCGGTGCCGAGCTTGAGACTTGTCATAACGTTGACCTCTCTATCCGAAATTTCAACGTAATGATTCACCGTGCCACAAGTATATCAACTGCAGTTTATCCTACCCATCATCGTGAAAGCCAACGCTGCACTAGCCGATGCTGGGTCAAAAGCTGCCATCAGAATCGATAATTTACGCCAAGGCGCGCGATGTTGAAATTAGCGCGCCCGAATGTTGCGGTGAGAGATGCCGGTTGCGTCACGCCTAATGCGACTTCCGTTACGTTATCGCCTTTAAGGCTCACGTAAAGATATTCAGCCTTGAGCGTCCAGCGTTGCCATATCGCATATTCAACTCCCCCGCCTACAGTCCAGCCTGTAGCCACGTCGCTCGAAGATCCGGCGAAGCACGTCGCAGGGGCATTGCAGTTAGCATTGGGCGGACCAAAAATTCCAAGACCGTAACCGGTGCCCGGATAACTGAAGCTTGCTGTGCGTTCGAGGCGCCCATAAGCAAACCCACCGGTGCCAAACAACAACAGATTATCAATCGGCAGAAAACCTAACCGAGCTCTGACAGTGCCGAACCATTTGAGGCGCTCTTCGAAGGACGCAGCGTTGATAAAAGCACCACCGGTCGCGATACTGGTTGTCGAACCTTTGACGCCGGACCAATCAAAATCCGCTTCGAGACCGGCCAGCCAACTGCGATTAAATTGCCAATTATATCCAGCCTGCAGGCCTCCAACCACGCCGGACGAGTCAAAGGATGATGGCGCGGCGAGATTTCCTCCGTTGTTAATCGCAGTGTTTAAAAGAAAAGCGTCCGCAGCGATATCGTTCGAGAAATAGGCGACATCGCGGTTGGTCCACCCTCCGCCGACGTTGCTTCCCACGTAAAAACCGGTCCAACCGTAAATTGGAGCGGGAGCAGGCGCGACAGGCGCCTTGCGAGGTAGATCAGCCGCCGAGGCCAACTGTGTAAGTGCGATCGTCGCGGTAGCGACGGATACGGCGAGAAAACGTTGCATTTGCGGGTCCCCAATCCACGGCTGAACAAAAAATATCAAACTATTAGGCGTGGGAACAGCCCTTCCGGTAAGCGCATGAGCCCCGACTACACGTACGGCCGCCTATGCGCGGTAAAGCCCCAGTCGGCAGACCCTAACAGGGGGGTGTCTTTCTACAACGAGATTCTCGAGTGCGACACATGGACCAGGCGTAGACAAAGGACGAAATTCTGATCGCCAACGGCAGTTGATACCTGTCTATTCCTCGCGGAACGCGTGGGCGAAACTGTCGACCAATGGCTGCACAATGTAAGCAAGCATCGTACGCTCACCGGTCACAATCGAAACATCGACCGGCATGCCAGGATAAAGTTTCACGTGTGGCAAATGCCTCATTGCCGCAGCGTCCACTTCAACACGAGCGAGATAGTAAGTGCTGTTCGTCTTTTCCTCGGTCGTGGCATCCGCAGACACCCAGGTCACTGCTCCCTGGATGGTCGGTGTGATGCGTTGCTTATAAGCGACGAGGCGGACGGTGGCCGGGAGTCCGGGCCGAACGATATCGATATCAATCGGCTGGACCTTGACTTCAAGCACCATCTTGTCCTGCAGCGGGACGAGGTCGAGAATGGCTCCGCCTGGCGCCACCACCCCGCCGACGGTAAAGAACTTCATGTTGAGGATGGTGCCGTCCTGCGGGGCCACCACGTCGGTGCGGCCGGCCTTGGCCACGAACTTGCGAAGGTCCTCCGCGGCGTCGCTCCGTTTGTTTTGAACGTCACGCAGTTCTTCCGATACGGCCTTGGCTTGCGCGCTGCGAATGGCGTTGATCTGCACGTCGGCCTCGCCAACCTGCTCCTGCAGCGAGAGCACTTTACCCTTGTTAGCCTCAATATCGCCTTTGGCGGCCACAAGCTGACGTTCCAGTTCCAGCATTTTGGGCTTGAGCGACAGGCCTTTTTCAAACAGGAATTTTTGGTCCCTCAGTTGCTCTTCAAACAGCGGGATCTGCTTCTGTACAGCCGTAATTTGTGACTGGAGGGACGCAATCTGCGCGCGATATTGCTCGCTTCGCTGGACCCAAACTCCGATTTGATCCTTCATTGCGCGCTGATGGTCGGAGAAGATCTTGTCCTGTCCGTCCAGGATCTCGCGAACCGAGTTGTCGTTGCGACGCGACTGCAGTTCTTTCGGGAAGGCAATCGAGGGTTTGTTATCTCGCTCGGCAATCAGCCTCGCCTCCTGCGCGTTCAATGCATCAAGTTTTGCACGACGTGCATCGCGATCGGAATTGGCATCGAGACTGTCCAGTCGAAGCAAAATTTGGCCTTGTTTGACCACATCGCCATCCCGCACCAGGATTTCGCGGATGATGCCTCCCTCAAGGTGCTGAATCGTCTTGCGATTGGAATCGACTTTAACCGCGCCAGGAGCAACAGCCGCGCTGGAGAGAGGGGCAATTGCTGCCCATAAACCAAAACCGCCCACGAATATCAGGACAATGAGAAGCGCGATCTTGGTCAGGCCGTCGATCGGCGGCCGTGCTGTAACTGGCGGCGGCATAAACCGATTCTTACCCGCCGTTTCGATGGTGATTGGCAGGGTCATGGGTTGATCGCACGCACTTGCTTTTTATCGGAAGGTTGAATGGCAGTACGCTGAATTTGCGCGAGAACTGAATTTCTGTCGCCGAACAATTCAATACGACCCTCGTTGAGCACCAGCACCTTATCGATGTGAGTCATCAGCGAGGGGCGGTGGGCAATGATGATCACCGTGGTCCCCGCTTCCTTCATTGCTTTGATTGCTTGGTTCAAGGCCTGCTCGCCTACGGCGTCGAGACTGGAATTCGGCTCGTCCAGGACCAGTAAAGGCGGCTGACCATAAAGCGCGCGCGCCAGACCAATGCGTTGGCGCTGGCCGCCGGACAGGATCGCCCCCTGCTCACCAATCTCGGTATCGTAACCTTTCGGCAGCCGCAGGATCATTTCGTGGACGCCGGCAAGCTCCGCCGCAGCCACCACCGCCTCCGAGTAGGCATCCTCGTTCATGCGCGCGATGTTTTCGGCGACGGTGCCCGGGAAGAGCTCGACATCCTGTGGCAGGTAACCAACGTGAGCTCCGAAGCGCTCGCGGCTCCAGATAAACACTTCGGCGCCATCGAGCCGCACTGAGCCGGCTTGCGGCTGATGGATGCCGACCAGCAAACGCGCAAGTGTCGATTTGCCGGCGGCGGACGGCCCGATAATCGCAAGCGCCTCGCCCGCTCCCAAGCCGAAGCTGGCGCCGCGAATCACCGGATGGCGCGCTCCTGCCGGGGAGAAGATAACGTTCTCAACGAGGATCGCGCCCGAGGGTTTGGGCAAAGGCATGCCGTTCCCATGCAGCAGCGGCTGTTGGAACAGCGCGTGCAGCCGTTTCCACGCCTCGCGGGCGGCAACCACGCCCTTCCAGTTACCAATCGCCTGTTCGACCGGCGAGAGCGCGCGGCCCATGATGATCGAAGCGGCGACCATCGCGCCGGCAGTAAGCTTGTTGTCGATGACGAGATAGGCCCCGACACCGAGGATTGCGATCTGCAGTGTCATGCGGAAGAATTTGGCGGCCGCCGAAATCCAGCCGGCACGGTCGCTCGCAATTCCTTGCAGGTGCAGCACTTCCGCATTGCCGCGGTCCCAACGCCTGGCGAGCGCACCGATCATGCCCATGCCATCAATGACCTCGGCGTTGCGCACAGCCGATTCGGCGCTGCGGAAATTCCGAGTCGCCGCGCCGCTCGCCTTCTTGAGCTTGCCTTGCGTGGCGAGGTTGTTCGTCAGCGCAAGGCTAAACAGAATTACCGCACCGGTTGTGGCTACCAACCCGAGAAGCGGATGCAGGAGAAACACAAAGCCCAGATAGATCGGCATCCAAGGGGCGTCGCACAGCGAGAAAATACCGTCTCCGGCGATAAATTTGCAGACAGTCGAGAGATCGCGCACGCCGTCCATGCGGTAAGTCGAGCCGCGCACCGCGTTCTCGATGCCTCGCGCATAAGCGAGTGGTGAGAGCGTGCGATCGATCCAGCTGCCGAGCCGCACCAATAGTCGTGAGCGTACCAATTGGAGCAGCCCCATTGTGAGCAGTGCGCCAACGGCGATCAGCGTGAGATAAATCAGCGTGGAAACGCTGCGACTCGAAAGCACCCGATCATAGATCTGCAGCATGTAAACGGACGTGGTGAGCACCAGCAGATTGACCGCAAAGCTCACGCCAATGACGGTAGCGAGTCCGGTGCGACAGCGGGTAACGACAGTATCTAGGTGAGTTGCAGTGTTCACCGATAAACCTTAACGAGGCTTCTCGAAACGTGGCATGGGCGGCCAAAGCGACCGCCCATTTCCGCGTCACGCTTTTACAGCATTGTTCAGTAATGGATGTCGATGTGCGATGAATCTGTGGCAACGCCAACAAGTGTGATTTCCAAGTCAGCGCCAGCTGCTCCGTCTGTATTAGCTTGGATCAGCGTATCTGTGCCGTTGTTCGTCACCGTTACATCGGCTGATGTAATACCAAAGGCCGCGAAGTCGATGATGTCGTGGTTGTTGGGGGTGAAGCCAATTTGGAACTGGTAGATTTGGTCACCGCCGTCGACAGGAGAGTCGCTCGCGTTTGTGTACACAAATGTATCCTGTCCATCCCCGCCAATGAGTGCATCGGCACCGCCCAAGCCCTTGATTGTATCGCCGCCACCGGCACCAATAATGTAATCTGCCATAGTGCCACCGATGAGATTGTCGCCGCCACCGCGACCATCAATGATCGTGCCACTGCCGTTGCTGTCGTCCGCCGTTAACGTTTCTGCTCCGTTGCTCCCAATAAGCAGATTAAACGAGGTTGTGGCGCTGTCACCATCAAAGCTGTCAGTGGCCTTGACAGTCACACTTCCAGTGTACGTATGACTTCCGTTCAATCCGTCAAAGTTGACATCCAAATCACCAGTCGTGCTATCGATTGTAAGCACATCCACCGTCGTGTGCGTGCTGTCGTCCGTGAGCGTCGATGATGTCTTTTCGTACGTGAAAGACGGATTCGCATCGTCGGGGTCGGACGCTACAAAGTGCCCAATCGCCACGTCACCCGCTCCATTGTCCTTGATGGTGGGGATGAATTCAATCGTTACATCATTGTCTGTGTGCGGGACGGAAGCATCATCATAAA
>DATJGF010000194.1:0-74610 GCA_035495315.1 Candidatus Limnocylindrales bacterium
AGGGGTGCAGGTCGGCGGTCATTATGCCGGCTTTGACGGCTGGGTCGCCTTCCATGAAGACGCGGGCGGCCGTCGCATCCGGAGCTTCGAAAATCACAATGCCGAAGGTTTTATCGGCAGGTTCTTCCGTGCGTCCGGCCAGAATCACTGGGCCGTGTTCGGCAGCCGCTTTTAGGCGTTCGAAATGCCGCTGCACCGTCGCCTGGTCTTCCTTGGTCCAGGCCTTTTCGTCCTGGAATTTCTGAGTCAGATGCAGCACATAAACGAATGTCTTGGGCGTGTCTGCGAGTTCAGCGCCATTTAGCCGCGGACCGTTCAGCAGGATAAGGCCCGCGAGAG
Source organism: Candidatus Limnocylindrales bacterium (assembly GCA_035495315.1). Taxonomy (GTDB): domain Bacteria; phylum Verrucomicrobiota; class Verrucomicrobiia; order Limisphaerales; family UBA8199; genus DATJGF01. The sequence continues at coordinate 340 of DATJGF010000194.1, forward strand.
GACCAGCCAAAACGCACGCAACAAAAGCTTTGGGGAATCTCATGCGCACATGCTGGCGCGGGACCCCGTCGGTGTCAATCGGCCAGCAACGCAGACTATTTGGGATTTGCATTGGCTCGCGACCGCTACAGAATGCCTTTATGAAAAGTGGCAATTCGCGAAATGTCAAAGACCCGATCAAAGTCGCGGTGGTGGGGCTGGGATTTATGGGTGTAACGCATCTTCGCGCCTACCAGGAAACCGACGGCGCGAAGATCGTCGCGGTTTGTGACGCGGTGCGCCTTCCGGTCAATGGCGTGCTTCAAGGGGTGGCCGGAAACGTAAAAAAATCCGATGACATCCATCTGGGGCCTAGCGTTCGGGTGTATCGCAAGCTGGAAGAAGTGCTGGCTGACTCCGAAGTCGAGCTGGTCGACTTGTGCACGCCGACACCCCTGCATCCTGACCAGGCCATAGCAAGCCTCAAATCCGGTAAGCATGTCTTCTGCGAAAAGCCGCTGGCGCGCACATCGGCCGGCGCGCGGGAAATTGTTGCGATTGAGAAAGAATCGCCGGGCTTCCTGATGCCGGCGATGTGCATGCGGTTCTGGCCAGGCTGGAGTTCGCTAAAACAAGTCGTTGATGAAAAGCGTTACGGGGCGATCCTGGCTGCGCGTTTTCGGCGCATGTCGGAGATGCCTACGTGGAGCAAACAGGGAACCTATGCCGGCGGCAACGACCTTGGTGGCGCCCTGTTCGATCTGCACATCCATGATACGGACTTCGTGCAGTTCCTTTTCGGCCGGCCTTCGGCTGTTTTCTCGTCAGGGGTAACTCGGCCCAGTGGCTCAATTGATCATGTCGTAACTCAATATCTTTATCCGGGTGGCCCGGCCGTGTACGCAGAAGGCAGTTGGCTCCTTACCAAAGGCTTTAATATGTCCTACACGGTGCATTGCGAGGGGGCGACATTGGATTTCGACCTCGCCCGGGGCGCTGAGGCAATGCAAGTGACCGAGCGCGGCAAACCAACCCAGACCCTCAAATTTGACGGACCAGACGGTTACGGCCATGAAATCCGCTATGTCGTCGATTGCGCGCGAAATAACAAACCTCCTCAAACAGTAACAGTCCAGGATGGGTTAAGCGCGCTGGAAATCTGCGAGGCTGAGGAGAAATCAATCAAAACGGGTCAGGTTGCGGCGGTTTAGGATGACGTTGTGAATTGTTAAAAAATGAACCACTCCGAATCTTTAAGTATCTCACATGGTTTTTACCTTGGCGTGCTATCAGCCCTGATTTTGGTGGGTCAGGCAACCCAGGCCCAGCCGGATCCGAATTATTTAGATCATGATCGCAGTCGTCCTCAACCTGCCGTAGTCACCCCGGGAACTCCAAGCACGCAGGAGCAAGCCGGAAAGCCGCCCTCGGACGCGACGGTGCTTTTCGACGGCCAAGATCTGTCGCAATGGGTAAGTATGGATGGCACTCCAACCAAATGGATCAGCAAGGAAGGCTACATGGAATGTGTCCGCGGCAGCGGCTACATCCGGACCCTGCAGAATTTTGGCGATTGCCAATTGCACGTCGAATGGGAGACCCCTACCCCTCCGCATGGCGAAGGTCAGGGTCGCGGCAACAGCGGCGTGTTCCTGGGCCTCGACCGCTATGAGATCCAGGTGCTGGATTCGTTCGAGAGCAAGACCTACGCCGATGGCAGCGCCGGCGCCGTTTATGGCCAATACCCACCCCTGGTTAATGCGACCAAGCCGCCCGGAGTTTGGCAGACCTACGACATTGTGTACACGGCCCCTCGCTTCGATGCCGACGGGAAGTTACTCTCACCCGTTCACCTGAACGTTTTCCTCAATGGTGTACTTGTGCAAAACAATGTTCGGCTCACGGGCCCGACGAGTTGGCTCGAACGAGCGCCCTATAAAGCGCATCCTGAAAAACAGCCAATTTCTCTCCAGGACCATGGAAACCCCGTGCGCTTCCGCAATATTTGGGTTCGGGAACTCGGCAACCCCGGCAAGAAGGAGTTCACTCTTCCAATCGCGCTGTTAGATTCCTATACTGGAAAGTACACCTCTGCCGGCAACAATCATTTCGCCATCACTCGCGAGGATACACAACTGGTTGCCTCGCTCGACGGGGCAAGATTCGTACTCTTCGCAGAATCTCCGACTCACTTTTTCGCCAAGACCACCGACGTCCAAATTGAATTCCCGTCCGGCGACAAAGCCAAACCGGAGCGGCTCATTTGGTCGGTTGGAGAAGGCGCCAATGAAGCCAAACGAGAGCAGTGAATTGCGAGCCATCATTTTTTTCCCCAATGATTTTGCCCGAGTTGGTGAGGCCCGCTCGGGGAGCGGGCTATGGCCACCCAGCGGCCCGCTCGGCGAGCGGGCCCTACCTACCTTAAACGGTGTTTGACAATGACTTTGCAGCTTCTAAGCTCAAACTAGAGTGTTCAATCAAGAATCTGAATTTAACTGAGACGATTTATGCCTCCAAAAACAGCCGAGAAAGCTCCCGAAAAAACAGTCGACCCAAAAGCCGCCGAACTTGCCAAGATCTCCGCTGCCCGCCAGCGCGAACTGGAAGCGGCGATTTCCTCGATCACCAAAACCTACGGTGAGGGCAGCATCATGCGCCTCGGAGACGCGCGAGCCTTGAAACAAATCGAAGTCATCCCCACAGGCGCACTGGCAGTAGACCTTGCGCTCGGTGTCGGGGGTGTACCTCGTGGGAGAGTCGTGGAAATCTTTGGCCCGGAATCTTCCGGCAAAACCACGCTCATGTTGCACGTCATTGCCAATGCCCAGAAGGCAGGCGGCCTTGCAGCTTTCATCGATGCCGAACACGCGCTCGACCCCGCTTACGCCAAGAGACTCGGGGTCAATTTGGAGGATTTGTTGGTGTCTCAGCCGGATAGTGGTGAAGAGGCTTTATCGATATGCGAGACGCTGGCGCGCTCCAATGCACTCGATGTCATCGTTGTTGATTCGGTCGCAGCTCTGGTCCCCAAGGCAGAACTGGAAGGCGAGATGGGGATGGCAACGATGGGGATGCAAGCGCGGTTAATGAGCCAGGCCCTGCGCAAGCTCACCGCGGTGCTGGCGAAAGCCAAAACCACATGTGTCTTCACTAACCAGATGCGTGAAAAAGTCGGCGTTATGTTTGGTAATCCCGAGACAACGCCCGGCGGCAAGGCTCTGAAGTTTTATGCGAGTGTACGCATTGATATTCGCCGCAAAGACACGCTGAAGGACGCCGCTGGAAACGCGGTTGGTAACCATGTGAAGGTGAAAATTGTGAAGAACAAAGTCGCGCCCCCATTTGCTGAAGCCGAATTTGATATCTTATATAATCACGGCATTAACAAGGAAGGAAGCATCCTGGATGTCGGCGTGGAAAACGGCGTGGTCGATAAGAAGGGTGCATGGCTTCAATTCAATGGTGAACTGATAGGCCAAGGCAAAGAGGCGGCCCAGAAGGCGCTGGCGGAACAACCGGCGCTGGCGGCAAAAATCGTTGAATCCATACTTGCCAAACGAAATTCACAACCTGTTGCGGCATAGATAGAACCATCTCAGAAGACATCGCTCTTGGTCTGAAATTTGCCCTGCAATGAGGTGACAGGTTTTGCTGGCTTCAACCACCCTGGAGCGTGGGCCAAAACCCCATTTCAGGTTTGGGCATTTGGAATTATTTGCTTGCTAATGAGATGGCGATTGCATATTTTAGCGGGGATTGATGCAAAGGCCGTAGTGCCCGATTGGTTATTACACGAATGCATGAATAAGTTCCAACCGAAGAGGGTGTCTTGAGTCGCCCTTTCCCTTCACGTTCTTCTTCTTCTTCCGGTCCGTTCGTCAGGGTTAACGGGAAAATCCGTGCCCGCGAAGTCCGGGTAATTGGTGTCGATGGCAAGCAGTTGGGTGTGTTGTCCCTCGGCGAAGCCTTAACCATGGCCCGTGCCAACACGGTGGACCTCGTCGAAGTTGCGCCGAATGCAACGCCACCGGTTTGTCGCCTCGTTGATTACGGGAAGTACCGTTACGAGCAAGCCAAGCGCGAGAAAGAGTCCAAGAAGCATCAACACGCGACCAAAGTCAAGGAAGTGCAGCTCAGCCCTAAAATCGATCCGCATGATCTCACAGTGAAAATCGGACACGCCATCGACTTCCTTTGCGAGGACATGAAGGTTAAGGTCACGCTGAAATTCCGTGGACGCGAAATGGCGCACACGGAATTCGGGTTCCAGGTGATCGAGAAGTTTCTGACTGACATTGGCGGATATGGACATCCTGATTTTGAGCCCAAACTCAACGGACGATCCATCAACGTAATGATCAGTCCCTTGCCTCGGAACAAACGAGCCAAGCATCCACATCAGGTTGAAGGCGGCGCGCCTCAACCGGCCGCTCCATCACCGCGGGCTGAACACAACCACCATCCGGTTTCCTCACCTGCCGAGCGCACGACAAAAGTTGAGGATCCGAAGTCGGCTGGAAATTTCAGCAACAACCCCTTCGCCGAGCTGGAAATTAAGCAGTAAGAACCCTCCTGGTTATCTGCGCAGGTGAAGGCGTCATTTTAAGGACTGCCTGAGGCTAAAACCCCCTTGCGTTCGCTCGGCCGGTGAGGAAACATTTCCTTCACTCTTATGCGACACGTCAAATTGCACATTCCGGGTCCGGTTGAGGTCAGCGAAAAGACCTTTCGCGCTTTTTGCACGCCGATGATAGGTCATCGGGGGCAAGGTTTTAAGGATCTCTATGCGAAGATCCAGCCACAATTGCAGCAATTGCTTTCGACTAAACAATTGGTTTTTATCAGCACCTCTTCTGCCTGGGGCGTGATGGAAGGTGCGATCCGCAATCTCGTTGCGAAGAAAGTGCTCAATTGCATGTGTGGCGCTTTCTCCGACAAATGGTTTGATGTGTCCAAGCGCTGCGGCAAAGAGGCCGAAGCTTTGCAGGTCGCTTGGGGGTCGCCAATCCGCGCGGCCGAGATCGATAAGAAACTGGCGACCGGCCAATTCGACGCACTGACCATTATTCATAACGAAACCTCAACCGGGGTGATGAGCCCCATCCAGGAAGTTGCCGCGCTCAAAAAGAAATACCCGGATGTGATGTTCATCGTCGACTCAGTCAGTTCGATGACGGCAGTGCCGCTCAAGTTCGACGACTTAGGTATCGACGTGCTGCTGGCCGGAACGCAAAAAGCCTTTGCCCTGCCACCTGGCACATCGGTTTTTGTCTGCTCACCGGCTGCGCTTGGCAAGGCTTCAACCATGAAAGACCGGGGCTACTATTTTGATTTCGTCGAGTTTCAGAAGAACGCCGAGCAGAGTATGACACCCAGCACGCCAAGCATTGGCCACGTCTACGCGCTGGAGTCGAAGCTCGATGACATCTTTGCCGAAGGTCTGGAAGCACGGTATGACCGACACCGCCGCACGAATCAAATGACTCGTGATTGGGCTACGAAGCACGGATTTACGCTGTTTCCAGAAACGGGTTTTGAATCGATCACTCTCACTTGCATCAATAACGGTGCCAAGCCTGGCGGACGGGCTGTCGACGTTCCGAAGCTGCAAAAATTGGTCAAAGACCAGGGATTTCTCATCGACGGTGGTTATGGCAAAATCAAGGGCACTACGTTCCGCGTATCCAACATGGGTGACGAAACCGAAGCGACCATGGGACAACTCTTTGCGGCGATGGACCAGGCGCTAAAACAACTCTGATCGCCCAACAGGTGCCCAAACATTTTTCGGAAGGCCGAGCCTCTGCCAAGCTCTGCCAGGCCCAAACATATTCGTATTGTTTTTAGGAGGGATTTTGGGGCCGCGGGGCTCGGCCTTCGGAACCATAAGAGTTGGATTTGGGCAACACGCCCTTGAGAGCCGCCCCCTTCTCTCTTTCCAAGAAGAACTAACTAATGCCTTTGCACTAAAACATCGCTGCCGGCAATGAAAGTCCGCCGTGATGTGATGTTTTCCCCTGAAGGAAGCTTGCCAATTGTTGCTTCAAAGCAGTTTCAAAATCGAAGAGTTCGCTGGATTTTTCCAGGAAGGCGTTGGCACCCAGCTGGTGCGCCCGCCGAACATCAGGTGGATAGGTTGAACCAGTTAGAACAACAACCGGCAATCTGCTGAACCTGGGGTGAGAACGAATCCAACCGAGGAACTCGAACCCATCGATGACCGGCATTTTTAGATCGAGCAGAATTAAATCAGGAAAAGGGTAAGCTTGGCGATCGGCAAAGCGCCCAGAGCCCTGAAGGTATTGTGTTGCCTGCAGCCCATTGGCGACGTACTGCAATTGCGGTGACTCGCCCATATGTTTCAATGCCACTCGCGTGAAGATCAGTGTATTTTCATCGTCATCCACCAGCAGGACCGTTTTAGTCGCCATGGCACACTCCTTCTCGTTCGAAACGATAGGAACCGAAGAAAGACAACTCAAGGTGGGTGAATTGATCTGGTTCAAGCCAGCTGCCCGCATAAATTTTAGATTCAATTCAATTCCACTGAGGCATTTACCCGCGTTGCCCACCCAGATAATCCTGAAATCCTCACCATGCCATGGGGTAAAACCCTAGGAACACAGATGCAACATTCTCAAAGGCATCTTGACGCGAATGCTGTCAGACGGTACTGTCAGACAGCATGAAAACGATTCCGCTGCGGAGTTTGCTGCGAGAGCCAATCAAGGTGAAACGCCTGACGCGCTCCGGCCAGAGCGTCCAGGTCACCGACAATGGCAAGCCGCTTTGGGTCATCCAACCCGCCCCCCAGGACGAAGAGGACCCGGAGCGCGCGCGGGCGATAGACGAACTTTTGGATGAGGCGCTGCGAGCTCCGCGTTCGAAAGTCAGTCTTTCGGAAATCCTTGAAAGGGAGCGCAGGTGAGAACCTACGCGGATACAAGTTTTCTGGTTAAACTTCTGTCCGGAGAAGCGGGTGGCGCCGAAGTGGTGGCTGAATATCGACGACGGCTGCGACCTCGTCTCTTTTACCTGCCGTTACACGCTTTGGAAATTGAAAATGCCATTCGGCACCGCGCTTTTCATGAAAGGCGAATCCGTCCCGGAGATGAGCGTACCCAAATCAACCGGGAGCGAGACGCGGTTTTGGCCCGTCTTTCGCAGTATGTGAAACGGGGATTTTTTGAGGAGACTGGTCTGGACATGGACTCGGCTTGCGACGGGGCACGGCGGCTATCGAGGACTTACACCGATCGGTTCGGTGCCCGGGCCATTGATCTCCTCCACGTTGCCTGCGCGTTGTTGCTCGGGAGCGAGCTGTTTCTGACCTCCGACAAACGTCAAGCCGATCTCGCAGGGGCGGAAGGGTTGCAGGTGGCGCTTGTGCCTGCTGCGGATTAAGCCACCTCCTGATGACGATCTTTTCTCTGCCGGTTGGATTTCCAGCAGGAGGAAGCGCGCCAAACCTCCGCAGTTTCTGCTCATAGCGGTACAAAGGAGAATCCGGGAAACGGTTTGGAGAATTTGGGCAATAAGCCCGTTTCAACGGTGCAACTTTGGCTGGTAGGCTGAAAAGGGCCCGCCAAATTCCGTTCGACGGGCCCCTGTGTTGTTCACGAGCGCAGATTAGTTAGCGGTTTCTTCGTTGCCGACTATAGTTTCAGCCTTAACTGCGCTTGCTCTGGTCGGCGAAACGCTGCGGTGGACAGCTCCGGCGCATCCTCGGGCAGACCCGCTTTTCGCCGTGCCACGCGAAACATGCGTGAAATTTGATCAGCAAAGATTCCCTCGCCCCGCATCCGTTTGCCAAATGCTGATTCGTACAGTTTTCCCTGGCGCATCGAGCGCAGGCGAGACAGGACCTTATCCTTTTTGTCGGGGAAATGCCGTTCCAGCCATTGCTCGAACAGGGGCGCTACAGCGTGCGGCAAACGCAACATGACAAAGCTCGCGGTTCGAGCACCGGCCGCGGCGGCGGCTTTCAAGAGGGCTGGTATTTCGTGATCCGTGAGGCCTGGGATCACCGGCGCCAATAACACGCCGACCGGGACGCCCGCCCGGCTGAGCGTCTCGATAGCCGAAAGGCGCGCTCCCGGGGGTGAGGTTCGCGGCTCCATCACCCGGCGCAATTCGGCATCAAGTGTCGTCAGAGAAATGAAGACCATGGCGGCGTGATTGCGCGCCAAATCGGCCAGCAGATCGATGTCTCTGGTCACCAGTTGGTTTTTCGTGATCAAGGCAACGGGGTTGCGAAACTCCGCCAGCACCTGGAGACAACCGCGCGTCAGCTTCAATCGCCGCTCGATCGGTTGGTAACAGTCCGTCACGCCACTAATGGCGATGACCTGGGGTTTCCATTTGGGAGACGATAACTCCTGGCGAAGCAACTCGGGCGCGTTCTGCTTCACCATGATGCGCGTCTCGAAATCCAACCCGGCGGAAAAGCCGAGGTACTCGTGGAATGGCCGGGCGTAGCAATAGATGCAGCCGTGCTCGCAACCGCGGTAGGGATTTATGCTCGCCTCAAAACCAACGTCCGGGCTGTCATTATAAGCAATGATCGTTTGAGACAGGTCGCGCAGGAATTGGGTTCCGGGCAAAGGTTGCTGTTCGGGATCAGCATCCGGATCAGGCTCGAAATGGATCTTCTCGAATCGATTCGGCGGGTTGCTTGCGGCGCCCCGGGTCGCCAGCGGAGATCGTTGTGTCATGGGACTAACACTCGAGCAAAGCGGGTCAAAATAAACTCTGTCTTCACTTCGTCACTTCGGATAACCGATGGCCTGTGCCATGATTATTTTCTGGTTAGGACCCAGCTTCATGGCCTTTGCGAGCGGAGCGCGGTCCAGGTCATGGACCACTGTCGCCAATCCTGCTGAGGCGCAGAACAGGTAAAGGTTTTGGCAGATACATCCGGCATCGAAGGCGGCGTAAAACTCTCCCCGGTCAGGTTCGGCCTTGGCCAACCGCGAAAGATCGGCGACAAACACGAGGGTAACTGGCGCGGTCCTGGCGAATTCCTGGCCGCCAGTGCGCGGCCGAAGGTCATCACCAATCAATGCCTTTAACGCATTGGTCTTCGGCTCGTATAAGTACAAGCCCTCGGGCAAGGCGACATACAGATCCACTTCTTGGGAATTCATAGCTGAAGGTGCCGTTCGATTGCCGTTGGCGGGTCGATTGATGCCGAATCCAGCCCAGAGCAGGTCTGCCAAAGTCTGATCCGCGAGTCTGTCTGCCTTTATGTCGCGAATAGTTTGTCGTTGAGTGAGAGCCACCATTAGCGGTTTGCCGCCGTCGCTTCGCGGTGGTGGCAACAGAAGTGGCTTAAGTTCCTGCGCAGGAGCCGAGATCAAAAAGGCCGAAATTACGAAGGCCGCCGAGGCCCAACCAAATGAATTCGCTCCCATATTATTTCCCGATTGTTGGAACATGACACGTAATCAGGCTCGCGGATCCTTGGGTGAGACCAGGAGCGATCTGGAAGACGCCAGCCAACTGCTCCGACTGCATCCCCGCGGGCAGCCTTTTACTGGTCAACTAAACCGGCTCCAGCTCTGGCTTGGCACATTCCAAACCCCAGTAGTGAGTAATGGTTTCAAACAGATGTTCCACTGCGCGGAAATTCATTGGTTTGACCATGTACGCGTTTGCTCCCAACTCGTAGGCGCGGTTGATATCGTCCGGATTTTCTGAAGAAGACACGATGACAATGGGAATGCGACGCAGTGGCTGTCGGTTGGTCTTGACCCATTCCAGAACTTCAAAACCGCTTTTGCGAGGCATGCGGATGTCCATGACAATCAACCTGGGGACCGGAAAGGTATTCCGATCGGCGTACTTGCCATCCCCGCGCAGGTAAGAAACTGCCTCCTGTCCGTCGGTAACTACCTGAAGCGGGGTATGGATATCCGCCATTTTGAATGCACGTTTGACAATAAAAATGTCATTCAAGTCATCCTCGACCAGCAAGACTGTAAACGGCTCGTTTGGCATAAGCTCTTCTGGCTCAGTTTGCGTCCAATCTACGCGCAGTTGGAAAAAACGCCAGTCATTTACTTTGAAGCTAGCGACTGATACAACATTCTTTGTGTTGACTAATTCCGCGCTTTGGAAGCATTTAAGCGCCCCCAACAGCCTGATTCTGATCGCCGGGCCTTGCGTAATTGAGAGCGAGAAATTGTGCCTGGAGGTCGCATCTTTTTTAAAGAAGGCGTGCGACCGGTTGGGACTGGCCTATGTTTTCAAAGCCAGTTACGACAAAGCCAATCGAACCTCGGGTCAATCATACCGTGGACCGGGACTGGAATCAGGCCTTTCTGTTCTTGCCAAAGTTCGACAGAAGATCGGCGCGCCGGTCTTGACCGACGTTCACGATGAAGCACAAACCAGGGCGGCGGCCGAGGTCGTTGATATTCTTCAGATCCCCGCATTTCTGTGCCGGCAAACTGATCTGATCGCCGCCGCGGTGCACACCGATCGGATCGTTAACCTTAAAAAGGGCCAGTTCTTATCACCTCCAGAAATGGGACAGGTCGTCAAAAAGGCCCGCGATGCGGGTGGCCGCAAGCTGCTGGTTACCGAACGGGGGACTACGTTCGGATACAATAATCTCGTTGCCGATATGCGTTCGATTCCCATCATGCACAGGTTCGGTTTGCCGGTCATTTTTGACGCAACGCATTCGGTGCAACTGCCGGGTGGCGGCGGCAATAAGTCCAGCGGGCAGCGGGAATTTGCCCCGGTTCTTGCACGGTGCGCGCTGGCTGCAGGGGCTAATGGAGTCTTTATCGAAACCCACCCCCAGCCCAACCGGGCGCTGAGCGACGGCCCGAATATGATCCCGTTGGCCGAAATGCCTGCCTTGCTCAAAACCCTTCGCCAGGTATGGCTCGCCTCTCGGGGCGCCTAAAAGCCATGCCGTCCGTCTTTCCCCTTCTGAAAAGGCCGCTCGCTTTACTGATCTGTGGCGCCGCACTGGTCTTCAGCCTCGCAAGTGCACAAAATTTCGGAGAGATAAAAGGCCTGAAGTTGGCCGACCCATACGGGCCACCGCACGAAACACAGATAAAATCCCTGCTGCAGGCGGCCAAGGCGCGCCGCCTTCCAGACGGCCACTTTCTCTGCACCGACGCAAAGGTTCAAACCTTTGCAGAATCGGGTCAGGGCGAATTGGTGGTCAATGCTCCCGAGTGTTACGCGGCGTCAGGCGGAGAATGGGCACATTCGGCAGGGCCTTTGCGGCTGGAGACCGCCGATGGCAAGTTCTCGCTCGAAGGAGAGGGCTTTTTGTGGCAGCAAACGAATTCCGATCTGATGATTTCCAATCGGGTTCATACCGTGATTCATCAGAGTCTAATTGAGCCGGGGCCCGCAGGGTCGAGTACGCAAGCGCCCGAGTCGAAAGCCAATGGAATCGAGATTTTCTCGCGCCAATTCCAATATCAAAAGAAGACGGGATTGGGCGTTTACCGAGGAAATGTTCACGTAGTGGGAACTAACTTCAGTTTGGCCTCGGAAGTATTGACGGTGGAATTACCGATGAATGAACGTCGACTGCAGAGCATCACGGCGGAGGAGAACGTTATTGTCGATTACACCAATATCCATGCGACGGCAAATCGAGCAGTGTATGCTACCGATACGGGGCTAATTCATCTCACAGGAAATCCTCGTTGGATCAGCGAGCGTCGTGAGGGTAGCGCCGACGAGTTGGTGATTGATCGCACCAACCGAATTTTCCAAGCCGAGCGCAATGCCTGGTTGAAAATCCCGGCCCAACAGCAAGCCTCGATGAGTTTTTTTGGGCAGCCCACTAACGCCCCTGTGACACAAGGCGTAGCGACCAACCAATTCATTGAAGTTCGGTCCGATCGCTATGAGTTTCGCACTAATTCGGCGCGTTTCTGGCAGCATGTGAACTTGAAACAATGGTCGGGAGAGAATCTGCGCGGAACAATGACTTGCTCGCAGATGAGCGTCACCTTTTCCGGCACGAACGAGCTGCAAAACCTGGTTGCGGAAACCAATGTTGTAATCGCGGATGATGAGCGGCGCTTGACCGGCAACAAGGCTGTCTACACCGGCACCAATGGCTGGTTGGAATTGACGGAAAACCCCACGTGGAAGGACGGAGCGCGCGAAGGTCGAGGCGACCTGCTGCGCGTCCACAGCCAGCCACAGGAAATGCAGGTGCGGGGGCATGGCTACTTGCGTCTTCCCGCCGATGAGCTTGGTCAGTCGATCGCGCTCAGCGGATCCACCGCGCCTAAGGCTACACCCACTAAAGCGACACAAAATCAATTCGGAGAGATCTGGTGTGAGGATTACACACTGAAACCGGATCTGGCGATATTCGAGGGAGATGTGCGTGCCCGGCATCCCCAGATGAACTGGGTGTGCAAACGTCTGACCATCCGTTCCTGGGCTGATGCCGGGAAGGTCCTTGTCGCTGAAGATGCGGTCGATTTTACATTGATAGACGACAAAGGGATTATCCACGGGACAGGCGATAATGTGGTCTACACCAACTGGGTCAGCGGGACGATAACCAATGACGTGATGCACTTGAGAGGCAGACCGGCAACCCTATCGATGACCAATACACTTGTAACCAATCCGAGCATCATTCTGGATCGAGCCAGCGGCACGTTAAGCGCGCCCGGAGGCGAATATAAGATCACCGGGACAATGAAAGGCGCCGATACCAACATGTTCAGATTGCCAAAGAACAGAAACAGTCAATAAGCTGTCGACGAGATACTGATGGCCGAACCACAAACAAAGCCACTGCTGCAGCCAACCGACCCTGATGTGCGCATCCCAAATGGCCTGAAGGAACCGTTGCTGTCGACAGACAACTTGGTAAAGGAGTATCGCCATCGTCGTGTTGTTAACGGTGTTTCAATCACCGTGGGAGCAGCCGAGATCGTGGGCCTTTTGGGCCCAAACGGAGCTGGCAAAACCACCACGTTCAATATGGTCGTCGGCTTGATCAAGCCCGACGCGGGAGCGGTCAATTTTTGCCAGCGCAATATTACCCGTCAGCCGATGCATCAGCGCGCGCGACTCGGGATAGGTTACCTGACGCAAGAACCTTCGGTGTTTCGCAAGCTGACAGTCGAACAGAACATTCTGGCGATCCTCGAGACCTGCCAGATGAAGCGTGCGGAACGCTTAGTTCGGCTGAAGTATTTGCTCGACGAGCTTGATATGTCGCGCCTGGCCAAGAGCATGGCCTATACGCTGAGCGGCGGCGAGAAACGGCGGCTTGAAATCACCCGCGCGCTGGTAACCAGCCCCAAACTGTTGCTGCTGGATGAGCCTTTCAGCGGCATTGATCCGATTGCCGTCTACGAGGTGCAGAAAATTATTCGCCGCTTGAGGGAACGCGGCTTGGGCATTCTGATCACGGATCATAATGTGCGTGAGACGCTAAAGTTGGTTGATCGTGCCTACCTGATCCACAGGGGCGAAGTCGTTTACGAAGGCGCCGCCGACCAGTTGGTTAATGACCCTAAAGCGCGAGAAATTTATCTTGGTCCGGAATTCAACCTTTAAACTGCCGCCATGCGTGACCTTGTAACTGTCGAACGGTTCTATACCGAACAGGCCAGCGCCCTGGAACTCAATCTCGTCGCCGGAGCCAGCGGCCTGAAACGGCCCATCCGCGAACCCACCGTTAACCGCCCGGGGTTGGTGCTTTCGGGGTTTACCCATTACTTCGCCTTTAAGCGGGTGCAGGTCATCGGCAATGCCGAGGCGAACTTTTTGAAATCGCTGCCCGAAGCGGAGCGCCAGAAGCGCTACGAGATTTTATTCTCCTATAAATTGCCCTGTGTCGTGTTTTCGCGCAATTTGCATCCCGACAAACTCTTTTTGAGAGCCGCTGAAAAAGCCGCCGTCCCGATTTTCCGCTGCCCGCTGGTAACGATGAAGTTCATTAACCTCGCCACCCTTGCCCTCGAGATGATGTTCGCACCTCGCGGCACGGAAATGGGGAGCATGGTGGATATTCTTGGCGTGGGAGTCATTCTCCGCGGCGAAAGCGGGATCGGCAAAAGCGAGAGTGTGCTCGCGCTGATTGAACGTGGCTACAGCCTGGTCGCCGATGACATTACCAAAGTGACGCTCGTCGACGGACGCGAGGTAGTCGGCACCAGCGCCGAGGTGACCCGCAATCACATGGAAGTGCGCGGAATCGGCATCATCAATGTCGCTGCGATGTTCGGGGTCCGAAGCATTCGCCACGAAAAAACCGTCGACCTGGTGGTGACACTGAAGGCTTGGAACGAGGTGCCGGACGTCGATCGCCTGGGCATGGACCAGGAATTTGTGAAAATACTGGGCATCGACATCGCTCATATCACTATTCCCGTGAGACCCGGGCGGGATCTGGCCCGGCTTATTGAAGTTGCCGCTTTCCAAGCCAAACTGAGATCCTCAGGTTACAATCCGGCTAAAGAACTGAACGACCGGCTCATCTCTCGCATGGCCGCGGCAGCCAAGCTTTAGATTTTGTTGGAAAATCAATCTCGATTCGGCTACCTATAAGTACAGTCGGATGAGCGCGAAAAGGCTAGCGGACAATAGTATTACGATGACCCGAGACATTCTGGTTGCCAACAAGCTGGGTATCCACGCCCGGCCCGCGGCTATGTTTGTCAAAACCGCCAATCGGTTCACTTGTGATATTTTCGTCGAAAAGGACGGTGAAAAGGTCAACGGCAAGAGCATCATGGGTTTGATGATGCTGGCCGCAGGTCCGGGCAGCAAATTGACCGTTTACGCTCAAGGCCATGATGCGTCGCAAGCCTTGTCCGAACTCGAAACCCTCGTCAAACGCAAGTTCGACGAGGAGTAATTACCGCGCGCAGGGATATGCCCGCTGAGATCGATATCAAATATGTTGCACACCTGGCGCGCCTGGCTCTGACCGCGGAGGAGGAGTCCAAACTGGGTGCCCAACTCAGCAGCATTCTCCATTACGTAGAGAAATTAAAAGAAGTAGATATCACAGGGGTCGAGCCCACTGCCCACGCCTTTCCGCTGGTCAATGTCACTCGCCCGGATGAAGTCCAACCCTCGATGGACCATGAGCAAGCGTTGCGCAATGCCCCCGCTCAGGCAAATGGGCTGTTTTTAGTCCCGAAAATCGTTGAGTAAAGAAGCGACTGTAGGACCAATAGGCCGCAGGAGACGAATTAGCGGCGAGAGTTGGCTGGTTGCATTCAACTACGTCTCCTCCTCTGCGCCAACACGGCAACGATGATAATCCCACCGGTTAGCATCAACCGGCTTGCCTCCGGAACGGCATTGATGCTGAGAATTTTTTCCAAATATCCGATGGTCAAAGTGCCCAACAGTGTCAGGCCAATCCCACCGCGACCACCGGCAAGCGTCGTGCCTCCGATGACGACGATTGCTATCGCGTTCAACTCGTAACCGGCACCGGTCTCCGGATCTCCTTGCTGTTCCTGTGCGGCCTGGCAGATGCCAGCCACCCCCGCTAGTAATCCACACAATGCATAGGCAAACACTTTGGCCTGCCGGACGGGAACACCTGATAGCCGAGCCGCCTCCTCATTGCCGCCGATGCCATACAAATATCGCCCCCAGCAATGCCGCGATAACAAGATTCCCGCCAGCAACGCACAAAACAGAAAAATAACTGTAACCACCGAAACGTGCCCCCCCAGGATGCGACTATCGAGAAAGTTGAAAATGGCGGGCACATCGACGTAACGATAGGAGCCATCAGGGTTCTTGACCGCGGTCGAGACCTTTGTCCCGCCCGAAATGGTTTTTGCTAATCCGCGGGCGAAGACCATCATCGCCAATGTAGCGATGAAAGGCTGAATGCCGAACCAGGCCGTAATACCTCCCGAGACTGCACCGCAGGTCAGGCCAAGCAATAGCGCGACCGGGATGCCGAGCCATGGTGTCCATCCCCAATGGATCGTCATCATGGAAAAACTCACGGCTACTAAGGCAAGGACACTGCCGACTGCCAGATCGATCCCCCCGCTGATAATCACCAGGGTGAGTCCGCAGGCCAATATGCCAAATACCGATGCCTGCCGTAGCGCGTCGCGGTGGGTTCCGATTTTGAAAAAAGCTCCGTGTGCATTGAACAACGCCCCGATTAGGAGCACCAACAATAACGCCACCAGGGCGCGTGTCGCCGGAATGCTCCAGAGCCGGGCCAACCGACTTGACTCTGAGGCAGCGGGCTGCCTCAGCTTCGCGGACGATGATAATGTTCCAGCCGGGGCTCCCATCCCTAATCGCCGGTGTTATTAGCCATCTCCACCTTGGCCTTGCTTTCATTGGAAATACGCACGCTGCCGCGCATCACGTTGTCTGAGATGATTGCCCGGCGTATCCCCTCCCCCAACTCAATCTGTGGTTTGTTCTCCTGAAACTCACAACCTCGCACCAGGAGTGTTCCCCCAGAAGCCTGCAATGCCGCCAGACCCTTTTTCTCCCGGTCCCATTGCACGAAGGTGCAATCGCTGAATCCGACGGTTCCCTTTCCGCTGATTTTGGCGATCTGATTACAGGGACCCCAAAACGCACAGTTTACAAACCGGATACTTCCCGAGTTGCTGGGTTCCACACGGACCATCGTCGGATCCGGACCGTGGAATGAAACAAATTCGCCGTTCGATATTAGCAGGGCCATGGAGGCGCAATTCTCAACGACCACTGCGGTAAAGCAATCATCAGCACCGAGGCCGACAAAATTCCCATTACAGAGGCCCGCCTGGGTCTGAATGAATTTATAGCCAATGTTGTAACCGAAGCAGAACGTGTTGAACATATATTGCCAATCGCTGCGCCCCACAATAAACGCTTCGCCATGCTGCTGCTGCCATTGGAAAAGCTTCGGCTTCAGGCTCCACCAGGGGTTAAAATGCACATCTTCAATCCGGCCAATATCGTAGATGGCATCGACCAGGATTCCGCGTCGCAACGGCTGACCCTGAACGTCCCGGATGAGATGGCGCTCATTGCGGGTCGCATCGATGCCGTTGTACGGGTTCAACAGTTCGACGGCGAGCACTGCCGGGTTCTTGCCACGCATCGCAATTGTCCACGGATAAGGAGCGGGTTCCTCATTATCCTTTTGCTCGGGGTAATAAATAACGACGCCTTTCAAAGTGCTGTTGTGGCTCAGCGTGATAAAAGGTGAACCCTCTTCGCTTCCCCGCCCCTCAGTGGCAAGGAAAGTGGTGCCATCCGTTCCTGGCTTGGGCAAACCGGCATCCCGAATTCCAGGATGGGCCGGCACCGACTCCCACACGCCACACAGACTCACCGCCTTCGGGATATTCAGATGGCCGGCGAAGAAATAGCTGCCCCGCGGCACGTAAACTTCCCCGCCGCCTGCCTGGCCTGCAGCATCCAACGCCTTTTGAAAGGCCGCCGTGTCGTCGCTTTGTCCGTCTCCCTTGGCGCCGAAATCGAGGACCGAGTATTTGTCCGTTGAAGCTGCCGCGGAAACGAAACGTGCGGCCAGAAACAAACCTATAGCCAGCAATACAGGACTTGCGGCGCACGCTCGCAAAGACCCGCTTGGGGTTAAGCAGTTGCCACGGTGTGGAATGCTCAATTTGAAATTGGCAGTTGATGGCTTGGTGCTTTCCAGTGAAGATGAAAGGGCCTTGCTCAATCGGCCACCTTCCATTGCAGAATCCCCGCTGAGTATTCCCTCTGCAATTTCACTTCGAGTCGCAAGCCTGTGGTTGCAACCGGCTTGAACGCGACCCGGTTGTATTTATCTCGCTTAACCTCGTAGGCGCTCTCAGTGGTTACTGGTGTCCAATGTTCTGCTTCACGAAACAGGATTTGCCAGGATTGCGGAACTCGACAGCTTCCCACCCCGCTATCGTCGAACCAATAAACTTGCACCGACGAAACTTTGCGCTTTCCAGCAAACTCATACTGCACCCATTCGCTCGTCCCGCGATGGTCCCACCAGGTGAACCGTGGAATCGAATGGTCATTTGAATTCTTCGGTTCCAATCCATCCACCACCGCTTCCACGCTATCGCTGGGACAGCAATGTGAGGCGGAAACCGGCGGGCTCCTGGTCGCGGGCCACTCATGGGCATCAGGCCCGGTGCCGATTACTGGGAAAGCGGAGATTCTCAGGCGGGCGGCCCCCATCGGAATAAGCGTGACGGTCTCCACGGGTTGGTCCGATGTGACAGGACTGGGTTGCAGTTTGCCGACCAAACCCAGCGCGTCCTGTTTCCAGGAAGGAATTCGTTTAGCTTTGGCCCGCAATTCGATGGGAGCCGTTTGGGGCGTGAATGGTTGAACTGCCAAAGGACCTGATTTCCGCACAACCTTGAATGATTTGGCAGGGCTTTTTGCGTCGAGCACCAGGCCGTAGTTCCAGGAGTTTGTGGGAAACACTTCCGTCTCGGGCCAGGCGTCTGTCCCGCCATAGCGGGACCAGCGTTCGCCAATCTTTAGCGAAAAGGTTAGCGGCCCATAATCGACAGAAGCGGCCTGGTTGTTTTTTTCCCAACGCCGGACCGTTATCTGCATCGGCAGTTCCAACTTCACGCGATCACCATTGTGCCAAATCCGCTCGATCCTGACGTAATGCAGCGGTTCGGTTTTCAGTGCGAGGTGTTGGCCATTGACTCGAATAGAGGCCGCCTGGCACCAACGCGGGATCCGCAGATACAACGGGAACTTTGCCGGCTCGGCAGCTGAAATGGTCAGCTGAATCACACTATCGAACGGATAATCAGTTTGCTCGTTGATAGTGACGCTCCCGCCTTGGCCGACCTTGGCGGTAACCTCCGAGGGCGCGTAAAGCGACGCGCAAATTCCGCGGTCCGGAGTGCCCAGCCAAAGTTCTTCCGCAAAGTAAGGCCAGCCGTGCGAAACATTGTGCTGGCAACATCGGTAGACCTCGAACGGACTATAGGAAAACATTGTGCCTTCATTCTCCACTCCTGGGCTCTTGTTTCCCTTATCGAGCTGCACCTGGTTGGCGCAGGTCAGGTAGTGCAATGCCTTCTGGTCAGGTGTAAGCGCCGCCGGCAGTGAGTTGAACGCCATTTCCTCACAACGATCACTCCAGATCGGATTTCCGGAGATCTTCGTCAACATCTCGAAACTATGCATGAATTCAACCATGCCACAGGTCTCAAACCCTTGCCTTGGATCGGTGAAACCAGGCCGGCAATTCTCATCCCCGGCGAAGCCGCCTCCGGGAAATTGGCCATAGCGGTCGATGACCGTCTGGTAATTGCGTTCAGCCGCATCGAGGAACTTCTGGTCTGCCGCTTGTTGATAGTAAACCCCGGGTTCGCGAAAACCTTCGGCGATATTGACGTTGTGCCAATTGACAACTCCACCATCCCACCGCGCCATGTTGTCGTGAATCTTTTTCGCCAACTCGAGGAGAAAACCGTCGCCCGTATGATTATAAAGCCAGTAAATCGACTCGATGTTGTCGCCAAAGCGGATCTTGGGCCAGTAACCCGCGCCAAAGTTTTCGCCTGGTTGGGTATTCAGCCATTGGAAGTATTTCGTGAGGAAAGGCAGCACTCGGGAATCCCCAGTAAATTCATAAAACGACTCCAGCACGTTGCACATCACCATGTGCGGCCAAAGGTCAGGCTTGCCTTCCAAGCCCGTTTTGTTCGCGCGCGGGCCGAAATAGCCACCAGGTTCCTGGCTTGCCAGGACGGCGTCGATCCATTTCCGTGAGTGCTGTATAATCTGCGGATTTTTGAGAACATAGCCCAAATCGCCGTAGCCTTTCAGCCAATAGGGCAATTCCTCCCAACCGAACTGGCCGTGGCCGTCAGCCGACGCCCAGGCGCTGTTCTCGAATTTGCACCATTTGGAAATCTCTTCGAGATGTCCCGTCATACCGTCGGCTTCCAATTGAAGTTGGTGCAACAACCAACCTCGGGGAGCAATGCTGCCAATCGGCAATTTGACGAAAGCACTGGGAACCAGCGGCTGGCGATTCGCCGTATAAACCGGGCTCGCAGCGGATGTCGCCGGCCGGACAACAGTCGAAACGTGATTGTCAGTAGATTCCGCCCAGCTCACTTCGCCGCACAGCGATATTGCAGCAATCAGAACTGGGTAAATATGGGGGCGAAGCATGAACGCAACTTTGGGGATTTGAGTTGTTATCATCAGTCAGGACGCGGGCAGTTAACCGGCGACGGGGAGATCTTTAAGAATCCCACCAAGCCAAGTCAAGCAAGTGGCACAACCACGCGCAGGCGCGAACGTTCAATTGAGAACTTCGCCGGCAGGCAACCCAGCAACTCGCCATCGACTTCCAGCGGAGTGCGGGACGACGCTGTCAGGGTCAACGATTGAGCCTGGAACCACTCGGCAGCCGATGCCGGCAGCTGTCCACGAACCAGCAACTGCGGACCACACCGCGCTAGAGTGAACCAATTGACCCGAGGCAATACGCACACATCCAGCAGACCATCTCTTAAATCTGCCTTTGGAAAAATGCGGAAAGGCCCGCCGTAAAGTCGCCCGTTCCCAATGAGCACGAGGCCTCCGGTAACGTTGTGGTTAGAACCAGCCGCCGTGATACTCCAGGGCGCCCCCAATAAGGCCTGCAGACCGGCGACGACGTAGGCCAGTGGCCCCACCCGCTTTTTAAGTTCCCAGCGAACCAACTCAATAGCCCGGGCGTCGAGTCCGGCACCCGCCAAC
This sequence comes from Candidatus Limnocylindrales bacterium, assembly GCA_035495315.1. Taxonomy (GTDB): domain Bacteria; phylum Verrucomicrobiota; class Verrucomicrobiia; order Limisphaerales; family UBA8199; genus DATJGF01. The sequence continues at coordinate 21,037 of DATJGF010000194.1, forward strand.
TGTGCAAAGTAGCTAAAGCCGCCAGCTCCATTTGCTCCGTGTTCGACCCTCGGCAGGTCGATGACCGTTTCCTTTCCTTGCCGTATCGCCGCCCAGGATCGCTCTGGCTTCAACGGGATGTTTAACTCTCGAGCAAACACGTTAACCGTCCCCAGAGGCATAACCCCCAGCCGCGCGCGTTCAAAACCCTTCGGCGCATCTCCCAACCCGTTGAGTACCTCGTTTACCGTCCCGTCGCCACCTGCCGCAACAACTGTGTCGAAACCTTCGACCACCGCTTCCGTTGCCAATCTGCGCGCGTCACCTGGACCGCTCGTAAGTTTTAACGTGCTTTGCGCCCCCACCTCATCGAGGTGGCGTCGAAACCGTCGGGCTTTCTCACCCTTGGCCGCTGGGTTGAAAATAACGCACGCGCGCACATCACATTGTTTGAGCAGCCCGACGAGGTTAGTCGAGGAGAATAAGTAAGACCCGAAGGCCGAAGCTCGAGATCCGATTTTGCCGCTTTGAATTCTTGGTTCAGAGTCTGCCAACTGAACGGTTGGACCCCTGAGCCTTGCCCGTCTCCATGAGCCGCCTATTTCGTCCTCGGTCTCGTCGTCGTCCTTCTTCGAAAATCCAGGAAGAAGATCGAGGACGACGAGACCGAGGACGAGTACGAATTAATGCGGTCAGTTGATTGGCCTCATGCCGCTTCTTTGTGAGGCTTTGAGTCTCGTTACGTCGTCTCCTACAGAAGGGTTAGTTGTTCGGATTTCGGAATTAAAAAGAACGCGGGGCGTTCCAGCGGAGGAACGCCCCAAGGCGGGGTCAATATGAGTACAACAACAACAACGCCGCCTTAAATCTTACTTCTTCTTCAGGAGGAGAGTGCTGCTGCTGCCATTCCCGTTGCCCTTGGGAACGGTCACGAGCACGGTCCCCGTCGCAACATTGCCCGAGGCATCCGTTGATTGGACCGTGATGGTGTATACTCTGCCGTTCCCGCTCGGGTCCCGCGAAGCCGCCAGGTTAAGCGTCAGGTTCCCGGTGATCTGGACCTCACCCGGCGAAAGCGATTCATTGCTCGTTACCGAGATAATTTTGGTGATCGGCGCACAGCCGCAATTGTTGGCTATAACTGCCGTGACGGTTACGGCAACCATTTGATGATTCGGTGGGATTAAGGAATTGGGGCTGGCACTCAGCGATTGGATAACCGGAGGGTTTGTATTGGCCACAGTCAACGCCACGTTCGCGGAAGAGCTATTGCCACTCGCGTCCATCGCCGTAACCACGATTGTGTATTGGCCGGTGCCCAGCAACGTGCCTGCAGCCGGACTTTGGCTCAGGCTGATCTGATTGGCGAGTGTGCAATTGTCCGAAGCCACAACGTTGGCGAGCACGCTAGGCACGACACCCTGACAATTCGCATCCGCAGAAACCGTGATTGGGCCTGGAACGCTCACAAAACTCGGGGCCGTCGTATCGGCTATTTCCAACGCGACGTTGGCCGTAGAGCTATTCCCACTGGCGTCCATCGCCGTAATCACGATCATATATTGACCGGTGCCCAACAGCGAACCGGCAGCCGGATTTTGGCTAAGACCCAATTGGTTCGCCGCTGTGCAATTATCCGAGGCTACAACATTGGCCAGGACGTTTGGCACCACACCCTGACAATGTGCACCGGCCGAAATCGTCATTGGACCCGGAACGCTGACAAAACTGGGCGCCGTCGTATCGACCACGTTGAGCGAGATGTTGGCTGTAGAGCTATTGCCGCTGGCGTCCATCGCCGTAACCACAATGGTGTGTGGCCCAGTACCCACCGGCGCGCCCGCCGCAGGATTTTGGCTAAGATTGAGTTGATTGGCCGCAGTGCAAGTATCCGTGGCAACCACACCTCCAAGCACGTTGGGCACTGTCGCTTGGCAGTTCAAACCGGCAGAGACAGTCAAAGGTGCCGGAACGCTGACAATCGTCGGGGCGGTCTTATCCAGCACCGTAAATGACACGCTGCAGGAAGAGCTATTGCCAGAGCTGTCGGTCACGTTGATTGAAATGGGGTGAGAACCGAGACCAACTAAAGTTCCGGCAACCGGGTCCTGTGTAATAGTCAACCCGGAGCGAGGCGTGCAGTTGTCATTGGCTACAACTTGCGAGACGACGTCCGGAACCGCCGCCTGGCAATTCGCATCTGATGAGGTCGTCATATCCGAGGGGCATGACCCTGTCGGCGGTGTCGTATCGACAACGGTCACTACGACGTTGGCCTGATTGGACGCGCCACAAACGTCCGTCACGGTTAGGGTTACCACATTCGTACCGAGCGGAAGCGATGTGGTCAGGACTGCGTCGTTCCCCAAAACGGCGCCACCCATGCTCCACTCGAAAGTCAACGGACCATTACCCGGATCGCTTGAACCCGAGCCATTCAGCGTAACCTGAGCCTGGCAATCCACGGTCTGGTTCGGGCCAGCAACCGCAACCGGGGAGCTATTGCCACCGCCGAGGTCCATCACAAACCATTGAGAGCTACCCCCATAAAGTCCAAAGCCGACAATCCGTCCTGCATCATTGATGAATTGGGCGCTGAGGAGTTCCCACCCTGAATTTGCGGGCAATAGACTATTCAAGTCGACCATGCTGCCATTTCGCCAAAGGAAGGCATGCTGAGTCCCATTCGCCAGGGCCGAATTGCCGACAACCTGCCCCAGATTGTTAAGCGCCCAAACCGAACTGTAACCGCCCCCCAAAGTGCCCAGGTCGGTCCTCGTGCCATGATCGTAGAGAAATCCGCGAGTTTGCTCGTCATTGGTGGTATTAGCAACGCCCGCCACCTGGCTATTGGTATTCACCACAAACGCGCTCGAGTAGCTGCCGCCAAACGTGCCCAGGTCGGTCATGGAACCTCCCGAATAAACAAACGCATGCGTGTCACCGTTCGCCACAGACGATTCCCCGACGATCAGCCCCGCATCATTCACCGCAAATGCTGAACTGTAATTGCCACCCAACGTGGTCAGATCGCTCATGCTACCCCCGGCGTACACAAACCCGTGAATATCACCGTTGGACAGGCCGGATTCTCCTACCACGATTCCCGCGTTGTTCAGCGCAAATGCCGAACTGTAATTGCTTCCCAACGTCCCCAGACTCACCATCGGCCCGGTCGCATACAGAAATGCAATTGGTCCAACGTCATTGGTCGTGTATGACTCCCCCACAACTTGACCCGCGTCGTTGATCGCCGCAGCGCTGCTATAAGACCCGCCCAGCGTTTTGAGGTCATTAAGCACGCCGCCGTTGTAAAGGAAGGCATGCGTCCCACTCGCCAAATCCGCCTGCCCCACTACGGTGCCGGCCGAGTTCATCGCATACCCGATACTGACGTTTCCTCCTAACGTTCCGAGATCGGTGATCGCCCCCGCGCTATAAATAAATGCATGAGCCCCGTGCGAGCTGTTGTAGAAGAAGCCCGTCAATTGCCCGCTGGGATTCAAAGCGTAAACCTGGTATCCTCCTAATTGAGCCGGGGGAAGATTTGTAATCGTGGCCGCGTCATTCCCGCAACCTTCAGCGGTTCTCCCCGCTGCTACTAATATCGGCAGGACGGTCGAATACCACAGTTTGCGAACCTGATTTATTTTCATGGTGCCCTTTTTCATTCCATCACTCGAAACGAGTTTCTCGCACGCGCGTCACGAATGATAACCAGCACAGGACACGCCAATCGTTTCTGAGAATCCATCGCTGGCTTTTTACCTTCAATGAAAGTGCGCAGAGCGCATGAAGAAACATAAGGGGCGTTCCTCTCTCGAGGAATCGCCCCCAAACCGAGCTGCTGGGAAGAATTCGAAGCTACTTGATCTCGTTCCAGGAGAGGATCAGGAAGCGACCAAAACCTTTAAACCCGGAGAGAGCCTCATCGTAGTGGAAGTTGAAATGGCCGTTCAGCTTTATGGAGTTGGCCATGAAACACCCGGTGAAATCAATCACGACATTGTTCCCGCTACCACCTAACTGAACGTCGGCGGAGGGAGCAACGATGACTCCCTTGAAACCAGCGTTGCCAGAGTAACTCAGAGTTGTGACTGTGGGTGCGCAAAAAATGAGGAGGTCGATCGCGTAACCTGCGTTATTAACGAAGCCGTTTCCACCAATATTACAAGTCGTCCCACCGCTATAAATGATGACGCTACCGTCCGTTCCGATAGTAAACGTATCGCCACTTTTCTCGTTAAGCCCAGTGGGCAACGCCAGCACAACGTTCGGCCCGGTAACGTAGGTGGAGCCGGACAAGTCGCTGGCGACGTAGTTGTTAGTAACACCGGCACTGCCCCACAGGATATGATCATAATAGGTGCCCACCGGGACCATGTTCGTCGTGTAGGAAGAGATATAAGTGTAACTGGTGATCTGGTATTCCCAATAATAAGTATTCCCTTTATCCTTATAACTTCCGAAGCTGGTGTAAGTGCCCAGCGCCGGAGGCACCGTGAGTCCAGTCAGATACGTCGTGTTGGTCTGCAGGATTACCGTGGGTAGCGGCAGCGGCAACGCTGCACTAGTGGTGGTATTTGTGCCCACTACCGCCGTCATATTCGTGATCCAACCGTTCGTCGGCGTCAAATAGCTGCTCGTATCCGGATAACTGGTTTCCGGGAAAGTGAAATTCGCGTCATCCAACCACCACCCGGGATCAATACCGCTGCCGATAATCGGGTAGTCGGCATGGCTGCCGATGTACCCGTTGGACCCGACTTGAACGGCATTGTTGGCGCTGCCCGGTCCGGTATGTGCATGTCCGAAGATATTGGCGTTACCGCCGCTGATCGAGTTGACGATACCGAGGTTGGTCGCAATATCACCCTTGTCACCCGTAAAGAAGCTGGGAGTGTATTGGCCGCTAACGCTTTTGAAAGGGTCGCCGGAGTCAAAGCTGTCGGTGGTGACATTGTTTCCGGCCAAATCGATGTTTTTCCTGGCGATCAACGCTCCATTGAATGGGCTTAGCTTGTTGCAAATCACTTGCACCGCACGCGTCACCGGTGCCTGACTCGAATTGTCGGTCTGGCCTTGGGTCGCAAACAGAATCATCGCGGCGGTTTGCCAATAGGTCGCGCTCGGAGGGGTCACATACGCGCGCGCTATCACCGTCGGCGCCGTCGAGTTCGTTACAATAATCCAAGCCATGTACCCGCTCCCGTCTGGCAACGAGTTGCTCTTTGAGAACACCGAGGCGCCATTATAGGTCCAACCGTCGCCCGACAGGTCCGGATAGGCCGCGTTGAGTTGCTGCAGTCCTTCCTCAACCCCGGCTTCACTTGTCGCGATCGCCATGTTCCAGGTCTGCGACCGAGCATTCAGGATGTTCTGCTGCTCGATCAGCGACAGGTAATACATCACAAACAGGCTGAGGATCGAACAAATCACCAACGACACCATTAACGCGCTGGCGAGTTCTTTTGCTTTGCGGGGGACTCTTATTTTCATAAATCTATTAATCTTGCTGTTTGCGAATAACGATTCGCGCAGTTTGAATATCCTCGCTGGTGATTCGGGCCGGCGGTATCGACATGGATGTCTTCCAACTCAGTTGCACGACCTTCACGGTGGTTTGCCAATTGTTGCTGACGTTGATTGGATACACATCAAACGTGCCGTTGGTTGGCGGCCGCATATACAAATTGAAGTTAAGCAACGCGCAGTTCGTCAGTAATATCGCATTGCTGCCGTCACTCGAGGCCCGTGAAACCGTCTGACTCGCGCTATTGAAAGTGTAAGTCACCTGGTCTCCTGCGCCGTTGTTAATCGTCAGGCTGCTCGAGTTCGCATTGGTCGTGTAGCCGACCACCTTCCTGGCCTGCCGAATTTCGTACGTCAGCTGGTCCATCGCCTGCCGATTCTTCTGGTCCAGCAGGGCGTAATTGGCCATCGCCGCGTAGCTCCGGATGCTAAATATAAAAATCGTCGACAGCGCCAGACCCGCGATGGAAAAGATCGCCACTCCAACCATCATCTCCACCAGGGTGAACGCGCGTTTGGTTCTGGACGCAGCTTTAATATACATAATTCTGCAATCCATCCTTCGAGACGTAGGTGCTCAGCGAACGATTGTGCGGAATCCGCCCGTTCGTGGTCCAGGTCAGCGTTACCGTGAATTGGCGCATATTGGCCGAGTAACTCGGGGTTGAACTGCTAAATACCGGGTCGCTCACCGTCATCGTGCCATTGTAAACAGTCCCCTGGTAATTGGTCGGCGCTTGCGGGTCATACACGTCAACGAACGTCGACGGCACAAACCCCGAATTGGTCACCTGCGACCAGTTGTAAAGGCGAATGCTCTCCACTTTCTCGAGCAGGATTTGCGTCGCCCGGGCATTTTCACGCGCCAATTGGGCAACGAACATCCCGTAATTTATGGAGCCGATGATCCCGGCCCCAGCAATCGCGATGATGACTGTAGCGACGACCACCTCGACGAGCGTGCCGGCACTCTCCGACTTCTTGGGTATACGGGTTCTCATGGGGAATTCTTGGTATCCGCTCCTTTTACTTCTTTCGCCAATACCAGCCCGGTCTTCATCATCTCTGCAATCGCGGCCCTGCGTTGTACATCTTCAGCCAATCCTGGCCTTAAGCCCGGGTGGAAGCAGGTACCTTGCCAAGGGTTTCCCCGGGGGATTCAGTAGTTTTACCGCAGTCTAACCCCCAGCCAGTTTCCAAAAATGACACACGCGTCTCATTCATGGACAGAGCAGGTCTTGGCTTAATTAGTGCAATTCTGGACTTGGTCCCCCTGGGGCCGAACGATGAGAATGCCCCGATCTCCTGCGACTAGACTCTCTGCTATCCGCAACTCCTCTCAAGAAAACCGCAGCCTCGCTGGAACGAGCTCTGAACCTTGTTAGAGCCAGGGTTTCGGGGGCCGCTGAAAAACTGAGGAGGGTTAAGTACCCTATTGCGTCGCCACGGCAATTCTCTTAAGAGCACTCGAGGGAAACATTATACTTGGGCGTATCGTGACAGAGTGCGACAAAACAGCAAATGACCCAGCCAAGCACCTCGGCCCGTTCGAAGCCGTGCACGTTTATAAGGATCCCTCGATCAGCCAACGTCTTGCTCGATGCAAGGTGTGCGGCAGTTTGGTTCTCCGTCCAGGGTCTCAAACACCTGAGAACAAAGAGACCAGAGCAAAGCCTTCGAGGAAGGCCAGGAATTGAAGGGCGTCAAACCTCAGTAACACGCATCTTCAGCAAATTCGTCATTCATCATTCGTTATTTCCTGCGCCCCCTGCCCTCCCACCTCCGTCTCCGTCTAAAGTTCAGTCCAGGACGTGGCGACATACCCGCTCTTCGGCCCGCCGCGGGTAAGGTTTTCGTCGTAGTGGAATCGGAAATGCCCGTTTAAGGTGGCGCTCTTGACGACGCCGGCGCCAACAAAATCATAGGGTGTAGTACCGCCGCCACCCATCGTGAAATCGGCTTCGGGCGCGTAAACGGTGCCCGTAAAGGTACCGTTGCCGCCGAGCTTGACGGTAGTGTTGTTGGTGGTGCCGTAGTAGCTAAAATTAAGAGCATTGCCGCTGTCGACAATGTCGGTACCGGTCAGGGTGAAAGTGGGCCCGTCCATGTATATCGTAAGGCTGCCGGAGGTGTTGGTCCCACCCGAACCGACGCGGATTGAATCCGCAGTCGCGTCTCCGGTGAGGAGCAGGTTGACGTTGACGCCTGGGGCGACGTAGATGTTGGCCTTGAGATCGGCAATTGAGTAATAGCCGCTGATGAAAAAGGCATAATCATAGGACACACTATTTGTCACCAGGGGCACAATTAGCGGAGCCGCTGCCAGCGGTGTTCCACTGGGAAGGATAACATCCGGGAACTCGACATTGAAGTCATTGGTGATCCCCCCGGTGACGGTGCCGTTCTTGAGCTGAGTCTCGCTAGCGCCTGGTCCCAAGAGGACCGATCCGTTGATATCGGCGTTTCCGACGTTCACGATGCCGGCGATGCTGGCGAGGTCGCCGTTGGTGCTGGTCTTGGTGGGATCATATTGTCCATTGTTGCTCAAGGTGCCGAGCGTTGAGTTGAAACTGTCGGTTTCGACGTTGTTGCCCTTCAAATCGAGATTATATTTCGTGGCCAAACCTGCCTTAAAGAGACCGGCATCGGAGGTGGTGACGCGGACTACCCTGGTGAGGGTGGCCGGAATGGAGGCTACCGTGACTGTGCCTGTAGAATAGATGGTCGGGTAGGTGTCAGTCGTGTACACAACGGTGTAGGAACCGTTATTATTAGCGAGAGTTCGAGAAATAGGTCCGTAGATGCCGTTGACGGCTGACCCCCAGCCGTTAGCCGATCGGTTAATCGAGGATGCAGGGGCTCCGGGATTGAGCTGGGCCAAGGCCTCCTCGACGCCAGCCTCAGCGACGGCCATTGCGGCGTTCCAGGCCTGGGACCGGGCGACAAAGCTTCGCTGGGTTCGAACCAGATAAAGGTAGGCAAAAACGAAGAAGCCGAGCAGGCCGACCATAAAGAGCGTGACCATGAGCACGCTGCCGCGTTGCGCTTGCTTTCCGTTTCGACAAATCATAGGAATACTCATTGTTTGCTGCGCAAAATGATTTGCGCCGCTTGGACGCTTTCGGTGTTGACCTTCTGAGCGAAAATAGTACGAGAACATTTCCAGGAAAGACTAATTAACTTGCACAGGTTGACGTCCATCACCCCTGAACCATTGGTGGCCGGATAGTAGAGAACGTTGGTGCTAGTAATGTAAGGAGTTCGCTGATAAAGCGCGAAATTCCAGGTGTCACATTCGGTCAACGCAGTCAGGTCGCTTTGGCCGGTTTTAGACATGACCACCATACGGGTGTCTGGCGAGTACGTCAGGGTGATGGCGGCTGCCTGGTTGGCGTTGGTGAGCGTGAGCGATTGGGCCGACTGATTGGTGGAGTAGGCAAGAAGCCCCGTGGACTGGCGAATTTCACGTGTGATTACGTCGAGAGCATAGCGGCTCTTGGAATCAAGGTCGGTGTAATTGACCAAAGCTAGCGAAGCCTTGGCGGCATACATGGTGAGTGTCGCCACCGCTGCCAAAACAATTGAACCGACGGCGATAGCGACACTAATCTCGATCAGTGTAAAAGCCTGGGATAAGCGCGCGGGCGAGAGTTTGAGACGAAGTGGAATCATTGGATTGAGCCCCAGATATAATTTTGTAGACCGTACCGGGCGACTTGGGTTTGCATTTGCCGCGTGTGGACAATCGGCACATTCAGATTGTAATTCGTCCAGGTGAGGTTGACCGTGACCTGACACATATTCGGCGCATAAGAGGCGGTGTTGGGAACACTGCTAACCGGGGTTATGCCTACATTCCCAAAATACTTGGCTCCCGCAGCCTGATTCGTGCCGCTTAGCGGGTCATAGCTTTCCTGAAAGGTAAAATTAGTTAACTGACTCCACGTGCACAGCCGAATCGCTTCAATCTTCTGCATCAGGATTTGCGTCGCCCGCAGATCCTCACGGGTGGTTTGCAGAACGGAGAAGCCCGAAGAAAGGGCGATGCAAAACGCCCCGCCAACGGTTCCGAGCACGAACACCGCCACGATGACGTCGGCCAGCGTAAATGCGCATGTGTCTCGGCGGGCTTGCCTGCTTTTATTATCGAATCTCATTTGCATTCAAATCAATCGGACCCGAGCAGGCGCTTTCAATCCCCAGCAACTCTGCTCCGCGGGCATTATGATTCTTGAATTAGCAACTTCTGTGACAACAACCACCTACAATTGGTCCGTACGAATTCGGACGTGACGTCCCAATTTTTGCGGAGGCGTGCTTCGAAACGTGGTTTCGACAGGAGAATCAACTGCGCAGGCACGGCAGACCTGCAAGGCCGACAGGTCAACTTAAGGTGAGACTTTCATGGGCGAGCGGCCCTCTATTCAGGTTTTTTGTCCCTAAAAGATCGAGTGCAACTCCCTTGGCAGCCAGCACACACTTTTTCAGAAGCACATGAGAATTGACAATTTAGGCTCGGCACGAGCATTAGGCCTGCCTTAAAGGAAAAACGACGTCCCATTGCGGTTGTGGTTCGTCATGTACGATTAAGACAAGATACACGTTTTGGAGTTGGTAACGCTGCATCGCCAGTATGGCGGATCCAGAATCGCCAAATTTCTCCGCGAGGTCAAAGCGCATCGTCCAGGCTCCGCCTTGTTCCAGATAAAGACCTTCTCGATTTTGGATGACCCTAATCACTTGAACCTGTAAAGAATTTCAAAGCTCGTCCCAGGAGGAGGCCACGTAGCCGGTAGCAAGTTGGGTCACTCTGAGGCTTTCATCGAAGTGAAAGTTATAGTGCCCATTCATTTTCAGGGTTTGGGCAAAGGCTTTGCCGACGAAATCGTAAGAGCTGCTTCCGCCGCCGCCGAGGCTGAAGTAAGCCTCCGGAGCGAAGATGGCTCCGCAAAAATTAGCGTTGGAGCCGAAATCGATTGAGGTATTGGTAGGCAGCCCATAGTAGCTGAAGCTCTTGGCGTAGCCAGTATCGTTGACGACCCCGTTGCCACTGATGTTGACGTTGGCCCCGCCGACGTACAAGGTCAGACTGCTGTTGGGGGCGATATAAATCTGCGCGCCGCTGCCGATGGTAACATTGCCCGCGACGTAAAGGACATTGCTGCCGCTCACATAGAGGCTGTTGTCCAGGGTGGACATTTGCCAGATTGGCGATGAGCCGTCCAATTGGTACTTGTAATTGAAGCCGTTGATCTTGTATTTGCCGCTGGAGGGTGAGGGTGCGGTGAGCAATTCGGATGGCAGGATTACATCTGTCAAAATGGCGTTGGCGTCGGCGGCGAAATGGTTGTTTTCAAACCCGGTCCAACCACCGTTGACCCACGCGGCATCGCCCACCGAGCCATTCGAGCCAACCGTAGCAGTGACGTCCTGGGCTCCGCCGGGGGGCGTGTGGACGATACCCTTAACCTTTCCATTGCTGATGCCGAAAGCATTCGCGTTAGTCGACAAGATGGTGACGTCACCATTATCTTTCGCTTTGGTTGGGTCGTACATTCCGGCGCTACTATAGTTGGGATCCGAGGAATCGAAGCTGTCGGTGGTGACTCCCTGGCCGCTGAAATCGATCGAGCTCGAGATCACCATGCCGCCTGGGACATTGATCGGAGGCTTGGCCTTCGTGTTGATGCGCAGCGTGCGGGAGAGTGTGGGTGACGAAACGGGCCCGGGCACGTAGCCGGTTGAGACGATCACAGGGGTAGCGTTAGTAACAGCCGGGCTGGTCTGGATGGTCACAGCCCAATAGTTGCTGCCGAGGTAATTGGTTTTGGCGTAGTTTCCGCCGCCAAGACTGGCCCAGGAGTTGGTGCCGAAATTGTTGGTACTGACGCCGCTGTTGAGGTGGGCCATCGCCTCCTCGACGCCGGCTTCAGCGACGACGAGCGCGTTTTCCCAAGCCTGCGCGCGAGATACGGAAAAACGTTGCGTCCGTATTAGGTAGAGGTAACTGCCGATTAGGATTCCCAGGATGGCGCAGATGGCCAGAGTAACGAACAGGACCGTGCCCTGTTGTCGACGAGATTTGTGGTAACGAATTTTCATTGGACGAGTTTCTTGCGCATAACGATCATAGCTTCCTGGATGTATTCGGAATTAGCCTTGGAGCCGAGAATGGTACGAGAGCATTTCCAATTGGTGCTGATGGCTTTGGCCTGGCCTACCGTGGTCGCATTGGTCAGGGTGCCGCCGGGTTGCGGCGCGTTGCTGAACATCGAGAATTGCAACGCGTCGCACCCGGTAAGCAGGATATTGGTCGAGCCGCCGGTTCTCCAGCTGGTGAGCTGGCGCGCATTGGGATCGTAGGAATAGACCAGATTGGTCCCGGTGGCGTAAGTGAAGACCAGCTGATTAGTTGAGAAACTGGTCAGGTTGAGCGAATTACGGATATCCCGGGTCATCTGCTCGACTGCCATGCGGCTGGCCTGATCCAGGCTGACATAGTTGCCCATCGCAACGAAGTTCCGGTTGCTGGTCATGAAAACCACCATCATGCTCATCAAGGCCAGCGAACCGACCCCAACCCCAACCAGCGTCTCCGGCAGCGTCATTCCCCAAAGCCGTCTGGACCTGCGTTCCGAAATTCTTGCCTTGATACCTTTCATAAAATCCTTGTCTTCTCGCAATTATCGGCCAGTTGAAACAAAACTCTGGATCCCATTACGCGCGACATAAGTCTGCATCGAGCGGGAGTGTGGCACGTTGCCGGATGTCCAGGAGACCGCGATGGTCACCAGCAACATATCGGTGCGGTAGGATTCGGGCAGTGAACCGCTAGCGGGAACACTTGGAGTAAAAGTAACGGAGTAGACAGTGCCGCCGCCACCGGTGGATTGGTCAGCAGGATCGAAGTAATCGGTCAAAGTTTGCGGATTGTAGCCGGTATTGGTGAGCTGATCGAACGAGTTGAGCCGGATCCGCTCCAGGTGTTTCAACATAATTTGTGTAGCCCGGAGATCTTCGCGCTCCCAGCCGATGACGTTGAAGCCTTGTGTAAAGCAAGCATACAACGAAACGAGGACTACTGCCGCAATCGGCAACGAGACCACTGTTTCAATCAGAGTAAATCCGAGAGCCTTCCATTGCTCCTGCCGCTGTCCAGCCCACTTAATTCCACGCATTTTCATTTTGCCATTTCTTTCACTGCCTTTGGCGCCGTATCCGCCACATTTTTTTCGTTGCGACTGATTCATTCCGTCACACGCGTGTGTATTTAGTTCATGCTGCGGAACGCAACAATCGGGCCAAAGACGGATTCGCGTATCGGGGAATATCAGGAATCAGCCCCGGGGATTCACCGGGCAACAGACCGAGAATCGAACGGATTGCAAAAAAACAAACCTGGGACAGCAGAGATGCAGCCGATTTTAGCTCAGGCACTTAGAGCTCCTGCCAGGAAGCCGCTACGAAACCCTGCTTAGGCCCGGCCAAAAGCAGGTTCTCATCAAAATGGAAATTGAAATGCCCGTTCATGCTGACACTCCTGGTGACACTTGCTCCGACAAAGTCGTACGTACTGCTCCCGCCGCCACCGAGACTAAAGTCAGCTTGCGGCGCGTAAATGGTGCCGGTGAAGGACGCGTTTCCGCCAAAAGTAATCTGGGTATTGTTGGTGGTTCCAAAATACGAGAAATTGGCCGCGTTCCCGCGGTCAACCGTATCGCTTCCGCTGAGGCTGAAGTTCGGCCCATCCATGTACAAGTGTCAGCTTACCCGAATCGGTTCCAGCCGCGGTGATCTTAATGCTCCCTGGAGTCGCATTACCGCTCACAAGTAACGTCACATTCTGGTTCGTACCGACGTACACATTGCTGCTCAGGCCGCTGATTGAGATGAATGACGAATAACGAGTTGCCTGATCCGAAAACGTCAGCCAGCTCCCGGTCGGTGAAAAGAAGAGCGGACCGGGGGGGCCTTAGGTGAGGGCTACTGGGAGGCCCGGGAACCGGTCCGCGCATTTTTGATATACGCAGATTTCGGGCCATCTCAAATTTGCAGGACCTCGCAACAAACTAAGCCAAGCGAATGCGGTCCTTACGAACTTGGGGCTATGATCGATCAATGAAGGACGGGAAGCAACCCACTCGAAGTTGACGGGCCCAATGCGTCCAATAGGGGCAGTCTCAGCCTAGAGACAATCTCATAAATGGTAGGGCCCGCTCGCCGAGCGGGCCGAGCCGTTTTTGCGCAGGAAAGCAGACGGCTGGGCGAGCCGTCCCTACCGCGCAGGCCAGTCTCGGAATTTGTGAGATGAGTTTTAGAGTTCCTGCCAGGAGTTGGGCACATAGCCCCGCTTAGGCCCGGTCGTAGCCAGCGCCTCGTCGTAATGGAAGTTGTAATGCCCGTTCAGGACCGCGCTTTTAAGGACTGCGGCGCCGACGAAATCGTAGATGGAACTGCCACCCCCGCCCATACTGAAAGCGGCCTCAGGGGCATAGATCGTTCCGGTAAAGCTGGCGTTTCCTCCAAAAGTGATTGAGGTGTTATTCGTCGTGCCGTAATAACTGAGGCTGGCCGCCAGTCCGCCATCGACCGTGCTTTTGCCGCTGAGCGTGAAACTTGGGCCGTCCATGTAGATCGTTAGTGATCCCGCGCTGGTCCCGACCCCTGCGACTTGGATCAGCGTTGGACTCGCATTCCCCGTCAGCTTCAATCGAACCGTTGCGTTACTGACGTAAATACTGCTGTTCTTAAGGTCGGCGATCGTGAAATCCCCGCTGCCATTGCTGGTACCTGGCCCAAAGAGGTATTGATAAGTGTTGGTACCGATAGTCACGTTCGTCACGCTTGGTTGGAGCCAGGTTGTCGAAGGCAACACAACGTCTTCAAGCTCGACATTAAAATCGTTCGAGACACCGCCCGTGACTATGCCATTGCCGCCGATCGTATCGGTCGCCGTCGGCCCAAGATAGAGTGTGCCATTTATGTTCCCGTTGCCAACATTTATAAGGCCCTGCACGCTCGCAACGTCCCCGTTGGTGCTGGCCCGAGAAGGGTAAAGCACCGGATACCGGCCGTTGTCGCTTTGGTTGGGGTTTGACGAATTGAAACTGTCGGTACTAATGCCGTTGCCGGTGAAATTGATGTCATATTTCGCCGCCAGGACGGTCGTGAAAAGCGGCATGTTCGTTGTGGTAACGCGTACGACTCGTGTGAGATTGGCGGGAATCGACGGAACCGCAACATAACCCGTAGCGTAGATGATCGGGAAAATGTCGGCCGAGATCACCACACTATATGTCCCATTGGAGAGAGAGCGCGAAATTGGCCCGTACAAACCATCGACAGCAGCTCCCCACCCATTGGCTGTGCGGTCGATTACCGGAAGAGGCGCACCGGGGTTTACCTGTCCCAGCGCTTCCTCCACGCCAGCCTCGGCCAGGCCCAGTGCCGTATTCCAGCCTTGCGACCGGGCCATCAGCGATCGTTGCGTCCGCGTGGTGTCAAGATAGGCGTAAAGGAAGAAACCCATCAGCGACAATATAAACAAGGTCACTACGAGCACGTTACCTTGCTGCTTCCGTTTGGGGTAAAATGTTGTTTGCATAGAAGAAAGAAACCCTGGCAATAATTACTGGATGGCCCCCCAGATATAGTTTTGCAGCCCGTAACGAGCCACCTGCGTTTGCATCTGACGCGCATGAGGAATCGCTGTCCCGCGATTGTAATTTGTCCAGTTCAGATTGACGGTCACCAGGGCCATATTCGGGGCGTACGAGGCGGTGTCGGGAATGCTCGTCGCCGGCCCGACGGTGACTGTGCCGAAGTAGGCTACGCCCTGATTGGTGCTGGTGCTAAGCGGGTCATACTTTTCCTGGAAGGAAACGTTGCCCAATTGCGACCACGTGCATAGGCGCACCGCTTCAATTTTCTGCATCAGGATCTGCGTAGCCCGCAGGTCCTCTCGAGTGGTTTGCAGCACCGAAAACCCGGATGAAAGCGCCAGGCAAAACCCACCTCCAATGGTTCCAAGAACAAAGACGGCAACCACAACTTCCGCCAGAGTGAAGGCCGCTCGACGGCAATTCCTCTCCTGACCACTCGCCTTAAAATTCATAATTCCCAAACTTTCTTGTTCCGCCGCAGGGAACAGCACCCGACCCCAGTTTCACTCAGGCACCAATTCTCAAATCCACAGCGGATGCTTATGACTTTTACTGTAGATGCAAAGCGGGGAAGTTCTACCTCAGAGATTCCATACAGCTATCCGTAGCTTTTCGGAAATTATCGCGGCTTGGTTGCGATTAGGAGAAGTTCGTCACCGGCTTCCGGATTGCCTCGCAGAAGCATGCGTTGGCGCATTTGGTAGAGGATACCCCACAGCAGGTTAGCGGGTTTGCCCAGTTCGCTCATTTCCGCCCTGCCAAAACGCTCGATACAGCGGCTTAACGCTCCGTAGACCCAGGCGCTGCGGACTGTGGTGTCCAGCCGCTTGACGGTGAAACCTGCCTGGCTCGCCGAGCGACTGAGTGTCCTTGTTGAGAAGAGCACGAGATGGCGCGGGGGGTCTAAATTCAGCCAACTCGCGCCGAACTTTCGGTGGCCCCAACTCTCAATATTGGGCGTAAGAATCACCAGGGTACCACCGGGTTTGAGGATACGGTGGCACTCGCGCAGAAGGCCGACAGGATCATAAACATGCTCGATGACGTGGGCCGAGTGCACGGCATCGAACGTGTTGTCGGGAAAGGCCTGCTGTTCCAGCGTGCCTTGCCGGACACCCACTCCACGCCCACGCGCCGCCTTGACGCCATCGGGGTCGAGCTCCACGCCTTCGGCATCCCAGCCTAAAGCTTTCATCCGAGCCAATAGCACGCCGCTGCCGCAGCCAACGTCCAGGACCCGAGACGGCCGCGAGGGGGCCGGCAAATGCATCGCCGCAGCCTTTAATTCGTCGCGCCCCCCAGGATGCAACAATGCCAACGGCGCGAAAATCCGGCGCCAGCTTGGCCCCACTCCCTGTTTATACCCCAGCGACGATCCCAAATAACTGTGCCAAATTGCCCAGCACGTATCGCGCACTAGACTTGGGCCAGGTTCCGGTTGGTTGTGGGTGTAATAGCCTTCGTAAGTTTTCCCGATCTCCTCTTCGACAGGGATGGGATCAAGCCAGACGAGACCGCAATCGGGGGAACTGCATTGCAGGAATCCCCAGGTTCCGGGAGCCGCGTATGACCGATCCGTCATACCTTGGTAAAGGGACTTACCGAGTCCGCCGCAGAGGATGCATTTGGGGGCGGATCGCGTTCGAATGATGCCATCGTGTGACATTCGCATTTAAGCTTGTAGGAGACGACGTGAGGAGACTCTGGAGGTAAAACGTGAAGCGTAAAACGTAAAATGTGAAGCGTCGTGCCTAAGAAGATAGACTGTTACATTACGCATTACGTGTTACGTTTTGCCTCTCCGAGTCTCCTTACGTCGTCTCCTATAGCGAGTGCTTCAGCTATACACGTTCTTCGGATGGCGCGGGCGGCGAAGCAGGCCGTAGACAATAAGATCGCGAGTTTCCACCACAACTTGCCCCATGTGCCACGCCAAAGGCCCGGAAATCTGCTTGCCTTGGCAGATGATATCTCGCGAGTACGCGAGGTTGTTTTGCTGGCGGATGCGTTTCGCTTTAATTCCGGTGCGCACGGCGAAAAGACCTTTGAGCTTGAACTTGCGCACAAAGCCGGGTCGCTGGGCACGCAATTCTTCATTCATCTGCATCACACGCCATTCATCCAAAATCAGAGCCTGTATTCCGGGCATAACCGTGTTGGTCGTGTTATCCCCGTGCCAGCGATATTTGCACAACGGCAGATTGACTTGGACGATCCGCTGACAATGCTTGCCGAAGGCGGCCCACCAAGCGACATCGCCCAGGATCGGCATGTCGAGCCGAAATTGGCAGGGCGGCTTCTGATAATTGGTTTTCATCAAACTGCCGCTAAACGCCTGATTCGCGATCTCTGCCTTCCGACTTAAGAACCGGTCGATCGGGATTTCTTCGGCGGTTCCCGTGACCTTGCCGGACATACTCAGCCGCCGATCATGTTCGTCGATCCGTTCGTCCAGCGAGTAAGCGAGGCCAAAGCCATTGCAGGACTCAAGCTCGCTCGTCAGCCGTTGATAAAATAGCGGCTCGATAAGATCATCCGCGCAAAGCAAATGGAAGTACTTGGTTTCCGTGGCAAATTCGAGGGCGCGATTGCAATTGCCGAACAACCCGAGATTGGAGGGGTTGCGAATCCATTCGCAGCGGATTGTCGAAAAGTTTTTTACGATGTTCTCGGTGCCATCGGTCGAGCAGTTATCCAGCACGATCAGACGATCAGGCTTGAGGGTTTGTTTGGCTACAGACTCCAGGGTCTGGCGGATAAACTTCTCGCCGTTATAAACCGGGATGACGGTGATGAGATTGAACTGCATCCAGTGATAGCCTAGTTGAAATCGCGGGGAGCTAACAAGCCGGATGTGAGCCTGTAAAAAGACACTAAAGCGCTGCGTATCAGCAATGCTGCTGTAACCACTTAACGTTGTTAAGACTTCCTTTGTCGACCACTTTGTCCAGGATAATCAACCAACAATTCCCTCATGAAACACTGCACGTCTGCTGACGTCGGAACTGGTAAGGAAATGCTGGATCGAACCGGCGCGATGCTGACGGGGTTTGAGGCGGAGTGACAAACGGGGAGATAAAATTGAAAGACAAAGTGGAGGACGTAGTGAAAGATAAAGAACTATAATCCCGTCGGATGATCCACGAACAAGCAGGGCAATCCAAATCGCTTCGCCAAATGAGCTGCCAGGGCTTTCACGCCAAACGTTTCAGTCGCGTAATGACCGGCGTAGATAACGTTTAAACCGAGTTCTTCGGCCAAGGCGTAAGTCCAATGCGGCCCCTCTCCCGTCACAAATGTATCAACCCCCTCGGCGGCAGCAATGCGGAGTTCGGCTCCTGCCCCGCCAGTCACAATACCCACTCGCCGGCACATTTCCGGTCCTCCCGGAATCACCAGCGGCTGGCTGCCGGTTGCTTTCTGCAAACGCCTCGCCAGCTCCTTGAGTGCAATCGTCGTTTCACTCTTAAACCCAATGTGCCGGCCATGATCATAGAAAAAAGGGGTCAGTCGCTTTAGACCCAACGCGGCGCAGAGCCGCACGTTATTCCCTAACCTGGGATGGAGATCCAGCGGCAGATGCGAGCTGTAGACGGCCAGATCGTTTTCCAACAAGAGTCGCAGCAATTCGTATTTCTTACCGGTCCACGGATGCGATGGACTCCAGAAGAGTCCGTGGTGCACGACCAGCAAGTCAGCGTTCCGTTCGATCGCGAGTCGAACAGTCGCGAGGCTGGCGTCGACCGCTGCCGCGATACGTGTAATCCGTCCACTGTTTTCAACCTGTAACCCATTCGCCGCGCGTTCATAATCCTGAATCACGCTCGTGCCAAGCAGACGGTCAGTATAGGTGACGATTGTATCAAGGGGAGCTGGCCGTGCCATGCGGAGGAAGTAACAGAATGGGGAAGGTGTGCAAAGGGAAATGAGGGAGGGGTAAAACGTAAGCGTAAAAGGCAATGCGCGATTCGTATTCCGTGTTCCGTATTTCGTGTTCCGTGACGGAGAAGTAAGACATAGCTTCCTCAGACACAAAATACCCAACACGCATTCGAAGACCGCCTACGAAACACGAAATACGAAACACGGATCCGTTTTGCTCGTTCTCAGTTATTCACATACTATTCACAAGTTCTTGAAAAATTTTCATTACCTGTATTGAATTCCACGTGCAGCATTCTATAGTGCGATTCGATTGTCTAAATCGAAATGAGTAACTCTAGTGAGGCAAGCCCATCGTGGGATGTGCAGCAGGCCCGAAACCTCTACAACATTCACCGTTGGGGGGCAGATTATTTTGATATCAACGAAGCCGGCCGGGTCGTCGCCAAGCCGCAACGCGACGCTGGAGCCTCAGTAGATATTACCGATGTAATCGAGGAGGCCAAAGCGCGAGGACTCAAATTTCCGGTATTGATTCGATTTCAGGACATCCTGCGGCATCGGGTGGACTCCATAAACCAGGCCTTTCGGAATGCGATTTCGGAATTCAATTATCAGGGGAAATATCGCGGCGTCTTTCCGATTAAGGTCAATCAACTGCGGGAAGTGGTCGAAGAGATTCTCGATGCGGGGAAACCGTACGATTTTGGGCTGGAAGTCGGCAGCAAACCCGAACTGTTTGCCGGGTTGGCGCTGCAAAACCAACTGGGCAGCTTGATCGTCTGCAACGGTTACAAGGACAGTGCGTTCGTCAGAATGGCGCTTCTGGGCACCAAACTCGGCAGGAAAGTCATCATGGTGGTCGAGAAGCTGGAGGAACTTCGCCAGATCATTTCGGTCTCAAAACAAATCGGCGTCGAGCCTATTCTGGGAATGCGTGTGCGGCTCCTCAGCAAAGGCGGCGGCAAGTGGGCCGAGAGCGCCGGCGAAAATGCCAAGTTTGGACTAACCACCGCCGAGTTGCTGGTCGCGACCGAAATGCTCAAAGCGGAAGGCCTGGCACATTGCTTTAAGCTGCTCCATTTCCATATCGGCTCGCAGATCCCCGATATCCTGATTGTGAAACGTGCCGTCCAGGAGGCGGCACGCTTTTACGCCAAGCTCAACAAAATGGGATTTCAGGTGGAGTTCCTGGACGTCGGCGGCGGTCTTGGGGTCGATTACGATGGAAGCCGGTCGGCTTTTGACAGCTCTACCAACTATACGCTGCAAGAGTATGCCAACGACATCGTCTACTATATTGCGGACGTGTGCAACGCCGAGAAGGTCCCCCATCCGGACATCATCAGCGAGAGCGGGCGCGCGGTGGTGGCGCACCACAGCGTATTGATCGTCGAAGTCTTTGGCTCGATCGGTAAAATTCGGCCCGGCGATTTTTTTCAATATTCTGAAAGCGAAACGCCGCTGGTGCGGGAGCTGCTCGATATCCGCAAGAACTTGCCGAAACTCAATAAGCTGGAGGCTTATCACGACGCGCTTGAGCGAAAAGAAGACGCCCAGCACATGTTCACACTGGGCATGATGGATTTGCCCGAAAAGGCCAAGATCGAGAATTTATACTGGGAGATAAGCCGGGAAGTAGTTCAGACTTACAAAGACCAGGCGTATGTGCCCGAGGAAATCCGCAAGCTGGAAGACAGCCTCGGCGATCAATATCTCTGCAATTTTTCGGTGTTCCAGTCGCTGCTGGACCACTGGGCTTTGGGCCAGTTGTTTCCGGTGATGCCGATCAGCCGGCTGCAGGAACGGCCCACCTGCGAGGCGACCCTGGTGGATATTACCTGCGATTCGGATGGACAGGTAAACAAGTTTATCGACCTGAAAGACGTGCGCGACACCCTGTCGCTACATCCATTGCACGCCAACGGGAATGGCATGCCGGACCCATATTATATCGGCTTCTTCCTGATGGGAGCTTACCAGGACATCATGGGCGACCTGCACAACCTGTTCGGCCGCGTCAATGAAGTGCACGTCTTCCTCGACCCGGATGAACCAGCAGGCTACTATGTCGAGGAGATCATTGAAGGGACAACCATCGCCCAGGCGCTCGATTCGGTGCAGTACGACGAGAAAGAGCTCAAGCGCCAAATGAAAGCGCAAGTCGATGAGGCCATCAAAAGCGATCGTATGAAACCATCGGAGGCGATGCGCTTGTTGGATGATTACGAACGCGGATTGAAAGAGTACACTTACCTGAGTTTTTAGCCAGGACCCATGAGGACCGACGATGGAGGATAGAGAATGGTCGACGACCTCCGCCGGCCGCTCGGCGCCCACGCTGCCCCCTGCTTCCCGATCCGAAGTGTCTGCTCCAGCCGCTAATGCCGATTTAATGCGCTCGCTCGGGCGCCTTGTACGCGGTCTATCGGCTTTGTTTTGGGGATTGCCCGCCGCGTTAGTGGTCTGTTTTCACGCGGTGAAATCGGATGGGTTCAAATCGTTCGGCGCCATTCCGCCGTTAGCGTGCACCGCTTTGCTGGCTTACGGGTTGTGGCAATTGGGCGCTTTCCAGAAACAGGAACGAGTCTGGCGCAGGGCGCTTGACCGTGCGACCCTGCTGGCGCTGATCAATTTTGGGTTGAGTCCCTTCCTGTACTGGTCGAGTCGAGTTCCTGACAATCCGTTCTTCTCGGCAATGGTGCTGTTGATGGTAGGCAGCAGCCTGCTTTTTCTCGCCAGCCTGAACCTGGTCTTGCAGCGCCTTGGCGCCATGTTGCCGGATGAAGCGCTGCGCCAGGAAACCCGCCAGTTCACCTGGCTCAATTTGGCGCTATTGCTGGCGACCTTCCTGGTTTCCGGAGTTTATCTCGTTGTCAGAAAACTGCCTCACTTGCCGTTGTACGTCGAAACGGTCATTCGCGCTCTTAGCGACCGGGGCAACTTCTGGTTTTTTGTCATGATGATTCCCCTGGTGCTGCTGCCGTTGGCAATGACGATGGCGTTGCTGTGGAAAACCAAAGAAGTCATCCTTGAGAACGTCTTTGAGTCGGGGCGTCCGTCGACAGGCTAAGGAATTTGGAAATTTTGGGATCCTATTCTCCGCGAGTTCGAAAAAAGAGTATCACGTAGAGGTATGCGATCCACTCATCAGTCACGTTCCTTACACCGGCGCTGGAACGCCACCAATGACGGGGATCGTAGTTTCTGCTCTCAATCGCAGTAATGCCAACGTCAACCTTTTTACCGAGGGCTTGGCGATAAAGTAATCGCGAGCGACGGGCATGCGGTCCCTCGGAAAGCAGGTGAACCTTCATCGGCGCAAGCCGATGCTCACGCCACCAATCTCTTAAGGCGACTGCCGCGGTATAGGTACGATCCTGGCGAGCAAAAGGCGCCGGCACTGCCTGGACCTCGTTAGTCCCCAAACCCATCTTCACCAACGAGGCGGCACCGCGCTCCGCGAAAGTGCGGTATTCGGACAGGAATGAACCATAGTCCAAAGGTCCCCCCGTGACGTAAAGCTTCTCATAATGGTTGCGCCGAAATTCGGACACCGCGACTTGAAGAACGTCGTCCTGTGCCCAACCTTCGATGACAAGAACCCCGCCCGGGACCGGTTTCGTCAGGGCTAAAAAAGGATACGCGCATCGCCGCGCGAGCACCGCCAGCATGATAAAGCCCAGCAGTAGTAAGAGCCAGCCACGCCACGTCGGAATCAAGCAGGACCGCCGCTGGAGTAAGCCCAAAAACTCCCTGCTTGTCTTTGGAGCATTCAAATCATTGACCATCGCGCGCTTCATCGTTCGTGAGCATTTATAGTACTGACTGCTGAAGCGATGTCAGTCTCTTAAGGATGCCCAACGCTGCCAGCAGTTCCCGGCGCCCCTACCCCAACCTCCTCCGGAACAGCCAATCGGCCGCAAAAAGGGAAATCGCTGCGATGACGAGGAGCGGCCAGAGGAACTCAAACAGGACAGTGAAACCGACGTTTTTGAGAAAAACTCCTTTGACGATTACGATGAAATGTCTCAGGGGATTGAACCAATCGACGTACTGGAGCCATACGGGCATGTTCTCGACCGGAGAAGGAAATCCTGAGAGCAGGACCGCTGGCATCATAAAGCTAAATACGCCGAGAAAGGCTTGTTGTTGAGTCGAACAGACAGAAGAGATCAATAAGCCGATTCCCGCCAGGGCGAGAATGTAAAATATCATGCTAAAATAAAGAAGCAGTAAGGAGCCCTGGAATGGTATCCGATACACAAATACGCCTGCGCTTACGATAATCGTAGCCTGGACCATTGCGACCAACAGTGCCGGCACTGTCTTTCCCACCATAATCATTCCCGGAGTCAAGGGTGAGACAAGAAGTTGATCGAAAGTCCCCTGCTCACGCTCGCGAGCGATGGAGAGGGAAGTCACAACCAATGTGCTCACCGTCGTGATGATCGCAACGAGACTCGGAATGATATGGTAAACGTAATCCAGATTCGGGTTAAACCAATGCCGCACCAGGACGGTCGAGATCGCCACCTTGTTTTCCAGCCGGTTTCGCTCATCGATCCACGCTTGAAGAATTTCGCGCACATAACCAAGCGCAATCTGGGCGCTGTTCGAACGACGTCCGTCTAGAATCGCCTGGATAGTCGCCGGCCGATCAGCAGCAACAGCTCGCGAGAAATCGTTCGGAAAGCGCAGCACCAGCAAAGAATGCTGCCGGTCCAGGCTATCGCGGACTTCCTGCTCCGAGTGCAGGAATAGAATCTTGGTAAAAGCTTGCGCGCGGGAAAACCGCTGAATCAGTTCAGCCGATTCTCTTCCGGCATCCTCGCTAAAGAAGGCGAGGGTATTATTTTTTACTTCAAGAGTTGCAGCAAAAGGAAAGACGGCGAGCTGCAGGAGCACGGGGACAATCAGTAGCATACGGCCCTGACGATCACGCAATAGAGTCTGTAACTCTTTTCTGATTAAGCTGGCAATGCGATAAGGCATACAATCTTTCTCCTACCACTAAGGACCACACCAGCGACTTAGACCAGGTTCGCCAGGTGGGCCGCTGATCAGCGTTGAGGATCTCCATTTTCCCACATGCACAGTGCGTTTCATCGTCAAGGCTATAACCGCCTTCGAGTCTTGAGCGCAGTCAGCCCGATGAAGAACGTCGAGGCAATCGCCAGAAACAACATCGTCTCGAGCAGCACTGGCCAGAGGTCGCCCGCCTGGAAGAGGGTTTGCATCGCGGTAACAAAGTACCGCGCCGGAATGAGGTAGGTGACACCTCGAATTAGGGACGGCATGCTGTGAATTTCATAAATGAAACCCGAGAGAATCACCGCCGGCAGAAAAGCCGCATTCAGCGCAGCTTGTGCGGCGTTGAATTGATTCCGGGTAACGGTCGACAACAATAAACCCAAACCCAACGCGCTGCCCAGAAAGAGCGACCCCACCAGCCAAAGGACGGGAATTGAACCGCGAAACGGCACCCCGATCAAGAACACTGCAACTCCGACGCAGATCAGCAACGAGATAATCCCCAGAGCGTAATACGGCAAAAGCTTGCTCAGCAGTAATTCGGCTCGAGTAACTGGCGAAGCCAGCAGGGCTTCCATCGTGCCGCGCTCCCATTCACGGGCGACCACCAGCGACGTCAACAAGGCCCCAATCACCGTCATAATGATGGTGATCGAGCCGGGGATGAGGTAATTCCGGCTCTCGGCGGAAGGATTGAACCAGAAGCGAGGTTCAAGGCTTACCACAGCTTCTCGAGATTCGCCACGATCAGCGGACCGCTCTGCCAGCCAGCCTTCCCACGCGCTACGCACATAATTTTCCACGAAGCTCGAGGTGTTGGGTTCCGAACCATCCGTGATGATCAACAACGGAGCGGCGTCGGTTGGGCGTTTGAGCTTTTCGGCAAAATCCTCCGGGATGATAATAAAGCCACGGACGCGTCCCTCGGTCATCGCCTCTCCCATCGCGGCACGGCTGTAGCCGGGTGTGATGCGAAAATAAGCGGAGCCGAGCAGACTATCTGCGAAATGCCGGGCTTCCGGGCTAGTGTCTTCCAGCACCAGGCCAACGCGCAAACCCGAGGAGTCGAGATTGATGCCATAGCCAAAAATCAAGAGCATCACCACCGGCAAAAGGAAGGCGATGATGTTGCTGCTCGGATCGCGGATTATCTGCAGCGATTCCTTTCGGCAAAGCGCCAGCAGGCGGCGAAAGAAACCCGGCAAGTTCATACGACGTCATTTCGGTTTTGCTGTTCCACCAACGCCACGAAAGCATCTTCCATCGAAGGGTCCGATCTTTCCGGCGTTGCGGTTTGCTCTTTGAGTTGGTCCGGCGTGCCGGCGGCAATGATCCGGCCGCGAAAGACCAATGCAATGCGGTCACAGTACTCGGCCTCATCCATGAAGTGCGTGGTGACCATCACCGTGACGCCTTTCTCAACCAAGCCGTTGATATGCGTCCAAAACTCCCGACGCGTCACGGGGTCTACTCCCGAAGTCGGCTCGTCGAGGAATAAAATGGGCGGCTGGTGCATGACCGCGCATGCCAGCGCCAGCCGCTGTTTGAATCCCAGCGGCAACGTATCCGGCGTGCTGCTCAGGAACGGCTTCAGTTTGAACGCCTCAATCATGCTGTTGATGGTTTGTTCCTGCTCCGTTCCCTTCAGGCCATAGGCGCCTGAAAAAAACAAAAGATTCTGGCGTACCGTAAGATTTCCGTAGAGTGAGAACTTCTGGGCCATGTATCCGAGCTGCTGGCGCGCTTCGCTGGGGCTCTGTCTTAAATCGATTCCCATCACCCGAGCGGTGCCCGAGCTCGGCGTCAGCAGGCCGCACATCATGCGAAAAGTCGTCGACTTGCCGGCGCCGTTGGGACCAAGCAAACCGAAAATCTCACCTTGCCTGACCGCGAAGGTCACTTGGTCGGTAGCGGCAAAATCACCGAACTTCTTGGTCAAATCGACTGCTTCAACCACCGTTTCTTTTCCGGCAGGAACCCTGCTCACTCGCTCGGCCAAGACCGATTCACCTCCGGGACCACCACCCAACACATCGATGAAAGCGTCCTCAAACCGGGGCGGCACCGACACCACGGCGGCCTCGGTTCCAGCCTGCAGGTCCCGCGGCGTTGGCGCTGACGCACCGGCGCGAAGGACAATCCGTACATTAAACCCCTGAATGACGCCATCCATTACTTCGGGCCGACGCAGGGCGCGGGCGAGCAATTGTCGCCGGTTACCGGCGATATTGCGAATCTGAAAACAACGGCCGGCAACACGGCTGGTAAGGTCGGTGGGTTTTCCGGCGAAAAGCAGCTGACCTTCGTTGAGCAAGAGCACTTCGCCACAGAGTTCGGCCTCATCCAAATAGGCCGTGCTCCAGATGACTGTGATTCCCTGGCCGATTAATTCATGAACCATTCGCCAAAGTTCCCGCCGTGAAATCGGGTCTACCCCCACGCCCGGTTCGTCCAACAGTAATAGCCGCGGATGTCCAAGCAGGGCGCAAGCAAGGCCGAGTTTCTGTTTCATACCGCCTGAAAGCTTTCCCGCCAGCCGCGAGGTAAAGCGCGCGAGGTCTGTAAAATCGAGCAGACGTTTAAACACGGCCTCACGTTCCGCCCCTAGTACGCCCCTTAAATCCGCGTGCAGTTCAAGATTCTCCTCGACTGAAAGATCTTCATAGAGCCCGAACTTCTGCGGCATATACCCAATGAACTCTTTAAGATCCGTTTCGCTTAGTGCTGCGGCGTCTTCTTTTTCGTCCTCACGCTCACCGATCAAGAGGCGCCCCGAGCTCGGCAACAACAGGCCACTAATCAGACGCAGCAGTGTCGTTTTTCCCGCTCCATCGGGCCCAACCAGGCCAGTTATGATCCCGCGGCGAATCGCCGCAGTCAAACTTGCCACCGCCGGCCGCGTCGCTCCGCGAAAGCTCTTTTGCACACTTTCAAGCCTCACAAGCGGATCTGGCATAGTTCGATGCTAACGAGAGAGATGGTCAGGCGGGGCAGCAGACCCGAAGCCCGAGATCCGAAAACCGAAATTTGAAAAAGAGTGACCGCGAAGTCTTACCTGCGCCTTCGTGCTTCGGTCTTCTTTCGGGCCTCGGATTTCGGATTCCGTCATTGAACTTCAGCTTCACTGAATGTCAATCTCCTGCCTTTATCGTCACTGGCATCCCCTGCCGCAATGCTTCGTCCGGATTGTCGACAACCACCCGAAAACGGTAAACCAATGAGGTGCGCAGTTGGGTCGTTTCGACATTTTTTGGGGTGAATTCAGCGCGCGGCGAGATATACCCAATCTGGCCAGTATACGGTTTAGCGGGCGTGGAATCGGTATGCACGGTGACTTTCATTCCCGGGTGGATGCGTCCCAGGTCGGGTTCGCTGACATAAGCTCGAACCCAAACCGGCCGTTTGAGGGAGACGGTCAGGACCGTCGTGCCGGCCGGGAGAATGGCTCCCGGTTCCTGGGCGCGCGTCAGCACATAACCGTCAGAGGGTGCTTTGAGGATAGTATCCTCAACACGCAACTCCGCGTTGGCGAGAGTCGCCTGAGCACGAGCGATATCGGCTTTAGCCTGAGCGATATCCTCAATGCGGAAGCCGGCCTCGAGGAGATTGAGTTGTTCGCTAGCGGATTTGAGGCGAGCCTCCGCCTCGCGATAGCCAGCCTCCGAATCGTCCCGCTGCTGTATGGATACGGCTTTGGTGCCGAGCAATTCGTCCTGGCGTTTGAAAAGACGTTCGGCATTGGCCGCGGTGGCTTCTCGTTCTCGCACCAGTGCGCGAGCCTGGGCGATTTCCTGCGGTCGATTGCCGGCCTCCAACAAGTCCAGATGGGCGCGTAACGCCGCGACCTGCGCGCGGGATTCGTCTACCTCGCGCCGATACGGCTCATCATCGAGCCGGGCCAGGACTTGACCCGGCCTGACCTCATCTCCCTCGTCACGCAACACCTGGGTCAAACGGCCCGATACTCGGAACCCCAGGTTGACTTCGCGGATATCGACATTGCCGAACAACTGCAGGGTGCGGCTTTTGGACTCCGCCTGTTTAGTGTAGATAAACCACACGACAAATCCCGCCACAACGACCACCGCCAGCACCACCGGAATTCGCCTTTTCATTGCCCGGCGTGGTAAACGAATCGTGGAAAATGTCAAACGCGCGATTGAAAAATGCATTGTCCGGGGCACCAAACCGCGGCATGCTTTGCGCCCATTATGCAGCAGGTGAACCTCGGAATGATCGGCGGCGGCACGGTAGGCAGCGGTGTCTACCATGCGCTGCAACTCAATGGCGGGCTGATGGCCTCGCGCATTGGGATCAAGGTCGTTCTTGGCAAAGTTGCGGTAAAAGCCTTCGATGAGCCGCGACCGTATGCGATCCCCGATTCGGCGATGACGACTGATTGGGAAGCGGTGGTCAATGACCCCGAGGTCCACCTGGTCGCGGAGCTTGTCGGTGGCACTACCCTCGCCCGCACGATCATTCTGACTGCTCTCAAGCTGGGCAAACCGGTAATTACTGCCAATAAGGCGCTCCTGTCCGCGCACGGTGAAGAATTGTTTGCTGCGACCAGGAAGTACGGGACTAATTTGTACTATGAAGCCAGCGTCTGTGGCGGCATTCCCATCATTAAGTCGCTGCGCGAAGGATTTGTCGGCAATCGCATTACCCACCTCTACGGCATCGTCAATGGCACCTGCAATTTCATCCTCACGCGGATGAAACTTGAGCAGGCAGAGTTCGCTGATGTTTTGAAGGACGCCCAAGCCCAAGGCTATGCTGAGGCCGAACCTTCGCTCGATATCGACGGCTGGGACGCCCAGCACAAAATTGGAATCCTGGCCTCACTGGCACATGGGTTTTGGGTAAACCCCAGGGATATTCACGTCGAGGGAATCCGGGCAATTACGCGCGCGGATATAGAATTTGCCAATCAGCTCGGCTATACGATCAAGCTGCTGGGGATCATCAAACGTATCGAAGCTTCCCCATCGCCGCGAAGGTCGAAGCGCCGCAGCAACAATGGCTCTCGAGTGCAGGTTTCGGTTTATCCGACCCTGATACCGAATGCTCATGTCCTTGCCAGCGTTAATCACGTCTTCAACGCTGTGTTTGTTCGTGGCGATGTCGTCGGTGACACGCTGTTCTATGGGCGTGGCGCGGGAAAAGACGCGACCGCCAGCGCCGTGCTGAGCGATTTGGCCGATGCGGCGCTCGATTTGAAATTTGGAACAAAACACCGAGTGCCGCCTTTCGTGCCACACGAGCAGGAAGGCGCCGTGCTACCGCTCGAGCAGGTTGTGTCAAGGTACTTCGTTCGCTTGAACGTGATCGACGTGCCGGGAACACTCGCAACGATCGCGAAGATATTCGGCGATGCCGACATTGGCATTTCGTCGGTGATTCAGCCCGAGGGTCATGAAGGGACCAGTGTGCCGCTAATCTTTATGCTGCACGATGCGCCCAACGGAGCGGTGGCCCGAGCGCTGCAAAAGATTGGGGCGCTGCGGGTCGTCAAAGGCAGGCCGGTGATGATCCGGGTCGAGACTTTCGAATAAACTATGGCGTTGATAGTGCAAAAGTATGGCGGCACGTCGGTCGGAAATCCCGAGCGGATCCGGAACGTCGCCGGGCGCGTTGCCAAGTACCGCGCGCGCGGAGAACAGGTGGTGGTCGTGGTCTCGGCGATGAGCGGCGTAACCGACAATTTAATTAAGCTCGCCAAAGAGCTGATGCCTTTGCCCAACGAACGTGAAATGGACGTTTTGCTGGCGACGGGTGAGCAAACCACCATTGCTTTGACGGCCATAGCGTTGCATGCCCTGGGCGTGCCGGCGGTTTCATTGACCGGCGCCCAGGCGGGGATCGTCACCGATGGCGTGCACACGAAGGCCAAGATTCAGAACATCACGCCGAAAAAAATCCATGACCTGCTCAACGAGGGCAATGTCGTAATCGTTGCGGGTTTTCAAGGGCAGACCATCGAAGGACAGGTGACAACGCTCGGCCGCGGCGGCTCGGACCTGACCGCGATTGCCCTGGCCGCCGCCCTGAAATCCAACCTCTGCGAGATCTATACCGATGTCGATGGCGTCTACACCGCCGATCCCCGAATTGTCCAAGGTGCGAAAAAACTGGAGGAAATCTCCTATGACGAAATGTTGGAACTGGCCAGTCTGGGAGCCAAAGTAATGCAATCGCGCTCGGTTGAGTTTGCCAAAAAGTTTGGAGTCGTATTTGAGGTCCGCTCCAGCCTCAATGAAGCTCGAGGAACAATTGTGAAAGAAGAAACCAAAAACATGGAAGATATTGTCGTGCGCGGTGTTTCGCTCGACAAAAACCAGGCCAAAATCACGCTGGTCCGCGTTCCCGACAAACCCGGCATCGCCGCGCGTATTTTGACGGCGATTGGCGAGGCCAACATCAACCTCGACATGATCGTCCAGAATATCAGCCATGACACCGGCGCGCCGGTCACCGATTTTTCATTTACGGTCGATAAACCCGATCTGCTCAAAGCCCAGAAAGTAATTGACGGACTGAAGCAGGAGATCGGTTTCGCCAAAGTCATTGCCACGGATAACATCGCCAAGCTCTCGATTGTCGGGGTCGGCATGAAAAGTCACACCGGAGTGGCGGGCAAGATGTTCGAAACTCTGGCCAAGGAAGGTATTAACATCGACATGATCTCTACCAGCGAGATTAAGATCTCGGTCGTGATTGACCTTGCGAAAGGTGAACAAGCGATGCGCGCCGTGCACCAGGCTTTTCTGGGGTAGTTACGCGTTGGTAGTGTCCGCCTCGCCGAGGCGGCCAGCAATGGCGGTTTCGGCGAAACCGCCCTACCGGCCTGAGGCCATACAAACACCGACCAAGGTTCAACCCTCGCGTTGATAAGCAAACGCCGAGATTTTTCGATCAATCCTCTGGTAATGGTTGGCCCTTTGTCTCCGGAGCCCAGGCCAGTGCGATAATGCCGACCAGGTAAATTGAGCACATCATGATCGCCACCAGGCGAAACGGCATCAACGTGCTCAACCAGCCCAACAAAAAGGGGAACGGGGCCGCGGCGTAACGCACCGTGTTATAACAGAACCCGACACCCGTCCCGCGGAGCCGGGTGGGAAAGATCTCAGGAAAATAGATTGAGTAACCTGCAAAAACCGAGAGGGTGGCGAAGCCCATCAGCGGCAGCATCCAGTAGACGTCGCTAGCTGTCCTTAAAAAATAAAACACAAACGAAACCACAACCAGGCAAAGCAGGAACGCGCTGAGGAACGCCTGGCGACGACTGAATCTGGCGGCAGCGAAAGTAAACGCAAACATGCCCAGCAAAGAGCCGACATCCTGCAGCAGTGTGCCGCGACTGCGCATTTTATCGACGACCTTCTGTTGTTCCTGAATCATTGCGGGGAAGGTTTGCTCGATCAGTTGACGATTAAGCAATGAGACATCTTTTGCTTGCGCTTTCTTCTCCACCAATATCACCAGATTTTGGGTCGATTTCTTCAAAGTCACGAGCGGAAACACCTGCCCCTGATACAAGCTCGGACCTGCGATCAACCGATTCAGATCCGTCGCGAGGCCGGCAATGAGCTCGCCCATCGCGGAAGGTTCTGCCTTATCGATTTGCGCAACGACACCGGGTGAAAGCCTTTGTTTCAAATAATCGACGGACGGGGTCCTCGCTTGCTTTAAGGTCGAAACGAGGGCATCCGGTTGAAGGATCTCCCCAGCTTGCAGCGGCCGATTTCTAAATGCAGTCGTGATCAGTTCGGGCGAAAAAAACGCAATGCCCCACAAACCCACCATGCCGGCTATCCCCAGGCAAATCCCCACCAACAGGTTCTTGCGCCAGCGCGGGTGACGGAAAAGATCGGCCAGGCTGCCAACCGACTTGTTGCCTTGTGCAGCAGCAGCGGCAGCTTTCGCGTTTTTCCACGCGGCGGGTTCCTTTAAAATCAGGATCATCGGCACCACCATGACTGCGGGGCAGACGCTGACAAATGCCAAAACTTGCCAGCCACTGTAGTGACCCCAGAAATTCTCCTGCCCGGGGATAATCTTCAGGCTGAGCGCCGAAGCGAGCATATTGCCGAGGGCCGAAAAGGCTTGCATCGAACCCAGCGCCAGAGTGCGGAAGCGCCGAGGAACACTTTCTGCCACCAACGTAGTCGCGGCGCCAAACATGCCGCCCACCCCCAGTCCAAACAGAAATCTCCAAACTAGAAATTCAGTGGAGTTGTGGGCGAACCCCGATAATCCAGAAAACAGCGTGTAAGCCAGCAACGTACTGACCATCGCCTTGACACGGCCGCAGCGGTCGCTCAAGAGGCCGAAGATTATTCCGCCTGTTGCCCAACCAACCATCAGCAAAAACGTCGCCGCACCACCCCACCGCCGCACCGCATCGTCACTGGCACTCGCCCCAAGCAGCTCTCGCAACGCCGGCTCGCGCGAGAGCACGAAGATTCTTTGTCCCGTGCAGTCAAACATCCAGCCGCCGGCCGCTAAGAGCACCACCAGCCAATGATAAATGTTGATCGGCTCAACCTCACCAGGCCCGGTCGCGCCTGTAATTGGAGAACTTTCGCCCGCGACCTTCATCGCCGAAGAGGATTGCATCGCAGCCATACTCCCCAAGGGAGTAGAGCGCTGTCAAGCCATTGGCCTCTTCTCCAGCGATCTAGGGTGCGATTAAAAGTGGGCGGTGCGACAAACTCGTGAACAGGGTTCGATCCACCGAGGACCCGGTACACCTCCATAAACGGAGGTGTTAATGAGATGAAGCAACGGGGAGCAAAAGCGCATTCGCATCCACTTTTAATCGTGCCCAGCGATCTCCGGCCTCTGTTCTCTGCCCTCTGCTGGGGTCCGCCTCTCCTAGGTCAAACCAAACTCCACTGCACGCGGCGCGAGACGTCCTCCCCTTTCAAACAGGCGAGCTCCTGCGAGGAACCTTTCTTTGCCCAACATTTTGCAAATCGCGGGTTTCACCCCAGAAGGGCGGAAAACACCCCGAGGCGAATTAGTTGTTGGTGGATTATAGTACGCCTGCATGCGGCAGCGGGGGATGACTGCCAGCGGAGAATATGAGTGAGTCGACAAAATTCGGTATTTGCCCCATTTAGGCATGCACCCCTATGGCACGATCCTGGTAGTGGAGGATGATCCAAACGATTATTCGCTCGTGGAGCTCGCCTGCCGGCGTGCCGACATTCACATGCCCTTGGTCCGCGTTGATGACGGAGTACAAGCCCGCGAGTATCTCTCCAGTGAAGGTGCATTTGCCGATCGCGGGCGCTTTCCAATTCCGAAGATTATCCTCGCAGATCTTAAAATGCCTCGCATGAGCGGATTGGAACTGCTCGCCTGGTTACGTTCGCAGCCGACGCTTAAATGTATCCCTTTTGTTGTTCTCTCCGCTTCCGCCCAGGAGAACGATATTGCTGCAGCCTACGAATTGGGCGCCAATTCTTATCTGGTCAAGCCAATGAAGCTCGATGATCTGACGTCACTGCTGCGCCAATTCAAGATCTACTGGTTGGAACTCAACCGGTACCCCGACGGCCGTCCTAAAGTCCCGCAAACATGAACACAACTCGGCAGCTGGCCAAAGCTCTGAGCTGCGTCCGATGGAAACGCAGGGCGGTCCCGGCCGCGATAATTTACTCCGGGCTGCCCTCGTCCTTTCGGCTCAAACTCCAATTGGCGTCATCATTGGTACGCGCGGCTTTCTCGATGGTGTCGGCTTGAGCTTGAGTGTTGCTTTTCCAAAGCTGTGTTCCAATCGTTGCGAAGAGAGCGCTCGCGTTCTCAAATTCCAATGGTTTCACCAGAAAAGAGTTTGCCCCTAGTCGGTAAGCTTTATTGACATCACGAATGGCGTTGGAGGATGTCAAAACCACCACACGCAAGTCGCGGAAAACGCGATTGCCACGAATCCATTGAAGCACCTTGAAGCCGTCTATTCCGGGCAGTTTCAAATCGAGCAGAATCAGAGCGGGCAACGGGTATCTTTTTCGGTCCGAATAGGCGTTGGCACCCAGGAGGTAATCAATGGCCACTTCGCCACTCTCAACGAAGTGCCGCGGATTAGGTATGCCCGAGGTTCCCAAGGTTCGGCGAATAAGCAGCACATCGTTTTGATCATCTTCTACTATTAGAATCGGAGGCAGTATCTTCATTAGTGAGGCAACCGACCGAACCTAAGTCCCTTCCCAAATGCTCTATATGGGGTGTAACCCTCGAAATTGAGTGACTGGATCGAAATGACGGCAGGTCCCCCAGCCGGCTGCTCGCTTCCGTCTGCTGCCATTCAGCCGCCGGCTCGTCTCATTAAATAATCCTAATAAATGGTTTGAACGAAAGCCGGTCTAGGAACCCAAGCAGCCTACGCCGCTTGCCAATAAGGTGTATACCCCATATTGGCCGAATCAAACCCTCCTTATGTTTTACCTGGTCGCTCGGCACACTCTTGCCCAGCCGAGCCGTTGGCCTAGGAAGATGGTTTTGCTCGACCAACAGGGCTGGGTCGTCCGGTGGGAGCGACCACGCGAACGCCACAACATAAATCGTTATGTCGTCAACAGTCAGCACCAATCGCTCAAAGGCTTCCCTGAAAAAGACTCCGTCTGGCATCTCCGGTTTTGATGAAATCACGGGCGGTGGGCTGCCACTCGGCCGTCCCGCTCTGGTCTGCGGCGGCGCCGGATGCGGCAAGACTCTTTTTGCATCTGAATTCCTCGTCCGCGGCGCGCAGGAATATAACGAACCCGGCGTCTTTATCGCGTTTGAAGAAACCGCCGAGGAACTGGCCAGCAATGTCGCTTCGTTGGGGTTCGATCTGAACGCTCTGATTCGGCAGAAAAAGCTTTGTATCGACCACGTACATATCGAACGGAGCGAGATTCAGGATACCGGCGATTACGACCTGGAGGGGCTTTTTATCCGGTTAAACCACGCGATCGATTCAATCGGAGCCAAACGCGTCGTCCTGGATACGCTCGAAGCCCTCTTTTCGGGTTTGCCTAACGAAATGATCTTGCGGTCCGAACTCCGACGACTGTTCCGTTGGCTTAAAGAGAAGGGCGTCACGGCGGTAATAACCGCTGAGCGCGGCAATGGGACGCTCACCCGCTATGGTCTGGAAGAATACGTCGCCGATTGTGTCATTTTTCTGGATCATCGGGTCCAAGACCAGATTTCGACGCGTCGATTGCGAATTTTGAAGTATCGCGGGTCGTTGCACGGTACCAATGAGTATCCGTTTTTGATTGGCGAGCGGGGTATTTCCATCCTGCCGGTGACTTCCCTGGGCCTGAGCCACGTTGCTTCGCGCGAACGGATTTCCTCGGGCGTTCCGCGATTGGATACGATGTTGGGCGGCCGCGGTTTTTATCGAGGCAGCAGTGTTTTGGTGTCCGGAACCGCTGGCTCAGGCAAGACGACGCTTGCGGCACATTTTGTCGCAGCGGCGTGCGTGCGGGGCGAAAGGGCGCTTTACTTTGCGTTCGAGGAATCGGCCAGCCAGATTCAGCGCAATATGCTCTCCATCGGGCTGGACCTGGGTCCATTTGTCCGCAATGGTTTGCTGCACTTCCAGACTTCGCGCCCAACTTACCACGGCCTGGAAATGCACCTGGTCGCCCTGCATGACGCCGTCCAGCGCTTCCATCCACAAGTGATTATCATTGATCCGATAACCAACCTCACGGAGGTCGGCACACCACTCGAAGTCAAATCGATGCTGACTCGCCTGATCGACTTCTTCAAAAGTGAAAGGCTCACCGCGATGTTTAGCAGTCTCACCGCCGGCGGTGCCAATCTGGATCAAACCGAGCTGGGCGTCTCCTCGCTGATGGACACGTGGATCGTCGTGCGCAACATCGAAACGGGCGGCGAACGCAACCGCGCTCTCTACGTGCTGAAGGCCCGCGGGTTGGCCCATTCCAACCAGGTACGCGAGTTTGTTCTCTCGAATCAGGGCGTGCAACTCATCGACGTCTACAGCGGTGATGGAGACGTGTTGGTTGGCAGCGCGCGCGTGGCACGGAAGTCCCGTGAACGGGAAGAAAGGTTAAAGCTGCAGCAGGAGCAGGAGCGACGCCGCCGCGCGTTACTCAGGCGTCGCAAGGCGATCGCGGCGCAAATCGCCGCCCTACGCGCCGAGTTGGAAAGCGAGGAGGACGAACTCAAAATGGAAGACCGCGTTGATCGCCAGCGTCAGACCCGTCACGTGCAAAATCAAAATCTGATGTGCCTCCAACGCTCTGCCGACGTCTCCAAACCCAACGGTCAGTCCCATGAAAACCAAAGCCAACCACAATTCCGCAAAAAAGCCGCGGGCCCGCTCCCCTTTTGAGTTACGACTTTACGTCGCGGGACAAACCCCGCGCTCAGTAGCCGCTCTGGCTAATCTCCGCCGTTTTTGTGAAGAACGGGTGCCCGGGAAGTACCGGCTTGAAGTGATTGATCTTCTTAAACAGCCAAAATTGGCGAGTGGGGATCAGATTCTCGCGGTGCCGACATTGGTCCGGCGATTGCCCGCACCCATGCGCAAAATTATTGGCGATCTCTCAAATCGCGAGAAACTCCTTATCGGCCTCGACCTGCAGGATGTACACAATGGATTATGAAAAAGAAACAAAAGGGGCAGGCTGCGCCTGGCTCGGGAAAAAGGCCGAAGCGGCCCAAATATTTGATGCGGCTTTACGTCACCGGGGCGACGCCGCGTTCAACGCGCGCGATTACCAATCTCCGGCGCTTATGCGACGAGAATCTTGACGGGCACTTTGAATTGGAAGTCATCGATATTTATCAGCAGCCCGGGTTGGCCCGCGAGAGCCAGATCATCGCCGCGCCGACCTTAATTAAGACGCTCCCACTGCCCTTGCGCAAATTCATCGGCGATATGTCCGATACCAAAACCCTACTGGCGGGACTGGAAATCCTGGCGGCCTCGCCTTCCCAGGTAAACCGATCGATCGAAGGACGTTCAAGACGTTAGCACTCATGGCTCGCGCGACTCCCCCATCACGCCTGGTCCAGCAATTCTCCAAGCTGAAGGAACGGCTCGCCGAAGTGGAGGATACGCTCGACGCAATTCGGTCCGGCTCAATCGATGCCCTGGTGGTGCACACACCACGGGGAGAGCAACTCTTTACTCTTCGAGGGGCCGATCAGACCTATCGCGCGCTGGTTGAAGCGATGAACGAAGGCGCCGTCACCCTGAACCACGGCGTGATTGCTTTTTGCAATAACCACTTTGCCCGAATCGCGCGCGCCCCCTTGGAGAAAGTTTTTGGCAGCCCCATTGCCAGCTGGGTCCCGTCGGAGGAATTTCGTGCGCTGCTTGCAAGCCTTGAACGCGGAACCCGGCAGCGCGCCAGCATCGAGGCAAGCTTGTTTGCTGCGGATGGCACGGAGGTGCCGGTTATGCTCTCGGTCGGCCGCTTCTCTTCCGATAACCAGACGTCGGTTTCGCTTGTAGTCACTGATATTACCGAGCGCAAAGCCGCGGAACAGGCCCGGCGCGATCTCTCGCGTCGGATCGTTGAAGCGCAGGAACTCGAACGCCAGCGCGTCGCCCGCGACCTCCATGACAGCGTGAACCAGCTTCTATTCTCGGCCAAATTCCGTCTCAATTCCGCTCAACCGGAGAGTGCTCACAGCACTCGCGAAACCCTCGACCAAGTGCGCTCGCTCATCGATAAGGCCATCGGCGAAGTTCGCTTGATTAGCCACAATCTCCGCCCGAGTGAACTCGATGATCTTGGTCTGGGTGCGGCGTTGCGCAGCCTGGCCAAAGGCTTCCAGTCCCGTTATGGCATTACGACTCGTTGTCGTTGCTCGCTATATCGACGGCTCGACTCGGAAATTGAAATGGCTCTGTATCGCATTGCCCAGGAGGCTCTGGCCAATGTCGCCCGGCACGCTCGCGCAACCAATGCTCATCTGGCCATTAATTGTTCCAACGGCAATGTCCGGTTGGAGGTCCGCGACAATGGCAAAGGCCCGCCTGTCGGCCCCGCCGCGCAAAACGTTCGCGGCTGGGGGCTCAAGAACATGAAAGAACGGACAGGGTTACTCGGCGGCAGCTTCTCTATTCAGCGCGCTCGGGACCGGGGGACCATCATTTCGGTCAATATCCCCCTCCTGCATCAAAATGGCTGTTCGACCGTCAATCCTATATAGCGCGGGGTTTCCTCCGCGGTGGTTGGCTTAAACGATGGCTTCCAGCATTAAAATCCTGCTCGTCGACGATCACCCGCTGGTGCGTGAAGGCATCCGCTCCAGCTTGGAGCGTTATCCATCAATTCAAATCCTCGGCGAGGCGGCGAATGGTAAGGAAGCCCTCCAATACGCACGACAGTTGTGTCCTGATGTCGTTTTGATGGATCTGAATATGCCGGAAATGAATGGGTTCGAAGCCACTACCCTCATCCGCAAATATTGTCCCGAGGCGCGCGTAATAGCACTTACGGTTCATGATAGTGAAGAGTATGTGTTTCGCATTCTGCGCAGCGGGGCCAGCGGTTATCTGGTTAAGGATACTTCACCGGAAGAACTGGTCAGAGCCATTGAGGCCGTCGCCCGGGGCGAAGCGTTTTTCGGACCTCGGATTGCCAAAATCCTGCTGCAGGACGTTGCCCACAAAAATAACGGCGGCCACGGCTCCGGCCTGCATTCGGCTCTCAGTCAGCGCGAAACCGATGTGCTCCGTTCGATAGCTGAGGGCAATACCAGCAAGGAGATCGCCGCCAACCTCAAATTGAGCGTGCGTACGGTCGAAACTTACCGCATCCGAATCAAACGCAAACTCAACGCGAGAAACACGGCTGAATTGGTCAGCCGGGCTCGACGGGAGCAACTCATTTGAGTTGATTGCGAGCTAAGGACTCCAAGAGTACACACGCCGGTAGTTCGTTGTTTGCCGTGTAACAAGCATAGGAATTTTCTGTC
The DNA here is from genome assembly GCA_035495315.1 of Candidatus Limnocylindrales bacterium. GTDB lineage: Bacteria > Verrucomicrobiota > Verrucomicrobiia > Limisphaerales > UBA8199 > DATJGF01. Next base: position 60,087 of record DATJGF010000194.1, read on the forward strand.
CGTACTTTCCACACGCAACGTTGTCCGCATTTTTATACCTGGAAAGTCGCCCGATTTGCTTTTAAGTATTTTGTGGCAGCACGTGAAATACTGCCTGTGACAAAGGCCATGCGGCGGCTCATCAAACATAAGCCTACCAACATGTATTTGACGGCTAATGGACACTGGACCCACGAACCCTCGGCAGCGTGGCAATTCGAGAACATCCAGACGATTCTCAACATCCAGCGGCAGTTCAACCTCACTGAAATCGAAATCGTCCTCCAAGTGGGTCCCGAACCGTCCAACGAATATGATATCGCCCTGCCGCTTCGAAATCCGCTGAGCTGAAGAGCATAAGTACATCGAGCAGCGCCAATCGGAGCGATCCAACGACCTCCAAATGGGGAAAACACCCCATAATACCGTAGACATTCGGCAGCTACTCTACGGCACTCAGCACCATGCACCGACTGTTGCGCCCGCATTGCGTCAAAGTATTGCCCCTGAACGCAATGTTTTCCGCGGCATGGCTTGTTTTTGCAAGGCCCGGTCAATGTCAGGTCTCCACAACCGAGCAAGAACCGGCAACTTCCGAACCCGCAGTCAATACCAGCAGTTCTTCAACCGCCGATTCCCTGGCAGCCTATAAAGGGATGAGCCTGGAGGAACTGATGAATCTGGACGTGACTTCAGTCTCGAAAGTGCAAGAACCCTATGGCAAGGCCCCTGCCGCCATACAGGTAGTGACGCACGAGGATATCCGCCGTTACGGGGCTTCAAGTTTTCCCGAGGCGCTGCGGTTGGCCGACAATCTTGATGTGGCTCAAGCTTCTTCGTCGACCTGGGCCATCAGCGCACGTGGCTTTAACAGCTCGGTCGGTAATAAACTCCTGGTGTTGGAGGATGGACGGAGCATCTATTCCCCGCTGTTTTCCGGGGTCATTTGGAATATGCAGGATTATCTGCTGGAAGATATTGATCGAATTGAAGTTATCAGCGGCCCGGGCGGAACACTGTGGGGAGCAAACGCAGTCAATGGAGTGATTAACATCCAGACCAAGGATGCTAAAGACACCCAAGGTTTGTACGCCGAAGCCGGAGGTGGAACCTGGCTGGAAGATTTCATCGGCGCTCGTTACGGCGGCACGTTGGCATCGAATGTCTATTTTCGCGTTTACGGGAAGTATTTCGACCGTGGCCCGCAAGTTTACCGCGACGGCAGCAGCGCTGACGATGCCTGGAATCGCGGACAGGCGGGGTTTCGCATTGATTCCGAAGCATCGCAACAGAACTACTTCACGCTCGAAGGCGATGGTTTCGGCGGATACAACGACGTCGTCGCCGGCGGGCAAGGGACACCCGGAGCGCAAGGCCATAGCGCGGGCGGCCATGTGCTAGGCCGTTGGACCCATACCTTCGCCGCTGAAAACGATCTGAGCGTTCAATTATATTATGATCGGACGCATTTGGCGGCGCCCTTCCAAAGTGCGGGCACTATCCCCGCCGGCACGCTGTATGATGACTTGGACACTTACGACGCACAGTTTGAACACCGCTTCGCTCTCGGGACGCGGCAACGAATCGTTTGGGGCGGAGAATACCGTTTCACCCATGACGACGTAGAACCCGCTCCTTTGGTCGCTTTCCTTCCCACTACGTTGGACCAAAATCTTGTCAGTGGTTTTATTCAGGACGAGATCAAGTTACATGAACGGGTTTATTTCACGTTAGGAGCTAAGGTGGAACACAACGATTACACCGGGGTTGAGTACGAACCTAGCGCGCGCTTGCAATGGAATGTCACCGACAATCAAATGGTTTGGGGCTCCATCTCAAGAGCCATTCGAGCCCCCTCGCGATTTGACCGCGATCTCTTCCAACCGGACCCGGCCTACGGCCTGCTCCTTGCGGGCAATAATACCTTCCAATCAGAAACGCTGATTGCTTACGAACTCGGGTACCGGGCCCAGCTCGGGTCTAAAATCTCCGGTTCTTTATCCGGCTTTTACAACGATTACGATAAGCTGCGAAGCTTGAACTTAACCAGCCCGGGAACCTTGCCCTTGATTTTCGGCAACAACCTTCGCGGTCACACCTATGGGTTCGAACTGAGTGCAAACTATCAGGCCTTGTCGTGGTGGCGGCTGCATGGCGGTTACGATCTGCTTCTTGAAGATATCACGGTCGGGCCCGGCGGCGATTTATCCAATGGCCTGAGCGAGACCGCTGATCCCCGACATCAGGTCTTCGTGCGTTCGTCTATGGATCTGCCTTATGGACTCGAATTGGACGCCGCATTTCGCTGGATCGACACAATCCACAACAACAACCTGACTACCGTCGGAACGCTTCCCAGCTACGGTGAGCTTGATGTCCACGTCGCCTGGCACCCCACCAAAAACATCGAACTGGCGCTTGTCGGTCAGAATCTCATGCACGATCAGCACGCCGAAACGGGGTTCCCAGGCCCCGCCCAGGAGGAAATCAAACGGAGTATGTACGGCAAAGTGAGTGTACGGTGGTAACGGACACGCAAGATGCGCAAAAGCGAAAAGATTTGAGCTTAGCGAGCGCTGTTCAACGGTATAGCGTTGAGCCGCCAGTACGCAGACTGGTTCTCTGCCCAGGATTTGGACATTCCTGAAAAAAAATTTACAGTGGCCGGATCGTGCGCTTCCCTTCCGATGGCAGCGTGAAGGCCGCAAAACTGGCTCTCATGAACCCATGCGGCACAGGGACGCGGCTTTTGATTTTGTTGCGATCCACCGGGCCGTAGGTGCGGCTATCGATGCTGCACGTGCGGTTATCACCCAGCACAAAATATTGGTCTTCACCCAATTCAAAGACGCAGATCTCCGTTTGCTGACTGGGACAGGTATAAGTGTGTTTCGGCAGGTATGGTTCTCGCAACATTTTACGATTAATGAACACATACCCACGCCACAGATGCACTATTTCTCCCGGCATGCCGACGACTCGTTTCAACGCATAATCCTTGCTCCCGTCATCCATCAGAACAATATCTCCACGGCTCAGCGGGCCGGAAATTGGCGCTGTATAAACGCGTTCCCCAGAGACATAGGTGGGGGCCATGCTCATCCCGTCTACAACAGAAACTGACCCACAAATGGAAGCAATCACCGTGTGACCAGCGGCTACGCCGATCATAGCTCCTCCGAGTATGGTTAAGATGAAACGGAAGGGTTTCTTCTGCCAAATGTGGCGACTCAAACGGTAAATCTGTCGCATATTTATTGTTCGGCATGCCTGTGACTGCAATTTCCTTGCCAGTGTACTGCCGGCCTGTTTGATAAGTTTTGAATTCCCAAACCTTAAAGCGTCAACTAAACATTGAAGCCCATGAGCTATACCGAGCAGTACCTCCAATCGGAGATGGCAGCGCAAGGCATCGAAGTCAGTATCCTGGTCAACTGCCTGGTTCAGGATGCCACCCGATTGGGGGCCAGTGACCTCCACATCGAGCCTTGGGAAGACTCAATTGCTGTTCGCGCACGGGTGAACGGTGTTCTGACCGAGATCGCTCATCTGCCGCTAGACCTGCTGGACAAAATCTCGACGCGTTTCAAGGTGATGGCGAACCTGGTGACCTACCAGGCTGGGCTGCCGCAAGACGGAACCGCCATTGGCGGCCCGGAACTCGAAGGCGTGCAATTGCGCGTTTCAATCTTTCCAACCACGCGCGGCGAAAAGGTTGTCGTGCGGCTGTTTGATCCGCGCGATCGCCGATTTGATCTGGCAAATCTTGGCTTCGAGGATGCAACGTTGCAAGGATTGCTGCGCGTGCTCAAACGAACCAGCGGGTTGCTGCTCTTCACCGGACCCACGGGTTCGGGCAAAACCAGCACGATGTATTCGGCGCTGTGCTATATCATGCAACGGGACGGCACCAGCATCAGCATCAGCACGGTCGAGGATCCAGTTGAGTTCAACCTGCCGATGGTGAGCCAAACTCAGATCAACCCCGCCCAGCAATTCAGTTACGCCGTCGCACTGCGCAGCATCATGCGCCAGGACCCGCAGGTGATAATGGTTGGGGAGATCCGTGACGCCGAGACTGCGGGCATCGCGGTCCAGGCCGGGCTGACGGGGCATCTGGTAATCAGCACCATCCATTCCGGCGTTTCGGCCGGCGCCTTCACTCGGCTTATCAACATGGAGATTGAACCATTCATGCTTGCTTCCAGTGTGCTTGGCGTCATGGGCCTGCGGCTCGTCCGCAAAAATTGTCCGCATTGCACTCAAGCCTATGAACCGCCGCCGAGCCAACTCAAGCTCGTGCCAGAAGATTGGGGCGGACAGGCGCAATTTCTCCGAGGCGCTGGGTGCGAACAGTGCAACCAGACCGGATACTCTGGACGTTTGCCAGTAAGCGAGCTGCTGGTGGCCAATGAGCCTTTCCGGGAAGCTGTTCTCAAGAAGCTGCCTACCTCAGCACTCGAAGAGATCGCCATCCAGCAGGGCATGCGGACGCTCTGGCAGAACGGGCTTTATCGCGCGATTTCGGGCCAAACCACCTTGGAGGAGGTTATCCGCGTCGTCGCCGTCGATATGGTGTAAATGCCTGGAGCAGGAGATTTGACCGCGGCGCCTTATGCATTATCGTCACTTTTGCTTCAATACATCGATAACACTCTCGGGGCTCTGTTCATTGCTGGTTGTTGAAGTCGGCAGCAACCTATAAGTTGCGTTATGTTCAAGAACCAACGGATGTACTGGCACGCTATGATGTGCCTTCAGGTCATCTCGCTCCAGCTCACCGAGGCCGCGGACTCTGAAACCAAAAGCGCGTTGGAAAGCGATCGGCAAGGTTGGGTCGACATTCTGCCGGCACCGGACCTGAAAGACTGGCTTCGCGTACCCGTCCCGCCCAACGCGCGCCTTGGTCGCGATCAATGGCATGTTGATTCCGATAAGAAGTTGCTGATCTGCGACGGCGACGGCGGCCACGACATGTTGCTGCTCGATAAAGAAATTGGAGACGCCATCTTTCACGTGGAATTCTGCTACACCAAAGTCGAAGGCAAAACCGGCTATAACAGCGGTGCGTATGTGCGTAACTCTCGTGATGGCTCTTTTTGGCACCAAGCCCAGTTTGGCGACGCCAAAGATGGTTACCTCTTTGGCCAAACCGCGGTCAGCGGCTATGGTAAAAAGAATTTCAATCTGGCGCGACAAGTCACTGACATGCGCGTCAAGCCGGCTGGAGAATGGAACACGCTTGAAATTACCGCGCGTGGAAACGTTTTAACGCTGTGGATCAATGGCGCGATTACCTGTCATTTCGACGAATGTAACGTGCCGCGCGGCTACATTGGTCTCGAAGGCGAAGGCTTTCGAATTGAATTTCGGAATTTAAAACTCAAGGAATTGTAACTGACCAGAGTGGAGGAAACGACCTCACGTCGTCTTCTACAAGGCGCTACAGGGAGTACTTGGCGATGAGTTGCGCCAACGACTTCTCCTGCAAATAGTGCGGCATGCCTTCGAAGCGCACGATTCCGTGCGGATCAATCAGCATGGTGTGTGGAATTCCCCGCACCTCGACGGCCTTGGCGGTGCGCCCCTGGCTGTCGCTGACGACTGTGTATTCAATCTTCGGCTCGGTCATTGCGCGGATGGCCTGTTCCGGTTCGTCCGAAATCCCGATAACGACCAACTTATCCTTAAATTTGCCATAGAGCTCGTTGAGGTGAGGGATTGAGCGCCGGCAAGGACCGCACCATGTCGCCCAGAAATCGATCAAGACGAATTTCCCTTGCATCTCGGGAACCCCATTCAGCCACTTCTCAATGCTGATATCCGGCGCTGGGCGATTCAAAAAAGATTTCGCATGAATCTCATGCGCCGGAATGATGTCGTCCCCGGCATTGGTCTCCACTGGCGGTGCGGCCGGTCGTTTGGCTGCTGGTGCCTCCCGAAGCGTCTTGGCATAAAGGGCGTTTCCTTGCGTCTGCTCAGCTTGTTTTGCCGCCGCTTCAGTAGCATTGAAATGAAAATGCGCTTGCAATGAAGGGTCGAGGTCTTTGAGTTTCGCCGTGCCAATTCCGCGGCTATGAGTGAAGTAGATCGCCGTCTTAGTAACCGTCGTGATCGTGACCTGCGTGTAGGTCTCTGAGCCCACTTTTAGTGTAGCAAATTGCTCATCTGCGGCGTGCAGGAAACCGGCTGTGCCCAGCGCCAGGATTAGCAGAAAAAGAGTTCGCATCCCTCTTTTGACAGCAACTCCGGTGCCGATTTCGCAACGCAACCAGGCTAGGTTTTGGCCACCGACGGCGAGCTAAGTACCTCGATTGCCCGCAACGTAGCGGCGCTGCGAGTTTCAACACCCAGCTTTTCAAAAATCTCCAACAGGTACTTCTTCACGGTCGATTCGCTGATGCCCAGGATCGTCGCAATATCCGAATTGGTTTTACCCTGAGCGACCCAAAGGAGAGTTTCGGCGGCTCGGGGTGTCAGGCCAAGGCTCACAAATGGAGCAGGCGAGGAGAAATCCGCTTTGAATTCGCGGCGCGCCTGCTGCTGAGAACGCAGCAGACGTGCTTCAATCGCCTGCAGCAGCTCCGTCTTGGGAACAGGTTTGGTCAGATAATCATCAGCGCCCAGATTCATCCCGCTGCGCAGGTCGTCTTTCTCGCCTTTGGCCGTCAGGAAGACGAAAGGAATCAGCGCCAGCTTGTTATCTTCCCGCAAGGCTTGCAGCACGGCATAGCCGTCCAGACCCGGCATCATCACATCACAGAGGATCAGATCGGGGGTTTGTTTGCGCGCAACCTCCAGGCCGGCCTGCCCGTTGTCGGCAGTGATCGGCTGGTAACCCTCGAGCCGCAAGACCGTCGCCAAATTACGTCGCATTTCAGGTTCGTCTTCGATGATTAGAATCTTTCTCATAACTACACTCCGAAGAACGGGAGGCGGACAATCACTTGGGTCCCCCGTCCAATCTGGCTTCGGACCTGTATCGTGCCGCCATGGAGTTCGACGCAGCGCTTGACCAGCACCAATCCTATCCCAGTGCCGGGCCGATCGCCAACGTTTCGTCCGCGCTGAAAAGAGGTGAACAGGCCCGCCTGATCCTCCGGCGGAATCCCAATGCCCTGGTCGGTAACCGCGCATACCGCATAGGGACCGTCCCGGTCGATGCTAAACCGGACCGGTTGCCCGGGTTGCGAATATTTGACCGCGTTGCTCAGTAGGTTAGTAAAGATGTGCCCCAGCAAACGGTCGTCCGCCCAGCCCTGTTGCGACACCGGTGCAACCGATAGCTCAATCACACACTTCTGCTCAGTCGCTGATTTAACTTCGGCGAGGATACGGCGCGCGAAGGCCGTAATATCGAGAGGTGCAGGTTTATACTCCATTTTGGCGGCGTCGAGCCGGCTTAGGACCAGGACTTCCTCCATCATGCCCGCCATTCGCCGCGTATTCTTGACGATCGAGTCCAATTGTTCTTTGCGTTCGTCAGTCGAAAGTTGCTCGTGGTAATCGCTGAGGATTTCGGCCGACGATTGGATGATACCGAGCGGAGTGCGGAACTCATGGGAAACCATCGACACGAAACTGCTTTTGAGCTGGCCGAGTTCTTTCTCCCGCGCGACTGCCTTGAGTAATTCCGCCTCCGCGCGCTTGCGTTGCGTGATGTCGATGCCGACGAGCAACACATGCGGCTGTCCATTGACTTCGATGAGGTCCATCGAAAGCAGGCCCGTAAAGGCGGCGCCGTGCCGATCCCGCACGCGGCATTCCTTTTCACGAATGCGACTTTCGCGTTGCAGTTCCTCCCAGAAAGCTTCGCGCTCAGCCGCGCTTTCCCACAATCCCAGATCGGCTGCCGTGCGGCCGAGCACTTCCTCGCGGGTGTACTTGGTCCAGCGAAGAAACGCGTCGTTGACTTCGACGTACTTGCGGTCGCTCAAGCGGGCCAGCGCGATGGAAATGGGGCTGGTGTGAAACGACGTGCTGAAACGCGCTTCACTCTCCCGCAAACGGGCGGCGCTGGCTCGAAGTTCGGCCTCCGCGCGCTTGCGTTCGCTAATATCATTAAACACCGCCTGGATAATCTGGCGCCCGCCCCAATCAATCCGGGTCAGCACGATCTCAATGGGAATGTCCTCCCCGCGCGAATTGCGAGCCAGCCAATCGAACCGCGCGCTCCCGCGGGTCAGGCACTCTTCAATATGTTGTCGCGCGAGCACATCGGCCCGCTCACCGTTGGGCTGGATGGGCGCGGAGGTCTCGGCCGGGTGCTTCCCAATCACTTCCTCCGGCGACTGGAAACCCAGAATCCGCAAGCAGGCCGGATTGACTTCCAACATTTGATTTTCATCGTGCAGAATAATTCCCTGGCTGGAAGCTTCGAACAGTGCGCGGAATTTCTCCTCTGATTCACGCATCGCCTGCTGGGAGCGCTTGCGCTCAATTGCCAGCGCGATTTGCCCCGCCACGAACGTCAGAATTTGTTTCTCATCTTCCCCGTAAGCCTGCTCATGCTCATAATCCTGCACTGCCACCGCTCCGATCGTTTTGCCGTGTAGCAGCAGCGGAACACCGAGCCAAACCGCCGCTGGCGGCCCGCACTCAATGTAGGTCGCTTCGACCCCCTCAAACGCGACCTCCCGGCCAACTCGTTTTTTATGAGCTTCCATGTCGCTTCCGATCAGGAGTGGCTTTCCGGTGCGTAGGACCAGGCTGGTCAATCCGAGGTTCATCGGGCGCGGCGCAGGCTTAGGGCTGCGCTCATCGACGTAATACGGAAAAGAAATCATTTCGGTTCGGGAGTCCAGCAACGCGATGTAAAAGTTCTGGGCCGGCATCAAGCCGAGGATGATCTGATGAATGTGCCGGTAGAGGTGCTCCAGATCCTCCGCCGCATGCACCGCCTCTGAGATTTCAAAAGTTGCCCGCTGCACCTTCTCGCGCCGGCAGCGCTCGGCATCGGACAAACTCTGAACCATGGGTTCATTTTGGCCGAAGATCGGCGCCAGCGCACTGGACCGTTCGGTCCATTTACCCTCAGGCGCAGGTGAATTAATCATAGACGCATGAAAACCAATTATCACACAGCGCAAGGTAGCCTGCAATATCGCGCTGCGGCTGCTGATACGCCGAGCCGTTTGACGGCTCAACGGATCCCGTCCCCCTCCAGGAAACCATTGACGAACCCCGCACGGTTCGTCACCGGTCGCCCAGCCCTCGTCGGTAATCGGCAAACGCTTCGCGAATTCCGTGCGGCTGAGATGGCAGCCTGGGAGGCAATTCGTCCGAGCACCAAACTCGATGGGCGCGCCCCACGCGAGCACCAGCCGGAGTCACTGTGGAGGCTGGCGACCAACACCTCGCTGAAAAAGGAAGCCTGGCTGATTCTCCTGCTGGCGGTTTGCGCCGCCGCCGCTGTTGGACTGGGATTATGTGACATTTCCCGTTTAATCACGGGTTGGTCCCGATTCGTCGAAGGCATCCACAATTTCCTGATGGCATAACAGCTCAGGCAATCCACATCCAAGACCACTAAAGACCACAACTAGTTATGAAGAACCTCAAGCCGATGATTGTTATCGCATTGCTGGCCATCCCGGCAACCGTGCTCCTTACGGGCAGTCATACCAGCCAAAGCGCCAAAGCCGCACAAGTTGCTCGAGGCAAGTATCTCGTCTCTTTTGGCGGGTGCAACGACTGCCATACGCCTCTCAAGGTGACCAACAAAGGTCCCGTGCCGGACCTCAGCCGGATGCTCTCCGGCCACCCTGAAAACATTAAATTGCCGCCAGCGGACCTTAAGCCCGGGCCGTGGTTTGCCGTCACCGCCGGCATGACTGCCTGGGCGGGTCCATGGGGCGTCAGTTACGCCGCGAACCTCACGTCCGACCGAAACACCGGGCTTGGCATCTGGACCGCACAGATGTTCATCAAGGCGATGCGGACCGGCAAACATATGGGGAACGGCCGCGATATCCTGCCGCCGATGCCCTGGCAAGACGTTGCCCAGCTCACCGATGAAGACCTCAAAGCCATGTTCGCTTATCTGCAGAGCGTGCCACCGATCAGCAATCATGTCCCTTTACCAGTCGGGCCGGACGGCAAGATCGAATTTGAGTAATTGTAGAAGACGACGTTAGGAGACTCCGACTCCACAAGGCTTCGGAAATCAAACCCGCTCCCTGAACGTTTCCTCCCTCTCTCTTTCCGAAGGCCTTACGGAGGGGAGAGGGCCCTGGGTTCAGGGGGCGATTTTCGAAGACGAGGGCAACTTTGGACCTTGGACTTTGGACTTTAAGCGTTTGGACTTAATCAAGGCCCTGGTTTAAGTTCGCTCATGGCTTCGCCAGAGCGCTTCCTCATGTGCCCCCCTGACCTGTATGAGGTCGACTATGTCATCAACCCGTGGATGGAGGGGAATATCCATAAATCGTCGCGTGAAATGGCGATCCAACAATGGCGGGGACTACATCAAATCCTGCAAAAACGAGCCGAGGTCGAGCAAATCGCGCCTCAACCCGGTTTACCCGATATGGTCTTCACTGCGAATGCCGGTGTCGCAGTCGGACGCAGATGTGTTCTGAGCCGTTTTCTGTATCGTGAGCGGCAGGGTGAAGAAGAACACTTCAAGCACTGGTTCAAGAAGCACGGGTTCGAGGTTTTTGAATTACCGGCCGACTTGCCCTTTGAAGGGGCGGGCGACGCCTTGCTGGATCGCGCGGGAGCCTGCCTCTGGGCTGGTTACGGCTTCCGCAGCGAGCTCGACTCGCATCCCTACCTGGCACGCTGGCTCGATATCGAAGTACTGTCGCTTCGGTTGATTGATCCGAGATTCTATCATCTCGATACGTGCTTTTGTCCGCTCGAGGGCGGCTGGCTTATCTATTATCCGCAGGCCTTCGATGCATATTCTAACCGTCTTATCGAGCAGCGCGTGCCGGCCAACAAAAGGATTGCAATCGGGGAGGCCGATGCCGTTCGCTTTGCCTGCAACGCGGTCAACATCGGGCGCAATATTGTCGTAAATGAGACCAGTGCCGAGCTGCAAGAGCGCCTCGCGTCCGCAGGTTTTCAAGCCATTCAAACGCCCCTGAACGAATTCATCAAATCGGGCGGCGCCGCCAAATGCCTCACGCTCCGCCTCACCGAACCGGAACCGCCGCGCACCAAGAGCGCAACCACGGTCCAAAGCCGCGAATTAAACCTCGAGGGCCACCTGCTCGATTCCGGTTTGCTCGACCGCGCGCTGGAACTCACCGTGCAAAGCGGCGGCAGTTTTCAGATCCTCCATTTCAATCTTGGTAAACAACGCCAAAGCACTTCTAAAGCAGAGATCAAAATCTCGGGCCCCTCGGAAGAGATCCTCGACAAGATCATGGGCCAGATGATCGAGTTGGGCGCCGTTGTTCCTGGCCGGGAAGAGGTCGATGCCGAGCTTAAGCCGGTGACACGGATGGGCGTGGCGCCGGACGATTTTTTTGCCACTACAATTTATCCGACCGAGGTGCGGGTGGGTGGCCATTGGTGGCGAGTCCAGGACCAACGGATGGATGGCGTTATTGTCGTCGACGAAAAACAAAAGCTAGCTCGCTGCACGCTCTTCCGTTATTTGCGCGCCGGCGAGCAGGTCGTTACCGGTAGCCGCGGGGTGCGCACGATTAGGAAGACCGAATCACGCGATGTGCGTGGTAGCGCGCAGGCTGAGCACGAGTTCTCTTTTATGGGTGCCGGCGTTTCCAGCGAGCGGCGTGTTGAGCTGCTGGTCGACCAAATCGCCTGGGAAATGCACCGGATTCGTGAGCAGCGCGGCAAAATTATTGTCGTCCCGGGCCCTGTGGTGGTTCATACCGGCGGTGCGGAACATCTCGCGTGGCTTGTGCGAGAGGGCTACGTGCAGGCCCTGCTCGGCGGGAATGCCATCGCCGTGCACGATATCGAACAGGCCCTGCTCGGCACTTCCCTCGGGGTCGACCTTAAGCTCGGCACATCGGTCGAAGGCGGCCATCGGCACCACTTGAAGGCCATCAACATCATACGTGGCTGCGGCGGTATTGCCCCTGCCGTGGAACAGGGCGTCCTGACCAGCGGCATCTTCTTCGAATGCGCCCGCGTAGGAGTTCCTTTCTTATTGGCAGGGTCGATCCGTGATGATGGCCCGCTGCCTGAGACTCAAATGGACCTGATCACAGCCCAGGAGGAATATTCGCGGCTGCTCAAGGGCGCCGATCTTATCCTGATGCTCTCCTCGATGCTGCACTCTATTGGCGTCGGCAATATGACGCCCTCGGGTGTCAGGCTGGTTTGCGTCGACATCAACCCCGCTGTAGTGACGAAGCTAAGCGACCGTGGCTCCATTGAGTCGGTCGGCGTCGTTACCGATGTGGGTTTGTTCCTCAACCTGCTGGTGCAACGACTGCGAAAATTCGAAACTGAACGGCAAGCAGTCTGATGAAAAACCTCCCACGATTGGACCAGCCCGAATCCTTGGATGGATTTCGGGCTTCGACCTTGGGATTTCGGATCTTTCCTTAGCGCGCTTGCTCGATGTCCCTGAAAGCCTTCGCGAGGCTTAGAACCATTTTCGGATCCACCTCACCGGGCCGTGCGGCGGCGGTAAACAGATAATGCACTGCGCGCAACAATGCCGACTCCACCGAAAAGAAGCTACCCTCGGAGCGCTCCATCAGCTCCTTTTTCGCGAACAAACTCGAGTGGCGCCCGATGTAATCGTAGATCGATAGAAACATTTCCGCTTTGGCCAAGGCTTCGCGGTGATCCGTGTAGCAATCCCAAAAATATTCAAGCACCCGAGCGCAGTTGGCGCGGCTGGTCTGGTCGTGGCCAACCTGGCCGAACCGGGAAGTGTATTCCCATTGTTGCACGGTACGCATTGCCTTAATGTGATCGGCAAATTCCTCGTAAGGATATTGAAGACGCAGCGCTGTAGACATTTCCGGGGTAAGGATCACTCGAAAATTAAATCTCTGCAATCCGGTAGGTTACGGATGTGTTCTCGGCAGTAACGCGGAGTAACTATAAGTCGACTCTGCCTGCAGTTTACAGTCCATCTCATAAATGGTAGGGCCGGCTCGCCGAGCGGGCCGATCCCGTTTTTGTGTAGGAAACCGGACGGCTCGGCGAGCCGTCCCTACCAAAGGAAGCCTATGTCGGGGTTTATGAGATGAGTTCTAATAGTAGCTCCGCCGAAACTGGGGTATCGCTCTCTGATTTTCTACGAGCGCAGGCCTACATCATCACGCATTACGCATCACGCATCACGTATCAATCTGGCGCACCCGGCCGCACTATGGCCCCTTCCCTCGCTCTTTTCGCTTGTGAATACAAATCGAGTTGCCATCCGGATCGAAGACAATCGCCATAAAGCACACGGGTGTTTCCGAGGCCTCAATACGAAAACGTGCCCCGCTCCGCTTTAGCTCATCTATTGCTTGATTGAAGTTTTCCATTTCCAAACCAACGCCGCCACCATCAGATGCGGGTTTCCAGTCTGCCGCCATATTCGTAATCGCGAGGGTACCCGGACCGATGTCATATTCGATCCACGCCCGCTGCGCGTCACCGAACCGCCGACTTTCCTTAAGGCCTAGAACCCCGGAATAGAATTGTTCGGCACGTTTTAGATCCGTGACGGGGTAACAGCTAAAAGCAATCTCGACAACCTTCATAAACGAACGGGTTTTGCCGGTATCATCCACCGCGCACGTCCAACGTGATCTCCTCCAAGCCCGGCTTGAACAAAACCGAGACCGGACACTGCTCTTTGGCTTGGTCTGCCGCGCGTTTGAGAGCCTCGTTGTCCAGGCCGGCCCCGCTGACCGCAGTTTCCAAATGGACCTTTGTAATTTTCCAGCCGCCGCCCCGCTGTGCCAGTGTCAGTGTTGCCTTGGTATGGATTTCCTGAGCCGTTTTCTTTTGGTCGCCCAGAATCTTTGCCAGCATCATGCTGAAGCACGATGCATGGGCAGCCGCCAGCAGCTCTTCGGGATTGGTTCCCTTGGCGCTTTCAAACCGCGACGGCACCGAATACGGCACATCGCGCAAGACACCACTTCCGGCCGATACCGTCCCTGAACCTTTGAATAATTCGCCCTTCCAACGAGCTTCACCCTGTCTTTGTAGATCTGGCATAATAATTCCTTTGTTCGCTTGATTTGGTCCTCCACCAAAGTAATTTCCCGTCGCCCGTTGTCAATTCAGCCCTACCAGGCTGGACGTCGCCGCAAGTTAAGCGACATGCTTACAATGGCCGTTGAGTCCCACGGTGAAGAAACGGATGAGCCGCTGGCTTGGGGCAGAGAAGATGAAGGAGAAATCATAAACGGTCGGATCACCCCTTTTCGCCCTCGAGCAAAGTTCATCGTTGCCACCCGCTCACTTCCCCAGTACCGACATCGCCGGTTCCAGGAACGCTTCGCCGTTATCCCCGGAGATCTCCATCTGGCGAAGGACCATCCTGTAATAAGCGCCTCGGGCATTCATCAGTTCCTCGTGGGAACCGCGTTCGATCACGCGCCCCTCTTCCATCAAT
>DATJGF010000195.1:0-26062 GCA_035495315.1 Candidatus Limnocylindrales bacterium
ACCGAGGCGTTGGAAAGAGCGGTCGCCAAGTCCTTCCTGAAAGGGGTCAGCCCGCTGGAGCAAGCAGGCAAATTGGGAGCATTCTTGTTGCAGTTATCCCCCGCGTTTAGCCCGCGCCATAACGCCTTGCAAGAATTGGACACGCTGATCGAATGTTTCGCGGGTTACACCCTCGCAATCGAACTTCGCAATCGCGGCTGGGTGGAAGACACCCGTCTGGCCCAAACGCGCAAGTTCTTCGTAGATCGAAAGCTTGTCTTCGTAATGGTGGATGCTCCTGAGGGTGCGCACTTCACGATTCTGCCCAATATCGATCTTGTCACCCATCGGAGGCTGGCCTACTTGCGAGCTCATGGGCGCAATGCAGAAGGTTACATTCGCCAGCGCACCGTTGCCGGCCGATTTGATCACGATTATTCCCGCCCCGAGCTGCAGGAGATTGCAGAAAGAGCCGTGAAGGCCGCAGGCAGCGCCAATGAGGTTCACGTTATCTATAACACCAATAAGGCCGATTATGCGCCGCGCGCCGCGACCAATTTCCAGAATATCCTGCGCAAAAGCTTCCCCGATACTCTTCCCGCAGAAACAAAACGCCTCCAACCAAGCCGATCTGTTTATGCCCGCTGAAATAAGAGTCAGACGCGCTCCTGCTCGAGCCAAGCAGCCTCGTCGCCAGGCAGGACCCATTGTTGGAAAGCAGCTGGTTAAGCCACAACTGGACAACCTCGCTGCCCGAATCCGCATCTGTACTGAATGCCCTTTACACCGATCGCGAACACGCGCCGTCCCTGGGGAGGGTAAAGGAACAGCTCAAGTCATGATCATTGGAGAAGCTCCGGGTCGCCAGGAGGACCTCACCGGGCGGCCATTCGCTGGCAACGCCGGCAGGTATCTGGATCATATTCTGGCCGGCACCGACTTTACTCGCGACGATTTCTTCATCACGAATATCGTCAAATGTCGGCCCCCGGCTAATCGCCCTCCAAAGGGAACCGAAATCGACACCTGCACGACGTTCTACTTGTTCAAACAAATCGCGCTGCTCAATCCCAAATTGATTCTGCTGCTGGGCGCTGTGGCTGTGAAACGGATGCTCGGCTTAAAGAGTGTTGAGGAAGCGCGCGGGCGGGTGATTGAGCAGGATGGACGGAAGTATCTTGCCAGTTATCATCCGGCGGTACGGTTTTACCGTGAGGATTTGGCCCAAAAAATTAAAGAGGATTTCGCTCGACTCAAAACCGAGCTTCAGAAGTTGTAGCTTTTATCGGTCAAAGAGGTTGCCGTTGCCCGGCGAACCGGGCAACGGCTGTCCCCTAACCTTGGCGGATTCGTAAATTGACCGACGCCTGGCATCTGAGCGGGCCCGCGGTATTGCCACTGAAGGCTAGCACCCCGGTCCGTTTTCGGTTGAGGCAATATTTCATTCTTCTATATATAACTACGTAAGAAGTGGCCGTGATCTTTCAAAAATCTTTCAAAAAGTGGCTTTTTTTCATTTTGTTGAAAGAAAACCCGAAAGTGCTTCGTATATATCTATAGAGAGTACTATTGAAAACGGTGAAGCTAAGCGACAGTGACCGGTTTATCCCTACACGGCGATCCTTGCTTAGCCGCCTAAAAGATTGGAATGATCAGGAGAGTTGGCGCGAGTTTTTTGAGACTTATTGGAGCCTGATTTATAAGGCCGCTATTGGGGCCGGGTTGACGCCGGTAGAGGCCCAGGATGTCGTGCAGGAAACCGTCATTTCGGTTTGCAAGAGTCTGCCGGGTTTTGCCTATAACGAAACTAAAGGCGGCTTCAAGGGGTGGCTGATGCGTTTGACCACATGGCGCATCCTGGATCAATTCCGTCGCAGAACTCCCGACGCTCGCGCGTTGGAATACAAGCTGGACGATAGTAACGTCGAGGGAGTGCCCGTCGAACAAATGGCGCAGTTGACCGGGCAGCCATTCGAGACCCTCTGGGACCAGGAATGGGAGTTCAATATGATGGAAGCGGCAATGCGGCGAGTGAAGAACAAAGTCGATCCCAAACAGCTACAGATTTTTGACCTACTGGTGCGCAAAAACTGGCCGGTCGGTAAAGTCGCCGAGGACCTTAAGGTCAATGTAGCACGAGTTTATATGGCGAGGCACCGCGTTGGGCGCTTAATTAAGAAAGAAATTGAGCATCTGATGGCAAAACCACTTGGAGGCACCTAAATATGAAGAACACTGCTTGCGGAACTTTGGCGACTTTTTGGTCGGAACGATTGGATGGAGGCGAGTCGCCGAAGCCCAGTGATTTTGACGCCTGGTCGCGGGCCAGGCAGAAAATACGCCGAGCCATTTTGCGGAGGTTAATTGCTCACCATAAAGGGCGCGAGGAGTGGGACGGTCGGGTTAAACCGCAGAAAGAGGATTTTGCCGAGGAGGAGAAATCGGGGCCAACGACCTGACCGGATACCGGCTGAGGTCATGAACAAACCTAAGCGAGGAAACCTATGGCGAAAAAGAAGGGAGCGAAAAAGAGGATCAAGCGCAGGCCGAGCCCAAAACCAAAACGCCGCCGCAAGGCTGGGAGGGTTCGTGTTATGGGTGAGCTTCCAACCAATAGCCCGAAATAGAACAACGCGTAGGAGAACATGACGGCAGCATCTTCGGATGCTGCCGTCGCGCGTGCAATCAGTGAAACGGTTGATTCTCAAATGTGGCTTGGCGCCGGGCGATATTGTCATGCTCACCGCGGCGGTCCGTGACCTGCACTATTGGTATCCCGGCAAATTTCAGACCGATGTGCGCACGTCTTGTCCGGAACTCTGGGAACATAATCCGCACCTCACCGCGCTGTCGGAAAACAGTTCGGGCGTCGAGCAAATCAACTGCTCCTATCCGTTAATCGATGATAGCAACCAACTGCCTTATCATTGTTTGCATGGTTTTATTGCTTTTCTTAATCAACGGCTTGGACTGGCAATCAAACCAACTGCATTCAAAGGCGACATACATGTTTCGGAGCAGGAAAAGAATTGGTACTCCCAGGTACACGAATTGACAGGGCTGGATACCCCCTTTTGGATCATTACCGCTGGAGGAAAGTACGATGTGACGGTCAAGTGGTGGGAAACACGACGCTATCAGCAAGTCGTGGATCATTTTCGCGATAAAATCGTGTTTGTGCAGGTCGGCGAGTACGGCCATTACCATCCCCGTTTGGATGGAGTCATCGATTTGCGAGGCCGGACCACTTTGCGGGAGCTCGTTCGGCTAATCTATCACGCTCAGGGCGTTCTTTGCCCGGTAACCAGTCTGATGCACCTGGCCGCGGCTGTGGAAAATCCGGTGAACCGCCCAGGGATCAGGCCCTGCGTGGTTGTGGCCGGAGGGCGGGAACCGGCACATTGGGAAGCTTATCCCAATCACCAGTTCTTGCATGTTACCGGTGCGCTGGGTTGTTGCAGTCGCGGCGGCTGTTGGAAGGATCGCGCGTTTCCGCTGCGTGATGGCGATCGGAGAGACCAGCAGAGCAATCTCTGCACGAATCTGGCCGGCCGGCTACCCCGTTGCATGGATCTCATCACTGCAGATGAAGTCATACGCCGTATCGAGTTCTATTACGATGGCGGTATGCTTAAGCCGTTATCACGACGTCAAGCTGCAGCCGCTCGCAAAGCGATCAACAACCGTCGGTTCAATTGGATTGACCGCCAGCCCTTAAACCTGCATGGCGCTGGCCTGGCCTGCGATCAATTCATTCAGGCTATTGAGGCGTATCCAAAAGGGTTCCAGGGGCGTGGCATTGTCATCTGCGCCGGGGGCGCCACCTACTTCACCAATGCGTGGGTAAGCATTCACATGTTGAGGCACTTCGGTTGCCAGCTTCCTATCGAACTTTGGCACCTTGGGCCCACGGAGCTTGATCGCCGAATGAAAGCGCTGGTGGAACCTCTGGGCGTGCAATGCGTTGACGCTTATCAGAGGCGAAGAGTCATTTCGGCACGCCGACTCAAAGGTTGGTCGCTCAAGTCCTACGCCATTTTGCGTTCCTCTTTCCGGCAAGTGCTTTTCCTGGATGCCGATAATGTCGCCGTCGTCAATCCGGAGTATTTGTTCGATACAAAACAATTTCGCGAGACGGGGGCGATTTTCTGGCCGGATCGGCCTGTGCGCACGACGCGAAAGGCGCGGACTATCTGGTGGAGCAGTGGTTTGCGGCCGCCGCAGGAACCCGAGTTCGAGAGCGGCCAGGTGGTTTTGGACAAGGAGCGCTGTTGGGGGCCACTTCGCCTGGCGGGTTGGTTCAACGAAAACGCTGATTTTTACTATCAGTACCTATACGGGGACAAAGAGACCTTCCATCTTGCGTTTCGGAAATTAAAACAGGGCTACTCATTAATCCAAGAGAGTGTCGTCGATCTTTCCGGCGCGCTTTGCCAGCACGACTTTAAAGGCCGCCGGGTATTTCAACATCGCAGTGGGGCGAAATGGAATCTTGGTTCGCCAAATCGGCGAATAAGCGACTTCTGGTTCGAGAGAGAGTGTCTGGAACACCTTGAAAAACTGCGGAAAGTTTGGGACGGGGTCGTGAAATAGCCAGCAAGTGTGCGCTAGGTGGGAACGGTCCTTCAGAGTTTTGCGGGTTATTGGCGGTTGATTGCGGCAAAAAATCGATTGCCGGTCTGGGTGCCGGCAGTTTTAATGAGTGCTTCATGGATGTCTGGCCAGGCGGTGAAGAAGAACAGGCAAGGCCCGGTCGGCCGCCTCGTGACCCCTCTGGCGGTCTCGTGCCGCCGCGCTTGGCAGATCATGACATGCTCCGTTGCATCGGCCAAGGCAGTTACGGGCAGGTGTGGCTGGCTCGCAACATGATGGGCGTTTATCGCGCCGTCAAAATCGTTTACCGCAAGTCCTTCGACAACCGCAAACCCTTCGAGCGAGAGCTTGGCGGCATTCGCAAATTCGAACCGATCTCCCGGTTGCATGAAGGGTTCATTGACGTGCTCCACGTCGGAAACAATCAAGCCGAGCAGTATTTTTTTTATATAATGGAGTTGGCCGATGATGAGCTCGCAGGCCAGGAAATCGATCCCGAAAAATATTCCCCCAAAACGTTAGCCAGCGAGATTTACCGCCGGGGCAAGGTCTCGTTGCGGGAATGCCTGGATCTTGGCATCGCCATAACCGAAGCCTTAACCGAATTGCATCGGCATGGTCTGGTCCATCGCGACATCAAACCCTCAAACATCATTTTTGTTAACGGCCGCGCGAAACTGGGCGACATTGGGCTTGTTGCCGGCCTCAACGAGGCTCATTCCTATGTAGGTACGGAAGGGTTTATCCCGCCTGAAGGCCCTGGCACTGCGCAGAGCGACCTCTACAGTCTCGGCAAAGTTCTTTACGAGGCCAGCACGGGACGCGATCGGCAGGATTTCCCGGAGTTGCCCACTCATTGGGGGAACTCTGGCGAATATGGCGGTTTGCTGGAGCTTAACGAAGTCATTCTTCAGGCGTGCAAACCGGAGCCTAATCGCCGCTACACGTCGGCTGCGGCAATGTATGCCGACCTCTTGATGGTCGCGAACGGAAAATCCGTGCGACGCCTGCGGCTTCTGGAGCAGCGCATGGCCAACCTCAAGCGCATCGCCGGCTTGAGCGCATTGATCCTGCTGGCAACCGTTTTGGTTGGCTATCAGGTCTATCGCGGGTGGCGCGATGCGCGCGATTCCCGTCAACGTCAGGTCAGCCGCACTGTCAGTCATGGAAATCGGATGGTGGATGCGGGGAACTTGCTTGCCTCTTTGCCGGATTTCGCCGAGGCATTGCGTTTGGACGAAGGAGATCAAAAACGTGAGCGCACGCATCGATTACGATTCGGCTCAGTTCTCTCGCAATGCCCGAAATTAACCCAGATGTGGTTGTCGCCGGGATCAGTCAACACGGTGGAGTTTAGTCCCGATGGCCGCCGACTTCTTTTCGCGGTCCTGCATCAGCAGGCCGAAATTCATGATGTGCAGACCGGCGATCTGTACTCGCGCGCTTTCGCAGTAAACCGCGGACTTAATACCGCCGCTTTCAGCCCGGATGGGCAATTCATTGTTACTGCGAGTGACGATGGTACAGCGACGATTTGGGAAGCGGTTCGCCTGGATGTGCGGTTCGTACTGACTCACAGCAATATTGTTGAAACCGCGCAGTTCAGCCCGAACGGGGATCGAGTTGTTACGGGATGCAGAGACGGCACCGCTTGCATTTGGAATGCGCGCACTGGGCAATTGGAATTTTGCTGGCAGGCGCACACTAATTCGGTTCTTTTTGCCGCTTTCAGCCATGAGGGAAGTTTGATTGCTACCGCGAGCATGGATGAAACGGCGCGGGTGTGGCATGCGTCCAATGGTGAACCTGCGGGATCTCCGCTTCGTCACCCCGATCGCGTTAATAGCGTCGCGTTTAGCCCGGAGGATAAGCAGTTGGCGACCTGTTGTGGTGATCGGATAGTCCGGGTGTGGAGGATCTCCACTGGAGAACGGATTCCCCCAGGAATGCGTCACGATGATAGCGTTCAGATGGTTAAATACAGTCCTGATGGTCGTTGGTTGCTTACTTCGGTTCTGGATGGTACTGCCCATTTATGGCGAGCGGATGATTTTCAACCGGTGGTCCCGCAGTCTCTTATCGGGCATGGCGAACGAGTAATGAGCGCCTGCTTTAGCCCGGACGGCCGGTTGGTCGTCGTCGGTTGCGCTGATGGTTCGGCGCGTGTGTGGGATTTGGCGGGGGCTCAAGTCACCCCAATTTCAAGGGTGCGCTCCTTTTCTGGCGCGGCAGGCCGATACGTAACAATCAGCACTAATCGGTTCACGCTTTATGACGCGCTGAGTGAGAACCCGATCTTCTCTTCCACTGTTGTTGATACCTCCATTGAAAAGGCGATAATATGTGGCTCGGGTAAATTCATTGCCTTCATCAAGCGCCGCCGAACAAATGCAAACTCGGTTTCCCAGTGGGTAGAAGTTTGCAATGCAGACACCGGCAGACCATTGGGCTCAGGAATTGTCTTCACTAATAGTATCAAAGGAGCGGCCCTCGATCATGATGGCAAATGCGTAGCAGTGTGGCGCCAAAATCTTGTCCAGGTTTGGGACGCTGCGTCTGGGAGGCCAATTTCCAAGCCTCTGGAACATGAAGAGAGCATCGATCAGGTCCTTTTCAACAAGCAGGGCGATCGCCTGGCAGCTGTCTGCGGCACCAACGCGCTTGTGTGGGATATACAAGCGAGCCGACTCTTGTGTTCATTACCGCATCCGAGGCCCGTCGTGCATTGTGAATTCAGCCCCAACGGTCGCCTGCTGGTGACCTGCTGCTCGGATCCAACCCTAATTCCTTGCTTTGCGCAGGTATGGCAAGTCGAGAGCGGCAAACCGGTCGGTCCCCAATTGTGGCACCGGGATGGAGTCCTATGGGCTTCATTCAGTCCGGACGGTCAGCACGTAGTAACTTCCGGAGAGGATTTCGTCGCCATCGTCTGGGACTTTATCCATGGGAGCCAAGCGGGCCAACCGATAAACCACGGAAACCAGGTCAGTACGGCGATCTTCAACTCGGATGGCAAATGGATTGCCACTTCTTCCGGCGATCATACCGCACGAATTTGGGACGCAGAAACCCAGGATTCTATCACGCCTCCGTTGCTGCATCCGTGGGCCTTAACTAACGTCATTTTTCTTCCCCACGATCGCGCTATAGCCACCACGGACCGATTTGGCGACTCCTTCATTTGGCCAATTCGGCTGGAAACCAGACCGCTAAACGATGTGAGGTCCTTAGCGCGCCTTCTGGCCAGTACTCACGAGATTTTGAATTTAACTTCAAACGACACGCCGCCTCGGGCAATCGAGCTCCTTTGGAACCGGCTTAGGGCGCGGTACCCCGACGATTTCTCCACCACAACCAATCAAATCATCGCCTGGCACCAACAACAGATTTTAGACAGTGAAAAAGACGAAAACTGGGCCGCGGCAGTTTTCCACTTGGAAAGGAAATTGTTGCTGCGGCCGGGGGACGAAGAAGTTAAAGATGACCTCAAGCGGGATCGCGGCTTGGCAGCCAAGGCTCGGCTGCACTAGCTCTTGAGTTCGGGCGTTTCGGGTTGCAGCACTGTTTCCGAACCACAAACCGGGCAGGTGGTCTTGGTCCATTCCTCTCCTTTGCGAAACGGAATCCGCGTGCCGCACGTTCCACAGAAGCAGAACTGCTTCGGCTTTGATTCTGCCAGTTTCAGCTGACCTGGCAAATGCAGCTTAGTTAACCTTCCACACCCTGGGCAACGGCCGAAGCTTTTCTCCTCGGAATAACCCTCAATGTAGAACAAAAACTCCTTTCCGCAGTGTTGACATGTGCAAGACGCCGTCGAGGATTTTTGCTTGGTCGCGGATTCCTCGCGCGGAGCGACCCGCTTCATGGCAGCAGGCATTGGCTGCACCCGCAGTTGTCCTAGGAGAGCCTGGATTTCGGAGGCACTTCGCAACAACTGGCGGAGCCTGGCCTCGATCAGGAACCCAAGCCTCAGGGCGAGCATTGCCAGCAGCAGCAAAGCCGCCAAGCTGGCGCAAACAATCCAAAACATGACAGGGCCGCTGGTCTCCACTTTTATGCTTTAACTGTTTATCAACATAGACCGGGGTGCAAGTCAAGCTTCTACGCTCCGAACTCGGGCACCGGGCGCATCTCAATTTTTGTTCACCTGTTCGTCGGCTCTTATTAACACCTTGCTTCAGTTTCAGTGGGCTGAACCGCTGAATGAAGCGGTTCCGATTACTTTCGCAGCCCGCCCCCCAGCTGAAAGCTGGGGGGTTAATGGGAGCAGATACAACGGCAACTGAATGGATAGGGGTTGAAGCGGCGTGTTAATGAGAGCACCAGAATCAATCATTTAGGGCTCGGTCAGGTTCTCAAAAATTGAGATGCGCCGTCGGGCACCACTCTGGAAGCCCGGTAGTTGTTGCCGGGGAATTGCAAAAACTCGGCCCTGAGTTGCTGGCCGGAAAACCGATTACTCGGACTTAAAATAACTGCACGACCCCCAAACGGTACTGTTTACTCTTATGATACTTGTAAGTCGCCGAAAAAAACCGTCGTTGCCCCGCGCCCATTTCCTTAAACCCATATTGGTTTTGCCATTGGCGCAATACCCAAGGCAGGTCTTCGTCCCGGGTCGCGTCCCATACCAGGAAACAATGCTTTTCATCTGTCTTCATCAAGCGCGTCAACTCGGGGGGAATCACCAGCACATCGGGTAGTCCAAGGCGTAAATTTCCTGCCAACAACCGCGTATTACAGATCACCAACGCTCCCGCAGGGACCAGTGGATGGATTTGGGCTGCCAGTTGCGCATAGGGGCGGGTAAGCGGTTCCTCCCGGTGTAGGCGCTCGGCGGCCAGAAGTCTTCCCGGCATAATAATCAGCACAGCCGTCATGATCGTCAGGCTGAGCGCCGTCATAAAAGCCAGCCGTCTTTGTGTGAGCCGGTTTTGAACAAAAACAGCGGCTGCCGCCGGGAGGGCAATTAGGATGGGTTCAAACCAGCGGTCCTTGAAACCTGTGGCCCGTGCAAAGACAACGACGGCCACTAGTATCCCGCCGATGATCAGCCAGGAGCGAAAAAGCATACTTAAGTAACTCAAACTGTCATCAGGAGGCGTTGTTTTTTGCGCCGGTGCTTTCCAGAAGAGCAGGAGATAAATCAAAATCAAGGGCACGCAGAAGTTGATAATTGCACTGCAAAGATTCTTGAGCCCCAGCGCGGTAACTTTAAACCAACCGACCGATTGATTGATGTGAAATTTAGATGAAGTCAGCAGCGCCAGGTCCTTGTGCTCCAGCATCCAGAGCGCGTTGGGCAGGAAGACGATGAGGCAAAGCGCCAATGCCAGCAGCATTCTTTTATCAAGAATCATTGGGCGCAAGTGGCGAAGAGAAATTGCTCCCAGGGCGATCCCTACCAGCCAGAGGGCGTAGTTAAACTTTGTGATCAGCCCGGCGCCTGCGCACAGACCCAACAGCACGTACCATCCAGTCTGGCGCCCTTTATGAACTCGTAAAAAGCAGTACAGGGTCGCCAAAGACAAACACGACGCCAGAATGGAATGCGTCAGGTCTCGCTGGGATTCCCAGGCTACTTCAGGCAGATACAGCAGCGATAGGGTTGCTGCGATTGCCACGCAGGTGCTGCGCTGCATCAACCGAACCGTGACATAGGTCAGGCAGTAAATGCTCAGCAATAAGAGGTTTTTTAGCAGCGATAGACCTAGAACGGATTGGCCGAAAACGCTGAAAAAAACCATCTGCAGCCACGTGTAGAGCGGTGGATCGGATCCGTACCCAAAGCTGAAGCGTTGGCAGCACACCACCTGCTCAGATTCGTCCAGGTCCACGCTCGTCGACATGGTTACTCGGACAAGGACCTGTAATCCAAAGTACGCCGCCAAAAGCAGAAAGAGGATTCGCGGATTCCAAAGAATCCGCACCCTTGATGTCCCCTTCGCCTCAGGGGCTTCAAACAATTCCTTTGATTGCGTTTGACTGGGGTTTTGCACGGCCCGATTGATTTTCCGGCAAAGTGAATCCGCAAAGCGTCACAATGTCAAAAAGTCTCGGCTTCCGTCAGGTTTTGGAGTGCGCCAGTTCTCTGGCGTTTTGGGGTCGCAACGTCAGAAGCTTCGGCCGCTGGTTTCTATTTGCGCCAGAATCGCCACCAGCTCCTCGATGTGCGATTCTCCTCGGGCGAAGCTTCGGTATTCAAATTCTTGAATGGCGACGGCGGCCATTTGGCGCGCACGTGGCCGATTAATGGGCAGGCATGGTCGTTAAGGTTGGCTTTGTCGGCCGCAATCTCGGCCAGGCAAAAACTGCAAAGTCTCGCCGTGTCGGCTGGATTCAAAAACAGACCCAGCGCGCAGCATTCGTTCAAGTCCAACAGCGGCTCACCGATCACGTCCCAAATATCACTCAGGCAGTCTATTACTGCGGCTCGCCAGCGCAAAACGTGCGTCGCCAGGTCCGAGCTGCCCTGTTGGGCCTGCTCCAGCGCTGCAATCGGAAAGGGAGCAATATTGTAGGGGCACTGCACCGCAAAATCATTCATTCCTTGATCCCAGCTGGTGCTCAGAAAGCATTCCAAGGCCCTTTTGGCTCGCTCCGATAACCCCGGCAGTTCCCGCCCGGTCGTGTCAGTAGATGCTTTCAGAAACTCCAGGACTTTTTTCCGCCACACCTGAATTTGGTTAAGATAAGCCGATACAACCTCACGCGATGGTGCAGAACCTCCCGAAAGCTCCAAGCGAAATGGTGGTTTCGGAAAGCACATGGATTCTGGCAAGGTGTCCATCAAGTCAAAGGCGCTTCAGTTATTTCTTTTCGCAGCCAAATCAAATGGTGTCAAAAGGGATGCCGCGAATCTAGGCCGTGCGAATTGCGCTGTCGATTTATTCTTGAGCCGCCAGGCGGGTTTGCGGTGCCAGCCAAACAGACCATTTGATCCAAAGCTGCAGATTCTGCTTACAGAAATGCTTCGCTTGGCAAACACTTCTTATCTTCCTAAATTCGCGGTGATATGAGCATGAACAAACGCGAATTCCTGGCGGGAACGACGTTCCTGGGCATGGCTGGTCTAGTGGGATCAACTTCGGTCGGTGCTGCCGAGCAGGGAGGCGCCCGCACTAATTCCGTTTTCAACGTGCTGGAGTTCGGTGCGAAAGGGGATGGTAAAACAGCAGATGCGGAGGCGATCCAAAAAGCACTCGATGCGGCAGGCGCTGTCAGTGGCACGGTTTTCTTCCCTGCGGGACGCTACCGATGCCATGACTTAAAAGTTCATCCGCACACGACGCTACTTGCGGAACCTCAATGGGGATACCGTGGCGACGCCGGGGCGATGCTGGTGCTGGACTCTGACGATGCGGATTGTCTGCTCAACATTACCGGCGCGTTTGGCGTCCACCTCCGCGGATTATTTCTGCAGGGGCGGCCAGAGGCAACGAAGGGGATTGACGGGGTGTTCTTGAATAATGCCGAGAAGTACAGTCCGAAGGAGGATGCGATCGTGATCGAAGACTGCAAGATCGAAAGGTTTTCCGGGCACGGTGTGCATCTGTTGCGCGTGTGGCTTTTCATTCTGCGCCGGAATATTCTGCAGGCAAACAAAGGTTGTGGGGTCCAAATTACCGGCTGGGACGGTTTCGTATCGGACAACCAGTTCTCGGGGAACGGGAGCCACGGTTTCGCCTGTGATTCGGTCGGTGCGACGGTGATGTTCACCGCAAACCGTGTGGAATGGAACAAAGGTTACGGCCTGTATCTTTATGCAGGCGATGCATGGAACGTGACCGGGAACTGTTTCGACCGGAATTGGGGAGCTGGGTTATGTGCCCTGAAGATGCGCACAACTACGATCACCGGGAACATTTTTCGGCGTTGTGGCAAAGATAGCAGGCTGCTGCCGGAAGGTGAGCAGTCGTGTCAGGTGCGATTGGAGGAGTGCAGCGGCCTGACATTTGTTTCAAACGTATGTGCGGCCGGCCGGGACGATGGCGGCAAGGGTGAGTACACGCCGCAGTTTGGATTCGTCTTGCGGAAACTGAGCCACACCGTGATCTCATCGAATACCCTCTTCAGAGGATACATGAAGGAAATGGCGTTTGGCCTGGGCGAACACGGGACAGATTACATGTTCGTAAATAATGTGGGGTCGCCTATGAGCGTTTGAGGCACTTCGCACTTGTAGCGTTATTTCAGCGAATCAGAAATAATCGCCAGCGCGTGGTCGATGTCTTCAGTGGTTACCATGAGGTTGGTCACTGCCCGGATCGTATCTCGCGCAACGGGTAAAACCATTACGCCACGGGCTTTGAACAACTCGACCAACTGGTCTGCTGGCATGGTCTGCACGCGAAAACGCACAATATTTGTTTCGGCCTGAGACGGATCGGCTTCCAAGCCTTTGATGTTGGCCAGCCCTGCAGCCAGTCGCTTTGCGTTCGCGTGATCTTCGGCGAGGCGGGCACGGTGATTGCCCAACGCATAGAGGGCTCCTGCAGCTATCACTCCAGCCTGGCGCATCCCTCCTCCGATCATCTTTCGAAAACGCCTCGCCCGCTCGATTAATCCTTTTGAACCGACCAAGGCTGATCCGATGGGAGCCCCGAGACCTTTTGAGAAACAGACACTCACCGAGTCGAAAGGGGCTGCATACTCCCGCTCGGCGATGCCCGTCGCCACCGAAGCATTCCACAAACGAGCGCCGTCCAGGTGCAACTGCAGACCGTGCTTTCGGGCGGTTGCCGTTACCTCGCGGATTTGCTCCAGCGACCAGATCTTGCCGCCGCCACGATTGTGAGTGTTCTCGATACAGACCAGTCGTGTGCGCGGAAAATGCGGGTCCAATGGACGTAACGCGGCCTCCAGGTCAGTTCCGGTGAAGATGCCACGCTGGCCTTCGAGGCAGCGGCACATCACCCCGCTAAAGGCGGCCGGACCGCCCCCTTCGTAGTAATAAACGTGGGCATTGGCCTCGACGAGGATTTCGTCGCCGGGTTCGGTTTGGCTCCGAAGTGCTAACTGGTTCGCCATCGTACCCGAAGCAGTGAATAAAGCAGCTTCTTTACCTAACAACGTGGCGGTTTCGGTTTCGAGTTCTTTAACAGTTGGGTCATCTCCAAACACATCGTCGCCAACCTCCGCTTTTGCCATTGCCTCGCGCATGGCGGGCGTGGGTTTAGTGATGGTGTCGCTGCGCAAATCGATCGGTCGCAAGCTCTTGTCCATCCTGCGATCATGCGCTAATCGAGCGACAACGGAAACTTCAAACTACACTCGGTAGAGGCCGATCGCCTTGCGGCCCGAGTTGATGTTGTCGGCCAGCCAGTAAAGCCCCACAATAAGGGACATGAAACCATCTGTTGGGCTGACGGCGCTATTCCATCTTCAACCGCAATGGAACTAGCCAATCGTTCGGTTCTGCATAACAAAACACTGGCTTGAACCGGTTAATAACACAACTTGCTCGATCATTCGCTTTCCTCGCTACAGCCTGGCTTGCGACGGCGGCGAGCATGAGTCAACGATACGTCAAAGCGCTTCTGTTCCCGAGCGCTTCAAGTTGGTTCCGTTGCCGGGCCATCCGGAATTTGTGTTTACGATGTACGGTGCACCCGGCGAACTGGAACCGCTCACACAATTGGTCCGGATGATGCAAGAGCAGAAACTTGGCAATGGGCTTGACCCGGGCCCAACTCTGTCACCGGCCGTTCCACTGTCATCTCGGATTCGCGCCTCCAAAAGATTGTGGACGAATTTCTCCCTCTCGAAGTCCAGGGAGATCCGATTCAGTATCAGATCAATCGCACAAGCAACGGATGGGTTATCGAACTCATCAACAATGCCGGTGTGGTCAAGAAGCCTGCTCAGCCGCCCAAACTCGATCCAACGGCAATCGCCCGGGTGGTGCTTCGTCCACGCATCCACGCTGACTTAGCCCGAGAGTGGAAGACCGGCCGTTCCTATTCCCGACCCGATGAGGTTCGACTGGAAGTGGGGCCAGGCCAGAATCTGTTGGTCGAATTTAAATGCCCATAATGAATAAGGGCACCGGTGATCACTAAAGGTGCCTCAATTTCGTTGACCTGGAAAGACAGGCTAAGATCTTCATCCGCTCGGCCCTTACGCTAAACCAGAGTTCCCTCAGTGCCGGCTCCTGCTTCCGCGCTTTCAAGAAATGATTGCAAAGAACTATCTACCGCAATCTTCCGGCCCACTTCAGTGCTCATGTAAGCGGGGTGCGGTGCGATGCCAACCCGTCCAAGGTCGAGTCGGTCCGCATCCCAGCAAGTGCCAATCGTTGAATCATCGCTCAACCTGCCGTGAGCGTGCCATTTGCAGGCGTAGTCGAGCAGTTCGAAATGTTGATCACTGAGTTGGAAAAGCACACCGCGCAAACTGGCGGCATAGGCCGCCCCACGTGCGCCATGACTCTTGTCCGGGCCGTCGTGCTGACGTCGGGAATCGTGGAACACTGCGAACAGACGCACGACGTCCAGGACCGCACCACTGCGCGTCGCGATGAACAGGCCGTTGCGCTCGACCCTGCGCCAATGTGCCGGGCCGTGCACTGAATCCCGGTCGCACTGAAAACTGCAGGTGACCTTTTCCCAGATATACTTCCAATTGGTGCTCATGGCCAAAGGACGGAAGATATTTGCATTGCGGATCGCGTGGACTCTAAGGAGCGAGCCCCTCACTTCTCGGCTTTAGCGAGAGGCACATTCAGGATCAGTCTTGTACCGACGCTCAGTTCGGACTTGATTTTGATTTCGCCGCCCAGGACTTTGGTTCTCTCCTCCATGCTCACCAGGCCAAGGCCGGAACGTCTCTCTCCGTTGCGAGCCAGCCGCTCCAGGTCAAAGCCGCGGCCATCATCGAAGACTGAAACGGTGATTTCATTCGGCCCCCTCTTGGTTTCAACGATTACCTGCGAAGCAGCGGCGTGTTTAATCACATTATTGAGTGCTTCCTGCACGATTCGATACATGTTGATTTCCATCTCCGGGGCAAGTAGATGGTCGATGTTGTCCAGTTCAGCCGAGAATTTCACCTGCGAAGTTTCTGCCATCTGTTCGACCATCCATTCAATCGCTTTGGTTAACCCGACCTGTTCGAGTGCGCTGGGGCGAAGCGCATGTGAAATCTCGCGAACATCCGCGATCGCGCGAGCGGTGGTTGACGAGATCTCCGACAATTGACGGGCAAGATCAGGTGTCGCCTTGGCGGACAACAATCCGAGGCGGTTTTTAACCAACAACAGGTCCTGGCCGAGTCCGTCATGTAGTTCCGAGGCGATTCGTTTTCGTTCATTTTCCTGAGACAGGATCAACTGCCGGGTGAAGGCTCGTTGAGCCGCGTGCTTGCTTTCCATTCGAGACTTCAAGTGAGCCAACCAGGCTAACACCAACGCGCATAGGCAAACGATCATCAAGCCCAGAAAGAGATCTGTTTGCCAAAAAAATGGAAGGACTGTAAAGGCAAGACTTGCGCCAGTATCGGACCAAAGGCCGTCGTCGTTGGCGGCCCGAACCTGAAACACATGGCGTCCAGCGGCCAGTTGGTCGAAATAGGCAACGCGCCGGTTGCCCACGTCGCGCCATTCGGAGTTGGGGGTGTCGAGCTTGATCTGGAAAGCCACCTTGGCCGGGGAGCAGAAGCTGGGTGCTGTGTAGTGGATTTCGATTCCATGGCATCCGGCCGGAAGTTCGAACTTTTCGGAGAAGGGCGATCGAATGTGCTGCACTTCCTCGTTTGCGACAGCATTTCGTGAGCCGGTATAAAAAACGACTTCCTCGATATGAGCCAACGGAGCCAACGTATTGGCCTGAAAAGCAGCTGGATCAGTTACGGCAACCCCTTTAATGGTGGAAAACCAAAGTCTTCCGCGCTCGTCACGAGCGCAACTGGGCTGCTGGCCACTGGGGCATTCGACGCTTGGCAAGCCATCATTGAGATCGAGAAGTTGACACACCAGCTTCGCTGCAGTGCCGTCCGCTACGGAGTTAAGGTCAGTGCGTCGCGCTCTCATGATGCCGCGGTTCGAAGACATCCAAAAGCAGCCCTGAGCATCCTGCAGAATTCCATAAACGTGCGCGACGGGCAGTCCGGCCGAGACGCTGATTTTTGAGAGCTTTCCCTCTCGCCATCGCATTAAGCCGTTTCCCATCGAACCCATCCACATCGTTCCATCCGACTCGCCTTTGAGGCAAGTAATCCCGCTGAGCGGTTTGCCAGCGACATCGTGGATTTCAGAAAAGCGTCCCTTTTCCGACCGAAAAACGCCTTCCTGATTAGAAAGCCAAATGGCCTGCTGCTTATCCTCTGCGAAACAATACACCGCGCCTTTTGGCAAACCTTGTTCTGGTCCGTAGGCAAGAAATTCTCCTTGTTCGAATACTGAGACGCCTCGCCCCCCCGACATCCAAATCCGTCCGCGCGAATCCTCGAATAAGGCGATGACGTTGTCGCCGCCAGTTATTTCGGCAGGAAAACGCTGGCAGCCGTTCGCGTCGAAGCGAAAAAGCCCCGATCCGAACGTGCCAACCCAAGTCCGTCCCGTGCGGTCACTCAGAACACTTTGTCCGTATAGGTGCAAGTTGGTCCAACCAGTGAGTGGGACATTGGTGAGGCCGGTGTCAGTCAACCGGAATAAACCATCACCATAGGTGGCGATCCATATACCGCCGTCTGGTGCGGGGCAGACTGATTTGACCACTCGTTCGGAGAGCCCGGCCAGGGGCCCAAAACTTTCGAAGCGGCGTGGCTTGAAGCGCTGCAAGCCCCCCCCACTCGAGCCAACCCACAGATTGCGTTCATGATCCTCATAGACAAAGCGCGTGCCATGGTAAGAGAGGCCGTTCTGTTCGGTCCATCTCATGATGTGGTCGTCAGGCAACAATTGGGTTAGGCCCTGATCGAAAGTGCAGATCCAGATGTTGCTCCGGGTGTCCTCAGTCATGCTCCAGACATTGCCGGGTAAGACAGAAAGCCGCCGTCGTGCCACCTCAACGCCGCGCGAATATTTTCGCAATTCGGAAGCGAGAAGCAGCCACAGCCCACCGCCGCGCGCCGGAGCAAGCATGATTCTGGAAGGCGATGTTGTTTTCAACTCATCGGCGGCAAGGATTGGCTGCCACTCCCTAGCTGACCAACGCCCAACATATTTGGACTGCGCCACCCACCAGTGACCCTCCTCGTCAACGCCGCCGAGGTAGCCGGCTCCACTTTCGCCGGGTGGCGTAGGCAGTTCAGTGAGACGGTTGGTAGCAAATTCAAATACTTTGCCTTGAAAGGTAGTCAGCAGCAGATCGCCATTGGGACGTTCAGTGAAGGTTCGGATCGGATCAGTGGCTGGAACGGTGGGCGCACCAATGGGCGACCAGTCTTCCCCGTCATGTAAAACCAAACCTCCTAGGGTGCTGACCCAAAGCCGTCCGGAATGATCTAAGTGAACATTTACCACACCGTCATCCGGCAGTTGCGGTGTATTGGCATGATTGAAAACTGTAAAGCTGACACCATCAAAACGCACCAACCCTTTAAATGTCCCAAACCAGAGATACCCATCAGGCGCTTGAACCATCGCCGTCGCGGAGTTTTCGGGTAATCCGTTATCGGTTTCCCAGCTAGTAATCAACCAATGGCTGGTTTGCGTCTCGGGTAGTGCTGCCGAAGCATTGGGAAGCAGCAGCAGGAGTATGAACAGTGAAAGGGCAGCTGTAAGGCCAGGTGTGTTGAAGGCTAACCCCGGGAGCTTTTGGACTAATAGGTCGAGGAACCGCTCACGGGTTTTCCCAAGGAGCTCGCGCAAAACTACTCGTGTTCGTAGCACGATCATCGCACAGTAAATTACTACAATGGACTTTCCCAGGTGCCAGCGATTCCCCAATCAGCTTAGCCGATATTGAACCACATCAAGGTGCCATGGCAACCTCGATCTCTACTTTGCGTGGCTCAGCGGGTGCGATTAAAAGTGGGCGGTGGCGACAAACCCTTTCAAATTGAAAGGGTTCGATCGACCGAGGACCTGGTACACCTCCATAAATGGAGGTGTTAATGAGATGAAGCAACGGGGAGCAAAAGCGCATTCGCATCCACTTTTAATCGTGCCCTAGCTAAGCAGAGTCATTCGCGCAGAAACATGAAACCGTGCTGGATTTTCGTTTACCGTGACAAGCTTGGCAATTAGTCTGCGCGACGATGTTGTGGGAAAAGAAGTGCAGAGCTGTTCGCGGTGCCACTCAGTTGTTCCTTGCGTCCAAAATCATCATCCGCGAAACGCACCGGCGTGACGGCCGCAGCGATTCTGAATTTGCGGTCTTAAGCGTGCCACTGCGGCTGGCCGCGCGGGGTCGTTCATCATTGGCCAGAGCAGCCTTTAATATTTTCGATTCTCTGACGGCCCTGCGACCCGACTTAGGTCGTGGCCGCTTCATACCAATTATTTTTCTCAGCCTGGCAAGCACAGTACTGGCCCAGGAGGCAATCTTGCGCGGCGTGATTAAGGATGCATCGAATGGCCAACCTACGGCGTGCACAGTTTTCATCCGCGATGCGACCGGAAAAGTGCTTACGGAGACCGAATCCTTCAAAGCAGGCTTCCGATGCCCAGGCGCATTCGTGAAACACCTGCCTGCCGGCCGCACGCAAATACGCATCACGCGCGGATTTGAAACCAGGGTTTTTAACCGCGAGTTGGAGCTCCTGCCGGGCCAGGAGTTCGAGCTCAGGGTCGATTTGCAGCGCGTTGTCGACTTGCGCAAGCGCGGCTGGTATGCCGGCGATAGTCATGTTCACATGTTGCACGGGGAAAAGACGGTGCCGGTGGATTTTGATTTTGTCGCGCTGACGGCGCGGGCGGAGGATTTGCAGTATTTGTCGCTGGCCCAGAGCTGGATCCTGGCAGACCCAACTCCGGAGAAATTGGCCACCGAACTAAACCAGCGTTCAACACCAGACTGTGCGCTGACCTGGAATCTGGAGGCGCCTAAAAACTACTACAAAGGCGATGCTGGGCGGTGCCTGGGTCATTGCTGGAACCTTGGTGTGCGTGGGAGAACTGCGGAGGGGCGAGATGTCGTTCAGGAGTTGATGGCTGCCAGCGCGTGGGACTACGAATCGGAAAAGCCGACCTACGCCAATTTTGAATCGCATAACCTGATTCACTGCCAGCACGGCGCGGTCTTTTACACGCATCCGGCGCGATGGTGGTGGGGGGCCTGGGGAGGAAAGGGTGGCTATCCGAAAGTCGAACGGATGCGGGTCTCCAATATGGCAGTCGAGCTGCCGCTCGATACCCTGATTGGACCAACGTTCGACGGCCTGGATGTACTGACGACCTCTGGTGAACAGGCGGCCAACGCCAAAGCCTTTGAACTCTGGTCGCTACTGCTCAACCACGGCTATCGCGTCGCGGCCACCGCCTCGTCCGATGCATGTTTCGATCGGCCGGGTGGCGGCGTTCCCGGTAGCGCGCGTATCTACACGTTTTTGCCTGATGGCTTTTCGATCCCTTCTGCGGTCGCCGCGACGGCGGCGGGCAAAACGTTTGCTACGACCGGACCGCTGTTGCTGGCTACTATGGATGGTTTGCCTCCCGGGTCGGTTTTCCTCACTGATAAGGCACATCGACTTAACATCGAGGCGTGGAGTTCCGGCGATGATGTCCACGGATTATCGCGCGTCGAAGTCCTGCGCAACGGCAAGGTTTGGAGGACGTTTACTCTCGCAGCTCCACTTGACACCTTCAGAACTAATATGCCGGTTCAAGAGATCACGAACGGCTGGTTTTGCGTTCGGGTCACCGGCGGCGAGGCCGAAAACCGAATCGCAATTAGCGGCGCATTCTACCTCGGGAAAGAGCCTCATCGGCCTGTCGAGCCCGTCCCGGCCAGAGTGCGTGTCGAAATGCAGGATGCCGAGTCAGGACGGCCGTTGTCAGGAACAATCAATGAAATTCGCTTTGAAGGGACAATCCCGCGCGCAGGGAAGCGCCATCGAATCGAGCCGGGGGGCGGCGAGCTCGTCGTTCCCGGCACTGTGCGCTTGCAGGCGCAGAGCAAGGGTTATCGCCCCCTGACGCTCAGTCCGGTCCTCGACAACCCGGAATTGGTTCAGACCGTTACCGGTCTGAGCGATTCGGATCTCCTGGATTGGAACACTTTTGACCGCTTCCGAGAGCAGTTGGGCAAGGTCCACCTGGTTTTTCGCTTGAAGAAAGATAAGTAGGTTTTTGTCGACTTAATCTTTTCTTAAGGTGGGGGCGGCTATTTTTCCGCGATGACACAAGCCTTGGTCGCGCTTGACTTTGGCAGTGGGATTAACAACACATATTCGCAACAGCAACCATGATTATGAATAAAAAGTGGACCCTTTTGATCGCCGGGGCGTTGACATTCGCCGGAGCAGCCCGCGGCGATGGCAAACCTGATCTCAGCAAGTTGGATGTGAGCAAGCTGCCGCCCGCTGCGAAAAGCACCGGCCTGACGTACACGAAAGATATTCAACCGATGCTGGAGAAGTCGTGCACACGTTGCCACGGGCAGGATCGGCCAAAAGCCAACTTGCGCCTGGATAGCCTCGATGGGGCACTTAAGGGCGGAAAAGATGGCAAGGTGATCGAACCTGGGAGCAGCCAGAAGAGCTGGATGGTCATCGCGGCCGCCCAGATTGATGACGAGACGGCGATGCCGCCTAAGCATAGGCCCGGCGGCAAGGGATTCGGAGGCGGCCCTGGCGGTCCTGGCGGTCCTCCTCCAAGCGGTGGTGGCGCCGGCGGTCCGGGAGGTCCTCCTCCGGGTGGTCCTGGCGGCCCTGGTGGTCACGGTCCCGGTGGTTGGGGGCCTCCACCTCCGCCACTGACCGCAGAGCAGGTAGGCCTGATTCGTGCGTGGATTGACCAGGGAGCGAAGTAGGTCTGGGCGCTTGCTCGAGCTCGGGCAGAGCAAACATTAGCTCAATTCCAAATTCCGAAAAGCCGAAATCCGAACCGGGGCGATGCTCTGAGTTCGGATTTCGCTTTTAGAGCATAATCAAACTGAGGCCAACGGTTTGGCAGTTCCGGGAATCTCATGCTGGCGTGGTTCTGCGACAATGATTAGGGCTGATACCAATCCCATAATGCCGCAACTTGCCCACAAGAGCAGGTGGTTGAACGAAAACAGGATCAAGCCCAGGCTAGGTCCGCAAACGAAAGCCAAAGCCCATACCATGCCGTAGGTCCCCATGTACAAACCGCGTTGTTGCACGGGTGCGAGGTCGGCGACGTAAGCTCCGCAAACGGGCATGCTAATCATCTCACCGAAGGTGAACAGAGCGGTTGTCAGAAAGAGCAATGGCAGCGTGCGTGTCAAGAGATTCGAGGCAAAGCCGATGCCGATGAGGAAAAACCCGCAGGCAATGACCCGACGCGCCGGGAACCTTTTGGTGATTGTCGTTAGCGGCAATTCGCAAAGCACCACCAGAACCCCATTCAACGAGATGACCAGGCCGTAAGTGGCCGGCGAAAACCCGTTGTCGGTGATCTCAAGGCTCATCGTCGAAAAGGCCTGAACAAACACCAGGCCAATCGCGAGTGCAGCACAGACCACTTGTAGAAACCGTTTGTCGGTCCGTAACACACGAAAGGTTTCCAGGAGAGTATTGCTGGTGCGGATCCCGCGTAATCCCGCCGGCAAAGCAACCCAGGCGACAATGCCGTAGAGCAGGGAAGTGGCGGCGTCGCCTACAAACAACCAGAGGAACGATTTTTTGGCCAGCAAACCGGCGGTTGCCGGCCCGAAGGCCCAACCGGCGTTGAAGGCCATACGATACGCCGCGTAGGCGGTGACGCGCTGTCCCGCGGGGACGAGGTCCGCGAGCAAGGCGCTGCTGGCCGGCCGATAAAGCTCACCGGTTAAGCCGGCTAGGCACGAAAACAACACGATCATCGCCAGACTCCGGGCCTGTGAAAGACAAAGCATCGCCAGCCCGACTGAGAACATGGAAAGTACGATGGTTTTGCGCCGGCCCAAACGGTCGGCCAAATGCCCGCCCAGAAGACAGGCGCAAAGGGTGCCGATACCGTACGCGGCAATTGCCAATCCGGATTGGGCCGCAGTGAACCCGAGGCCGGTCATGTATATCGCCAGGAATGGCAGGACGAACGTGCCGAACTTGTTGAGGAATGTGCCAAAGAAAAGGACCCATGCGCTGCGAGGCAGGGCGCGCAAGTTCTCGCGCAGACTGGCTTCTTGTTCATTCATGGTTTGTGTTGGTTGGCCGCCGTGCCGTATGGGCAAATAAAAAACCCACCCGGCTTTTCAGCGGGTGGGTTTTTGAAATTCGAGTTAGTCTACATATTTCCTTGGCCCAAGCCGCTGGCGCCGCGCCGGTACGGATTCGTGACAAAACGCCACGAAACCATGCGATGCGCCGGCTTGCGCATAATCAGTGACTTCAGTTGCAGCTTGGTAGCCATTTACACTTTCGAACGGAAGGAACAACCACTCAAATTCCGCTGCGATTGCGCTAATCTACGCCTCAACCGGAAGTGGTCAAGCGCCTTTTTACCCGTCGGGAGGCTGAGCTCCTTCGAGGCCCATTCTAACGAATTCTGGATCATGTCAGTTTGCGTCAAAGGAAGCCCGCAAATCGGTTGCAGCGCTTTTTGTTGTCAAACCGCGCTCCGATGCCTATTCATCTGCCGCGTCGCATGAAACAAATCAGAATTGCGCAGTTTGGCCTCGGACCGATTGGCGTCGAAACACTCCGCCTGGCCGCCACGAAACCCTGGGCCAAGGTCGTCGGCGCAATCGACAACAACCTAACCATAACCGGCAGAGATTTGGGGGAGTTAACGGGTATCCGGGGTCTACGTGGTTGTGTAGTGCAGCCTTCATTGCAGGAATTGCTCAAGCGGGTCAAACCGCATCTGATCTTCCATACTGCGGTTTCCAAGTTTAAAACCGCGTTTGTTCAGCTCGAACCAATCGCACGGCGCGGAATCAGCGTCGTTTCTTCCTGTGAAGAACTCGTCTTTCCGCAATTGCGCGAACCTTTGCTCGCCCATCGTCTGGACCAACTCTGCAAAAAGAATGGCGCCAGAATCGTCGGAACGGGCGTCAACCCCGGTTTCGTGATGGACCTCCTGCCGTTGTGCCTGACTGGTGTGAGCCGTGAGGTGAAGGCGGTGCATGTCCAACGCGTGGTGGACGCATCGACCCGACGCGAGCCGCTCCAGCGCAAGATCGGCAGCGGCCTGTCTCCAGGGGAATTCCGGCGTTTGTTGAAACAGGGCAGGGCGGGACATGCCGGTTTGAAGGAATCACTCGCCCTGGTCGCCTACGGCCTCGGTTGGCCGGTTAAGACCATTTCCGAATCGGGTGGTGCCGTCGTCGCCGACCACGATATCCAGACGAAATATCTCAGGGTGAGAAAAGGGGAGACCTGCGGTTTGCATCAGCGCGCCGAGGCGAAGCTTGGCAAACAAACCGTCATCAGCCTTGTTTTGAAAATGTATCTCGATGCCCCGGATCCGCACGACGCGATTCAAATTGAAGGTAATCCGCCGTTGAATCTGGTCTTACCCGGCGGTGTTGCTGGTGACCATGCGACTGTCGCGGCACTGGTTAACGCCGCCCCCCGCCTGCTGGACGCCTTGCCTGGACTGCGGCTGCCGATCGATTTGCCACTGCCCCGCCTGGCTTAAGAAGACTTGCGCCAGTTTTTTGGACTGCGCCAGTCCTCTGGCGCTTTAGATTGGGATCTTTGTTTCGGTTTTTGGATCCTTCCGATTCGGGTCTGTTGCGTTGCGTGTCCGTAGTATGCGGGATTTCTGCCCCCGTGGCTTCGCGACTGCTCTCTTGAAGGTGCGGACCGGGTTCGGGGCCTCCCAGTAGCCCGCCCCCCCACGGCCCCACCGGTCCGCATCTTCCTTTCGCTGGTAACGCCGACTGGCAGTCGGCCGTAGCGCCGATTGTCAATCGGACTGCCAACATCGGCGCTTATCCAGATTGTTGGTTTAAAGTCGCGATTTTGATTGGCAATAAACCCTCAAGCTGATAGCTTAGGCGTCAAACCAAGCCCTTTCTTATGAATGAGCAATATGCCGCTATCATGGCGACTTTTCCCATACTGCAAGGCTTTACGGCTGCGGGTGCCCAGATGTTGTTGGAAGGCGGCACCATCAAGAATTGTGTGCCGGGGGAGATTCTGTTCAAGGAAGGCGATCCGCCGATTTCCACTTTGCTGGTGCTGAAAGGCAAATTGGAAGTGTTCGTTCAGAGGCAAGGGCTTGAACTCATCCTGCGCGAGCCCGGGCCTGGCGCTATTCTGGGTGAACTGGCGGTCCTGTGTGAAATCCCGCGCTCGGCTTCCTTGCGCGCCGTCAGCGATGCTGTTGTCCTCGTCTGGACCGCGGTTCAGTTTCGCACGCTGCTGTTGCGCCACAAACTCTTTTCCGAGCGCGTCCTCGGCCAATCGTTGCGTAATCTTATTGAGAAAGAACATTCCATTGTCGATTCGCTGATGGCCGAACGAGCGGGTAGGTAGATAGCCCGCAGCAATTCCTGTTGGTTTTCCGGTCAGGAGACTTTCGTGTCCTGATTGCAACACTTTGTGCGTTGATGTTCCAAAGCGCCGCTGCTAAGCTAAGCCTGGATGGTTTAGGTGATGCACGGGCCAGGGTGTTGAATTCTCCAATCGGGATACCGCCGTTGATGCGCCGGTGTACCACTGCGACGGCACCACCAAACTGGCTGACTCTTACCAACAGGCCAATTCTAACCGGTTCGCAGACTGAGGTTCTCTATCAAACCATGGTTCCTAGACCAAGTCAGGCCACTTTCTAGCGGTTGGCACATTGATCTCTTTTCGTAACTCCGGCGGGAATGGACTTGACCTGATTTCATGAGGATGAGGTTTCTCGCCTCGGCGTTATAACAGTCAAACTGGCGCCTTGCACATACTGGCGCCCTTTGCGAAAGTCGAATGGCCTTTCAATCAGCGCCGGTGTGGCGAAATGGCAGACGCACAGGACTTAAAATCCTGGGTCCATAAAAAGACGTGTGGGTTCGAGTCCCACCACCGGCACTTAATAATCAACGACTTACGCAAAGGAGTTGACTTTCCTGAAGGATTCCTGAATAATTCGGGGCATATGGCAACCTTCCCGAAAACAGTCACCGTCCAGGGTATCCCGAAGCTGTCAGCGACCATCTATCGCAACCGTCAAGAGAAGAACGGGGCCCGATACATTAACTACACGCTGGCCTACCCATTACTCGGCAAGCTGAAGCGGCAGACGTTCGCGGATCTGGACATGGCCGTCGCTGCTGGCGAGGAAGCAATCAAGCGCATGGCCAACGATGAGCAAAGGGTGCTGCAGCTCTCCAGCCGTGACGCTGATATGTGGTTGCGCTGTCAGGACAAACTGAAACCCCTCGGCATAGACCTGGAGACGGCCGTTAATGAGTGCGTTGAGACACGGGGCATAATGAACGGCAGCGGGACC
>DATJGF010000196.1:0-72976 GCA_035495315.1 Candidatus Limnocylindrales bacterium
CAAAGGCGCGCGTCCGGACATTGGCGCGGACGAATTCACCTCACGCGCCGCGCCGATCATTACCGACTTCACCGTGTCAAAGGCAGATTCGGTTCTTAGCTTCCAAACGCTGCTCGGCGTCAGCTACAATGTCGAAGGGGAGGCAAATCCTGTCGGCAGCAACTGGTCCGTCTTGCTCACGAACATTCCCGGCACCGGCGGGGTCGTGCAAGTCACCGATGCGACGCCGCCCAGACAACCGAGCCAATTTTACCGCGTGAGAATGGCTCCATGAGCGAACCGGACGCGGAGCAAGAGCGTTTGCAAGCCGACGCGCAGCGCGTGGCCAACTGGAAGCGCTGGGGACCGTATCTCGCCGAGCGTCAGTGGGGCACGGTCCGGGAGGATTATTCTCCGCACGGGACGGTTTGGGACTATTTTCCCCACGACCAGGCACGCAGCCGGGCGTATCGCTGGGGAGAGGACGGTTTGCTGGGCATCACCGATCGGCAATGCCGCCTTTGTTTCGCGCTGGCGCTTTGGAACGGAAAAGATTCGATCCTCAAAGAGCGTTTGTTCGGTTTGAGCGGTCCCGAAGGGAACCACGGCGAAGATGTCAAAGAATGCTATTTCTACCTTGATTCGACTCCGACGCATTCTTATATGCGGGCGCTGTATAAGTACCCGCAAGCGGAATTTCCTTACACAAAGCTGTGCGAGGAGAATCAGCGTCGCGGTCGAAGCGACCCCGAATTCGAACTGACGGATACCGGGATTTTTGACGAGAACCGCTATTTCGATCTTCAGGTGGAGTATGCCAAGGCCGACCCGAATGATATTCTCATTCGCATCACAGCCACCAACCGTGGCCCAGAAGCAGCGCCGTTGGATTTGCTGCCGACCCTCTGGTATCGCAACACGTGGATCTGGGGTTGCAAACACGAAGGTTGTTGGGTCCGCCCACACTTGAAACAAGTCGGCGGCTCAACGATTCAGGGCGATCACGTTGACTTCGGCAAGCATTGGCTTGTGGCTGGTCCGGGGCCGGGGGGAGAAGCGCCGCAGTTGCTTTTCACCGAAAACGAGACCAACACGCAAAAACTGTTCAACGCGGAGATTTGGACTCCATGTGTCAAAGATGCGTTTCACGAGTATCTGATCGGTGGACGGATGGGGGTTGTGAACCCGAAACAAACCGGGACAAAGGCGGCGGCGCTGTACCGGCTGATGCTGCCGGCGGGCGGCACGGCTGAAATTCGTTTGCGCCTGGCGGATCACGAGCTGCCGGCGACGACGAGCCTGGGTCAGGAATTCGAGGAGACTTTCCGCCGGCGAATGAGCGAGGCGGACGAGTTTTACGCGACACACTTGCCGGGCGGGCTGACCGCAGACCAAAAGGCCCTGGCTCGACAGGCGTATGCGGGGTTGTTGTGGAGCAAGCAATTCTATCACTTCATCATCCGCGATTGGCTCGATGGTGATCCGCAGCAGCCGCCGCCCCCGCCGGAACGCGAGCACGGTCGCAATTCGAACTGGACCCATCTTTACAACCGCGACGTCATCTCGATGCCGGATAAATGGGAGTATCCCTGGTATGGGGCGTGGGACCTGGCTTTCCACACGATGCCGCTGGCGGAAGTCGATCCGACCTATGCGAAGCAGCAACTCGTGCTATTTCTGCGCGAATGGTACATGCATCCGAACGGGCAATTGCCGGCGTATGAATTCAATTTCGGCGACGTAAACCCGCCTGTTCACGCCTGGGCCTGCTGGCGTTTGTACAAGATGACGGGTGCCAGGGGAGAGCGCGATCGGTTGTTCCTGTCCCGTTGTTTTCAAAAGTTGATCATCAATTTCACCTGGTGGGTGAACCGCAAGGACGTCGAAGGCAAAAACATCTTCGCCGGCGGTTTCCTGGGTTTGGATAACATCGGTGTATTCGATCGCTCCAAGCCGTTGCCGAACGGCGGGCAACTGGGTCAGGCCGATGGCACGGCCTGGATGGCTTTCTTCTGCTCGACCATGCTTTCGATAGCGCTGGAATTAGCTCGCGACAATCCCGCTACTGAAGACATGGCCTCGAAATTTTTCGAGCACTTTGTTGCAATCACCGATGCGATTAACCAGCGCGGTGGCATTGGACTTTGGGATGACACCGATGGTTTTTATTATGACCAGCTTCAGCTCGACGGCGAAACCATCCCGCTTAAGGTCAGATCGCTGGTCGGTTTGGTTCCTTTGTTGGCAGTGGAGGTTCTCGACGATGACCTCGTCCAGCGTTTGCCTGGCTTCAAAAAGCGGATGGACTGGTTCCTCGAGCATCGCCCGGATTTGCAGAGCCTCAGTTCGTACTACTGTTGTCCTGAACAATCAGGCGTCGGTCGCCGGTTGCTCGCGATTCCCTCGCGCGAACGGCTCGAACGCGTGCTACGCTATCTGTTCGATGAAAATGAGTTTCTTTCGCCCTATGGCATCCGCTCCGTCTCGCGTGTTCACAAGCAACATCCCTATATCTTACGTATGGATGGGGCGGAATACCGCGTGGACTACGAACCAGGTGAATCGTCCACCGGTGTTTTTGGCGGCAATTCGAATTGGCGTGGTCCAATTTGGTTTCCAATCAACTACCTGCTGATCGAAGCGCTCGAGCGCTATCACTATTTCTTTCGCGACTCACTGCTCGTCGAATTCCCAACCGGTTCCGGCAACCGCATCAATCTCCAGCAGGCAGCCAATGAACTCAGCCGGCGACTGACGCGCATCTTTTTGCGAGATGAGCACGGCCGCCGGCCGTTTGCGGGAGGGGACTCCCGGTATGCCGACGATCCGCATTGGCGTGACCTCGTGCTGTTTCATGAATATTTCCACGGCGAAACGGGCAAGGGCCTGGGCGCCAGCCACCAGACCGGCTGGACAGCCCTGGTGATTCGGCTGTTGGAAAACATTGTCGCCTCCTAAATAGGTGCCTTACTGAATGGTCGCCCCGCCATCGTCATTTATCTCTTAGCGCTGCTCGATGGCCTCCCACGCCCAGGCTCAAACGAGTGATTCGGAAGAGATCACTTTGGACCCCGTCTGCGAAACAGTTGATTCGAGGAACCCTTCATTGCCGCCAGGCAATCCGGCGCCCAGCACGCGCCAAATGGCAGGGTTGCTCTCAGCTTACTACGACAATGCGGATCCTGAAATAGCGGCATACATGAGCGATCGTATGGTAACCGTGATCGAAACCCAAATTACCAACGCCACCGAACTCAACCAGAAGCTCCGGCTGCTATTCGGGCTCGGGATTCGACAAACCCAAGCGGGTCGTCCAGATAAAGCGCTCAATACGTTTGGCGCATTGGAGCGGCTGATCGCAGAGAGTCATGCAAAGACGGATGATCGCACGCGCGTCGAGTTAAGGATGCGCAAAGCGATCGCTTTCCTCCGCCTGGGCGAACAAGAGAACTGCCTGGCAGCTCACAACGCCGATTCCTGCGTATTGCCATTAAGACCGCAGGCCTACCACCTCCTGCCACACGGGTCGCGAGGGGCTATCGCGTTATTTGATGAACTGTTGGAGGAATTCCCCAGTGACGTGACGACGCGCTGGCTGCTGAATCTGGCGCATATGACTTTGGGGGAATATCCTGATAAAGTGCCTCACCAATTCCTCATTCCACGTTAATAGCGGCCAGGAGTCCGCTGCAAGCTCTC
This sequence comes from Candidatus Limnocylindrales bacterium, assembly GCA_035495315.1. Classification (GTDB taxonomy): domain Bacteria; phylum Verrucomicrobiota; class Verrucomicrobiia; order Limisphaerales; family UBA8199; genus DATJGF01. The sequence goes on from DATJGF010000196.1 coordinate 3,679, forward strand.
CTCGGAACGACAGTCGTCTTGGCGGGCGCACCCCTCTATGCTTATTGTTTACCCAAACGAGCCGGCAAGCCCGAAAACAAGTCAGTGAATATCTATCTCTTTGAATTCCCCCTTATACCGGACTTCCAGCGCATTATTGAATCGATTCAACAGGGTAATAAAGCCAATCACGAACGTGAGCTCGACAATTTCGGGATCGCTAAAGGCACCATGGAGTCCTTCAAAAAATGCGTCCGGGATGCGATTAGAATCGCGCGTAACCAACTCGGCGTACTCGATCGCTAGACGCTCCCGCTGGGTTTGCGCTGCACGGGCCGAAAGGTCCGTGCCTACTCCAAGGCCCTGCATGATCTGCAGGTGCGAATTGGTGCAAAATTGGCAGTCGTGGAGTTGCGACACCCGCAGAATTACCTTCTCAAGGATGCCCCGCTCAAGACTTCCATTGGGGTAGATCGTCCAATCCGGCGAAAGCGCGAAGCACATTTTTCGTTCATGGCGAAGGCTTGAAGCATCTCCGCAATGGGTTGACCACGTGCAAAGAGCTGCGCGCTCTCCTGAAACGATGGGTTTTTGGCAAAATGTGCGAATGTTTCCGCCACCCGTTGGGGATCGATTGTGATACGCATAAGGAACTATGCAGCTGCCGAGAAAAATTCCCCAGCCCTGAACAGCGCGCAGGTCCCATGGCCCATTCGAGTTAGATCAGCAGCAATTCAGTTTGCCGGCATAGCAAATTCGGCCGAGAGCCATTGTTCTCCGAAATCGCTTGCTATCCTCCAAAAAGTGAGCGATTTTGTCCCTGTCTGACAGCTAGCTTGTAGCTTCCACCACATGGTAAATCCTCAAATGAACTTCGTTCAGTGATGATTTGAAACCCGATGTCCGGGAACAGTATTGGAGATAACAGGGTAAACTAAGGACAAATTTATCATCACATGAGCACGAAATTATTCGTTGGGAACCTCTCGTTCACCACCACCGAAAACGACCTGCAAGACGCCTTCGCGGCGCACGGCACCGTCACCGAGGCCAACCTCATGACCGACCGCTCCACCGGCCGCCCTCGCGGCTTCGCTTTCGTCACCATGGCCTCGCCTGAAGAGGCGCAAAAAGCAATTGATGCCATGAACGGCGCCAATCTCGACGGGCGCAACCTCACCGTCAATGAAGCGCGCCCCAAAGAGGAGCGCGCCGGACGCGACCGTGGCGCCCGGGTGGATTATGGCCGGCGTTATTAAGCCGTAATCTTGCGATCAGGCGCGGGGCAAGTAGCCCCGCGCCTGTTTCATTGGGGCATTGCCACCGGCAACTGCGGAGCGCCGAGGTGTCCTCAGCGACAGCAACCAAACCGTTAAAGCGCCGCCGGCATACAGCACGTCCCCGCGAGCCGACTACCAGCATAGCAGGACCAGCGCGCACCAAGCGAGGAACGGGAGGAAAAACTGCCACTCATCTTATTTGAGCAAAGATTGAGCAACGCCCGAATTACCTCGTAAAAAGTCTCGTGTCGCTTTATGCTCAAGCAATGTCTTTTTCCTCCCTTCGCCGGTGGGTCACTCGCTCAACCGCCTCAACCGCGGGGTTCACGCCAAACCCGTTGCCGCCAGCCGACGCCGAGGCGCAGTTCCACAAGGGGCTCAACTTTGCCATCGGGCAGGGCGTCGCCCAGGACTATGTTTTGGCGGCCCAGTGCTATACTGAGGCCGCCGAGCAGGGTCACAGTCGGGCGCAACTGAATCTGGCGACGCTGTACGAACATGGCCAGGGAGTCACCCGCGACCAAACCAAGGCCCGGTCGTGGCTGACCAAAGCGGCCCGTCTCGGCAACGCTGAAGCGCAATACCGGTTGGGCGTCCAACAACACCTGTCTTGCCGTACGGGCCGGCTAGAGCCGGCCATCGAGGGCCGCATTGAAGCCCTCAAGTGGGTCCAATTGTCTGCGTCACAGGGCTGCGGTGGCGCCTTGGGTGCCTGTGAGTTTGTTGCCCTCGGCATGACTCGAGAAGAAGTGGCTGAGAGCGGGCGTCGAGTAGCCGCATTCACGCCCGGCGCAAGTGTAGATAAGCCCATTAATTAGCCGGCCCCGCGAATCCCCGAAGTGGCTAGCTGTGCTCGGCCTAACAATCAATCGGTGCGCACATCAGCCACCGGCACCGAGAAGTTCATCCTGGAATCAAAGAAGATCGCCACCATTTGCATGTTGTTCAACCGCCGCTTAAAGCAGAAAAACAATGCCTCCAGCCCGTTAGCGAAGACATAAGCGTTTTGTCGTTCATCCGTCCAGGCCCCAGCCAAATCCCCAATAAAGGCCGCACTTCCTTTGCTTTGCAGAACTATGTCCATATTGCCTTCCGTCGAGACACCGTCGCCAATTGGTTAACTCTGGAATTCAGCCGAATAAGAAGGACGACCACACCAGCGGTCACCCTGCGAAATGAGGTCAAACTCTAGCTTACTATACACCTTCGTTCATCCCCCCGCAAACAGCTTAACCAAACCCATTTCAGTCCCGCTCTGCCACATTTCACTGTCCAAGCGAGGTACGCCAGTCCCGGTTGCAATCCGTCCTGTGGTGCCCGACTGTATCGTTGCGTGGCTGGCATGTACCAATTGAAGGATCTCCTCCTCCTCGCGGTCCAGGAGGGTGCAGAGGAATTGCTGCTGGACCCAGACCAGCCGCCGAGGATGCGGCTGCATGGCAAAGTGCGGGTGCTGGATGGGCCGTTGCTCACCAGCGACCAGATCAGCGAACTGCTGCGCAGCATCGCGCTGGACGAGCAATGCCGGGAACTCGAGCTTTGCGGCGACGCTCGCTTCCGTTATGTCGCTAAGCACGTGGGTCAATTCAATGTGCACGCCCAAACGCCGGAAGGCCGTCTTCACGTGAAAATCAAGTACCTGGGCCCCAGTTGAAAAATCCTTGACCGATAGCTTTCGGCTATCGCCAAGATAAAAACAAAGCATTGGTTTTAATTTCGTCAAACCGGCAGACTAGTCATTGGAACCAGCGCGGCCGCAGGCCCCGCCTGGAACATTAATATGACCACGAAAACTTTGACGGAGCACGCGGTCGCAAAATTCTTTTGAGCATGTATCAGAAGCGAATTGGCGCCCGGGCGGAATACCTACTGGAGGAAAAGGAAAGGGTCAGAGTCGCCCGGAGCCTGGCGGAACGGTATCCGGACCTTAAATCCCTCATAGCTACGCTTACTTTTTTTGGGCCGAACGGAGTGACTTGTTGCAGTGAACTCAAATGCACCTTCAATCTGGCTTTTGCCAAGGAACTGTTTCTGTTTGATTGTCCGAACCCGGAGTGCATCGGCGGCAATTTTGATCTCAGCCCGGAGCTCGCGCGAGCCGTCGCGGAGCACCAAGAAAGCGCGACCGGGGAAAGCCGGTGTCAAGGCTGGAAAGGCAAGGCCACGGTGGGCCAGGCTTATTGTGACCACCTGCTGCGATACACAATCATTTTGGGATATTGAGAAAACTTCATCAGCATTTCTTGGAGTCAAGGTTGCGCCTGCAATTGCCGCTTCAGCTCGAGAAATAGCGCCTCGAAGAACGCGGCAGATTCGGACGTGTTCGTCACGGTGGCATCGCAATTCACCAAGGTGGGCAGGGAGGCATGGGCGGGAATATAGTGGTATGGCAAGACCGCTTTGATGCCGCCCACCGCCCCCAGCCGCTCGTAGCAATCCTGCACGTGGATTTGTCGAACAATCGTCAACTGGTAGCCCAGGCGGGCGAGAAGCTCAGCATAGCTATTGGCGGCCGCGGCCAGGCTGGCAAGTTGGTCCCGCCCAGGCGACAGGCGCTCTAAAATTGCCTTGAGTCCCTCGAATTGGGGATGGCTGAGAAGTTGTTCAAGGCAATCTGCCGGGCTTCCCGCGTTTGTTTTCGTCACGGTCATGATGTTGGCGTGTGTCTCCCTGTCCAGGACCAGTCTAAGATGATCGGCGAACGATGTCTGACGCGGGGGCAAGTTGGCACTATAGGCCTTGCCTCGCGCTAGTCAGCCAGCCAGCCTTCAATATCGCGTACGCCCGCCCCCACGATTACCTTCTTCGCGTGGCCGCGCCTCGTTGACGGTCAGGGATCGGCCCTTCCAATCCTTCCCGTTCAATCCTTGGATCGCCGCGGCGGCGGCTTCGGGCGTGTTCATCGTGGCAAAGGCGAAACCGCGCGGACGCCCGGTCATTTTGTCCATCACCACGGCGATCTCGTTGACCGGTCCATGGGCAGCGAGCATGTTTCTCAAATCCTCCTCAGTGATGTCGAAGGGGAGATTGCCGACGTATAGTTTGGTGCTCATGTTTTGTCTTTTCTAGTCCACTGCTTTTCCCAGGGTGGTCCCGACGATCGGGTTTCAAATCAGCAATGAACGAGTCAATTGAAGATTGTCCTGCCTCGAAATCGGCAAGTTGGCTAATTACGAGAGCCACTCTGCGCCAGATGGCGGGAAATGCAATGGTTTAATCCACACGCCAGCACTGGGCCATACATCGAGTAATAGCTTTTCCGTATTACCGTGGCATAATGATTCCCCGGATGCGGCTGATTTGCGCGCCCTTTCGCCGATTCGTGTACTTCAAACTTGTAGCGACGCGCCCGCTGATAGACAGAAACTATTGCCGGGATACGAACAAGGTATTGGAGATTCAGCCGCGCCGGCGGCATGCTATTTTATGTTGGGCCGACCGTTTGAGAGCATGCAGTGGTACGAAGTTACCTGGCGAGCAGCGCGCGGGCTGCTGCAAAAAGTCTTAAGATATCCCCGTGCTGTCGCCGAAGGTTGCCAACGCTGGCGACGGCGCTGCGTTGAATCTGCTTGAACTGGAGCGGTTGCACCGGATCCGTAATCCGTCGAAGTACCTCGGAAAACCCTAACCTTTGATGCCTGAAAAAGTTCTATTGAACAGTGTCAGCCGCCCTGAAAATACGGCGACGCGGCTTGCGTCCGCTACGAGCTACTGCGGGATTCCTGTCATTACTAAAATAGTTGAATAGGCATGAAAACGGGAAAGGAACTCATCCTTGCTACCAAACCTTACGCGGTCGATTTCACAGTCAAAAGCTGGGCTCATGTGCTCTCCACCGCTTTTCTCTTATCGGGCGCGCTGGCGGGCACGCTGTGGAATTTCCACCTGGTTGGCCGGATGGTCTGCAGTCTGCTCGCTGGGTTGTTGTATCTTCGATTCTTCGTCATCTACCATGATCAGCAGCACGAGGCTATTCTGCCGCATTCTCGCCTGGCCGAAGGACTCATGCGAATTTTTGGCATCCTGATTCTCAGCCCGAGCAGTGTTTGGCGCAGCTCCCATAATCACCATCACCATCACAATTCGAAGCTGCGGGGTTCCCATATCGGTTCCTACCCCATCATGACCCTCGAGCAGTATCTCAAAGCGCCCAAAGGCACCCGCTTCAAGTACCTCTTCATGCGGCATCCTTTGACCATTTTGTTTGGGTACCTCTTCGTCTTCATGTACGGGATGTGCCTGTATCCCAGCCTAACCAAACTGCGGCAGCATTATGACTGCCTAATCGCTTTCTTCGTGCATGTCCTCCTCGCGGTGGCGATCACCTGGTTCTTCGGCTGGCCGGCGCTGTTGCTCACCTTGATCGCTCCGCACTTCATTGCGAGTGCCATTGGCAGTTATCTCTTTTACGCTCAACACAACTTCCCCACCGTCACCTTCGGCGACAACGCCTCCTGGTCCTACGAGAAAGCCGCGCTCGAGTCCTCCAGTTTTATGGTCACCGGGCCGCTCCTGGGCTGGTTTACCGCCAATATCGGCTATCACCACCTCCACCATCTCAACTCGCGCATCCCTTTCTACCGCCTCCCCGAGGTCGTCGCTGCCATCCCCGAGTTGCAATCCCCCAAGACCACATCGCTGCATCCTTTGGAAATCGCGCGGTGTCTCCGGCTGAAAGTGTGGGACACCAAAACCCAACGCATGGTAAGTCGGGTGGCCCTCCGTTCCCCGAACCCGCAGCCGCAGGGAAATGCGGCCTTTGCCAGACAAATCTCGGACTTTTAATAACCCGCAACTGCGCTATTCTATGCCCTTCACCGCGGCCGAAATTGCCACGAAACTTCAGGGCGAACTCGTCGGTAGCGGTTAGGTCCAGTTCACTGGCCTTGCCCCCGCCGACCACGCACGCCGTGGCGAACTCACTTTTGCCGAAAATGCCTCCTACTTCTCCGCCGCCGAACAAAGCCAGGCCCGCCGGCATTGTTTAATCATGGGCAAGGTCGGCTTTGCCGGCAGCACCCACCTGGGCGATTATGTCGTCGTGGCGTCCCAATCCGGCATCGCCGACCATTTAAAGCTCGGCCATCAGGCCATGGTCGGAGCAAAGTCAGGTGTCATGCGCGACGTTCCCGACGGTGGTCGGGTGTGGGGTATCCCGGCCGCGCCCGATCGACAAGCCAAACGCCAAATCATCGCGATGCAGCAGCTGCCCGAAATGCTGCAGCGATTGCGGTTACTGGAACAACAGGTGCAGGAATTTACAGCGCAATGCCGGGATTCAAGCAGCCATGGTTAGTTCCCGCTCGTTCGCCCGCGGTTGCTCAACATTCGCCTCAGCCCGCGCGTCGTGCCAACGCTCAACCACCGGCCGGGGTGGTCTCGTCTCGGGTTTGCCCGCAAACAATTACTCCATTGCTGCCAGTAGTTCATCCAACGAGAGAGTGGCGAAAGTCGTCGCGTAGTCGGACATGGCATAGGGGATAACGAGCCGGCGACCCTGCAACAGGCTGCCGCAGGAGTAGACGACGTTGGGCACGTATCCTTCGCGTTCGTTTTCGTTGGGTGTGATCACCGGTTCACGCGACCGGCCAATGACCCGGGTGGGATCATCACGGTCGAGCAGGAACGCGCCAATGCAGTATTTCCGCATCGGTCCCACCCCGTGGCTAAGCACCAGCCAGCCGGCTTCGGTTTCAATTGGGGATCCACAGTTGCCCAGTTGAATGAATTCCCATGGGAACTTGGGCGTCAGCACGCGCTGCGCCGAGTACCAGAAATGCAGGTGGTCGGAATACATCACGTAAATATTTTCGTAATCCTGACGGCTCAGCATCACGTAGTGACCTTCGATTTTCCTCGGGAAGAGAGCCATGCCCTTGTTTTGCACCGCCGGCCCATTCAGGGTAATAAATTTGAAGTGCAGAAAATCCGGGGTCTCAATGAATTGAGGCAGGATCATTTTCCCGTCGTAAGCGGTGTATGTCGCGTAATAGGTGCTCGTGCCGTCGTCGTTGCGGAACAGCACAAACCTCGCGTCTTCGATGCCATTACTTTGGGACGGGGTAGTGGGGAACAAGACGCGCTCGGACAGCCGGGAGTCGGGCGGGAATTTCACTTCGTAATTTGATTGCGCGAGCATCAGGGTTTTTCGGGCGACCGCTTCGGCTTGCTGATCCCGCTCACCCAGTTGTTCCGTGGCCAGACTCACCGCGGCCCGCAGTTCGTGCAGCGTAAAGGATTCCCCGAGTTGGTGAAGCGCTTCTCGCGTGAAGTCGCCGACCAATCCCAACTCCCGAAGCTTCCGCTCGAACAGGGCTTTCTCATACGAGGCGTTGGGGACCTGCTCCGGTTCAAGCAAGTAACGCGTGGGAGCATTGATAGCGATGTTGCTTTCCGAGTCGAGAGTGCCGGTGCGAAAGGTGATCGAGGAGATATGGCCTTCACCCGTAGCCCGCAGGCTCAGGACGAAACGCAACGAGCCCGGGGCGAGGTCCGACTGGTCAGGATGGGGCACAATGGAGGGGTTGAACAGCGCCGCCGCCTCGAGCGAATACTCATGGCTGAAATAGGCGCCCAGCAGCAGCGCCCGTTCTTCCGAAAAATTCGACGCACCGTCCAGCAGCGGGCGGACCAGCTCGAACCGGCTTAAAAGAAATCGCTGGGTTTTGGCATGGCGCTCGCCAAACTCGGCCTTGACCCTGGTCCAGAGCGCGCGCACTTCGCTTTCCGGAAGGGCGGTCACGTTGGCACAAATGCGAAGGGCTCGCTCGGCGGCCGTGGCGGGCGCGGCTCCCGGCGAGTCGTTGGCGAGCAGAAACGGCCGCAACAGGACCCTCGTGCGGTCGGGATGCAAGACCACTTGCGTTCGCCTGAGATTGGCGGTTTTCATTGCAAATTGAGAGCTAAGAGACCGGCTGGCTAAAAACGGTGACGGCGTTTTGAGTGAGCCGGAGTTCCGCAAGCGAAAGCAGGAAGGCCAGGGTGGATTCGGCGCCCTGATTCTGGTTTACTCGGTCCACGTGAAGCGCGTCGCGACAACCGCCAGTATTGGGTGAATACAATTCCAGCCCCAAATCATTCCAGCCCAGGAACCAATCAAAAGCGCGCTGAGCTTGCTCGTGCCACCAGACTTCGTTCGTGGACCGATAGGCCTCCAGGCAGGCGGACACCATCGCATGAGCTTCAATCGGCTGCTGATCGAAGTTGGCCCGGGTCCCTCCGCGCGGATAGAAACCATTGCTGCCAATAGGCCGGAAATCGCCGTTTTCGGCGGTTTGTACCTGGACCAGCCAGCGCAACGCCTCCAACCCACGCTCATACGCTGCCGTGTGGCCAGTCGCCCGGCCGCTCAGGATCAACGCGTGGGCGAGCTTCGCGTTATCATACGAAAGCACGTCTTCGAACCACGGCCAATCGGGCTGCGCACTGCGGTCAAACAGATCCATCAGCCTCATCATGAAAGTTTCGCGAGCCTGTTGAGCGAACCGGTCTCCACTCAAGCGCCGCAGATATTCGTCGATTCCCAATAATGTAAATGCCCAGGCCCGTGGTGAGGTGAATCCGATGGTCGTCGGCAGAGCGTGCGCGAAGAATTGTCCGCACATGACCTGAAAGCTGCGGTAAGGTGAGCGTCCCACGCCCAGGCCCAATGCCCAGAGCGCCCGCCCGTGCGAATCTTCTGAGCCCTGTTTGTCCAGCCACCGGCGGTCGAAACTGAGGTGATTGTGAAACCGTTTGGTTTCCGGGTTAAACGCATGGTGCAGGAACGCCGCGTAGGTGGTGGCCAGCGTTCGCACCCGCTCCGGTTCTTCTTCCATTTCGTCCAACAGCACCGCGAGTATGAAACCACGCGCATTGTCATCGGTGCAATAACCCTCGGAAAAATTAGGTACGGCAAACAGGGAATGCTGAAAGAGGCCGGTCGAGTCCGTCATCCGCGACAGGTGCTCCAATTTGCAGTCCGGCAGCTCGCGCGGCTGTTCGTCGAGGGTTTTGAAGGCAAAGGATTTTCGCGACAGCACCGCGCGCTCCAGGCGCGCCAGCTCGAACGACCGCAGGTACAGCTCCGCCACGTTGCTCCAAACCATCTCGCGCCCAAGCCGATAAGCATTCTTGCGGATGGCAGTCCGGCGCATTTCGTCCGCCAGCAGAGCCTTCACCTCCCGGGCGATCGCTTTCCCATCGCCGAAGGGCACCAGCACCCCGCGATCCTCCGCCAGCAACTCTTGCGCGTACCAGTAAGGCGTCGAGACGACGACTTTGCCCGCGCCGAAGGCATAGGCCAGTGTGCCAGAAGTAATTTGCGCTTCGTTCAGATAGGGCGTGAGGTAAAGGTCAGCTGCTCCAATAAACTCTTTCAATTCCTCGAGCTCGACAAAGCGGTTGTAGAAAATGACGTGTTTTTCGACCTTATTCTTCTTCGCGAGCCGTTCGAGGCTCAGGCGATAGACTTCTCCGTTCTCTCTTACCAGGTTGGGATGTGTCGCTCCCAAAACAATGTAGACAAGCTTGGGAAATTCCGCGACGATTTCCGGCAGGGCGTTGAGCACGTGTTCGATGCCCTTGTTGGGCGAAAGCAGGCCGAAGGTGAACAAGACCAGCCGGCCTTCGACGCCGAACTGGTCCTTGTAAAAATTCGGGTCTACGAACGGGATGTCAGGGATGCCGTGCGGGATCAGATCGATCTTGGCCAGGGGCGCCTGGTAAATCTCCTGCAACATGCGCCGCCCGCGCTCGGCCATTACCACCAGCCGCGTTGAACGCGCAATCAGTTCCTGCATGACGCGCCGTTGCTCAGTGCTCGGGGTGCCAAGAATGGTGTGCAAGGTGGTCACAATGGGCATGCGCAACTCCCGCAGCAGCGCCAGCACATGGCTGCCCGAGGGTCCGCCGAAAATGCCAAACTCATGTTGCAGCGAGACCAGGTCGGTGTTGCTGATGTTGAGGAAATCAGCCGCCCGGAGATACGACGCCAGGTCCTGTTCCTCGATTTCGAAGCAAACCTCCTTCGGATACTCATAACCACCGGCGATATCATTGACCGGGACGGCGAGGCACTGGCTCGACTGATGTTTCTCGGCCACGGCGGAAAGCAGGTCGCGGGTGAACGTCGCAATGCCGCACTTGCGCGGCAGGTAGTCGCCGAGAAACGCTATCTTTCGGATTTCAGAGGGTTTTTCCAACAGTTAAGAGCATCCACTGCTTTCGGAGAAATGCCAAACTTTAACTGCCTACCAAAGCTCGCTTGCTGGGCTGCGGCGGTGGGCAACATGTCACCGGCGGCGCTTCACGAGCCGCGATGGCGGGACGAAACTTCGTCACAGTCGTGCTCCGGCACACCGGCCCGAGACGTTTCAATGACATCGTGCGCGGCGGCATGGCGCACCAGTCCGGCGGTATTGTGAATCTTGAGCTTGTTCATTAGCTGCTGCCGGTGTTTCTCGACCGTCTTGACGCTCAGGTTCAGTTCGCCTGCAATCTGTTTGTTGGCATATCCTTCAGCGATGAGCTGCAAGACCTCGGCTTCGCGCAGTGAGAGGTGGATGCCGGGGACTTGCTCGGCAGAACCCGGCTGCGCTGTCGGAGGAGAGGTCCGAGCGTGTAGCGCATGCGCGACGGCGGGACTGAAATACGCGTTGCCGTTTTTCACCTCGCGAATCGCAAGCACGAGGTCCGCGGCGGAAGACTGTTTGATTAGGTAGGCGGTGGCGCCGGCCTCGATAGCCTGCCGCGCGTGGGCATCCTCGTGATACGTTGAGAGCACCAGCACTTTTGCCGACGGAATGGCTTTGAGAATTTGACGCGTCGCTTCCCAGCCGTTCATCGCGGGCATCGCCAGGTCCATGACCACGACCTGAGGTCTCAACTCCTGCGCCAGGCGTACTGCTTCACGCCCGGTCCGCGCTTCGGCGATTACCGTGATACCGCTATCGGTTGCCAGCAACGCCTTGAGTCCTTGCCGCACGATGTCATGGTCGTCAACGAGCAGCACAGTAATGGTTTCGAGCGCAGTATTCATTTTTTTTGGTTTTTCGAGCCCAATGCTCCTCCCTTACAGCGACCAAATCTATAGGGTCAACGCCCCGCCTACAAACTGACCTCACGCCTTCATTGCTCCTTTGAAAATCTATCCAAAACTGGTTGCAACCCCGTCGCACGGGAGGTAAGTGTTTTTTGCGCGGCCCGCTGCCGTCGAGGTACACTATTGGTAACCCCCCCCCCACTTTTCGTGCGCCGCCCAAGAGCAGGGTAATGCCAAGAAACCGTAAGCACCTTGATGGGGCTAGCGCTGTCATAAAAAAAGCGCCCAAACCAAAAGCCAGAAACCGGCCAACACCGCCCATCTCAAGTAACGGTCCTCAAACCAAGAAAAGCGCTAGGCAACCGGGAACCGGGCTGGCCAACCCGACCAGTTCCGATACTTTTCCCCTCGTCGGCATCGGCGCTTCCGCCGGACGGCTCGAGGCCTTCACCGATATTGGTCATTGCTTTCAGTTCACGAGCAGCAGATGCTGAACCATGAACAGTCTCCAACACCACGGGCTTCACGAAGCCCATAGACAACTTCACCTGCGTATGCAGCGGAGCGGTTTGTCCACGGTCAAAGTTATCGTCACACGCCGAGCCGGAAAAATGAAGTTTAGTTTCACCGGGTCTGAGGACGAGGTTAAGAAAGCCGAGCAGATTCTCGCACAGTGGAGTTGACTGTCGCGTGTGGTGGGGCGTCGGGTAGGCCGTCGGAATCGGTGTCGGCGTTGAGCACTTCTTTAGCTTCGCCTACCTCGGTCCCCAGCCTTTGGGACGGCTGCCCTGTTGTGTTGGTCGTTTGAGCGGGATAAGGTCGGGCATCTGGAAGCTCATGCGGCCTTCGATAAGTTCCAGCAGCGCCGTATCCGCCGTGCTCAAATTGCCGCCACCTATGATCAGCGGCCGGCGTTCGGTGCCGATGCCGGAGTTCAACTGCCGAACTCGACTTGAGATCAAATTGACAAGCACATGGCGGTTAGCCACGTTTTCCAACGCTCTTTGGACCAGGGCAGCATTCATGAGTCGCGGGTAAGTTTGGCGCGCATGGAAATATTGGTGTTAAGCGCGCGGGAAATGGGGCAATTCGCCTTGGCTTGGAGGGCGGCGTCAACGAAATCGCATTCTGCGGCTTTCGGCACTCGCGCCGTCACATCTAAATCGATCTGCGTCAAAGTCCATTCCTGGGAGATATATTCCATCTGAACCGTCGCCGTCGTATCGATTTGCCTTGCATGATAGCCGGCCTCCTCCAGCTCGTTGGCGAGCGTTAGTGAGAAGCTGCCGGCATGGGCGGCGGCGATTAACTCCGGCGGGTTGACGCCTCGTCGTTTGAGGTCTCTATGTTTAGGGCAGAGGGTCATCTGCAAGGCCGAGCGGGATGTGTAGTTGGGCGCTTTGGCACGCTGTCCTTTCCCCAACCAACGAACCGACGCCTGGCGCGTATAGGGTTTCATCGCCCTCAGTTTGGACCGGTGTTCACCCTCACGCTAATACTTAGAAACTAGCTGGCCGATAGCTTTCGCGTATCGGGGCCGGAGTGCGTCCGGGGCGTCCGCTCCGCCGTTGCTAACGCAAACAAAGCTGTTAAACTGCCGCCCACGTTATGGAACTGCGTCACCTGCGCTACTTCGTGGCGGTGGCGGAGAATCTTAATTTCACCAAAGCCGCGGCGAAGTTGCATCTAGCCCAACCGTCTCTGACCCGACAGATTCATAACCTGGAAGAGGAAATCGGCGTTCGGTTGCTAAGTCGTTCCAAGAGCCACGTGGCGCTGACCGAGGAAGGCCGTTGTTTTCTGACAGACGCGCGCCGTATTTTGGCCTTGGCCACGGAAAGCATTCTGGCGGTCCAACGGCTGAGCCGCGGCGAAACCGGCGAACTTAACATCGCGTACTTGCCGAATTTCGATTTCGAGTTGCTGCCGGAAACCTTGCGCGCCTTCCGCCAGGCTTTCCCGCATATCGCACTGAACCTCTTCGACATGAGCCCCGCGGAGCAGTTCCGAGCGTTGGAGGCGCGAAAAATCGATCTGGGCTTTGTCGGATTGCCTCCTCCAGCCGGAAGCGGCCTTTACTGGGAATGCATAACGCGGCATCGTACGATTGCGGTATTGCCGTCGAAACACCGCCTGGCGCGCAAACGCCAGGTCAGCCTCACCGACCTCGAAAACATGTTCTTTGTCGGCATGTCGGAGAGGACGCACCCGGGCTTTCGGGATTGGCTTAATCGCACTTGTCAGCAGGTTGGCTTTACGCCGCGCGTGCTCCAGGATGCCGAACTGGAGGCGGCTTTAATGACTTTCGTGGCGGAGGGTTTGGGCGTCAGCCTGGCCCGCGAGCACATCAAGAAGCTGCCCCATCCCGGAGTCGTCTTTCGCCCCCTGGCTCCTCCCATCTACGGGGATTACTGCATTGCCTGGAACCGGGCCAACGAGATGCGGGCGGTGCGCCAGTACATTGAGATCGTAAAAAGTTTCACGGCCCTGGCCCACTAGGGGCCCCCCGGGCGTGCCAGCTTTTGCCATTCGGAGCTCACGGTCCGGGGGCGGGTTTATCCGATTTCAAACCTGTTCACCGCATAACTAAGGTAACTGAGAAGTACGGTTCCTTCGGGCCATAGCCTCAAGCTATCATCAACATAACATCAAAGCATTGGGACTTGTTCGTGTGAGGCAGTATGGTCAAGACTTGGAAACGCACCTAAGAACACTGGTCGGTAGCATCGCGCTGGATCGAGCAGCGCCTCAGAAGCCACGTATCCCTCAGACCCCCGAGGAGCTGAGGGGTGTCCCCGACTTGAGTATTCCGGCGGTGCGCGACTACGTCACTAAGGAACTGCTGTTGAAAATCGAGGCGCAGCTGCCAAATGTGGCCGCTTCGAGCCTTGGATTGCGAGCCCTTCGAGATCGTCTGACAATACAAATTTCAGAAGCGAAGGCGCTCCGCTCGAGATTTCCTGACAGCTTTTTGCACCGCCGGGTTTCCGTTCCTTTGACCAAGCCATGTCCAGAACGACTCTTTGCCATCCCGCTCTCGCGCCATGGTGCATCGGCACTTCGCTCGCCTACCAATAAGGAGGCGATGAAACCATTCCACCGGTGTCGAACGTGGATCCTGGAGCCCAAGCCCGAATTCTTGCGCGCCCTCCACAAGTTGTTCGAAAGATGAGCTGGCTGAAATATCGACTTGTGCTTCCAGGTCAGGAAGTCAAGGGGCAGTCGATGAGATGAGATTGTCACATCAATGCCGCTCGTATTCCTGAGCCGTTTCCCACCGGTGGGAGGGTTCATTGTTCCTCGTCTATTTCCTGCCAACAACTGAACAACGATAAATCTCGTCCGTTACGACGAGAGTGATTTCTGGATTGGCTCCGGCGGCCGCCGCCTCCACTTCCACGTCGGAGAAGAACTGGTGGGGCGTGAACCCCGGGTTAAAAACGATGAGGACTTGTAACCACAGAGGATTAAATCCGTCGCCCTGGATGGCATTGATCACAGGAAAGAAGTCCTGTTCTTCGTCCAGATCGTTTGTTGCATAGATAATGTTGGAGCTCGAGTTGTGCGCGATTATCGGGTCGGAGGCGGGCACCTCGAACATATTGACGGTGAATAATTCACCATCGTAGTAAGCGGGCATCTGACCTGCGGCGCCCTTCGTGGTTCCCTGAGCTGCATGCGCGACGTTTGTCTGGCCCGGGAATGCGGCCCAGCAAGTATAAACCAACGCCATGGCGATGAATACACGCGCCGATTTCCATCCGATGTTCATTTGGTGTTTCCTTACGATCATCTGCATTTTGTTTTTTTCTTTCATGTTTTTCTCTTAGTTGTGGAACTGACAATTGCCAGCTCCGTTGTCCGATTTCTTTGTTATCAGAGTTCAGTTTTTCTGTTTCGGAGAAGACTCCTTGTCAGAATTGGATGAACAATTCGCGCACTAGTTCCCGCGAAAAATCGTCTCGTTCAGACCATTTTTTTACACTGCGCGTATTTCTTTCCATGGGAGCCGCAATTTCCTTTGTAGTTCCGGGGAGTTGCTGGGTCTTTAGTCCCACCGCTTCTACGAGCACTCTCCGGAACTCGCGTTAGCCTGGCTCCTCATACTTCGGCAACTGACACGCACAAGCAATTGACGCAAACAAACGCCGGACAAAGCAAAACGTGAAAATCCTACTTCGAAATTTACTCGCTCTCACACTGAGCGCCCTGGTGCTCAATTCGGTTGCGGCACAGCCGTCCTCGACCGGTTCCTTCTCGCTGGTCGGGTCTATGGGCCAATTCCGGAGGGATCATACGGCGACCCTCTTGCTAAACGGAACGGTGTTGGTAGCAGGTGGCGCGCCTTTCGCGCAGGCAGCGACTTCGGAGATCTTCGATCCCTTCACCGCAACCTGGACTAATTCGGGCCCGTTGAACACAGGGCGCGAATTTCACACAGCAACCCTGTTGCAGGATGGTCGCGTAGTGGTGACGGGTGGCCAAACCGCCAGCCAACTTCTGGCGAGCACCGAGGTGTATGACCCGTCCAGTGGTCGGTGGACAGGCGCAGGCTCCCTGAACATCGGACGCGAATTGCACACCGCCACACTTTTGAGGGGTGGTTTCGTTTTGGTCACGGGTGGCTTCCCAAATATTTCCAGCGCCGAGCTATTTGATCCGACGACCGGGCAATGGAGCCTGACTGGTTCGATGCACGAACCGCGCTACCAGCATACGGCCACTCTGTTGGCTGATGGCAGAGTCCTCGTGACCGGCGGCCTCAACGCCACCGATCTGCTGGCGAGCGCGGAACTGTATAATCCAAAAACGCAACTCTGGACCCCCACCGGCTCCATGCATTTTGCACGCGTGACCCATACCGCTTCGCTGTTGTCGGATGGCAAAGTGCTGGTCACCGGCAGTGACAGTCTCGGCCAGCCTTCCGAACTCTATGATCCGGCAACCGGCTTATGGACGGTGACCGGCACTCCCTCTATCTTCCGAAGCCAGCATACGGCTACCGTCCTGCCGGACGGCAGGGTGCTGGTCACCGGCGGCCGCGATGATAAGCTCAATCCGATTGCTTGCGACTCAGAAGTGTACGACCCCGCAACAGGTTTATGGTCGCGAACGGGCGCGTTAAATGGCGGCCGCACCAGACATACGGCAACCTTGCTCGACAACGGCGACGTGTTGGTTACTGGAGGCATGACCAGCGGAACAGCCTTCACTGAAAAGGCCGAAGTGTACAACAGCGCTGCAAAGAACTGGGATCCCACGGGAGGGCTCTCATTCTCCCGCGCGGGCCACCTGGGAGTGTCGCTGGCCAATGGCAAAGTGCTGGTGGCCGGAGGATTCGACGCGTTCCTCCATTTAGTCAATAACAACTCCGAACTGTACGACCCGGTGGTCGGAACCTGGCAACTTACCGGGCGCCTGAACACTGCGCGCCAGAGCGCTACAGCGACTTTGTTGCGAAACGGGAAAGTCCTCGCCGCGGGAGGGGTTGGCAACACCTTCCTTTCCAGCGCGGAGTTATTCGATCCGGCCACTGGTAGCTGGACGCTCACCGGTTCGATGCATGACGTCCGCTGGGCGGCCGCGGCCGTCCTGCTCCCGAATGGGAAGGTCCTGGAGGTGGGAGGAACAGCTACCGCATCCTTTATCGGCACCCGAGGAGCCGAACTCTACGATCCCGCAAGCGGGAGTTGGACCGTCACAGGCTCAATGACCAATGAACGATGCGCTTTCACAGTAACTCTCTTGCCGAATGGCAACGTGTTGGCGGCTGGCGGCTTTGGCACGAACGGTGCCGTAGCAACCGCGGAGCTCTACGATCCCACCACTGGTGCCTGGACACCGACCGGCTCACTCCAGAAGGCGCGCGGTTCGCATACGGCGACGTTGTTGCCAAACGGTAGGGTGCTCGTGGCCGGAGGAACTGATTTCTTCGTGACCGCGAATAGCACACCACCCACTGATCCGACCCGGGCCAGCGCAGAGATATACGATCCAGCGACAGGAATCTGGACCCCCACAGGTTCGATGAGCCTCCCTCGTTCAGTTCACACCGCGACTTTGCTGCCGAGCGGCAAGGTCCTGGTTGCTGGAGGCGTTAGCTATTTTGACAGCCTATTTCCAACCACCGCCGAACTGTACGATCCCGCCAGGGGAAGATGGTCGCCAACCTTGCCCCTGGTAAGTGGCCGTCGCGACCATATTACCGCTTTGCTTCCCAACGGCAAAGTTCTGGTTGCCGGAGGTTTCAATACCAGCGACACCGGTCCGACCGCCGAGTTGTTCGACCCTGCAAACGAGGTACCGCCGCTGCCGACTCTCTCCGGGAGGGTTGTGACCTTCAGCTCAACCAGGCCGGTGTCCGGAGTGACGATGAGTGTGAGGGGAGACACCAATGTGAGCGGGTTAACGGGTCCGGACGGGACGTATCAAACAGTGGTGAACATAGGGGGAAACTATGAATTGGGCCCCTCCAAGTTTGATGATACCCCGCCCAATAACGGCGTGACCACGTTGGATATTTTACTGATCCGGCAGCACATCCTGGCCACGACATTTCTGAACTCGCCGTACAAATTGCTGGCAGCGGACGTGAACGGCTCCGGCTCCGTGAGCACTCTGGATATTCTAAATTTGCGGCAACTGATCCTGGGGACAACGACGAATCTGCCGGCAGGCTTATGGAGATTCGTTCCGGCTGACTTCGTCTTTCCAGACCCACAAAGTCCCTGGAATGCTCCGAGCAAGCTCGCGTACACCAATGTAATCGCTGACCTGAGCAGTCAGGACTTCGTCGCCATCAAGCTCGGCGATGTGAATGGTTCCTGGGTGGCCTCGGGCAGCCAAACTGCTCAAGTTCAGAGTCGGGGCGCCATGGACGGAAATGCGACGGGCTTGTTTCGTGTCAGCAACCTTGCCGCGCAACCAGGCACAACCATCAATGCGAGCGTAATGGCTGGCGCAATCGACGGACTAACCAGTGCTCAGTTTACGCTGCAATGGGATCCAGCTGTCTTGCGTTACCTAAGCGTTGGGGACTTTGGGTTGCGCGGCTTGGCCAGCGACAACTTTGGCACTCGGTTGACCGACACCGGAAAGCTGAGCTTCTCATGGGATGACCCGCAGGGAACGGGGGCGACACTGCCCGATGGCACAACAATATTTACAGTGAGCTTCCTTGTGGTCGGTGCGGCCGGCACCGTGTCGGCCCTGGCATTGGCGGATACGCCGACGCCGCGGGAGGTGAGCGTGAAGGCTGTGTTGGCCACATTCAATGCTGAGAATGGAGCCGTTAATGTGGGCGTTACAAATCCAGTAATCACCGGGGGTTTGGACGTCGCCAAGGTAAGCTTCGATCTCTCAATCCCGACGCTCAACGGGGTGGACTATATCGTCGAATATGCAGACGAGTTGCCGAGCACTAATTGGACAATCCTGTCAACCATCGCGGGCGATGGAACTGTGAAAACTCTGAGCGATGCCAGCATCATCACCAACCGTCAGCGCTTCTACCGAACGCGAATCCGCTAACAGGCCCAGGCAGTAGCAAGCCTGGTGTGGGGCAAAAGTTAAACCGTTACGGCGCCGAGGTGGTGCTTCTTGAGCCGTGCACGTTGAGTTTGTGGTTCGTCCAGGACCGTGAAAATATGCCGCAGCGCAAGCCTGGCCCATGCACTCTACGGTCTGCACTGATAAAGCGATTCCTTTCGAGCAACCGTAGCCTGGGCGATCGAGATCCGGTCGGCCTTCGGCCACGCAAATCGACTTGCTTTGGGAAGGATTCGAGCGGATTATTTTGCCCCATTGCTGGCAGCAAAACAGAATTCTGCACTGCTGCATCGATGGTGTGGATTACGGAAGGGTGGCTGAGTGGTTAAAGGCACCTGACTCGAAAAAGCATTCATGGTCCTAATGGGACCCAAGTGGACTCACACGGCCCCACCGGTCTCTCCTTCACTTTCGCGTTGCTGAAATCGGGACCCATTCGGACCCAAAAGGACCCAAAAATCGCCGAGTAATCAGGACTCCACGGGTGTGTCACTTTCGACACGCGCCCTCGTCATCGCCACCCAATGACCCCCATCCGCTGACACCCTGCTTCGCTGTCATCTCCTGACCGCCATCCCCTGATACTTGGCCCTCAGTTTTGACGACTCATTCACCAGTTCCGCCGCTCAGTCGGCTGTAAGCGTTTGTGGTTGCGGTCGATCAACGAAAGGACGCGAGCAACGCCACCTCACTCCGATCGCATATTCGCGAGCCCCTCAGGCGAGGAGCCCGCGTCGCTTGCCAGCTGGCACCATTATTTGTATTTGGCCAATTCGGCGCTAACGCGGTCAAGTTCCGCCTCCACGTCTTTTAGCGAGTCGGCCACATCGGAGCCGTGCCAATTGGCGTTCTTTATCGTTTGCTTGGCCGCTTTTACGCTTCCGCTGCTGAGTTCACTGTCGAGGAGCTTCTTAATATCGTTCAGATCCGAGAGGAAAGGAACTAGCTCGTCCCGGGCTTCCAACATGGCTTTGACAATCTTGTCGTAGGATTTTAAGCGTTTGTCGTAGCGTTTCTGGGCCTGGTTGCGAATGTCCTCGTTGGCTATGGTTTTGATCTGACCTTCCCAGGCATTGAAAAATGCTTCCCCCTTTTCGCTCATGCTGCCGGCACGATCCCGGGCCATCTTGGCTTGCTCTTCCATCTTGACCAGTTCCGCTGTGAACTTCTCGAACTGAGGCCGCAGCTCAACGCTGTTGACTTGCAGCCTGTTGAGTTCTTCAAGGGTCAGCCCGACCTGGTTGCGGATCTTGGCGCACCCTGTTCGCACTCCTTCGATCTTGGCCATCACCTCCTTGGCCTGGTCGCCCGAGACTGCGGCGGTGGCTCTAGGTGTTGGCGCCAGCCCAAAGGCCACAAGTGCCGAGAAGGTGGTTATTTGAATTAGGGATTTCATGGATCTGTCCTTTCGCTTCGTCTTATCTGTCGTTTTGTTTGAATCATGGTCAGAACACCCGACAGGGTTCCCGACCCAAAGTCATTGGGTCTTGCTGCGGGTTCTTCGACCCATCACCCGCATCCTCTGGCGAATCACCTCCTGATCACCAGCGCTTCATCCTTCTGATGGCGATGTGGGATCCCCAGCTTCTGCATGCGCGAGTAAAGCGTGCTGGGCTGCAAATCCAGCCGCGCCGCAGCCCCGTACGGGCCCTTAATCCGCCACGACGTGCTCTCCAGCGTCTTAAGGATGTGCTTCCGCTCCGCCTCCGCAAGTGTACCCAACTGAGCCTCCCGCGTTGGTGCCTCGCCCAAAACCGTCAACTTGAGCGTATCCCCGGAACAGAGAATCACGCTGTGCTCGATCACGTTACGCAGTTCCCGAATATTTCCTGGCCAGGAATGACCCTGCATCAACTCCATCGCTTTACG
This sequence comes from Candidatus Limnocylindrales bacterium, assembly GCA_035495315.1. Lineage (GTDB taxonomy): Bacteria > Verrucomicrobiota > Verrucomicrobiia > Limisphaerales > UBA8199 > DATJGF01. The sequence goes on from DATJGF010000196.1 coordinate 24,376, forward strand.
AGAAACCTTGGTGATCTTCTTACCCATCCGGCTCGAAAGCTCTTCCATGAACGCAAACACGAGCAAGGGAATGTCCTCCACTCGCTCCCGCAGCGGCGGGATGTCGATCGGGAATACCTTCAGACGGTAATAAAGGTCCTCACGGAACCGCCCCCGGCGCACCTCTTCGGCCAAATCGCGGTTGGTCGCGGCGATAACGCGCACATCGACTTTGTGGGTTTTGGGACTGCCCAACCGCTGGAATTCCCCTTGCTGCAGCACCCGCAGCAGCTTGGCCTGGACTTCCGTCGGCAGTTCCCCGACCTCATCGAGGAAAATGGTGGAGCCGTTAGACATTTCGAATCGCCCCACCTGGCTAGTTAGGGCACCAGTGTAGGCGCCCCGTTCCCGCCCAAAGAGCTCACTCTCCACCAGAGCTGTGGGCAGCGCTGCACAATTCACCAGTACCATCATACGCTCTTTGCGCGCACTCAACCGGTGGATCTGCTCGCCGATAAGTTCCTTCCCGGTCCCGGTCTCCCCGCTGATTAGTACCGGGCAATCCGCGGGCGCAACCTGGTCCACTTTGTGCAGCACCTGCCGGATTTGCTGACTCCGGCCGATGATTCCGTCGTGCACAGAGGATATTTCTGTCTCGGACTTGAGGTAATTAGCCTCGGACCCCAACCGGTCCTTCAATTCCTTGAGTTCGGCGTAGGCTTGCACTGCCGCTTCGTCTGAAAGCTTGCGTGCGAGTGCCTGGGCGAAAACCGCCGAGACATACTCCAACCGTCTTACCTGGTCCTCAGGCCAGAGTGTCTTCTCCGTTACCATCCCAAAATTCACCGCGCCGAGCACCTCACCCGCGACGCGAAGCGGAAGGAACACCCCGGAGTGTGTCCCGCCCCGCGACAGCTCTGCTTTGTCCTGTGCGGCCTCAACAGGCAAATCCGCAGTTCTGGAGAATAATATCGTCTTTCCACGCTTGACCGCTGCTGTAATCCACGGGAAACAAGCCTGGGACTGAGTCCCGAGCGGAATTGTGCGGATCCCAGCCCCTGAGTCGGCCTCATTCACTGCAGTTGGAGCGCTCTTCACTGGTCCAGAGCTAACGGGGAAACATGGCATGCAGAGGTGCGTCAGCTGCAAAGAGGCCGGATTTTGTGCGGATTTGCGCCATAGGCCAGCCCACTGAACTCCCAGAGTGTTGCAGACGCGCATCAGCGCGACCTCGATTTCGCGCTCCTCGTCTTCGAGCGGAACGTTCACGAACCTCGCCAGGATATCAAACAGCAATCGCTCTAATTGATCTGCCTGCCTGAGCCCCACTCCAGGAGAGAGTTTGCAGAAACAATCCTCGGACGAGCTGGTGGCAAAATGATTCAGCACGTCCAAGGCTCTCTTCTGACCGTTTGCTGGCTTCCCCAGCGGTAGGGCGATATGATTCAAGTCACATATCGGCTGGGGGGACTTAAATTCGAGATGATCGAGCAGTGCAAGGTTCATTGTTGTTTTCATCAGGTCAAGGAGGTAGCGAGAACTTTGGTCTGGCTTGAGCAATCCCCACCTCCCGCTCAAGGATGCCACGCTAACTCGTTGGCTGGACGCTCACAACGGGGGGATTTCCCCGATGGTAACCCGCGGACAAAGTTTACAGACGATGATTTTCACAGCACTCTGGTCTGCCATGAGTCGGTGCAGACCCTGCCGTAAGCTTCTTCCAAGGTCCTCGGTATTCTCCTCCGGTTTGGCAAATTGCGCGGACCCCGATTCAGATGGCCTGTGGACGGCTCGGTGAACCTGTAGGGAGTCAGAGGGCTGGCACTGCTCAAATTAGCAACGGAGGTCCCAAAACCAATTCTCCCGCACCCGCGGCAGCCTGAGTACAGCCAAGCCCAAGAAGCAATTTCTTCTCATTGGCGGAAAAGGAGCGCCAGCTCCGACCAAACTTGCCGCAGCGTTGGAACCAACCGTTGCTGGTGGAGGTCGCCGCCCCCAAGTGGGGTCCAGTCACCAGATTCGACGAGGCCCACACTCGATAGGTTGCGTTGGGGTCGCCAATGAAGTTCAGTTGAAAACCGGTGCCAGCGACCGCTCTCCTATCGCCTCTTCGGCCAGAGTCAATCTCCAGCTTGCCGTCCGGCTCGCCCCATCGGGGATTTCCCCACCTTGGCACCGCGCAGCCCATATCTGCACCTTTGCAGGAAAACACTTCTCCGCCGGCCCCCTAACATTTTGAAATCGACCACAAGAACGAAAAACTCGGCTCGGCCGGTCAATTGGCTGCGGTGGAGCTGCCGTAAACTCGGAGGAGGCTGCCAAGCTCCGCGCGTACTATCTGTGGGAACAAGCTGGACGGGCCGAATTCGAGCGGGAGCACATCCTTAAAACGCTTGAGAGCACGTCGTGGAGGATTAAGGGTCCGCACGGGGCTGCCGCGCGGCTGGATTTGCAGCCCAGCACGCTCTACTCGCGTATGCAGAAGCTGGGGATCCCCCATCGTCGCGAAAAGGACAAAACCTCGGACTTGGGTTGACATGCCGTTCTCAAGAATTCTTCATTTCGCACTGCTATCCGCCGCACTGGCTGTTCATGGCCGCGGCGCGCAGCCCGAGCAGAGCGCCCCCTTAAGCAATGCCCAGGCTACTGTTACCGCAGTCCAGGCGATTGACGAGAGACTTGCCGAAGCCCGAAAAAATCTGGCCTCTACCGAGGCTCTCGGCGATGCGGCCCTGACCAATGTCCCGTCGGGCGTTTCTCTGCAGGACATTGCCACGCGACGCGCCCTGGTTTCCCGAGTCGTCCGGCTCTTTGAGCAGCAGTTGAGTAACGTGACGGAGCTGGAAACGGCTAGAAACCGGCGGGCGGAGCTCGCCCGCAAAGCCCAGGCCTGGACCAGATTTGCCGAACCTCCACCGTACTCAATCCTGTTACCAGACCGTCTCCGCGAGGAGATCCAGACCGAGCAACTTAAGAGCGCTGGCGGCGAGGCCGCAGTCTCCACGATCGATCAGCTCATTTCGGACAACCGCAACGAACTGACCCACACGGAGGAGAGGATCCGCCAAGTCAATGAGCAGCTCGAAGGAACCAAGGACTCAGCCGGGGAGGCTCGCCTCCTGTGGCAACGAGACCTGGAAAAGCTTCGCAGCCAGGTGGCGGCAGCTAGCCTGGGCGTCCTGGACTCCGAACGCCAACTCCGTCAGGAGGCACTGGAGGAAAGCCGCGTCCGAATAGGCTGGCTCCAGCGACAACTGGTGGTTGCGGATGCTGGCGCCAGGTTCACTGAAGCTGACTTGGACAAAGTCACGGCTCGAATCGAAAGCGCTCGCCTCCTGCTCGAACGCGAGTTCACTGAAACCCAAGCGCGCCTGACCAACACCCTCCAGGGCGTGGAGGCCGCGCGCGAGGAGTTGGCTCGGACTCAAAGCCGCCACGAAGCGAGTCCTGGGGCCAATGCCCGAGCCGCGGAAGCGCTCACCACACGCGAGGCGCAACTCCAGACGGTACAAGAGTCGCTCCGGATCCTGCGCTTCATACTCGAGAGCGAAAATGTCGAGCGAGCCATGTGGGAACTGCGGTTTGCTGCTTACGATAGCCGCAGCGTGGAGACATTGAGCGATTCCGAGCGCCGCCACAAAAGCTTCACCCGCCGATTGACTCTCTGGAAGGATTATCAACAACAGCAAATGGAAGTATCGCCCAGCCAGATCGAACTGCAGGAGACGCGGATCAAAACCCTGGCAGCGGATTCTGACCTCCTGCCGCTCGCCCGAGAGCGCCTGGCTGCATTGCGCGAACATGATCAGCTACTCCAACGGCTAGTTCGGCGGATTGACCACGTTCAACGGCTAAGCCAGCGGTGGGCTGAAGGAGTGCGCGTCGCTGAAGGGCGTTTGCCCTTCCTTGGCCGGCTCCGGAACATGCTCTCCGACGCTGGTTCATTTGCGCAGAAGCTGTGGGCCTTCGAGTTGTTCACCGCGGAGGATACGATCACCGTTGAGGGCCAGAGAATTACGGGCAAGCGTAGCATCACTCTAGGCAAGATCATTTTGGCAATCCTGATCCTCGGGCTCGGCATCTGGCTCACCGGCCTGGTCTCACGCGTCGCGGAACCTATCATCATTCGGCGGCTGAAGATCGAAGCGAACCAGGCGAACTTGATCCGCCGCTGGTTGCGCGCGTTCATGGTGGTGTGCCTCGTCATGTTCAGCCTGGTCTCGGTCAAGATCCCGCTTACCGCTTTTGCGTTTGCCGGCGGCGCGTTAGCTATTGGACTGGGGTTCGGCATGCAGACCCTGCTGAAGAACTTCGTCAGCGGCCTGATCCTGCTCTTCGAGCGTCCCTTTCGTGTCGGCGACGTGCTTGACGTTGGCGGAGACCGCGGCACCGTCACGGAAATTGGTCTCCGCGCCTCGGTGTTGCAATTGTGGGACGGCACCGAGACTCTTATTCCAAATAGCTCGTTGCTGGAGAACAAGGTTTCGAACTGGACGTATTCCAGCCGGAAGGTGCGCTTCACCGTCACTGTGGGCACCGCGTACGGCTCCGACACGCGGCGGGTGATCCAATTGCTAAGTGAGATGGCCGAGCGGCACGGCGTAGTAGAGAAAGAACCCAAACCGCAGGTGTTCTTCACGGAATTTGGCGAGAGCGCGCTCACCTTCGAGTTGCGCTACTGGGTGGACGTCATCAAAGCGAACGCCGCCCAAGTGGGCAGCGATTTGCGTCAGATGATTGCCAGTGCTCTTGCCGAAAATGGCATCGTCATCGCCTTCCCACGGCGCGATCTCCATATCGACATGGCACGGCCTCTCGCGGTGCAGATTGTCACAGGGCCCCAAGTGATAAACCATGAACCCCCTGCTTAAAGAAATTCGTCACAATCCACTGCTTTGGCTGCTGGCCTTCGTGCCAGTTGTGTTCGCAGTCGCAAAGCTCAGGCCCGAGGCGCATACGATGCTCTTCGTGCTGTCGGTGCTGGCCATCGTGCCGCTTGCGGGGTTGCTGAGCCACGCTACGGAATCGGTCGCGGCTAAAACTGGAGATGCGGTGGGGGGCTTGCTTAACGCCACGCTGGGAAACCTGACCGAGCTGGTCATCGCGCTTACTGCCTTGCGTGCCGGGGAATAAATGCTGGTGAAGGCGTCCATCGCCGGGGCAATTGTCACCAACACGTTGTTCGTGCTGGGCGCGTCGTTTTTGCTCGGCGGACTCAAACACCACGTGCAGGAATACAACCGGGTCGGGGCCCGCATGCAAGCGGGACTGCTCTTTCTGGCCACGATCGCGCTGTTAATTCCCTCGGCTGTCTCCCAGGCCGACGCGGCGAGAAGCACGACCTTCACGCACAAGTTGAGCGTGGGGTTGGCCGTGCTGCTCATCGCGGCCTACGGACTGGGCATGCTGTTCTCGCTTAAAACGCACCCCGAATTGTTCGCCAGCGCAGAGCACGACCAGGCGGGCGAAGCGCCCTGGCCCATCGGTCTCGCCCTGGCCACGCTAGCCGGCGTCACAGTACTGGTGGCATTGGTCAGCGAAGTGTTCGTAGAGTCGGTCCAAAAAGCGGCGGAGGCCTTTGGGATGACCCCCGCGTTTGTCGGTTTCATCGTCGTGGCGCTGGTCGGTGGTGCCGCGGAAATGGGCTCGGCTTTTTCAGGTGCGCGTAAAAATCGGCTCGACCTGAGCGTGGGAATTGCCTTAGGCAGCGCATCGCAGATCGCCCTCTTCGTCGCACCGGTGCTCGTCCTGTTCAGTTATGCCATCGGCCCGACGCCTATGGACCTGCAATTCTGGCCAGGCGCGGTAGTGATGATTCTCGTCGCCACTCTCACTGCGTCCCTCGTAACGAACAGCGGGCGCTCGGCGTGGTTTGTCGGAGTCTTGCTATTGATGGTCTATCTGATCTTCGCGATGACGCTTTACCTTTTGCCGCCGCGCGTCCAATGAAAGAGGTAGCTATGGGCCTTGTCATCGGTTTCAACCTATTCGCCGATGAGGGGGGAGAGCCAAACGACTGCAGAGAATTGACAAAAGAAAGATCCCAAACCGTGAAAAAGAGAGAACCAATCCCCTCAAAAGACAGCGATACCATCATTGAGGAAGTGCTCCAGGACATCGGCTTGCCGGATTTCGGCCAAGGGGTCACGGCCAAGACCAACGTGGCGATCTGGCGCACCCGAGGCGAGCATCGCCCCCTCATCGGCGAGTTTGCTTTCCAGGTTCGGTTTAAGGATCGCAAGGAACTGGCTCGGGAGTCGATGCAACGGGCCGAGGCGTGGCGCTGCAGTACGCGGCCGAGGACTACATCGCGCTGAAGGCCACCAAGACGGGTGTCGCCTACCGGTTGCTGGGCAACCCGCCCAAATCCCACGAGTGAGCGCCCCGCGTCCAGTGTCAAGCAAAGCCGAAGCGCTCCTCGAGCGACTCGGCCTCTCGTACGACCATCTCCTGGGAATCCGATTCGCGGTCAACGTCTTCATCGCCACGACGATCGTGTGGTCTACTCTGAAGCTGATCAGTGACGCAATCCGATCTGGGCGATCGCCGCGATGGTGGCGGCGTCGGAGCCCCAACCGGAGGAGGCGCGCCGGCTGTTTCGAAGCCGGCTAATCAACGTTCTGGTCGGCTGCGCAGTTGGGTTCTGCCTTCTCCTGGTGGGGGCGATAGTGACTGGCTAATCCCCTTTGCGCGCGCTGTGACGGTGCTGGTCTCGTCATATGTGATCCGGGTCAAGACCATGTGGCGGCAGGCCCCGATTACTGCCACCATTGTCATTGCGGCCGGGATCTCCCACGGCTCCAAAGTGGCTGGAATCGAGAGCGGGCTGCACAAGGTGGCCGAGGTGCGCTTCGGCTGCTTCGTGGGGCTGGTCGTGAGCCGGCTAATGTCGAAGATCTGGCTCGTCCAGCCGCCGGCCGAGAAGGCAGGGACCGCGGGATCGCATGGGGTGAACGGCAAGGCGCCCATGAACGAAGGGAACAAACGCACGACAGCGAGTAGCTAAACATGATGAAAGCGATCGAGCCTTTCTTCGCTACTCTGGTCGCACTACTAGCGTGCCTGATCCACGTGCTGCCGACCCTCTGGCGCCTTGGCGAAGACCTACGGGAACGACGATGGCACGTTCGGCAAACAGTCCAGGGCCGGATCGTGCTGGAACTGCACCATTTTGCCCCCGGGCTTGGTGGGATTCTATTCAAACCTGTGTTCAAGCGCCCGCTCAAGGTCATCAATGCTGCGACCATGCAAACCACCGGTCGGCGCTGAGCGACTTTGCGAATCGCCTGTCGCGAATCGCCTTGCCTCGGAGCGCAATTCGAGCCCAGTATTGTGCCAAGAATTTGTGGAAGGGTGGCTGAGTGGTTAAAGGCACCTGACTCGAAATTCAAAAAGCATTCACGGTCCTAATGGAACCCAAGCGGACTCACGCGGCCCCACGGGCTTGTCCTTCACTTCCCAAACCTCGGAAAATGGACCCAACAGCCCCCAAATGGACTCAAAATTCGACGAGTAGTATCAAATGGCAGTATCAAATCTCCTCCCCCCAATCACGTCACCGAGGGGCTTTTTGAAAGCTGTTTAAGAGCGCTATCCTCCATGTTGAGAGATGCGGCTCGATTGAGGGCTAACATTTTTGCGCGCGATCAGTACCGAGCGATTGAATTCCTGTGGGAATAAGGGAGCAATTTCCCTCGCACAGTCCGATTTCGACTCACGACTCCAGAGTTGGCCAACTCTCGGACATCCAGATGTGCCATCACGAATGGCTCCGTCCGCCCCGCTCGCTGAAACTAATTCCATTCCCACCCTCGCATCGATTCAGGACCCATTGGGCGAGAAGTTCCATCGCGCGCTGGATGCTCGGAGGAACAGCGCATAGCTCGTTGGTTAGGGTTGCTTTCATTCCTTTTCCAACGCCGTCACATCCCAATACTTCACCGTCCCATCCATGCTGGCCGAGAGAAGGCGCAGGCCTTGGGGTAATTGGGCGAAAGCCACGCGGTTAATCTGGTCTTTCTGGCCGCGGAACGTGTGGCGCAGCCGCCCGGTTCCGGCTTCCCAAATTTTCACCGTGCAATCCCGTCCGCCTGAGGCGATCCACATCCCATCCGGACTGAAGGCGAGGGTCAGGAAGCCGTGGGCTCGGCTTTCGAGCGTTGGCACCACGTTGGTGCTCGCAATATCCCGAACGTGGACCGTTCCGGCGTCGGAGGCGAACGCGAGCCGCGTGCCATCGGGGCTGAATGCCAGCGAGACATCGCCATAGCGGGATCGGGAAAGGGTGAGTAGCGGGTCTTGTCGCTCGTCCAGTCGGGCCGCATCCCAGAGCTTAATGGCATCCACAGATCCGGAGGCCAGATAGTGCCCATTGGGACTGAACTCCAATGCCCGAATTTCGCGATCATGGTTGCCGATGACCCCGATCTTCCGTCCGGTTTGGGCATCCCACACATCGAGTTGTTTGTCGGAGCCCCCTGCAACCAGTCTCTTTCCATCAGGGCTGTAAGCGATCGTCTCCCAGATTCCGTTTACATCGAATTGTTCGAATGGTATTTGCGCTCCATCTCTATTCAAGTCCCAGACGGTGAGGCGATGATTCGGGTTCACGGCGTCATCACCGGTCGCGGCCAGGAACCGCCCCGTCGGATCGAAAGCCAGGGTGAACGCCACGTGACCAGGCATCGCGAGGGTGCGTCGCACTCGATCCTGCCCCAGTTCCCAGACCCTAACCGGACCGACTTTGAATCCCGCCTTATCGTCCGAGTTGATTCCGACGCAGGCCAGCGATTGCCCCGCGACGCTGAGGTCCATGTCAAATATCCCGCCTGGATAAGAAAGAGTCAAAAGACTCTTGTCCTCGAGCCCCGTCAGTGGAGTCCCATCCCGGACGTAAACTGTCCCACTGGCCAAACTTACGGCCATGCGCGTGCCGTCCAGGCTGAACTGAACACAAAGAGGGTTCCGGGATATGCTGCTGCCGGCCAGTACTTGCCGCCCCGAGTCCGGGTCCCAGAGCGCGACCACGCCGTCGTCCCCCACCGTGGCCAGGCGTTTGCCGTCGATACTGAAGGCCGCGCCTCGAACTGTGGAATAGTGAGCGCGGAATTCCTGGCGAGGCTTCAGACCAGGAGAGTCCAGATCCCACAGCCGCACGGCGGAGTCAAAGCTCGCGGCGGCAACCTCCCGGCTGCCCGGCCGAAAGCCCACCCAACTGAGGGGCTTGCCAAGTTCACCCATCTCGCGCAACAAACCGCCAGTCGCCGCATCCCATATCCGCACGATTCCGTGCCGACTTCCGGTCGCCAGACGTTTCCCGTCCGGACTGAATGCGATACTCACGACTCTCTTTTCATGGCCAGGAAGCGTGTAGCGTTGCGCGAAGGTCTCCGTGTCCCAGACTGCTGCCATGCCCCCTTGGTATGGGGCCGCCAGGTTTCGGCCATCCGCGCTGAACGCCAAGGAGTAGGCTGTCCCGTCTTCGGCGCCAAGTGGACCCGGCCAGGAATGGAGTTCGACGCCCGTCGTCCAGTCCCAGAGGCTGACCCGCCCATCCGCGCCGACCGACGCCAGCCGATGACCATCCGGGTGGAACGCCACGGAGAATGCATAGTTCGAGTGAGCCGCCAAAGTGCGCTCCAATTGCTCCGTCGCGAGATTCCAGATCCGCACTTGGCCGTTGCCACACGCGGCGGCGAGGAAGCGGCCCTCGGGACTAAAGGCAATGCTGTAGGCCTCTTTAGAGTCGTTATTCGTCATGATGAGCGGCTCCGCGAACCGCGCGCGTTTGAGGCAGTGCCATTCCCAATCCCGCATTGTCGGTGGGCAAGCGTCGAGAAGTTCTTCAGCTAAGTGGATGATGGGTGGGTCCGCGGTGAGTTCCCGATGGGCGAGAGCAATGCGGTTGAAGTACAGATTCTCCTCCAGCTTTTGCGCGTTAGCCTCAGCGGCGGCGCGGGCTTTCTGGGCTTCGGCGTTCGCACGGTTCGCAACACTTGCGGCGCGTTCGGCATTCGCCCGTTCGCGCCGGGCGCGCACCAGCCCGAATGAGGTCCCAATGACACCCGCCACGAGCAGAAGCGTCACCAGCGCCGCGGCGATGACGGCTGCTTTGTTGCGCCGGACGAATTTCTGGACGCGGTAGGCTGTGGTGGGTGGACGCGCGAGCACCGGTTCGCCGTGCAAGTGTCGCCGGAGGTCCGCCGCGAGTCCGTTCGCCGTCTCGTATCGGCGCGTGCGGTCTTTCTCCAGGCACTTCATCACGATCCAGTCCAGATCGGAGGGAATTTGCGATTTACGATTTGCGAATTGCGATTGCACCCGCGCCTGGTGCTGGGTCAGACGCGTGCTTGGACGCACAGGCTCACGCTCCCGGATGATCTTGCGCATTTCATCCAGCCCCGACTCCACGAGTTCTTTCGTGTCAAATGGAGTAGTGCCTGTCAGTAACTCATAGAGCAGTACCCCCAGACTGTAGATGTCGCTACGGGTGTCAACGTCCAGCCCGCTCATCTCCGCCTGCTCTGGACTCACGTAAGCGGGCGTACCGATGAACTGCTGAAACATCGTATGAATGGTCTTGTCGGTCAGCTCCTGCTGAGTCGCCTTGGCGATACCAAAGTCGATGACCTTCGGCACCGGCACACTATCGTGCAGTGTGACCAGCACGTTTGAAGGCTTGAGATCGCGGTGAATAATCCCTTTCTGGTGGGCATGCTGGACGGCGTGACAGACCTTGATGAACAGATCGAGCCGTTCGTATGTCGACAGTTTATTCGCGTCGCAGAACTTCGTGATCGGAATGCCGCGGACCAGTTCCATGACGAAATAGGGTCGACCGCCCTCGGTGGTCCCGGCGTCGAGCACTTTGGCGATGTTTGGATGGTCCATCAATGCCAGAGCCTGCCGCTCTACCTCGAAGCGGGCGACCACCTGGTTGGTGTCCATCCCAAGCTTGATGACTTTGAGGGCGACCTTGCGGCGTACCGGTTCCTTTTGCTCCGCCAACCACACCGCTCCGAAGCCGCCCTCACCGAGTTTTTCCAGCAACTTGTAACGGCCGATCATCGCACCAACTGTTTCCGCCGGCGGCGCTTCGACGTGGACGGTGGTTTGCCCAAAGATCGTGTCGGGGACATCGTGTGCCGCCAAGAGTGCTTCGACCTCCCGTCGCATGGCAGGATCTGGACATTCCTGTTCCAGGAAGCGGATGCGCTCCTCGGGGCTGCCGAGTTCTACGGCTGCCTCAAACAGCGACACCAGCCTTCCAGGCGACTGCTTGCATGACTCACTTTCGTTCATCGTTCCATTTCATCTGGCGATATTTCGCCTCCAGAAACGACATCCGAAGGAAGAAGAGTTAACTTTCTGACTTTAAGTCGCGGCTCAGCCAGGCCCTGGCAAATGACCAATCGCGTTGTACCGTTTTTTCTGAAACGCCAAGGATCATCGCAATTTCCTTCAGTTCCATTCCGGTAAAAAGGTGCAGCTTGACTACTTCGGCTTTCCGTGCGTCGAAGACGGCCAGCCGATCGAGAGCGTCGCTGACCCGCAGACATTTCTCATCATCCGCGGCAACCGCCAGATCCACTAATTCCAGATCTACGCGTTCGAGCTGTCCTCCGTGTCGGAGGCGCAACTTTCGGCGAGCGTTATCGACGAGGATACGGCGCATCGCTTCGGCGGCCGCGCTGAAGAAATGTTCCCGTCCCCGCCATTCCTGCCGGTTCGATTGTCCCAGCCGAAGCCAAGCCTCATGAACCAAGGCCGTGGCTTGCAGCGTCTGCCCGGGCCTTTCTTGAGCCATCCTATGCGCTGCGAGCCGACGCAGTTCTTCGTAAACCAGTGGCAAAAGCTCTTCAGCGGCTTTGGGATTGCCCGACTCGATGGCGCTGAGCAGTTGGGTAACGTCGCCGGGCATGGGGCGAGTCTATCTACGGCGAGGGCAGATGACCAACGCGAAATTGCTCAAGTTTGCTCAAGAAAGATCCTCGGTTTGCGGGCAATTTCGAAAAGACAAGGACCACTTCTGGGGGTTTGCTAGCTGCTTATGGAAGTTGTTCGAATGAACTTGCTGCCGATGCTGATTCTGGCAAGACTCCAACCGCGAAACCGGTGGAAGGGTGGCTGAGTGGTTAAAGGCACCTGACTCGAAATCAGGCGTAGGGGTAACCCTACCGGAGGTTCGAATCCTCTCCCTTCCGCCAATCTTAACAGGAGGGTGTAATTACCGAGTTTTTCTAGTGTTTCGCGCTCTCTAATAGCTTCTAACTATGTCTAAACTATGCCTATGGGAGGGTTAATAGAGCATTAACGTTCATATTAGCTCAGTCGATTTTCCGACTTGTTCGGGGGTTCTGCAGGTCCTCCCGGCCTTTGTTTCCCTTACCCGCGCAATTTCAGCTCGTCTCAAAGGATGTGGCGAACGCAGCGAGGGCGCTTTTATTCCATCCCGGTAACGACTTCGATCACCTGCTGCTGAAAGGTAGTCAACCCGCCTTGCTGAATGCCGGAGCGGGGTGTATTTTAAGGTTGGCTTTGAACCCTGACGCCTTCCTGTTGGTTGAAGACAACGAGAATGATGTAATTCTCATTCGCAAAGCATTGCTCAAGGCCAACGTTCTTAATCCTCTCGTCGTGGTGAGAAATGCAGAAGAGGCGATCGCCTATTTCATGGGCATCGGCGCCTACAAGAATCGAGATGAATTTCCTCTGCCTTCGCTGGTCCTACTGGACCTGAGACTTCCAGGGATGAACGGCCTCGACTTCTTGAAGTGGTTGCGCGAGCAACCAGGATTCGGCACAACTCGCGTCGTTGTGCTCACGGGCTCAACTATCGGGAGAGACGTGAACGAGGCTTACCAGCGCGGCGCAAATTCATTTCTTACGAAGGGGGATTTTGAAAGGTTCGTTGAAATAGCTAATGCACTCAGCGGCTACTGGCTCTGGATGGACAAAGCCCCAGAGACCCACAGGCCATCGCAAACTCCGAAGCGGACGACTCCTAGCTAGAAACTAAGAGATTGCCGATTTCTTTTTAGGAGGCGGAGGACGCTCAGAAGATGACCGTGCGCCCAATCCCGAGGCCTGTTGCAACAGATCCGCTTTGAGGCGAATGCTGTGGCCCGTTAACTCCAGCAACCCGCCCTCCTGCGCTTGAGATGCGGACACCGCACCATTGGTCATGGAGAAGAGCCGGGCAATGCCCTGCTGGGGATATTCGGTCGCCATCGAGGCTAGCAGGTCTGAGGTGAAGGCCGCGATCCCACATCTCCGCTGTGGAGGGCTGAGCCTCAATGACGGTAGTATAGCCTGGAGCAGTGCAAAATCGCTCAAGGCTGCGGCCGCCAGCTCCGGTGTCGCCATGGTGACAGAAAGCTGAGCCGAGCCCGGCGCGTAGTTGGTCGTGAAAGTGCGAGCCCCGAATGTCAGCTGCTAAATGTTAATTAAGCTGCCTTGCTCAGACCTTGCTTATCTTGATAATCCCAGCCGCGACGGACGGATTCGCGATAACTTTGCCAATCGCGGTCTTTGTAGGTTTCTCGCCAGTCCCTTTCAAGTTCACTCTCAAGCACGGTATCCCAGTGCGTGAATCGGTTGCCGTATTGCGAACGGGCGCCATAACCAAAGCGGTAGGCGTCCTCAGTCTCCTCGTAATTTGGTACGCCACGAGGAGGAATCGCTTCTTTCCCTGCCGCCTGTTTCACCGTGTCACCCACGTGCTGGTGAGTATCAGGTTCATGACCACCAACATCGTGTTTTGTCTGGTCCCAATCGCGTTTGAACGCGGCTTTCACCTTCTCCCAAGACGATTCGTTCTGTTTATTCCACCATTTTGGATTTTTTTGCATAATGCCGCTATCATAAATTGGATTAATCCAAAGTGGCATTGGGTAGGAGCCTACTTTGCGATGGGCAGTCCACCCGTAGGCCATTTTCGCGTAGCATTGGTTTTGTTGACCGCCCCGGCCCGAAGTACGTGCCACGGCCACGGGTTTGGGCGGATAAAGGCGAAGATTCTGGAAAAGGCGAAATTGTACCCGGACACTTCGGCTCCGCCAGCCTCATAGCGGCGCGGATTTCGGGGCTGATCAAAAGCTCCTGGCAGTCGTCATTCTGGGTGCGGTCGCCCCCGCAGATTCAAGCTTTTCTACCGAAAGACGCTGACATGAGACAACATCCTGTTCCTACATCAACAATGAGCCGACGACCGAAACTGAAGGCCTAGGGCGAGGTTTACTTTCCTAATACACGTAGACGCCAAGATCCCATGCTCCGGATAATGGCCGTGCAGTGCCGGCCTTGTCGGTGGTGAAGATCGAGGCGAGATTGAGCGCGGCCTTAATAGCCGGTGAACCGGTGGCCAGATGAGGATCGAAGCCAGTCGCGGCGGCGTTTACAAAACGCGGGTCTAACGGAATCGTGCTGCCGAGATAGTGTGAATAATCTGACCCTCCATCGGTGAAATTGAAATCGCGGTAACCATTTCCGAAGGAGAGATTCCTATCGACAATGATGCCAGTGCCGTGAGCATCGTAAGAGCCAATGGCGTAGTGGCCGTTTTTGTAAAAGATATTGTTTCGGATCTCGATCCCATTCAACGATTGCCAAAGGATGATGCCATCGGTGCCGTTGAAGGCCATGACATTGTTATAGACTTTGAGATTGCTAACGGTGCTGTAGCCGGCGATTTGCAAACCGCACGCGGAGTTGGCAACGAGAACGTTATTAAGGACAAGCTCATATTGGCCACAAAGGTACAATCCGTGATCGAGATTGCTGCCGGGGCGGCCGTTGTGATAAATACGATTAGCGATGTAGACATTCCCCGAGGTCCCTTCATTTGAGTAGATGCCATCTTTGCCCTCGGTGCTCGTACTGGCCGGGTTGCCGTTATGATGAATATTGCAGTGAAGGATTTGGTTCTCATTACCCCAGATGGTAATGCCGCCCTTGGTCCCGTTCCTGATTTCAAAACCATCGACGACGTTGTAGTTGCCATCGATATAGATGCCGACGTTGCGATCGGCTGCGTTGCGTCCATCGAGCACCGCCCCTCCCCGAGGCTGGGCACGCAAAACAATTGGACTGGAAGCGCTACCACTTTTTCCAAGGTGCAGACCCCACCCGCGCGAATAATCCGTATAGACGCCGGGCTTTACCAGGATGGTATCGCCAGGTTTGGCCAGATTATAAGCGCGGGTCACCGTCCGCAGTGGTTGCACTGAGCTTCCCGGGTTGCTGTCGCTCCCTTGAATCGCAACGTACAAAGTGGCTGCCATGGCCTGGATACGCCCGATTCCCAGCAGCAAGAATAGAAGTTTGGTAAGAACAACTGCATTTCTCATGGCCCCAAAATGCAGCTGCTATGGTTTCTCGTTAATCCTTGCCGCTCTGGTTCTTATGTCAGTACATCCGCGAGCTTTGCGTCGGTGTTTGTCTGACAAAGCAAGTCCAAAGTCCAAGGTCCTAAAGGCCAAGAGCTGTCGTGCTGAGGACTAAGCCCGAAGGGCTGAGCGACTTTTACTTTCCGCAATCGGACTGTGCGGCGGCCGAAACGTAGGCGTCTTGTTCTTCCTCAGAAATGAGATTGGCGGCAACGAGTGCATCCGTTGCCTTGGCCATTTCGGAGACGTAAGCGCCGTGATTTTTCCATTTGCCTCCAGTGGTGGGGCCAGCGCAGGGCACGAGACCGGCGATGACACTGGGGTCAAGCCTGGCCGTCACCTGCACGTTGTCGAAAAAAACATCGCCCGGGATGCTGTTCCCATAAGACCGAAAGTCTTCCAATACTACGAAGAACGACGTTAGGTTATGGGCCGCGGCCACGGCAGTGAAATCAATGTCGTAGTGGTGCCATTGCCCATCTGTCGTGAGCAGGGTTCCGCCAGGAATCAGCTCCGATGCGATTGTCCCAGCCAGCCAGAAGGGGCCCGGGTTGGAAGTATCCGGGTTGATCCCGACGAAGCCGCCGTTATCGAGTGGCGGCACGGGCACGGGGGAGGCCAGAAAATCGAAGCTGATGGTGAGGTGCTGAACCGCCGGGTTGACCGGCCCTGGTACGTCGCCGAACATGTCTCCGCCGAAGTCTACGTCCGTGAAGCTAAGCACGTTGTTGGCGGGATTGAGCGGATCGGAGACGATCATGCCGAAATGCGACCCGCCAAAGTGTCCGACCCATTGGTCGAGGTTTCCCGCCTCGAAGTTGTCGGCGAAGATGGTGATTTGGGCGTGAATAGCGATTGGAGCGGCGAACAGTGCCACGGCGTAAGCAGCTGAGATAATAATTTTGTCTTTCATAGGGTTTCCTGCCTGAGGGGATGCGTCCTTTAGACCACTCTCCGGGGATTTCGTCAAGAACATCCTGCTTTGACTTTGTTGCCATCGTTGCCATAGGTGCGGACGGCAGCTAGCTTGCATTATGCGGCTGTCAAAAGTACGGACCCCCAACCAAAGTATCCAAAACACAGACCTTCAACCGCCGACTCGCCGCTGACAAGACAGTTCGGGTTTGAGCCGAACCGGTCTGTTGTTCCAATTAACCACACGCCGGCTCGGCGAGCCGCAACTCGAAGAGCGAAGGCCCGTTCGGCGCACCGTGACTTGGGCTCTCGAGGCTGCCAGATACTGGCATTTCGCGCCGCGATGTTGCCCCTGTGTCCGTGACGATTGATTGCTGGAGTTGCGCAATTCCGCGGGAAATACGGGACCGAACTGTGCCGACTGGGACCTCCAGAATATCAGCGATTTCTTTATACGAATAGTCTTCCATATAAAAGAGGTTGAGCGCCGCCTGGAAGGGTTCCTGTACCTTCCCGAGAAGTTCGAGCACTAAGGCTCCGTCAAGGCTGTTGACCATTTCCGGTGAGATGATGGGTAGATCTTCATTTACGTCGCTCAGCTCAAAATGTGGGAAGCGCATCGCCTTCTTGCGGATCTTGAGGAACTCCCGATGCAGGACTGTGAACAACCACGACTTGACTTTACGGCGATCTCGCAATTGGTGTCCCCTTGTCGACCAGATAGAGAACGCTTCCTGCGTAAGATCGCCCGCCTCGGCCTCCGTGCGTGTCAGGCTGAAAGCGAATCGGTAAAGCGCTTCATAATGCTGTGTTACGATCTGTTCAAAATGATCTGACGACATAAGGTAGTTTCGATGGTGCTTCTCACGGCGCTATCCTTCCCGAGAATCAATCGGGAGGCAATGGGACCAAGGGGCTAGCCGTATGGCCCTCGCGCACTCGCGAATCTGGATTGCTCCTGCGTGCAGACAATTCCACGCAGGGTATTTGGTTATAGCTCAGGAACCGGTTAACAAGGGGAGGTGAACTCCAATTTGCGAGCGTAGTCAGTAGAATGCGGTCGAGATCACGTGCCTTCCAAGCCACAATCCATGCGGCGGCGAACGCCGTGGCAGATTCAGGTGTGAACCCGGTGCGGGAGGCGCACGCTAATGACATGGTCGGTTTGCAGATTCGTGGGGCAGGGATTATGATCATCATAAGTTACTCGTAGGCTCTTGACCCCCAGCTCTGGGCACCGTCGCGGCTTGTCCCGGGTGCCTGCTCCGGCGGTTCTTTTCTGCCATGTCGGGTAATGGCACCAGTGGGTTCGAAACAACTCACTTCCATACGTTAATGATGACTCCGTCTGCGAAAGAGGGTAAGTGGGACGAAAGGGCCAGTTCACCCCGCTGGCTCATCGAGCAGACTGGGCCGGTGTTTGACAGCCTGTTCGAGCGAAGTGCTGATGCGATCTGGTTGTTCGATCCGCAAGCGGGCGTATTTGTGGATTGCAACGCCGCTGCGGTCGAACTTATGCGCGCGGGCACAAAGGAAAAACTTTTAGGGGCGCGGCCGGAGGACCTCTCGCCGCCACTTCAAGCTGACGGCACGCCGACCCATGAAAAGAGCGCTCAGATTTTAGCCTTGGTTGAAAAACATGGCAGTTACCGCTTCGAATGGTTGGGCCGTCGCTTCGACGGACAAGACGTTCCGTTGGAAGTGTTGGTGACCCAGATCCGAGCGGGTGACCGGAATCTGAACGTGACGGTTTCGCGCGATCTAACCGAGCGCAAGCGGACGGAAGCTGCGCTACGCGAAAGCGAGGAGAAGTTTCGCGAACTTTTCGAGGCCAGCACGGATGCCATCGCGATACTCGACCCCGACACAGGGATGAATATTGCGTGTAATGAAGCCACCGTGAAAATGGCCGGTGGCGGCGACAAGGATTGGTTCCTTTCGCAACCCGCAGGTAGTCTCTCGCCAGAACGCCAGCCGGACGGAAGGTCCTCGGCAGAGGCCGCACAGGCCTGGATTGGGCGCGCGCTGTCGCATGGCCCGCAGCGGTTCGAGTGGGTGGGCAGGCGGTTCACCGGTGAGGAATTCCCGGTGGAAGTGCTGCTCACGCCGGTACGGTTGAGCGGACGAGTGCTCTTGGTCACGGTCTCACGCGACATTTCCGAACGGAAAAAAACCGAGCGTGAATTGCGGGAGTTGAACCAGTCGCTGGAACGCCGCGTCGCGGAACGCACTGCTGCGCTAACCACAAGCGAAGCACGGTTCCGCGCCCTGGTTGAGCATGCCCCGGAAGCGATCGTCGTTTTTGAGGGCGATACTGGACGGTTTTTGTTCGGCAACGAACATGCCTGTGCTCTTTACGGCGTTCCGAAGGAAAGACTCACCGAGCTCACCCCTGCGGACGTCAGTCCTGAATTCCAACCGGAGGGCGGTCGCTCCAGCGAACTGGCTCGCGAAATAATGGATGAGGCGCTCGCGGGGGGCACACCCGTTTTTGAATGGATACACCAGCAACCCGACGGCCGGCTCATCCCGACTGAGGTACGGCTGCTTCGCCTCCCGGCGGAGGGTCAGAATCTGGTTCGCGCGAGCATTATTGATAACACGGAACGGAAGCGGGCGGAGCAGGCGCTGCGCGAGTCGGAAGAGAAGTTCCGCGCTCTCTTCGAAGGCTCCAGTCACGGGGTCGTTCTTCATGACGAGAACCAAATCCTTGAGGTGAATCCTGCCGCTGTGCGGATTATGGGTTGCCAACGTCCGCAGGAACTATTGGGCAAACACCCCAGCGAAACTTCGCCCCCCTTCCAGCCGAATGGCGAAAGCTCGGCGGTGCTGGGCCGCAAATATATTCAGGAATGCATGACCGATGGCAGCGCGCGTTTCGAATGGATGAGCCGCAATCCGCAGGGCGGCGAGGTCCCGCTGGAGGTGGCCTTGACTCGAATTCAATGGAGCGGTCGTCAGGTCATCCAGGCGCTCATCACCGATATAACCGAGCGGAAGCAGGCCGAGCACGCCTTGCGTGAAGCGAATCGGGAGCTGCGCCGCGAGATCGAGCAACGTACCCGCGCTGAGGAATCGCTCAAGGAGCGCGTCCGCACGTCTAAGCTCAGCACCGAAATCGCGCTCGCCCTTAATGCCGGTACCGAAATGCAGGCCATGCTGCAACAGTGCGTGGAACTGGTGGTGCGGCACCTGGACGTCGCCTTCAGCCGCATTTGGACCCTCAATGAAACCACGCAAACCCTGGAACTCCAAGCCAGCGCTGGCTGTTACACGCACCTGGATGGACCCCACAGCCGCGTCAGGGTGGGTCAGTACAAGATCGGTCTCATTGCCCAGGAAAAGAAGCCGCATTTGACCAATAGCGTGCAAGCCGACGACCGGGTGAGCGACAAGGATTGGGCGACGCGCGAGGGGATGGTCGCGTTCGCCGGTTATCCGCTGTTGCTGGAGGACCGGGTTTTGGGGGTGCTGGCCCTCTTCGCCCGACGCTCGCTCGCTCACGACGTCCTAAAGGCGCTTGGTTCGGTCGCGGACTCGGTCGCGCTGGGCATCGAACGCAAGCGCGGCCAGACCGCTTTGGCCGAAAGCGAGATGCGCTTTAGCGCGGCATTTCATTCCAGTCCCATTATTACCGGCATTACCCGCGCGTCCGACGGCAAGTTTGTGCTGGTGAACGACGCGTCCCTGGATTGGTCGGGCTACGGCCGGGATGAAATTCTCGGACGAACCGCCATCGAGTTGGGATTTTGGGAAAACGCAGCGGAGCGTGAAAGGTTTTGGGGTGACGCGCGCAGCTCGGGCTCGATCCGGGCGCGAGAATGCCGACTGAGAAATCGCCATGGGAGGTTTTCGACCATGCTGGGATCGGGCGCGATTATCGTACTCAATGGCGAGGATCATTTGCTTTTCATGATGCTTGACATCAGCCAGCGTAAGCAGGCGGAAGCAGAAGTTCACAGGGCGTTGGCGCGCGAAATGGAACTCAGCCAGCTCAAGAGTAATTTTGTTTCCATGGTTTCACACGAATTCCGCACGCCGCTTGGCATTATCCAGTCTTCGGCCGAACTGCTTCGCGATTTTTACCAGAAAATGCTGCCTGCCGACCGCGACGAACAATTGGAGTCCATCACCCGGAACACGCGTCGCATGGCCGAAATGATGGAGGAGATCCTGATCCTCAGCCGCCTGGATGCCGGCAAATTGGACTTCCAACCAGCCGTGCTCGACTTGAAGGCCTTTTGTCGCCGCCTGGTAGATGAGGTTCTTTCCGCCACCAGTCGCCGGTGCCCCATAGAGCTTTCTCTGGCCTCGGCCCTGCCGCAGGCGCACGCGGACCAGCGGTTGCTGGCGCACATTTTAACCAACCTCCTGAGTAACGCGGTGAAATACTCCGAACCCGGAGTCTGCGTCCGGTTTGCTGTCGAGCGCGATTCCACTGAAGCTCTTTTCGTTATTCGCGATGAGGGAATAGGGATTTTTGAAGAAGATAAACAGAGGCTGTTTACAGCCTTTCATCGTGGCGCCAACGTCGGAATTCGGGCTGGCACCGGCTTGGGCCTTGTGCTCGTAAAACGTTGCGTGGAGATGCACCGTGGCAAGGTGCGGATTGAGAGCAAAGTCGGGCAGGGCACAACGGTGACCGTCAGGGTTCCCGTTTTTAAAATCAACCTATGAAAAAGATCCTGGTCATCGAGGACGAGCCAGAGATGCGGCGGAATATCACAGCTCTCCTCCGCTATCAAGAGTACGAGCCCATCGCGGCCGAAAACGGGCGCCTGGGGGTGGAAATGGCGCGCCGGGAGACGCCCGATTTAATCCTGTGTGACGTCATGATGCCTGAGCTGGATGGGTACGGCGTGCTGCGCGCCCTGCAAACGGATGCCAAACTGGCCCTAATTCCCTTCATTTTTCTTACGGCCAAGGGGGAAAAATGTGACCTTCGGAGTGGCATGAATCTCGGAGCCGATGATTACCTCACCAAGCCGGTCGCCAATAACGACCTGGTCCAGGCGATCGAAGCGCGCTTGAGCCGTTCCGCACGACAAGCGAAGCGTGAATTCAAGCCAGATTTTTCCTCAGCCGAACCGCTGCTGAAGCTTGGTCTGACGCCGCGCGCGGCCGAGGCGCTGCTTTGGCTGGCCCAAGGCAAGACGAACTCGGACATAGCCACGATTCTCGGCATCACTGAATCCACTGTGAAAAAGCACGTGCAGGAAATGTTCGAAAAACTGGGGGTTGAAACTCGAGGCGCCGCCACACTGCGCGCGCTGGAAGTGCTTGCTACAGGTGAAACTTCAACCCCCCGAACCTAAGGAGAGTTCGTTCAACTGGAGAAACGCGCGTCGGATTTCTCGCTGAGGGCCGAAACACAGTTTCGCGCCATTGACTCCCGTGTGCGTCAACGGTGAGCAATTAATCCTTCGTGTTCGGTGGGGGGGAGTTGGCGCTTCTTACACTGCTTGTTCTCAGGCCCGGGCCGCGAGTCTTAGGGCTTCGCGAGTTCTCGCAAGATGCCGTTCCAATGCCAACTCAGCTGTCCTGGTCTCCGCAGGCAGCATACGAGATGCAACAGCACGCGACCGTAACGGCTTTGGGCCAGTCGAAGTTTCATGGCCATCGGGATTCGAGACAAGCGGACGAGACCCAATTGCGCGCTACCGCGCCCGGCGCGAGTACGAATGAATTTCGACGTTGCATTTTCATACCGTGGACTTTGTCCGGCGTTTTTTGTGTCTATGTTTTTGTGCGTGTCATCTACCGAAATATGAGGAGCCAGTCTAAAGCGAGTTCCCGGAAGTGCTCACGGACGCGGTGGGACTATAGACCCATTCTCATCCTGCTGTAAGGGCGTCCGGGCGCTCGAATCGCGACGGAAATGTTTCGATTTCGGTTGCTCATTTCATGCTGGTTTGAAGCATGAGTGGCGCGGCTGTCCACACCCCCCCAGAAACCGGTGGGACTCATGTCGCGCGATTTGTTGGAACTACTTTCCCTTTCGTTGCTCACATCCACGCAAACGCGCAACTGATTTGTTGAGAGCGAACTCAACTCTTCACTGCAGTCAGCAGCGCGCAAACAAACAAACTAGGAAACAGATTATGATGAAAAAACGAAACGAAACAAAAACAATGAATGAAAAGCCAGCCCTTCGCTGGCTGAGAGCGTTTATATTGGCGCCGCTCTCCACCAAGAAAGCCAGCGTCGCCCCGCTGGCTTGTCTCCTTTTGGTCTCTCAAGCTTCGGCCGCTCCTTTTTCTTTTTCAACCGGCGATCCGGATGGAAAAATCGCCACTCTGTCTCGGCCATCAAGTCCCGGCAAAATGCAGACCGAGACAGCCGACGATTTCCTCTTGACGAATTCGGTAGTAATCAATGAGGCGACCTTCACCGGCCTGCTGCCACTGGGAACCGCCCTCACCAGCATCAGCAACGTTGAAATCGAAATTTATCATGTTTTCCCTGGCGACACTGCCTTTCCGCTGTCAGGGAACGTCCCGACCCGCACCAATTCCCCGGCAGACATCGAAATCGATTCGGCGACCCGCGATAGTGCCAACGGGAGCATGACGTTTTCCGCGACAATGGTGAGTGCCAGTTTCACTGCGTCAAATTCCGTCGTAAACGGGATCAATAAGAGTCCTGCGCAAAGAACCAACGGCGAAGGTGAGGTCACCGGAGAAGAGGTATTGATCACGGTGCATTTCAATCCGCCGATCGCGCTTCCCGCGGACCACTATTTCTTCCGGCCTGAAGTGCTCTTGGACCGCGGCGATTTTCTGTGGCTTTCTGCGCCCCGACCGATTGTGGCTCCCGGCACTCCGTTTGGGACCGACCTGCAAAGCTGGATCCGCAATGACGCTTTGGCTCCGGATTGGCTGCGCATCGGGACCGACATCACCGGCCAAGGACCGTTTAACGCAGCTTTTTCGCTCTCAGGCGAGACTGACGCAGATGCCGATGGCGTGGCAGACTCCCTGGACCAGTGTCCCAACACTGCTCCTGGCGCGATCGTAGATGCGCAGGGATGCAGTATCGATCAAATCGCGCCGTGCAGCGGTCCAGCATCAGGTGGAACCTGGAAAAATCACGGCCAGTACGTCTCTTCAGTCGCCCAGGCGGCCGAAGCGTTTCAGGCGCAGGGTTTAATCAACGCGGAACAGGCCGAGGAGATCATAGCGCAAGCAGCTCAGTCTAACTGCGGCGCCAAGGGCCAGACGAGGACAAAACATCTAGCGCGTTAAGCGGCGCTTACACGCTGTCCAACGAACTTGGCGGAGGTTCCTCCCTCCCCTCCCTCGCAGCAGAGGGCGGGGAGAGGAGGTCTTCGTTTGGCATCGCGTTGATTTGGCAGTTACATGCTGGACGCGCTGCCGCATGTTCGCAAACGAGGCCTCTTGGTCCGAGGCCAATCCGGGTGCCGCTATCATGCAACAGCCGCCGCTGCTGCCGTGCAGGCTGACGACAGATTCCGTATAGCGTGCACATCCCACGAGATGTTTTTGGGGAACTTCTTTCCTCTCTGTTGCTCACACCCACGCAAACGTGAATCTGACCCGTTCGGAGCGGAGGTATCCCCAATCACTCGCGTTATGAGAAAGCGCCAGCGGTGACAGGTCTGTCGTTCCAGTCAGAAGCGCAAGCAAACAAAATATGAAACATGTTATGATAATTGAACGAAGCAAAACTAAAACGATAAACGAAACGCCAGCCCTCCGCCGGCCGGGGCTGTTTGTGTCGACGGCACTTTCCGCCAACAAAGCTACAGTCGCCGCGCTGGCTTTGCTGCTGGGCTGTGGCCTTACCGTTCTGGCCACCGATAACCGCGCTCCCGAAGTTCCGGCGGAGATCGCAGTGCCGGTCGGCAATAAGGTTCACTTCCACGGTTATGCAATCGGCGTGCAGATCTACACGTGGAATGGCGTCAGTTGGGGAAGCGCGGTGCCCGAGGCCACGCTGTTCGATGGCAACGGCGTCGTGGCGATCCATTTCGCAGGCCCGACCTGGGAGAGCAACAGTGGCAGCCGAGTGGTAGGAGCCCTGCCGCCCAAGAGCGGCGTCACGGTGGACACCAACTCCATCGCGTGGCTGCTGCTCAAAGCACTCCGCACGGAAGGTCCCGGCATCTTTGCCAACACGACCTACATCCACCGCGTCAACACGGTCGGTGGCACTGCGCCATCGGCGGACGGCGCCTTCGTTGGACAGGTTGCCCGAGTGCCTTACGCGGCCGATTACTTCTTCTATCGCAAGGCGAATCATTGATTCGAAATAAAAACCCGGTCGAGGCCCAGCCGGCTTCGACCGGGGAATTCATCAACCGGTGGTACAGCGTATTTCACTCATTCCGATCACGCGTCTGCATAACAAAGAAAACATGGCCACATGAACTCCACCATTCAGCTCACTCGTTTACTGGTTCTAACCCTGCTGGTTCTCGCCAGCTGCGTCGCCTCCACCCTGGCTCAGGAAGTCTCCATTCCTGATCCTGGCCTGAACGTCGCCATCCGCGAGGCCCTGGCAAAACCCAGCGGCCCATTGACCGTGCAAGACCTGCTCACCCTGACAAACCTGACCGCCGAATCGCGCAACATAAGCAACCTGCAAGGCCTCGAAGCGGCACGTAATTTGACCGCGCTTAACCTCGAGTCCAATCAGCTCGCCAACCTCTCCTTTCCGACTGGGCTGACGAAGCTGAACGTGCTGGACCTCAGCTTCAATCCACTCACTAATTGCTTCTTTCCGAACGGGTTGTCGAATCTGACGGGGCTAATAATGGAAGCCGACGAGCTCACCAGCCTAACCTTGCCCCCGGATCTGACGCAGTTGATGACGCTCGACCTCTTTGGCAATCGGCTCACCAGTCTCAACTTTCCTTCGAACCTGACCAGCCTGGACTTTCTCGACCTCAGCGCCAATCACCTCACCAACCTCGCCTTGCCTGCGGGCCTGAGCGCGTTGACCGAGCTTGACCTGTACGCCAATCAGCTCACCAGCCTCACCTTGCCCGCCGACATGACAAACTTGTTGAGCCTGACCCTATTCTTCAATCAACTCACGAACCTGACCTTGCCGGCAAATCTCAGGACTTTGCACGGGCTCGACCTGGCGGGCAACCAGTTGAGCAGCTTCAACGTGTCTTCGAACCTAACCGGGTTGGATACTCTCAACCTCAACGGCAATCAGCTTACCAACGTCACCTTGCCCAGCGGTCTGGCGGACCTCAAAGTTCTCTACCTCAACCAAAATCAACTTATCCATCTCGTCGTGCCCGCGGGGCTGACGAGTTTGACGTTTCTCCAGCTCAGTGAGAACCAACTGACCAACCTGAGGTTACCTCCCGATTTGACGCTTTTAACCTCGCTCTTCCTGGATGGCAACCCGCTCGAAACCTTTGAGCTGTCCGAAGCATTGGCCGCGACGAACCTGGCCAGCACGGTTGCGGCGCTGCGGGATCAAGGTGTCTCCGTGTTTACTTACGCTCTGGCCGTGGAAGTCTCCATTCCCGATCCCGAGCTGAACGACGCCATCCGCGAGGCGCTGCAAAAACTCGGCGGGCCATTAACCGAGCAGGACCTGCTTAACCTGACGGTCCTTAACGCTTGCTGCCGGAATATAGCCAACCTGCAAGGGCTGGAAGCGGCGCGTAATTTGACTAGGCTTTTCCTCGACCACAACCTGCTCTCCGATTTTTCCATTGCGAGCCAGTTGACAAATCTGATCCGTCTCGACCTAAGCTTCAATTCACTGACCAACGTTTCGATTCCAAGCAGCCTGACGAATCTGGTTACGCTCCTCATCCAGGCCAACCGACTCACCAATCTCAACCTGCCCGACGGCCTTAACGCACTGGAAACGCTCGACCTCGACAACAATCAACTCAGCGATTTCATCTTTCCGCCGGGCTTGACGAGTTTGCTCAGTCTCAACCTCGCTGAGAATCAACTCACCAGCCTCGCTTTGCCCGATGGCATGACAAACCTGGCCGGTCTTTTTCTGTTCTCCAATCAACTCACGAACCTGACCTTACCTGCAAATCTCAGGACTTTGCACGGGCTCGACCTCGCGGGTAATCGATTCACCAGCGTCAACCTGCTTTCGAACCTGACCAGGCTTGGCTCTCTCAACCTTCGCGCCAATCAACTCATCAGCGTCAGCTTACCTCCCGGTCTGACGAACTTGAGCTTTCTCACCCTCGCCAGCAATCAACTCGCCAATCTCGTGCTGCCTGCGGGTTTGACGAACTTGATCACTCTCGATCTTGTCGGCAATCAACTCACCAGCCTCACCCTGCCTCCAGATATGCAGCAGTTGGATTCATTTTTCGTCGATGGAAACCCGCTTGCGACTCTCGTCTTGTCGGCACAACTGGCTGCCGCGAAAATGGCCGCTGAGGTTGCGTCTCTACGAGCTCAAGGTGTCTCCGTGTTTACTTACCCTCTGGAGGCCAGCCTGATTTCACCGCGCCCGACGGCGGGGGCATTTGAGTTCACGCTCAGTGGGCCGCCCGGCATCTACACCGTTCTGGGCTCCGCCGACTTGGCCACTTGGAGTGAGTTGGGCGCAGCGACCAACCTGCTCGGCAGCGCCCTCTTTACCGACGTCGAAGCCAACCTCTCTTCGCAGAAGTTTTACCACGCGCGCTTACCTTAATGGGCGAATGAACTTTCCCCTTTCGTCATATTTTGGCAGGCGCTGCGGTTATTT
The DNA here is from genome assembly GCA_035495315.1 of Candidatus Limnocylindrales bacterium. Classification (GTDB taxonomy): domain Bacteria; phylum Verrucomicrobiota; class Verrucomicrobiia; order Limisphaerales; family UBA8199; genus DATJGF01. Next base: position 51,363 of record DATJGF010000196.1, read on the forward strand.
CCCGGGATTAGGGTTGGCGATTCCGATCACGCCGCAACCGAGGCGCGCGCCCGCGTTGCCGACCGGCTGACCCCCGTCATCGACTTTGGCGTGCACGATGACACCACGTCCAATGATCGGATTCCTTGCGCCGGCGATCGAAACGTTGTTCACGGTAATTTCATAGTGCGCTTTGCCCTGGTCATCGGCCTGGATATTACCAAGGTCGCCGGCGTGCCGGTTCTCCGTTTCCGGCAGGCCATGTTGGTGGCCCTCCGGATTGTAATGGCCTCCGGCACTCATGCCGTCGGGCGATGAGCAATCGCCAAATTGATGAATATGGAAGGCGTGTTTTTGGCCGGGAGTTAATCCTTCGATGTCCGCGACCACCTTCACAGAATCGCCTTCCTGAGTGAAACGCACAACTCCATGACATTGCTGACCTGCAGTCGGGTGCACGACAGCGACCGCTTTTGTTGGAGTTTCAGCTGCTACCAAACCAATAGGTGAGGTTAGCCAAAGCGAACCCACCACAACGACGAAGGCACTTATATTTTTCATGTTTTTCGACTCATTCTATTTTGATCCGATTGGGTCATTCTGTTTTTCACGAAACAGGGTGGCTGCAATTACTGACGCCTAGCCCGATTCTGCAGCACTTGCCTGAGGAAACACTCTAGCCAGGGAAACAACTCAACAAGATACGCAGGAACAGCTCAGGTTCAAGCGGAAGAAGGGGAGAGGTTCGGGACAGGAGGATCCTTGTGGACCAATCGTCGTCTCAATTATTTGCGGTCAAAAAAGACCGAAGAAAGCTCAATAGTCAGACGAAGGTTGCGACGGTTTCTGCGAGTTTCATTGTCGTTGCGACCGCTTCACTGCCGTACTTTTCCCATTGTTGCGCAGCTGCCTCCATCGCACTTCGGGCGTCGGCCGCTTTTTTCTTAACCTCGTCAACAGCGGCTTGAAGGTTTGGCGCACCTGGCGCGAGCTGGTCAAGCGCAGCCTGCAGCTGAACAATCTTCATTTGAACTGATTGAAGCTCGTTCTTGCTTTGAGCCAGTTTTTCACGCATTTGGGCAAGGTTGATCTGTGCGCGCTGGCGCATGTCGGATTCCATCCTGGAAAGGCTGTTTTGAACCCAGGTATCAATGGAGGCCTTCACCTCGTGGGCAACTCGCGCGGCATCGCCGCTCTCGGGGAATGTGAAATCCGAATTAAACCGGTTCCAGGAGTCACTTACACGGTCAGACATAGGCGGTTTGGTGATGGTTACTTTGAGGCGCTCAAGTCGGGTAACGACGGGGAAGGCGATGTGATAGGAGCAACGGCGTCTTTCACCGCATTCTCAGCTTTTGATTCCAGGCTGCTCTGCAGTTGCTGAATGCTTTTAGTGAAGTTCAGATTTTTTGAGAGGAGATCAGATAAAGCTTTACCCCCTAAATCGCCTTTTTGCACGTCATCAATCAGGGCGGTGGCGGCACCTTTGGCGGTATGCCTGATAAACCGCCGGCTGGTAGCCTCGCTATCCAAAAAGGTCGACAGGTCGCTCAGAGAGTGGTCGACGGCGTAGTAAGCGTCATCGAGTTGCGCGATTTTTGCGTCAATGCTCTGCAGAAACGCCTCCAGCCGTTTGTCAGCGCCGCCGGACGGTTCGATCTTTTCCAAAAAAGCTTTGAATTCGGCGTTATATTGCGCTTCCACCTCAGTCTCGAATCTGAATCTCGCGCCCCTCAGGTTGGCATCAAGTGCCAGGAAATAGGAGCTGATCGCGTTTTCCAGCTCATATTGTGTATTCAACAGGTCACGCTGTTTGGCCACGACTTTTGAATCGATTCCAGGATCGTTGACCAAAACGGCCTGCTGTACGCGCGCATCAATCAGCCCTTTGAGTGCAGCGTGTTCAACTGTGCAAAACGGCGGCATAATATGTCGCCTTGTCGCGTTTTTACAAGAATGTCGCCTTTTTACAATTAGTTGTAATTGCAGATACAGGGCGGCGTATGGCAAAAGAGAATAGATCCCCAAAAGCAATGTAATAAATACAGGGCTAGATAGGATTTATGGCGGAGAAGAAGTCACAAGGTGAAGGTTCGAGTTCGCTAAACCTCAACAGTATTCTGGCGGTGTTGACTGTAGTTGGCGGGGTGTGGCTCGTTTCGCACAAGCTCACCAGCGAACGTCCGGTAGCTCCCGCGGGTGGAACACGACCGTTCATCGGCGACCAAACTCTCGAAGCTCGCTTATGGGAGGACCCGCTAAAGGATTCCGATAAGTCCATCCCTGCTGGGTATGCCGACACCTGGGGTGGAACTAATGGGAGCCTGTTGCAGCAGCAGATCCTGGAGCGCAGGAAATCCAGCGAGGTGCTTCTGCTGCCAGTGATGCTTTCCGGGGGCCACTATAGTGAAGACAAGGAAAGCCGCATACGCAGTCGTTTTGCCGTTGGTTCCGCTTTGAACGTCTCTGGTTATGCACCCGAGGACGCCGAGCATATCGGGGAGTTGACGATTGCCTGGCCTACGGCCCACCAGCTTGACCGCATAAAAGAGAAATCCCGTTGTGCCACCAGTACGTCTCTTTGGGAGCAAGTTCTGTCTGTTTATGACACAACAAACCTTCACTCTAGAATGGACCTTCGCTACGAATGGTATCGGCATCGATATCCCAAGCGCAACTCCGCCAATTCAACCAATGTGCTGGTGTTGTGGCTGGACGACAGCTTCTTTGAGGACGAACCGCTGCTTCGGTTGGCGCTGTTGTTGGAACCCTTGATTTACAGAAACGATTTTCCGGAAACCAATATGACGAAGGTCGCATTGATAGGTCCGCGGCGCTCTTCAACACTGCTCGCGATGTTGCCGGAAGAGGAAGAGGGAAAAGCATATGGCGGAGAGGAGAACAGTCTCTGGAAGGCTGCTAAGGAAATTCTACACCATGTCACCCTGTTCTGTGCAACACCTAGTGCCATGGATGAAATACTCATCGGCAATCTCGGGCATGGTCCCAGAGAATCGGTTTGGCGGAAACTGGCAGGCAAAGTATTTGGTAACTGCTACAACTTCGCCGCAACAGACGCACAACTCGCCGAGGAAATAATGAAGGAATTGGGGCTCCGCAGTGTTGACTTAAACAACACTCAAAAGCATCTGGTGCTGATTTCAGAATCGGACACGTTCTATGCCAGGGTTCTTTCCCTCACGTATGCAGCGCAATTGGCTGTCAACCAGGGAATTTCACCGGATCGTGCAGACTTTGTTCACTCCTATATTTCCGGCACGAATGGGGCTAAAAAGATGCCGAGTAACTTCCACGCGTTTTCTTATCTGCGTGGGTTGGATGGGCAAACTGTCGGAGGCGAGTCTGGGGGCAAAGGCTCCAAGTCGGACAATGAACGCAAGAGCGAGCGCCTTACATCGTTAGAAGAATTAAGTAAGTGGTCGCCCGACGCCAATAAAGCCGAAGGCCAGACCCAATTCGATTACCTGGCCCGACTCGGCGACCAATTGCGGGAACTCGAGAAGAGTCTCCACCACGAGGGCCGTGGCCATATCGAGGCGGTCGGAATTGTCGGCAGCGATGTCTACGATACGCTTCTGATTTTGCAAGCGTTGCGACACCAGTTCCCGGATGCGGTCTTCTTCACGACAGATCTTGACGTGAGGTTCTGTCATCCACACGAACGTGATTGGGCGCGCAACCTGATCATCGTCAGCGGTTACGGCGTAAGCCTCCATCCGGCTTTGCACGGGGAAATAGCGGCGTTCCGGGACAGCACGCAAACCGCACAGTTTGCAGCTGCCCTGGCGGCCTTGGGAAACCCGCATTTGATGGCCGCTGGCAATAGAACTTTGCCGCCACGGCGCTTTGAGATTGGCAATCGCACCGCAGTTGACCTGAGTGTGACGAACCTCTTGCTCGCCTCATCCAATATATGGCTTCATCCGACCGTCGCCCGGGACACCTATCGCGATCATCCACAGGATGCGAAGAGCCATTTGTTTTGGTGTTTTGCCATTGCCGCCGTGCTGCTTGTCGCTTTCTGTGTTTATTGGGAGCCACTGCGGCAATTAACCATCGAAGCGTTAAGCTTTCCGTTAGAAGTGCTGGATTATACCGAAGAAGATATAGGTGGCCCGGACGGCGCCGAGGCATGGTTGGTAGCGATGCATGACAAGCGGGAAGATCCGCTTTGCCATTGGATGCTTTCTCACCTGCTGCTCAAGCCTTATAGGCCAGCGCCAGCGCTCAAAGCTGAATCGAACTCGGAAGCTCCCAACCACACCCTTAGGGAACTCTCGCCAGGGATTAAAACCGGTTCTCACCCCTCCGCACTGCGTCGGGAAGGGGACGAAACAACATGCGCCCTTAAACCCCTTTCCAATCTGCAGGTCATCGAGCGAGAATATGACGAGTCGGCGCGAGCAGCAAAATCTGCTCCCGATCAAAAGGTTCTCGATCGGGCGGCTGAAGAACATAAGCAGAAGGCCGCCAGCGGGTTTGTGGCGCTGCTCAATTTGCTATTAAAGCACGATACCGAAGAGGCGCCGTTGACCTATGGTGTGGCGACTGGGACAGAGCTAGTACCGCCGCAGGTATGTACCGAAGCAAAATTGTGGCGATCGCCTTCGTGGAACCCGTTCCGCCGTGTTATCGAGCGCCGAGCCGCCAGGCGTTACCTCGACGCCCTCCTGGACACGTTGGTTCCTGCCAACGCTCGCAATCTAACACTTGAAATAGCCGCGGAGGCCCGTGCAGCTACATGGGAAATCTCTCGGCTCCGTTGGACTCGACTCGTCATCTTCTGGATTGGGATCCTGGTATTCGGGGTCTTGGCTGCCCGCCTGGGGAATGCCATTTGGAAAGATACCTTTGAGCGGCCCGATGGAGAATTGTTCAGTTTGACCAGTGGGGTCAGTGCCTGGCCGGCGGAGATATTGCGATTATTGGTTTTCGCATGCGCAACCGGCTTGAGTTTCGGACTCTATCTTCGCATGCGCGAAACGTTTTTGTCCCTCACACGCAGGTATCGCCTGACCTTCCAGGAAGGCGGCTCCCTGCCTTCAGGCAACCAGGTCTCCGCGCGCTCGCTCTGGCACCATTATTGGAAGCAAGGCGTGCATTGGCGACGGTTAAAACGCATCGCCCTCGTTCTTCCAGCGTATTTTCTACTGCTGGTCGCAACGACCAAGATGCTGGATCAATCTCCTTTTAACATGGTGCGTGGACCGGCCGCCTCTTGGTGGAACAGTTTTGTGCTCCTCGGCGCAGCCCTAGCTTTTATCGTGCTTGCCTTTCTGACAATTGACGCAGCACGGCTGTGCCGTCGCTTTATCCTGGATCTAAGCCGAAAGTCCACAGACTATCCGCAACCTACCCTCCGTCATTTTGCGCGCCAACGTGGCAGCGTTGCCCAAACCTACCTCGATGAATGGATCGACCTGCACCTGATTGGCGAACTGACCGAACGAGTCGGCCGGCTCGTCTATTATCCCGCGGGGCTGTTGTTTGTCCTGTTGATCGCCCGCAACAGTTGGTGGGACTGCTGGTCCTGGCCCGTCGCGCTGATTGTTATTTTCGTTCTCAATTTTGGATTGGCTATTGCCAGCCTCATCATCCTCCAGTTCGCCGCGCGGCGCGCCAAACGCGCCGCCGAAGAAAGCCTAACCAGGAAATTGAAAGAAGCTCGTGCGCAAACCGCACCCACTCCTCAAGCCAACGATGCCAGCCAGGCCGAAGAGCTGCTTGAGGAGATCCGGGGGTTGCGCCGCGGCGCCTTCGTCCCGTTCTGGGAAAATCCGGTCGTTAGCGCAATATTTGTTCCCTCAGGCGGGATGACGGTGTTGCAGATGCTGATCTGGTTCATGGGGCGGTAAGGCAGCAAGCGTGCTCCGCAACCTCCGTCGCGATTTTGCGCCGTTCCCGCTCAACGTTCCCATCCGTGCTCCGATAAGATCCCGCACCAACTGCCATCGGATTGCTGGGTCGCCACCCAGCAGCCATCGGATTGCCGTGTTACCGCTGGTTTTCACGGTTTCCCGCCAGACTCACTTCGTGTGCTTGCCGTCGGGGTCGAAAGTCGCTTCCACCGTCTTGCCGCCTTTCGGGCCTGCAACTTCGTAAAAAATCTCACCATACTCCAAGCCCTTCATAGCCTTTAAACCTGTCGACGTGCCGAAGTATTTTTCCGCGGCGGCGCGGACAGGGGCCGGTAACTGGTCGAACTCGATTTGATTCTCAGTTCCCAGCACATCGCCACTTGAGTCGGCAACTAAGTACTCGACGTGCCGGCCGCCTACCGTCGCCTCGACGTCGTAAACGACCTTGCCTCGCTCCACCTCGCGGTCGATCCGATCAACGGTCCCCCCGGCGGTGAGCTTTTCGACCGTCGCGCGTGCCCGTGGCGGGAGCTCTTGCACGGTTACGCTGGCTTCTTTTTCTGCGCTATTGGATGCGCAGCCAACCATGAAAACCGCAATAGTGAAGCTGAACGCCAAGAGCAGGAATGGCGTGGAACAATGAGTTAGTCTCTTCATACTTGTTTTGTCCGATTCATGGGGACAATTGTCAAGCGGCGCTATTGGCTGGAAGCCACCAGGAGACCAAAGACCTCGGTCGAGTCGATGATGGCTTTTTTGGCCAAATCTGAATCTGAGGTTATCAGCAGCGGCCATTCCTGTTCCGACGCGGGTATGCGGCCGTGCGACCCTTTAACCAATGAAGCATCCAGGGGAATGACGTCCAGCAGCATGCGAAAACCCAGCCGCTTCTGCAGCAGACGCCAGGCGATTCGCGCTTTTACAAATGGCTGTGCCGGGTCGAGGAAAAGTTCGACCGGATCGTAACCCGGTTTGCGGTGAATATCGACCGTCCGGGCAAAATCCGGCGCACACTGATCGTCTTCCCAGTAATAATAGGTAAACCATGCCCCCTCGGCTGCAACCGCAATCAAATCACCCGCCCGCGGATGATCCAAACCGCGAACGCGTTTCGCCTCAGCATCCAAGAGTTCATCCACGCCGGGTTGTTTTTCGAGCACGGTGCGAACTGCTTTTTCCAGCGAGCGATCGTTGCAATAGATATGCGCCACTTGATGATCCGCAACGGCGAAAACTTTGCTGGCGCCGAAATCGATCAGTTCCTTTCCCAGCTCATCCTTCAGGCTGAGCCAGCCCTGTTTTCGAAAAAGCCGATTCAGGTGCACGGGCGTATCGACCGCGCTGATGCCGTATTCCGACAGCACGACGACCTGCACCGATCGGTTTTGGAAAAAATCGATCAGCTCGCCAACAATCTGATCAATCAGCTCCAAGTCCGTTGCGATTGCCGGGTGCCTGGGGCCGTAGCGTTGCAGGTTGTAATCGAGATGCGGCAGATAGACCAGGTTCAATGATGGGCTGAAGCGCTGCTCGATCCATTCGGCCGATTTTGCGATCCAGCGTGACACCGCGTCGGCCGGGCCTTGAGGCGTGTTCACGCCGGCGGCCGGCCCCCAAAAGGCAGGGAATGGGAATTCGCCGAGATCCCGCTTGATCTCGCTCCGGATGGAATAGGGCCAGGAATAAATATCGAAAATCTTCCGACCGTCAGCGGGGTAGATCGGGCGTGGCGTAATCGACCAATCCACCCTCGAGTACATATTGAACCACCAAAACAGTTGCGCACAGGTAAACGAAGGTTCCGCCTCGCGCAGCGTGTCCCAAATCTTCGCCTCGCTCACCAGGTAATTCGATTGTTCCCAGAAATGGACTTCTGCCAGCTCACGGTTGTACCAGCCATTGCCGACGATGCCGTGCCGAGCCGGCGACGCCCCGGTTAGATAATTTGCCTGCGCGGTGCAGGTTACCGCCGGGAAAGCAGGTCGAATTCGACAAGCCGCACCTTGCTTTATGAAGGCACTTATTCGCGGAGTTTGCGGACCGAGCAGCGATTCGGAAAGACCAACGACGTCGATGACCGCCGTGCGCTTCACGCCCGGACGAGTTGCTGCGCCGGCGCAGCCTGCAAATGGCGGCCATGCAACTCCTTTAGAGAATCCGCAAGGCACAGCTCGCTCATGTCGTGCACCTCGAACCCCGAACCGATCCCGCGCAGCAGAGTAATGGTCAGTCTGCCGCCGAGATGTTCGCGGAATTCTTCGAGCGCTTGCAGCAACTGTGGTTCGAGCCGGCCCGGCGCCTCTTCCAGCTCCGGCGCGAACAGTTCAAAACCGAGCGCCTCAAGCAGCCGGAGAATGCGCTCGGTACTGGCGGCCTCCAGGTATCCCATCCGCCGCGAGTAAATCACGTCCAGCGCAATGCCAATCGCCACCGCTTCCCCGTGACGAATCCGAAACGAGGAAAGTTGCTCCAGCTTATGCGCCGACCAATGCCCAAAATCCAGCGGCCGCGCCGAGCCCGACTCGAATGGGTCGCCGCCGTCGGCGATGTGGTTAACATGGATTTCGGCGCAGCGTCGGATCAGCCGTCGCAGGCTGGTGCGATCGAACTCACGCAACAACGCCGCGTCGCGTTCGAGCTCGGAAAAGAACGCCGCATCCCGGATACAGGCGACCTTCACCGCTTCGGCGAAACCCGCCCGCTTGTCGCGCGGCGACAATGTTGCCAGCAGCTGGAAATCATTGATAACCGCGAAAGGAGGCGCAAAGGTCCCGACGAAGTTTTTCTTCCCAAACGCGTTAATCCCGTTCTTCACGCCAACGCCCGAATCGCATTGACTCAACGTTGTGCTCGGGATCCGAACATGCCGCACGCCGCGATGGGCCGTCGCGGCAGCGAACCCGGCGACATCCAGCAACGCACCGCCTCCGACGGCAACGACGTAAGAATGGCGATCGATATGGTGTTGCTCGATCAGGGTATGAATTTCAGAAACGCCCTCCCAGGAGTTTTTGGCTTGCTCGCCGCCGGCGAGGATCAGGGCCGGGCAGACCAGGCGGATTTGACCGGCATGCTGAGCGAAATATTTGCTAACGGCCACGGGGAGGTCGAGTTGCGAATCCGCAAGGGTTTTATCGATGACCAGCAAAACCTTGGTCGTTTCCCCGGCGGCACCCTGCGCCAGGGTGTCGCGCAAAAGTAAATTCTTGGGGTCGAATACGTGATCAGTAAACAGCACACGATGCTGCCAGACCACCCGGATTGTCCTCTCAATCGAATCCATTTATCAAAGACGAAGCACGTGAGCGAGGTCGATGGTTGGATGTATTAACGCACCTTCGCTGATTTTGTCAGTCTCAGGCTCGCTGACCCCGGTCTGCTCCATCCGACGATTCTCGCTCGTATTGAAACGATGCTTGGCTAACAACGGCATAACAACACCATACAAACACAACGCGACATCTTCAACCAAGACTGTAGCGTCAGGCGTCCCGCCTGACGTAGAGGGCGGCGTCTCGCCGCCCGGGTTAATGCGTTTGTCAATGGAACAACGTGCTTGATCCGCCGGGCAAGATGCCCGGCTCCACGGCAGGCGAGACGCCCACCGCTACGCCTCGTTGCCACATTCACTCATTGACCACGGGCCAGTGATTCACTAATTCACAAGGTCATCAATTGACTGGGTGGTCCACTGAATGAAGAAATTCTTGGTTATTGGCGGAATTTTTGGCGGCTGTGCGGCTGCCTTCCTACTCTCGTATTTGTACGTCTCGCGACCTGCCACCGCATCGCAAACGTCGCCGGCACGGCCTCCGATCGATATCGCCGGAATCCGCGCCCGGGCTGAAAAAGGCGATGCCCAGGCCCAGGCCGAGTTGGGCGATGCGTACGCCAATGGCGAAGGCATAACCAACAGCTATGCAGAAGCGGCTAAATGGTACCGGCTCGCTGCCGACCAGACCAACGCCGCCGGCCAATTTGGCCTCGGCCAGCTTTATGACGCCGGCCAGGGCGTTCCCAAAGATGCCGCGCAAGCCTTGAAACTTTATCGCGCGGCAGCAGAGCAGGGCTTTTCCGGGGCACAATACAATCTCGGCTTTGTCTATGAGACCGGGCGCGGCGTGCCGAGGAATCAGACCGAAGCAGCCAAATGGATGTTGTTGGCGGCTCAACAAGGGGAGGCGATGGCACAGTACGATATTGGCCTGCGTTACTTTACGGGATCGGGTACAGCGACTAATCGCGTCGAAGGCCTCAAATGGTTGATCCTCGCCGCGGCTCAGGGGCGGTCGGACGCCGCCGAGAAACAAGACGAGCTCAAAAAGCCCATGACGCGCGCTGAGATCAAGGAGGCGCGGCAGAAGGCTGCGGCCTTTGTGCCGACCCGTGGGATAAAAAACCCTTAGCTGAGACGACTTTTAAACATCGAACATCGAACATCGAACGCTGAACATTGAACTTCGGAAGATTAAGCCCGACGCCATTCAGAGTTCAACGTTCAGCCTGCGATGTTCGATGTTCAATTGTTCAAAGCCCCGAATCCTTCAGCGCCGCCTCGCCCCTTCTCTAGTATGTTCCCTGCGATTTTTTAATTTGACGTCATTCTCTCTTTGCGCCATAGATGGTGCAAAGCCAGCCAGACCTATGAACCCTCTTCAGGGGGTCCGGCCGATTGTTTCGATTGTGATGTTGCTAGAGAATTTAGCTGCGGCGCGCCGAACCGTTTCACGCATGGCGCTCCCTACAACACAGGCCAGAAGAATTGGCTCCGGTTGCCGAACAGAGTCAGAAGCAGTGCTTGTCGCTCGTATAGCCCAGCTCAAAGCCGCAGTTGTAACCTGTTTGCCATCGCAAAGTAACATCACTTTGGTTGCGCTGACACGGCTCCAAACTAGATTCGCAGACGGCGGATCCAGCCATTTCCTCCTGCAAAGCAGAACGACGGAAGGGCTGTCTGGTCCGGGATGAACGAAAGGTTGCAAGGGCAGTTGGGAAAAGAAATATGCAGAACAAAATCTCAGTGAAAAACGGTGATGGCCGGCTCGGCCCGAACCGAATTCGAGTTGAAGCGAATGGCTTCACGCTGATCGAACTCCTGGTGGTTATCGCGATTATCGCGATCCTGGCCGGCATGCTCCTGCCGGCGCTGACGCAGGCCAAAGAAAAGGCGAGGTCCGCTCAGTGCATGAGCAATCAAAAACAGATCGGCGTGGCGGCCCATATGTACGCTGATGATAACAAGGATACCTTTTACAATGGTCTGGGTATGTGGCACGGGAGGATCCAGCCAGGGGCATTGAACAATGGAGGGCAGTGGTACATCAATCCTCGCTCGACAATCCTTGAGCAGACTCTGAATCCCGACGGTACCACCGTTTATGATGCTTACTGGGCGCTCGGCTATTACAATTATTACGGCAAGAACCAAAAGCTCTTCGCCTGTCCAAGTGGTAAAATCGTAGATGAGTGGTACGACGGCGGACTATTGCCCCCAACCTATACTCACGAATTCTGGGCCAATTCCTGTTATGGTATGTGCCAATATCTGCTTTTGCCGTACGACGGTCCTGGAACTACTTATGGCGCTGACGCGCTACCCCCATTAAGACTCTCCAGTTATTACAGCCCGGCGAGCACCATTTTCTGCCAGGACTCGGCGGAACAGAAAAACGAGGGCGATACCGATACGCTGGGTTTGTTTCCCGGACACGCAACGATTTTGGATCAATGGATGCAGCTTTCGACTCAGTACTATCATGGCCAGGACGAGACCCTCGGCTGGTGGCGACACAGCAAGGGCTGCAACACGCTTTGGGTCCCTGGCAATGTTTCGCGTATTAAATGGGTCCCGCGAAACGTCGGAATCGATTACCGCTACTACACCGGCGAGAGACCCTTAGCCATGCCGTAGCCTCACGGCGAAGCAGTTATTGTCCCGCTCGATTTGTTTTATATGAGAATCCGTGCGCAGCTGTCCCTCCTAATTATCGCCGGTTTGGCGGCCTTACTCCTGCCTGCGTGCCACCACGATGCCGGGCCCCCACCACCGCTGCCGGCTGAGCAGATCGCCTCGGAATTCGAGAAAGGCTTCAAAGACGCCAAGCAGGAAGTAAAGGATCTCGCCAAAAAGGTGTTGGACGCGCTTGCCGCCAAGGATTACCCGGCCGCTTATCAGGCGACTCAGGAACTCAGCGCTTCTCCAGCAGCGACAAAGGACCAGCAAACGCTCGCCTCCCGCGCCTTCCTTACCATCACGGGCCTGCTGCAGACCGCTCAGGACCAGGGCGACGAAAAAGCTACAACCGCGTTGAAGACGTACCGAAGCACAAAATGATCAGAGGCCAGAGGACAGAAGACAGAGGACAGAGATCAGAGGGCAGAGGTCTCACCGATTGCAGCGTGGGCGAAATTGCCGCCGGTGAGTCCTTTGAGATCGTCAGCGCCTTTTCATTAACACCCCGCTTTAGCGGGGTGTATGAACGGATCGGTTGCGAGAACCGCTTCAGCGGTTTCAGGCGAGGGACAAAAACCGCTGAAGCGGTTCGCGATCCACAACCTACGCCTTTCACCCCGCTGAAGCGGGATGTTAATGAGAGGGTTGCCCTAATAAAAGTAAAGAGCAAGTCCAGCCGGGTCTCGATCAATCTTGGCTAAGAAATCATTACACCAATTTTATTCCACTCAACAACAACTCCGAAAAACCAATGAAAACCAAACCTCACAACCTAACTCGCACCGTTGCCTCCGCGACGGCTGCTCTGTTCCTGGGCGCGACGGCGCTGCTGGGTCAGACGCCGAACGGGCAATGGGATTTTGATAATGGCAACCTTAGTGCCACGGTCGGCACCGACCTTGTCTACGCTGATGGTGCCGGCGCCGCTACCCAGCAAGGCACACAATTCGGCACGACTAGCTCCTTCGGCATTCCCGATATCAACGGGAGCCCGGCAAAGGTGATGCAATTCCCCGCCGCGACCAACGGCATGGGATACAACCTGACCGCGCCGGCCAACGCCAACGGCGGCGGCTCTCTGGTCAATGAGTGGACTCTGATCATGGACGTGCTTTACCCGAGTGCATCCGACAAAACGCTGCGTCCGATTATTGATACTGACGTCATCGGCGGTCCGGACTTCGTAATCAACGCCAACAACGCAGCTGGTCTAGCAACAGGCCAGGCCGCTGGAACCATCGCGCCCAATACCTGGTATCGCCTCGGTTTTGTGGTCGCCAATGCCGAAATCGATGTTTATATCAACGGCGCCAAAGCGGGGACGCTTCCCGGTTACGCTCTGGATGGCAAGTATGGATTGTCTCCCAGTCTGCCTACGTTGATTTTTGGCAACACCGGAACCAACGCCGCCGTCGGGTACGTCAACAGCCTGCAGCTTTGGGACATGGCATTGAACCCGGGCCAGATGTTAGCCCTCGGTGGACCGTCTGCGACCAACATTCCGACCGTTATTCCCCCTGTCCCTTCGTTCATTCAGACGCGCAGTCCCGACGTCAATTCGACGGGCGTTTCACCATTTCCAAGTATTAATGTCGTGCTCAATCAAGGCAGCACCGTCGTCAATTCTTCATCGATTCAATTGAAGTTGGACGGTGCGGTTGTCCCTGCCAATGTTGTCGCGGCTGCTCCAACGTTCACCATCACGTATTCGAACGCCACGATTCTCGATCCCAGCTCGGCGCACACATTGACCCTGACTTGGTCCGATAACACCGCGGGGAGCAATAGCGACAGCTGGACTTTTACCGTGTTTAATTACCAGAACATCACCTTGCCGGCCCCGATTTACCTTGAGACCTTTGATGAAGTTGCCGAAGGCGGTATCCCAGCGGGTTGGACCGTCACTAACTGGAGTGATACCCTGACAGCCGGCCTCAATCTCGGCGATACCCAGTCCGATTCGTACAAGGATTGGGTCGTCGTCAGCACCAACACTTACGCTACGGTTTACAATGACACTGAAGATAATTACGTCTCTCCGGGTTTCCCTCCGGTTTCCGGCAACCGTCGTCTGATGATCCCGACAATTGTTCTCAATGGGCAACTGTTGTCCGGAATTGCCTATGGCAACCTGATTGTGGCGGAATCCGACCAGCGCGGAGGCAGCCAGGTCCAGGTCCTTTTCACCAGCGATTACGATCTCACTGGCAAAAGCAACGTCTATCTCTCGTTCAATCATATTAACGAACAAAATCAGGACAACATCTGCTCGGTCGAGTACTCGATTGATCAAGGAGCCACCTGGCTGCCACTACTGTATATGTTGGACGACGGCACCAATGATGGCGATGGCTCGGATGTCGTCACCAACGCGGGTAAAATCGATGTGGTTGCCACCTTCGGCACCGCACGTGGTGATCAAGCCCACGGACTGGCTTACAGCAACTGGATTGGCGCCGCAGTCTCGACGAACCTCATTCCGTATATTCGTGGCTGCCGCAACGATGATCCGGTTCAGCAGAAACGGATCGAGCTCTTTCGTCTCGCCGCGGCTGATAATCAGTCGAAGGTCCGTTTCCGCCTGATGCAGGCCGGCACCGCGAGTTGGTACTTCTCGGTCGACAATTTCGGCCTTTACGAAATCAACACGCCGAACATCACGACTCAGCCGGCCAATCAGACCGTCAGCGCGGGTGACACGGCGACGTTCACGGTCGTCGCGCAAAGCCCCTCGCCACTGACTTACCGTTGGAAACACGCCGGCACCAACCTCGTCGATAACGGCCACTTCTCCGGCGTCACCAATGCCACGCTGACGATCTCAAATTGCGAAACCAATGATTCGGGAACTTATGTTTGCGTCGTGGGTAACAGCTCGGGCAACGTTAGTACCGCGCCAGCTACACTGACTGTTGTCGCCGCGCCCCAGATTACAACTCAACCGGAGTCCGTGGTAACCAGCGCCGGGCTGCCAGTAACCCTGACGGCCGCTGCTTTGGGCCGCCCGCCGTTACAATATCAATGGCTTAAAGATGGAGCCCCGGTCGGTCAAAACAGTCCGACCCTCAGCTTTGCGTCCGTCGCCATTTCGGATGCGGGCAAATACCAGCTCACCGTCACCAACAGCAACGGCGGAACCATTAGCAGCGTCGCCAGGTTGATTGTCGCTCCTGCGGACATCACTAACAGCCTCGTGGTGCACCTGAAATTCGATGGCGACTACAAAGATTCCTCCGGCCGCGGCAACGATGCCAACCCGGTCGGTAGTCCAACCTTGGTCGCCGGCAAGCTCGGTCAGGCACTGCAGTTCACCACCACACAGGACGGCTCTAAGATTGACTATGCAACACTTGGATATCCCAACGACCTGAAGTTCGCGTCGGATATCGATTTCTCGATCTCATTCTGGGATAATTTCACTCAATCGGTTGACGATCCACCGTTCATTTCCAATAAGAATTGGGATTCGAGCGGCAATCCAGGTTGGGGTATCTTCACACAGCCCAACGGGCATTTCCGTGTGAACACCACCGGTACGGGCGGGACCAAGTATGACCTCGGTTCCAGTGCGACGCCGACGGTGCGTGATGGGACATGGCATAACATCCTGCTGAGCCACGCGCGCGGCGCGATTGTAAGTGTGTACGTGGATGGCGTACTGGTCAGCACGCGACCTGACCTCACGACGGGAAGCATCGATACCGACTCCCTGAATTATAAGGTCAACATCGGTCAGGATGGCCGTGGAACTTACACCGACGGCGGCAGCGCCGGCATCACCAATGCCTTAATCGACGATGTGGGCATCTGGCGCCGCGCCCTCAGCCCACAAGAGGCCTCAGCCATCTATACCGCTGGCCAAGCTGGCAAAGACCTGTCGCAGGCTATTGTCGGTGGTGGCGGTCAGCCGCCGACCATTAGCGCCGGCAAGCAAGGCAATTCCTGGGTGATCACCTACACCGGGACGTTGTATTCGTCGTCGACGGCCAACGGCACCTACACGCCAGTCTCCGGCGCATCGAGCCCGTACACGATTCCGACCGGTACTGCCATACAGTTCTACCGCTCGCATCAATAACCGCTGAACGGAATTATCGTCGCCCGCCGCAAGGCGGGCGCACTATCGTGAGCCAATGGTCCTCGCAAGAGGCCATTGGCTCACAAGTTAAGAATTCGAAATTCGGAATCCTAAAGCTGAAACTTTGGATCAACCCTCGAAACCGACGACACGCGATGACCGCAGAGAAAATACAAGTCCCTTAACATTTAAGCATTTTTTCTCCGTGCTTCGCGTCTCTGCGGTTCAGTGAATTAGTTCACTAGCGAGATGCCGAAATAATCCCGCAACCCTTGTCCGTATCGATGAAACAATGACTCTAAGATCTCGAATTCACCTCACCCCGGCCCTCTCCCGGAGGGAGAGGGAGAGACGTATACCTGCGCAGGATGTACAACCAACCGTCCAAATTTCTCCCGCCTGCCGATCGCGTCTCCCTCTCCCTTTGGGAGAGGGCCGGGGTGAGGTGAATTTTTCCTGGTTCACGTTACCTCTTCATTACGCGTGTCTCGTTCTCCTCGCCCTGGTCCTTGCCCAGTCCACCGTTACACGCGCGAGTGGGGCGCAACTGCAGCATCTGGTCGTGATCGGTTGCGACGGGTTCGGCTCGGTCGGCTTTACCGACAGCAACACGCCCGTGCTGCATCGCCTGATGCGCGAAGGGTCCTACACACTCCACGCGCGCGGCGTGATGCCAACTTCAAGCAGTCCCAATTGGGCTTCAATGATCATGGGCGCTGGTCCGGAACAACATGGCGTCACCTCGAATGACTGGGAGACCAATAAATTCGAGATTGCTCCGACCGTGATTGGGTCGGGGGGATTTTTCCCGACCATTTTTGGAGCCCTCCGCGCGCAAAGGCCCGGGTCCAAAATTGCCGTCATTCACGACTGGGACGGATTCGGCCGCCTGGTCGAGCCGCGCGCGCCAGATATCCTCGAAAACCACAAGGGCTCGACCAATACCACGCGGCGCGCGATTGAGGTGATTTTGAAAGAGAAACCGACCTTTTTGTTCGTGCACTTCGACGACGTCGATCATGCGGGCCACACCTTTGGGTGGAAATCACCCGAGTACTTTGAAACCGTCGCAGAGGTCGATGGACTGATTGGGGATTTGCTGGAAGCGCTAAGCCGCGCTGGTATTCGTGAACAAACCGTCGTGCTGATGACGGCGGATCACGGCGGCAAAGCCAAGAGCCACGGTGGTCCGACCATGGAGGAGCTCGAAATCCCCTGGATTATCGCCGGACCCGGCATCCGTCGCGGCCACGAGATAAAGTCGCCGGTGAATACGTACGATACCGCCGCGACGATCGCCCACTTGTTTGGGGTAAAACCGCCCGAGGGTTGGATCGCTCAGCCCGTGCGGGAGGCATTGGAGAACTAGTTACGGCTGCCGCCGACAGAATGTCGAACGGGGCAGTGCGAGTTATTACTGCGACCCTTTCGGACTCCCTCTCCCCCTCCGGAGGTCCTCCGGAGGAGAGAGGCGGGGAGAGAATTCGCCGAAAGCAAAACCCGTTCGCGCTTTGAACCCTGAACCGCGGACGCGCTCGGCGTCTTCTCCCTCTCCTCCACCGGAGGAGAGGGCTAGGGAGAGGAGGCCTTTTCACGCTGAGGTTCATGGGAGAGGAGCCACTTTTTATCCAGCGCGAACGAGCGACATCTTTGCGCTGAGGACACTGATATGAACGCCCCCTCTCCCTCACCCTCTCCCCGCAAGCGGGGAGAGGGCATGCCACGCGCAGCGATAGGCGTCACGGGCCCAATTAAGCGATTCTTAGTGATATCAATTGAGTCTCCTGACGTCGTCTCCTACAATTTTCAACCGAGCCATTTGAGATGTCTAATCTGGAAAAAAAAGAATCTGATCAGGTAGGCTTGCGTTCGGAAGGCGATGTGAATTTGTCGCAGAACCGGCGGGTCTGGGCCACCGAACACGTCGATGCCGCGACTCGCAAACTCCTTGATGACGATGCGCGCTACTTCCTGCACCAGTCGCTTTCGACGCCGTGTCTCAACGTCCTGAAGGCCTCCGCCGGCGCCAGCATCACCGATCTGCAAGGACGCGAACTCCTCGATTTCCACGGTAACTCGGTTCACCAGGTCGGCTTCGGCAATCCTCGAGTGATCGAGGCGATAATCAAGCAATTGCGGGAATTGCCGTTTTGCCCACGCCGGTACACTAACGTCCCGGCCATCAATCTAGCGCGGAAACTTGCCGAACTTGCGCCGGGCGACCTGAATCGGGTCCTGTTCGCGCCGGGTGGCACGGTGGCAATCGGCATGGCGATCAAGCTCGCCCGCGCCGCGACTGGCCGGCACAAGATGATCTCGATGTGGGATTCGTTTCACGGCGCGTCGCTCGATGCGATCTCGGTGGGCGGCGAGGCGGTGTTTCGGCGCGACAGCGGGCCATTGCTGCCCGGGTGCGAGCATGTGCCTCCGCCCGATTCCTGGCATTGTCCATGGGATTGCCGCGGTTCCTGCTCGCTGAAGTGCGCCGATTACATTGAGTACGTTTTGGAGAAGGAAGGCGATGTCGCCGCCGTCATTGGCGAGACGGTTCGCAACATCCCGCTGGTTCCACCACCGGATTACTGGCGGAAAGTCCGCGCCGCGTGCGATAAACATGGCGCGTTATTGATCTTGGATGAAATCCCCACTGGGCTTGGCCGCACTGGTCGGATGTTCGCCTGCGAACATTATGGGATTGTGCCGGATATGCTGGTGCTGGGCAAAGCGCTCGGTGGGGGTATCATGCCGATCGCCGCGCTGCTGGCACGCGAACATCTGAACGTGGCCGCCGACCGCGCTATCGGCCACTACACGCACGAAAAAAGTCCCGTCGCCGCAGCCGCGGCACTCGCGACGATTGACTTTATTGAGTCGGAAAACCTCCTTGAAAAGACCCGCGAAATGTCGGCGTTTGCTTTGGCCCAACTCGAGAAGATGAAGCAACGGCACCCGATTATTGGAGATGTGCGCGGGTTGGGTTTGATTCTTGGGGTCGAGTTGGTGCGCGATCGTAAGACCATGGAGCGCCATTCCGACGCGGCCGATCGGGTCATGTACGACGCATTGAGTCGCGGCTTGAGTTTCAAAGTCGCGATGGGCAACGTTTTGCTCCTGGCGCCGGCATTGACGATTACTCGCAAAGAGATGCAGCGCGCCCTGAAAATTCTGGAGGAGTCAATTGCTGTGATGACGGGAAAAGAGAAGCAGGCACGTCGTGCTTTGAAACGTTAAAAGGTTAAAAGGTTAAAACGCAAAACTAATCAAGACGTAACAAAAGAATCGCGAGCGAAATGAAATGGAAAGATAGCCTTTCAGAAACTAGGAGTATGAGGAGATGCAATTGCTAACTGAGATTATAGAATTGCTAACTGAGATTATAAAATGCCTCTCATTAACACCCCGCTTCAGCGGGGTGGCGAAAGTGCGGGTGTGCCCGAACCGCTTCTTCAGCGGTTTCGATGCGAACTGCAGAGACGGGCAATTCGCGGAGAAGAGCTACCGACGACATTGGAAACCGCAGAATCATAAGCTGTTTTCTACGCGTCCATCGCGTCTCTGCGGTTCAAATTGTTATCAAGGAAATGTCCCCTTGCTACTTCTTCTTGTACTGGTGACCACTTTTATCTCGGCGCTAATGCCGTCGCTGGGTTCAAGTCCGAACACGCTTCCCGTTGGCGAAATCGGCAGTAATCTTTACTCGACGCCAATCAACCAGTTGCTGAGCCCCGCCGGCCGCCAAATCGAGTTACCGGGTCTTCGGCCGCAGGCCTTAGCCTTGAGCCCCAATGGCCGCTTGCTCGCTGTTTCAGGGAAAACCGCCGAGCTCATTTTGATCGACCCCGTGACCGGACGGATTCTGCAACACGTCGCACTTCCTGCGACTCGCACCAACGAAACGGCTGCCGATGTCGTCTCCAGTCATATCCTTAAGCCCGACAAAGAAGCCGAAGTGAGTTACACCGGCCTGGTCTTCTCACCGGACGGTTCGCGCATCTATCTCGCCGCCGTCAATGGAAGCATCAAAGTCTTCGAAGTCCACAAGCAAGGGATGGTCAAAGCTCTCGACAGTTTCGATCTTCCGCCCGCGGATGCGCCGCGGCGAAAAACCGAAATCCCGGCGGGATTGGCGATCACGCCCGACGGGAAGCGGCTCTATGTCGTATTGAATTTGTCCAACCGCCTGGGCGAGATGGATGCGCAGTCTGGTAAAATTCTTCGCACCTGGGACATCGGCGTCGCCCCTTATGATGTCGTTTTAAACGGCGACAAGGCATATGTCAGCAATTGGGGCGGGCGCCGTCCTGGGAGCCAGGATATCACCGGTCCGGCGGGGCGGGGGACCCTGGTGCGGGTCGACCCGGTGCGGTTCATTGCAAACGAGGGTTCGATTTCCGTGATCGATTTGGTTGGCGGCAACACCCGCGCCGAACTGATCACCGGGTTGCACACCTCGGCGCTTGCCCTGTCACCGAACCTTCGGTATCTGGTCGCTGCCAATGCCGCCAGCGATACTCTCAGCGTCATCGACACCCGGGACGATCGCATCATGGAGACGATCTGGACCCGCCAAAATCCGGGCGATCTCTTTGGCGCCAGCCCGAATGCCCTGGCCTTCGATAAATCCGGACGAAGATTGTATGTCTGCAACGGCACGCAGAATGCCGTCGGCGTGGTTGACTTCAATCCTGGCAAATCCAAACTCGCTGGCCTCATCCCGGTCGGCTGGTTCCCGGGTGCGATCGCTGTCGACTTCCGAAGAAGTGAATTGTATGTCGCCAATATCAAGGGCCTCGCGGGAACCCGTGGCACCGATCTAGGCGAAACGCATAAGTTCAATACGCACCAGTATCGCGGAATTGTTTCCCTGGTGCCGGTGCCGGACAAAAAGGAGTTGAATCGGCAGACGGAGGTCGCTCTTAACAACATGCGTTATCCGCTATTGGCTGCGGCTCAGCTGCCACCGCGTTCCGGCCAACCGGCACGTCCAGTTCCTGAACGAGTCGGCGAGCCGAGCGTTTTTAAACATGTCGTCTATCTCATCAAAGAGAATCGGACCTACGACCAGGTGTTTGGTGATATCAAAAGCGGCAATGGCGACCCATCATTGTGCGTCTTCGGTGAGCGCTTCACGCCCAACCAACACAACATGGTCCGCGAATTCGTCCTCCTCGATAATACCTACTGCTCCGGCCGGATCAGCTCCGATGGACACGAATGGGCAACCACCGCCTTCGCCACCGATTACATGGAGAAATCGTTCTGCGGTTTCCCGCGCAGCTATCCCGACGGCATGGAAGACGATGATGTCGATGCCATCGCCTACGCGCCTTCGGGGTTTATATGGGACAACACCATTGCCAGAGGCCGCACGCTGCGCGATTATGGTGAGTTTGCGATTACGGACAAGGCCTGGGCCGACTCCTCGAACAAACGCCCGATAAAATTCCTCGATCATTGGCAGGACTTTACCAATGGAACCCAGAACATTCGCATCAGCAGCCGGCCAGCAGTCGAGTCGCTTCGAAATTATATCTGCCCGGCCACCGTTGGCTGGGACCTCGATATTCAGGACGTCTTTCGCGCGCGCCAGTTCATTGCAGAACTGAAGGAGTTCGAGCGCAAAGGCACTTTCCCCAACCTCGTGATCATCTGTTTACCCAACGACCACACCTCAGGAACACACCCCGGTTCCGCAACCCCCGCCGCACAGGTTGCCGATAATGAC
>DATJGF010000197.1:0-7712 GCA_035495315.1 Candidatus Limnocylindrales bacterium
GATTTCGCCTGGTACCTCGCACACACCGGCTATATCAATGCCAGTACCGGCCTGCCCGCGTTCAATTACTGATCTACGCAAGCGTACTCTAGGCGACGACGTAAAGAGACGATTTCACGAGGAAAGTCGATAACCGATTCGATCGCCCCTGCAAATGCGCTCAATCCTGCTTCGGCAGAATCACTATATCGACCAATTCGCCCGCGCGAATTTTCAAGTTCTCCGGTAAGCTGATATCAACCGGCAACCCCAATTCCGTGTTGGCAAACTTAACAGGCCCCAGCAGGGTCGCCGGGATCGGTTCCATCTGGGTCCCAACCTCGACCACCTTTGCGGCACCCACTTCCCGGTGCGCACCGCGCGTCCGTATTTCCACTTTCGCCCCAGGTTTAGGCTCGTCGTAAACCGGCGGTCGCAGATACCCAATCACCCGAACAGGATTCAACGTCGCGACCGCGAGGATGGGTTGGCCGGGCGTCACCGACTCGCCGGCGCGATGAAAGATCGTGCTGACGATCCCATCGATCGGCGCCCGTAAGATAATCGGGCTTAACTCCGCTTCGGTAAGATGTAATTTGGACTCCTGCACCACGATCGCCGCTCGCAACGGGTCCACCGATACCTTCGAAAGCTCTCCGCCATTTGTCAGCTGCAACATTTTAAAGTTCGCCTCTCCCTCTTCAACCAGCTTTGTCAGATTTTCGACCTCGTTCTGTAACCTATCCCGCGCCGCCTTGGCTTGATCGTACACTCGCTGCGCGATGATCTGATCCTTCAGCAACTCGGCCATCCGGTGGTATTCCGTCTCGGCGAGTTCCAGGTTGACGCGCGCCGCCGCCAATTGCGTTCGCTCCCGCATCCAATTCAGCCGCAGCTGATCGTAATCCATCGCATTGTGCTGCTGTGCCATTACCGGCTTCATGTTGGCTTGCAGCGAATCAATCTCCGCCTGGATCACAGCCAGGGAAGACGCCAGGATCTTGGGGTCAGTGATCATTACCTTCCCCAGCGGATCGCCCGCTTTGACCTTCTGGAATCGACTGACGCTCAATTCCGCTAGCACGCCCGGCTTGTAACAACTCACGTTTGAAAGCACCGGTTCAGCCTGGCCCACCATCGTGCGGGTTATGACGTGCTCCTTCCAGAGGATCACCACAAGAAAAACACCCAAAGCAAACACAGCAACCGGCAGGGCCCGAAACCGCAGCTCACGCCAGCGCTGGCGCGGCGGGATAGGAATTGGCGCAGGGTTCTCTGTATTCATCAACGTTGGCAACCATCAAGCCGGGACACAACTGCTGAGCCTTGAATACCGGGCTCAAGACATTTAGTCAAGCGCCTTATGGACAAACATTTCCACCCGTAGTATTGCTACTGCGTAACATCGCGCCTAAAGCACTCTTGAGCACCCGCAGTGCCAACTGCGATGACAATTCCTTTGTGGTGAGGGACCATTTGTCCGCGCAACGGCAATCCCAGTCGCCGCTCTCCCTTCAAGCTTCACGTCTCTGTACTTACGTGATGCATCCAACAGCTCGTATCGCACGTCTACCGTTTAAGAGGACATATCCATCAGCTGGTATACGGCAGCAAGAATTCTCAAAAAAATTCGAACCAAATGCCACCGCTGAACGTATAACCCTTGTGACCAGTGAAGCGCGTGCATTTTCGGAACGCCGAGCTCCGCAAGGCCCTGTATCTCTCCGCAAAGATGCCATCAGGTTTGGGCCTCGCGGAGCTCGGCCTTCCCATACGTGATTTATGGCGCCGTCGCTCAGAACCTCAATTCGCGCGCTGCTCTCGACCTCCGACGAGCAATTGATGTGGCGTGTGCAAAAACAGGATGATGAGCATGCCTTCGCTCAACTGGTCCGTCGCTGGCAAGCCGCCTTCCAACGTGTTTGCGTGCGGATGCTCGGCGACGAACACCTCGGCAGTGACCTCGCCCAGGAAACTTTTGTTCGCGTATTTGCCAAACGGAAGGAGTACCAGCCCGATGCCAAATTCTCAACCTGGGCCTGGCGGATTGCGCTGAACCTCTGTTATGACGAATTGCGGCGCAGGACCAGGAGAAACGAATCGTCGCTCGATGAACCGTACGGAGAGACAATGGCGATCGTCGAGACATTTGCGGCCGCCGGACCAGCCCCCGACCAGGCCCTGTGCAACCGGGAACAGAGCGATTGCGTGCGCGAGGCGCTGATGCAGCTGCCACAGATTTACCGCACAGTTGTTATACTCCGCCACTACGAAGACTTGAAGTTCCGCGAAATTGCCGACCTCCTCGGGGTGCCTGAAGGAACAGTAAAATCCAGAACGTCCGAAGCGCTGACACAACTTGGCCGCCTGCTTAGACCCGGCGCACCGAAGGAACCCTCAACAATCAAAAAACTGAATCGCAAGGAAAGTTTGATCGTATGAATCATCCCACCAATGAAGAGTGGATTTCGTTTTGTTACCACGAAGTAAGCAACGAAGAGCGTGCGCGGCTCGTAGAACACCTGCAAGCGTGCCCGCAATGTTCGGCAGCGGTGAAATCCTGGCAACGGACACAAAAGGATTTAGACGTGTGGCACTTACCGACGACCCGAAAACAAGCCACAATAATGCCGTTCCTGGTCAAATGGGCCGCTGCGGCACTGCTTTTGTTCACTAGTTTTTGCTTGGGCAGGCTGAGTTTGGCCGCTCCCGAAGCGCACGCTCCGCTCGACCCCGGCGCCAAAGAACAATTGCGACATGAACTCTCGGCCCTCATCCAACAAGAGGTGAACAAGGCTGCTAGCTCTATCACCGCCTCTTCCGAAGCGCACACCAGACAACACCTCGCAAATGCTCTGACCGATCTACGAGCCGAACAACTCAAAAGCACACGCGCAGTCTACGCGACACTGCAGAAAATGGAGGCGCAAAGGGCTGCGGACTACCTGGCTTTGAAAAAAGACCTCGACACTCTTGCCGTCAACGCCGATGCGCAATTGCGCACCACGGAGCGGCACTTGATGCAAGTCGCCAGTTTCGCCCAGACGATAAATCCGTCCGCGACACCTTAACTCTCAACAATCGACTAAAGTCATTATGAAAACACTCCACTTATCAGCCATCATTCTGAGCGCGTTGCTCACAAGCGCGTCAGCCCAGGGACAGGCTTCCTCCGGAGGCGCAGGATCCGCCAAATCAACCAGGCTGGGCGAAGATCAACAACGTTACTCTACCAGCTCTGCCGGGAACGCTAACAATCGTTATGTAAAGGGCCAACCCGAGCAGCAGCCGAACCAGACACTATGGGGCGCGGTCAATGGTGGTTCCCGTTATCAAAAAGGCGACGGCGTTTTTGTGCTGCGCTTTTCGGCCGAGACCAAAGATCAATCCAATCTCGAGAGCGATTTGGGCGTGATGTCACATTTGTTGCACAAGACCCTGTCCGAGAAATTCGGCAATGTGCATGCCGGGCGAAATGTGTTGGGTATCAACGTCGCCTTTGCTCCCGGCGCACAACCGCTCCGCACCGCCTATTTGGAAGGCTATGGAGCGTTGTTCCTGCTGAATATCAGTTTTCCATTGTATCCACCGCCGACTCAGGAAACCGACGCCAAAGAGAAGACCGACACCGATTCGGCATGGGAGGAAGCTAAACGCGAATACTATGGCGAATCTTCGGAGCGCTATGCAAAAGTAGTCAATGAGTATGACGAGCAGAAGGTGAGCGAGCTTAAGTCGGCGTTGCTGGAGGCGCTCAAGAGCGGGTCCAATATTCGGGGATTGCGACCCGATGAGCATATCATCATCTGCGTTTCGGACGCACCCACCGCGGTTGCCTCCGCCTCAACAGGAATGGCCGGTGGCGGTTATTCCGCATATGGTTTGGGCGGGAGGTACGGCTCAGGTGGAGGCGTGCTTCTGGCCGAGGTTCCAACTCGGGGTAGTGTTCTGACGTTGCGCGTCAAGAAGTCGGATGTGGATTCGTTTGCGGCGGGCAAGCTGTCGCTGGAGGAGTTCTCGAGGACAGTTACCTCGGCAACGTATCAGACTCGCGCCGGCGCCTGGCCCGGCGAGGGGGCTTTCTACCCGTCGGGTGGCGGCGTGGAGTACCTTCTGACGGATCCCACCCGCCGGCCCTAGCTGATTTTCTGCCAGGTCAGGATTTTCTATTAAGAACGCAACAGAATGCACAACAGCCTCCCAATCGAATCGCTGCTTGTCCCCTGCCCCGCCGTGCCGGGCTGCGACACCTTCAGCGATCCGGATTACCCGTTAGTGATCCGGCTGCGACATGGCGACCCTCTTGCATTCGAGCAGCTCGTTCAAAAGTACAAACAACCGATCGTGAATTTTGCGGCGCGGATGCTGCGCGATCTGCACGAGGCCGAGGATGTCTCTCAAAACGTCTTCGTCCAGGCGTTCAGATCCCTCGCGCAATTCCAGTTCGCTGCGAAGGTCTCCAGCTGGCTTTACCTGGTTGCGCGGAATCTATGTCTGAACGAGCTGCGGCGACGCTCCCGACATCCGCTCGCGTCGATTGAGGGTGAACATTGCACAACCGCGCTCCATGACCAGATCGAAGATAATCACATCCGACCGGCCTATGACGCTCTGCTACACGCCGAATTAGTGGAAATAATTGAACACGCCATCGCTAGCTTACCCGAGCCGCAACGCACCGCGATACTACTGTTTCGCGATGGACATTTGTCCTACGTCGAAATTGCCAAGCGCCTGCAGCTCTCGCTTCCGGCGACCAAATCTCTGATCCATCGCGGGCGAGTCGCGCTGAAGCGAAAGCTTGGCCTTTATTGCGATATCAAAGCTGCTTAAACTAAGCGGAATTCCGCAGGTAAGCACTCAGATCGGGCAATTTGCGCCCGCTTTGTTTCGAGGAAGTCCACTATTTTAAGTTGGCATCAAGGAGCTTTGCGAGCCTGATACCCGCCAGCGCGATTCGTTCCGCGGCCACCTGTTTAGCATTATTTCTGTAAGACGTGGTGAGAGTAAACGGCCCGTCTCCATTTCCAATCGGGGTGACATAAACCTTCGTCTGAGCCATCTGAAAACTCTCTTGAACCCAGTGCTCTTCATTTTCATCGGCGGCCAGAGTTGCGTCTGCATCTGGCAGGTTGTCGGCCACCTGGATAACCTTTGAAAGGATCGCTTTGTCGCTGCCCTTGCCGATGAGATCATCCCACACCGTGTGCAATTTAGAGCTGCCCACCATTACCTTGTTGCCGCCATTATCTCCTCCGAGGTTATGAGCGCTTACGCGGGTGGTGCAGTGCAACGGCTGGTGAACGTCGCCCACAAGGTGGAGCAACCATGCCAAGTCGTAAGATTTCAGTTCATCACTCGCATTGGATGCCAAGGTAGATCGCAATAAGGCGATTCGCTCCTGGGCGTGAGGCGTAGGGGTCTTCGGCAATGGGGAATTGTCGATCGCAAAAGGCTTGTCCACGAAATGCCAGTATTTGTGCATGGAATTATCCGCGAAGCCGGTATTGTCCGTGGGATTAGGGCTGCCATCCGGTCGATCACCGTTTTGGCTCCCGTCGGCGACATATCTCTCCCCGGTCACGGGATTGATGGGCGGCGCGTGATGCGGCAGACCCTTAATCTCATCGGGCCACGTCGCTGCCAGCATAAAAATCATCATCTTGCGATTGCCGGCGGAGGTATTTTGGGGAATCCAGGACAACCAAGTCTGGTATTCCGGATTAAGTTTGAGCAATTGATTTGCGCGTTGCTTTGTGTGCGGCGACAGATTTTGGTAAGCAACATAGGCAACAGCCATGTGACCAAAGCTGTCCCAGGCAAAACACCTCGAGCCAACCAGTGTGAGGCCCAATGCAATGGCAAGTTTAGCTTTCATTTAGCTTTGTTTTATCAAAAGCAGTTTCTTCGTGTCTTGCTGCAGATTAGTTGTATCGACTAAAATCTACTGCTCTGTTGCATTTTGTTGAGCGAGAACAATTGTAAAAACGCGACATTCTTGTAGAAACGCGACAAATGTTGTCTTAGCGCCAAAGATTTGCGATCGGCTGAGGAAATCGCAAGTCGAGCCTATTTCTGAAGACCCAAAGCGGCACGCATCCGCGGGTCGGCCCGTAGTTTTGCACCGAGCGGGGAGCCGCCGTCCGGACTCTCGATCCACCTACGATCCACGATCGCGCCAGCACGAACAAGCAGCCCGACCACTTCGTGGTGGTGTCGATTTTTGAATTCCGGCGCCGGGTTTTCCCAACCGTAAACGGCCCAACCTAAAGGAGTGACGCCGTGGATCCGGTCTTTCTCGTTGATTGGCGCGTTTGCCTTTAGCAACAGCTCGACAATATCGGCGTAGCCACCCAGGCACGCCCAGTGCAAGCCGGTTTGGCCGTGCATGAAATTCCAATCGGGTTGAAAACCGCGGTCGAATAGGAATTTCACCGCATTGGTATGGCCATATTCGCAGGCCCAGCAGAATCCATAATCAAGCTGCTGCCTGCTAGCGCCGTTCTTTAGTGTCGCGTCTTCATTCACGTAGCGCGCCATAGCGTCTACCTCGCCGGTACCGGCCGCCCCCTCTAGATCGAGACTTGCGCCACGCTCGGCTAGGAACGCCGCGGCGTCTCCCCGGCCATTATGCAGCGCGGCCACCAGGGGTCCCCAACCTCCCGGGGCTCCGTCAAGGGATGCGCCGGCTTTCAAGAGCAGATCCAGCAATTCTAATTGAACGCCGGCTTTGGCAGGGTGATAACTCGTGGCGGCGAGGCCAAGAGCCGTACTGCCGCCAGAATAGCTCGGGCCGGTCGTATCCACTTCGGCACCAGCGCGCAGGAGCGCCTCGGTAATCTCCAGAATGTTTTTGGGAGTTTTCTGCCGAAAATTTTCAATCCCATTTGCCGCAACGTAATGGATCAGCGGCGCACGGTGTGCGCGGGTCGACCGCGCACGAACGAGTTCCGGGTTGTCCCGGAGCAGCTTTTTCAACGTGGACAGGTCGCCCGAGGCAATAGCGTCGGCGGCGAGCTCGAATTTTGAGACAGGCGACCCCGCCCGAGTAATCTCCTGGATATGCTTCACGAACTTGGGCCAACTCTCGAAGGCATGCTCCTGGGCTATCACCCATTGCGCGTCGGCTAACGAAAATTTCGCCTCCGCGACTTCAAAGTCGGAGCGATTTCTGAGGCGCGGATGGAATTTTTTGATCCGCTGAACGGACTGGGTCGAGGTGCGATCCTTGAGGAGATCCTTGGCCTGTTTGCGGAATTGCTCCAGGCTGGGACGAGCGGGCAGCTGCTCTGCATCCATACGAACATCCTTTCGTTATGCCTGGAGTTCGCCC
This sequence comes from Candidatus Limnocylindrales bacterium, assembly GCA_035495315.1. Classification (GTDB taxonomy): domain Bacteria; phylum Verrucomicrobiota; class Verrucomicrobiia; order Limisphaerales; family UBA8199; genus DATJGF01. Next base: position 7,313 of record DATJGF010000197.1, read on the forward strand.
AAATCAGGCTGAAAGAAGGTTCGTAACCTTCAATGTTGTTATTAAGGTGGGCACGGCCCTTCCCGCGAACTGGATGCGCCCTTTGCGCTGTAATTTCGATACCCCAGAAGTAGGCCGGAGTCAACTGCCTCCCTTAGCAGCCGGCATCGTAGCGACAGGCATCTTGCCTGCCTTAGAGGACGGCGTCTCGCCGTCCTCGTTTGGACATTATTACCTGTTCCATCACCGCATCCACCGGGCAGGATGCCCAGCTCCACGGCAGGCAAGATGCCTCCCGCTACTTGAGCACGTGGCCAAAGCCGTCTATCTTTGGAACCTTCGATGAAAAAACCGGATTTGGAAAAAATCGCGAGCCACTACGCGGCTATCCTGCAAGAAATCGGCGCAGATCTAAACTCGG
>DATJGF010000198.1:0-20464 GCA_035495315.1 Candidatus Limnocylindrales bacterium
CACAGTGCCCTCCCCCAGTCTCGTTTGCGGGAAAGATGTTCCTTCCATTTTTGCCGGACCGTTCGTTCCTGGAATACGCCGTCGTGGCCGAGGCGGCCGTCAAACAAAAGGTCCTCCGCCCATGGTCGTAATTCTCCACGAATCCACTCTTCGATTGGCGCGGCAAACCCCTGTTTCGGACGCTCAACTAGCGAAGGTGGCAGGTATTGATAAAGCAATTGTCGCAACAACCATTTGCCCTGGCCTCGTTGCTGTTTAAAGACAATTGGCAAACTCCACGCAAACTCGATTAACCGGTGGTTTAGCAAGGGAATCCTCGTTTCCAAACTCACCGACATGGCTGCCCGGTCTACTTTCACCAGGATTTCATCCGGTAGATATTGGATGAAGTCCCAGTACATCATTTTGTGCAGCAAATCCGGGAATGATTTCCACCCGTCGTCGGCACCATTACTATTGAGCGGCTCTGTTGGTTCGGACAACCACCCTTGAGGATCGCGGCAGGAAGAGATCAGCAAACGGTATAACGACTGATCACTCGCAACCGGCAGTAATTCCGCTAAGCGCAGCACCCGTTTGAGCCAGCGCGGTTCGACGCCCAGCCGGCTTTGAATCTCGACACCTTGGCCCGCTGCCTTGCCCAAGAACCTCGCCAACCATTCGCGCAGCGAACCTGGAATAGAACGCAGGCCACTCCACATTTGCTGCGTCCGTTGGTAAAGCCCATATCCTCCGAACAGTTCATCCCCTGCATCGCCAGAGAGACAGACCGTCACCTGCTGGCGAGCCAGCTCACAAAGCAAGAGTGTCGGGATGTGGGATGTATCTGCCAACGGTTCGTCATAAATTGCGGGCATCCTCGGAACCGCGTCTCGGATCATGCTCGGATGGACATATAGTTCGACATGCTGTGTTCCCAGATGCTTAGCTACTGCTTTAGCGAAAGGCGCCTCGTCATGTGGGTCGTTGGCAAACCCAATGCAGAATGTCTTTATCGGCCGGCGGCTTTGGGCTTGCATCAGCGCGACAATCGTTGAGGAGTCTACGCCCCCGGAGAGAAATGCCCCAACCGGCACATCCGCGACCATTTGCTGGCGAATCGAGTCATTCAACAGTTCTCGTAGTCGCTCAACCGCCTCGGTTTCGTCGCCTAAGAAGGGATCCGTCAAGCCTGCCTCGACTGCCGTTCGTAAGGACCAGTAGCTCTTCGGGCTCGGGGCCTTCCGGGTTTGGAGGTCGTTTTCTCTCAGGCTTACAATGCAGCCGGCCGGAAGCTTAAAAATGTTTCGGTAAATCGAGCGTGGTGCAGGGATATAGCTATGGCCCATGAACAACGCGAGCGCTTCCTTGTCCAGTTCACCGCGCCATCGCGGATGCTCGCGCAAAGCTTTTAATTCCGAACCGAAAAGGAAAACGCCCTCATTCCAGCCATAATATAAAGGCTTTTCTCCAGCTCGATCGCGCCCCAAGTGCAAGCGGCGTTGAGCCCGATCCCATACCGCAAAGGCGAACATTCCAACCAAACGCGGCAGCGCGTCCTCAACCCCGGATTCGACAAACGCCGCCAGCACCACTTCAGTATCCGAATGCCCTCTAAAGAAGTGCCCTCTCTTCTCCAGTTGATCCTTTAGTTCAAGAAAGTTGTAAATCTCACCATTGAAGACCAGCACGTACCGGCCGTCGGTTGAATGCATCGGTTGATGCCCTTCGCTGCTCAAATCTTGAATCGCCAGCCGTCGATGGCCCAGGCTGATTCCCACCTGGCCGTCAGCCCAGGTCCCCTCGTCGTCCGGTCCGCGATGAACGAGCCGTGCGGCCATAGCACGCGCTATCGACTCCAACTCGGACGCCGAGCCTCGGCATGAAGGATCAACAAATCCTGCAATTCCGCACATGAAACAGTCCCTTGCTATTGTGAGCGAATGAATGAAGCGCGCGGCCGCCACGCTTTGGTGCGCTGGGTGGAAACCACACCTCCCCGGACTCGCCGGCTCCATATCTTCCAAAGCTTAAGATGGACTCGCAGCACGAATGACGACAAACGAGGGCTGGTGCAGAAATGATAACACCATTTGGCTCGCCAATGAGGGTTTTCCGCGAGGACCTCGTCTAATGTCGCGATGTCGTCCTGATATTGGTCGAGGTCCTTTTGAAACTCAGAGAGGTCAGTCTGTGTCCACGAATTATGATGGTAGCAAACACTCCAGAAACCCGCCGGCACCGGCCGTAATATGGAAAGCTGACATGGCAACCAGGTCATTTCGTGTGGTCCCATAAACGGACCCCAGAACCAACCCGCCGAGATGACATCGATCCCAAATCGCGGTAGCAACGAAACTGTCGTTGCATCAAAAGCGTTCCCGGGTGCGATCCAGACACGCGACTTGATTCGTTCCTCGCCAAAAATTTGCATTCCGCGCCGCAGCTTTTCTTCCTGCTCTGCTGCGGGAAGCGACGCAAATTCGCTCTTTCTTCGTCGTGTTACTAAACCGCCATGCTGAGCCACGTAGAGGTGTTGATAGCCGTGCATCGCGATTGTCCACCCGAGTTCCTGCCAGCGGCGCACGTGCTCCCAAAAATTGGCGACCGGAGGGTCGACCTGAAGCACCGGATCGCGGTTATCTGGCACCACCGCCAGAACCGGCTTGATACCATGGGTGATCAAGGACCTTTCGATCTCTGACCACGTTTCCCATCGCATCGTCGGGCAGATATCATCGAAACGTAGGAGAAAGCGCTTCTTAAATGTGTGCTTCATCACGATTTTCCTCCTTTTTCCGTAACTTGTCCGAACCAGCGTCTTTTGCGCGGGCGATCAGCCGGGCAGCATTTAGTCCCAGCCAGCCTTTGAGTGTTATGATCTGCTGGCATTCGAATTCCTGCACTACTTCTCCGCCAAAGCTTTTCTTAAATGCATTGGCGCCCAACAATTGAATGTCGTCACCTCCGGGATACCAGCCGCCAAAATCGAAATACTCAACCTGTTGCTCTTTGAGTCGCAGTAACGTGCGCCACACCAGAAAACTACTCGCGCGATTCGTCTTGGCCCGCCCCGCTGCGCTCAACGCCGCGCGCGGAGGGGAAACACTCATGAGTTGTTGAACGCGCTGCTTGTCCCGGAAAAACACCGCATAAACCAGCAATTCGCCCGACATCTCCCGCACAGCCGCTACCTCTAAAACACGAGCTGAAATCATCTCGCCCAGCCAGGACCGGTTGAGCATTCCCCACCGCCGTTGGGCTTCGATGGATTGATTCCACATCATCGCAATTTCTTCGAGTTGATCACCCTGAGTGAGCATCTGCCAGTCGCATCGCATCTTGTCCTCGGTCTCCGCCATCCTGATCTTGGCCACCGTTTTCGGGTCCATATCCGCCAGCAAATCATCCGCGCTCCCGGAAAGGTCAATCAGGCGATTGTAGAAATATCGCCAGCGCGCACCGTTCACTGGACGTGAACGGTTGCGATACAGGATCCAATCCACTCTAGCTCGGTTCGATTCGTTTTCGAACCAAACTTCGCCACGCTTCAGGAATCTGGATTCATAAACGAACATAGGGATCAATTTGCTTTGGCACTCTGCTCCACGACTGCAGTACACTCGCCTGTCGGCCTGGTCGGTCCGGATTCCCGCCGTTCCTTGAGCTTGGTCAACCATCGCGCCGCCGTCACTGCGCTCCATCCCTTCAGAGTCAATAAGCGCTCACCTTCGTACTCACACACCGTTTTTCCGCCAAAACACTCTTTGAACTTATTGATCCCCAGTAGCGCCCGATCGCTGCTTCCGTTATACCACCCACCCAGATCAAAAATCTCGATGCCCTCGTTCCGGTAGTGCAACATGCAGTGCCAGATCAGCAGCCGGTTTGCTCGCCCGACCTTTCGCTGCGCCTCTTTTTGCAGGCCTTCCGAATTCACCGACGCCATGTGCACACTGCGAACCCTTTTTCGATCCCGGTACAAAGCGTGATAAATCTGGCACTGACGCTCCGGAGTTTGCGCGGTCCATAGTTCGAGATGGCCCGCCGCAGCGGTCCGTTCCAGCCAATGCCGGTCTGCAGGCTCAAGGCTTTTGCGGGCCGCAAAGTCGTCGTAGAAATCCGCGAACTCCGCCACGACATCTTGCTCAGCCGCATTGAGCCGATGACAGGTCGTTTGATCCTTCTTTTCCGCCTTCTTGATATCGGCGGCCGTAAACCCGTCCATCGCTGCCATCAGCGCCTCCGAAGCTTGTTTCAAGTCGATGACTTGCGTATAGAACCGACGCCAGTGGCCTCCGGCAATCGGCTCCGAACGTTGGTGATACAATATCCAGTCAACTCGGTCTGCGCTCGGCTGGTTATCGAACCAGACCTCGCCCCGAGTCAGAAACCGGGATTGATAAATAATCATAAACAGACTCGACCCGCCTAGTTACAAACCTCTGAAATGGTGTAGCGGAATTTGCCTGAAGGCAGTGCTGGCAGTTCCTCGAAAAATGCAAAGTCCACCCGGCATTCCGCACCCATCGCCAGCCGCGCTCGTCCGGCGATCTCATCCAATTCCGCCTGACCTGGTTTCGCCTCCGCGCTGACGATTTTGAACAAAATGTGCTCCGGGCTCTTCTGCACGACCTGGAATTTGCAGACCCAGGGCCGAAAATAGAGCAAGTGCGTAAAATACTCCCCGTCAATCAGCGTCCGATCACTTCGGCGAAAGACATCGACTGTTCGACCCGAGACGTGACTGAGCACTTGGACCTCTTCCTCTGTTTCCACTCGTGATAGCAACGCGCCGCGGTCTCCAATCCAATACCGAACCAATGGCATCGCGTAATTGGTCAGGCAGGTGATCAAAATGTTACCCTCTGTACCTTGCGGCACCGGCAGACCCTGATCGTCGACTATCTCGATGAAATTAGCCCACGGTGGTGCCCACAGTCCCTTGATCCCTGGCAATTCCCAGGCAATGTCGCTTACTTCGCGCGAACCATACAGGTTGTATACTGGACACCCAAACACCTCGCTGATCTTCTCCCGCATGAAAGGATACAAAGTACCGGCCGAGGTTAGCATGGCTCGTTGGCGCACGACTGGGATTTGCTCTTGTTCCGCAAATCTTGCCAATTCATACGCGGACTGGGCATACGCAACAATCAGGCGCGGTTGAAGTCGATTGAGCGCCTCAATAAAGTCGCGCATTGTTTCGGGCGACATGCGGAATGCGTTCATCCAGTGCGTGTTGGTGAGCCAATTAAAAAACTGTGACTTGCGCGCTCGGGTGCCCGATTCCAAATCCCGTTCCGAGCCCCAAAGCCGCACGTGAGTTTCGCCCAATGGGCAACCGACCAGGTGTTGGCTCAACCAGCCGATCGCTGCGCTGTGGTTCCTATATTCGTCGTCTTGAAGCAGCGCGACTGGTTCTCCCGTCGAACCGCCCGAGGTATTGAGCCGGCAATTTCGCTGAGCGATATCACTCGACTGAAGGGGCTTGAAATTGGTGCGAATCAGGTCCTTGGTTAATACTGGCAAGCTCCGCAATGTTTCGCGCGGCTCGTCTTGTATCCGGCGTGAACTCGTTCCGGACAGTAACTCGGCGTAGTAGGGCACCTTTTCCTGGCAATGTGCGAGCAGCCGGCGCAAGCCAATGCTCGTTGCTTCCCCGCTGACCCCGCACTCATACTCGGCCAAATAGCGGTTCAGCAGTGCCGGAAAACGGTAACCCCGTGCCCGCGCGTAGGAGAGATAGATTGGTCGCCTCCAGTTCATTCTGCAATTCAACTGCCCTGTCTCTGCAGTTCTAGAAATCTTCCAACCTATGAGCACGCCGACGTTGGTCGGCTTTTGCGCCGCCCGATCGTTTCCTTGAATTCAATGCGTTCCGCCGGAGTCAGCAGCGCATAGGCGACGATCAAAAACAGGATAGAAATGATCCCCGAAGCCAGCGCTAACTCGAGCCAGCTCCCGATTGGCCAAACCCGCATGATCGCCTGGCAGAACCCCGCCGTCAAAAGCGTTGCTCCGAAGAAACCACCGACCCCGCGGTAGAATGTAGTCCAGGGCTGTTTCAAGATGTGCGCGCTATAGAGCGGCGTGAACAGCAGGTGCCTGGTCGTCAGCATGATCCCCCCGGCCGCAGCTATGCCATAGAGTCCCCACCCGGCCTCGCCGGCCAAAAATAACGCCAGCAGGACATTGCCAACACCTACAGCCAAAGTCACCAGGCCCGGCACCTTCACCCGGTTCAGCGCCAGCGGCAAAGGATAAAGCGGATACATCGCCAGGTTTATGCATAGGTGTATCGTCATTACCACCAGGAGGGGCGCAAAAACCGCGAACGAATTCCCTAGCCACACCTGTAATAACGGTTTCGCAAATCCGCATGTCAGGCCGATCGGCAACGCCAGGAAAAAGCCCAGAAACTTGATCGAACGCCGCAAATAGACCACTAGCCCTCCTATGTCATCGCGCGCGTAGATATGAAACATGGTTGGCGCAAATACACCGCCCACCGCCAGCGACAGTGAACGCAAAAGAAAGGGAAGCTGCAGGACCGCGGCGTACTTGCCGCTTTGTTCCGCTCCAAACAAGCGGTTGGCCACCAACAAATCGATGTTCAAATAGAGCATCACCCCGATTTGGCTGACGACCACCCACCCTCCGGTGTGGCACAGTTTCCTCAGCATCCCCCAATCAAATAACCGCCAGCTTACGAAAAGCGTCGGAGTGAGCGATCTCCAGGCCAGGATCGTTCCTACAAACGCAACCAGGGTTCCAGCCAGAATCGCGGCGCCAACATATTCAACCCGCGCCGCAATCATCACAAACAGCAGCACGACCAGGCCTACCCGGGTGAGCGTCTCCCCCGCGGTTACCATGTTCTGCAAATCCAACCGGTTACGGCAAAAAAATGATACCGTGAATGGCGTCTTGATTTGGTTCAGCAGGAAAGCGGCAATTGTACCTGCAAACAGCCAGCGCGTTGCCGTTTCGTAACCGGGCGGGATCCGTATCAACCGATCCGCCTGCGCCACAGCGATGATTGCCGGGATGAGCAGCAGCGCGCAAAGAGCGACATTACCCCAAAGCGCGACATTGAACATCAGGTTCGCGCTCTGGTGATCGTCGCGGCTTAATGCCAGCGTCTCGAACCGGCCTACCGCCGATTCAAGCCCGATCGTAATTAAGGTCATGTACGACGTGATCACTGAGGTGAGCGGAATCAAGCCATATGCCGCCGGTCCGAGTTCTCTAACTAAAAAGGGCACGTACCATACCCCCACCAGCAGGCTCAGGGCTAATTGAGCGACATTGGCGAACAGATTAGCCTTCAGTCGGCCCGCCTTCGGCGCCGCCGTTGTCGCTGCTGCTGTAATCGTGGTCGACATCGAATCGAGTTAAGTCGTCGCAGGGTTTCCCCTCTTCGCCCCACCGCAGAGTGTTGTCGCAATCGACAGATTCAGTCAGCGGGTAACACAGGCTGGGCTTTCGGTCCGAACTCAGCATTTCTTCGCGTGGCGATTTCTGCGGTAACCGAATCTGAGAGGACCTCATCGTAAAATTGTTCGAGCCGTGCGGCGACCGCGGGGCAGGCCAAATCACGCAATCGGTCCCGACAATCGAGCCTTCGGCGACTGGCGCAAACCAGGTTCAGTTTGGCGGCAAGATCTTTCGGGTCAGGCTCGGCCAGGTAGCAACCGGGGATATCTGCAATTCGCTCAGGCACGTCACCGACTGGCACTGAAACAACCGGTAAACCGCACGCCAACGCTTCCTTTACAATCGTCGGTGAGCCCTCGTGCTTCGACGTAAGCAACAGCACGTCACTGGCGTTGAGCCAGGTTGGTACCTCGCTGTTGGATACACCAGAGAGGACGTGGAATTGGATTCGCTTACCCGCCTGCTCAAAAAGTACGACTGCCGCTCGGGCCAATTCCGGCCGTTTGACCGGATCCCCCGCGCTGGTCGCAAAGAGCACATGAAAACTATCCGCTGCCCAGCCCAGGCGCTTACGACATTCCCCCTGGTCCAGTGGCCGGAACTTCTCCAGATCGATCCCACAGGGTAGTACCTCGACCGTTTTCGGACGCCGGGCGCCGAGTCGTTCCAGCAGGTGACGTGCAACGACTATAACTCCTTGCGCACGGCACGCCGCCTTTTTCGAACAGTAAATCCCATAATGCGAAATCAGCTTTCGTAAGAGTCCCGACAGGTTTTCACCCAGTAAATCTGAGCCATGGAACGTCACAACCACGGGGGGAAGGCTGCCAAAGGAACAAAGTTGATGGGCCATGACCCCTCCGTACATGACGTGGATTAGATTGGGAGCGAACTCAGCCAGACAACGCCGCAGCATCGGTTGCATGCGATAATAAATCCAGGGGCCTTCTCGCCGCCGATCCACAAAGAGCACCTGCAGCGCGATCCCGCGCGCAATCAGCCCTTTGACCTGCTGCTCGATGAAAACTCCGCTTCCCGGGTTCGCCGCGGAGGGATACATGTTTGTAACGACTAGAACTCGCATCTGAATTTCAGGCCGCCTGCCAACGATACTCATTCCGATAGCGCTGGTAAGGGTAATGTGCGAAGACCGAAGTTATCGCCCGGTTAAAGATCAAACCTAAAACTCGCGCTCGCCTTTGCCGCAGAGCATCCAGCGCGTCGCGCACCAATCGCGCCGAGGTAAAGGAACCCCGCACGACAAATAGGGTGCCATCGACACGCGACGCCAAGGTCATTGCATCATCGGCAGCCAGCACCGGTGGAGAATCAATCAGGATATAATCGAAGTGCGGCCCCGCCTCTTTCAGCAACCAGTCCCACTGGGAGCGGAGCACCAGTTCCCCGGGCTGCAAATTGGGAACGCCAGCGGGCAGAAAACTCAAGTTGTCGAGCGACGTTGTAACGATCGCCTCGCGCGGGGTTGCTTCTCGATTCAGGATTTCAGCCAGACCGGGACTGCTGGGCACGCCCAAATGCTGATGGAGTTTGGACCGCCGCATGTCGCCGTCGATCAACAGCACCCGCGAGCCTCCGATCGCCATTGTCGACGCCAAGTATAGCGCCACGGTGGACTTGCCTTCCTGGGGCACCGCGCTGGCGATCAAGATCGTTTTGGGTTTCGAGCCATTCGGGTCCATGAACCAGAGCGCTGAGCGGATACTGCGGAACGACTCCATAAACTCGAATCGCTGTGTGCTAAGTATCTCCCGGCCCATGGGCGCTGTCAGTTGGCGTAGTTGTACGTCCAGCACTTGTCCAATGACTCTTTCGGAAACCTCCTCTGCCAACTCGGTCTGAGAGGCAAACCGATCGTCCAACTTCCCGAATATCCAAAGTATCGCTCCACTCAAAATCAGCGCCATTCCCAATGCCAAACCTAGATATCTGAACATGTGTCTCACCGGCAGCGCCACCGAGGCTTGTTCCAGGACCGACACGTTCTCCTGATCCACCGATTTGCCGACGTCCACCGTCGAAATCACCGACAACAGTTTGTCATACGCTGCTTGGGTTCGCTGCACATCCTGGCGGAGTCGGTCGTAATCCACCATTTTGCGGCTGGCCTGAAGGGTCTTGCCTTCCCATTGATCAAACGACTTCTGTAGGTTGTTGACTTCCAATTGCAGCGCTTGGCGTCGATTGATCAACTGCTGTCGAATCTCATCGCGGGCGATTTCCATGAGCTTTTCTTGGGCGGCTATATCCTCGTCGAATTTGAGAATCTTCGGGTGCATCGGGCGCAATACCCTCCCAAGTTCCTCTCGTTTGGCTTTGAGCAATTGAGCCTGTTGCGCCGCGCGTAACAGATCGTTGTGAGGTCCCGTCAACCCCGCCATTAGGTCTTGCGCCGGCCCCTCCCCGGGGGGTGGTTGGCCCACCACGGCTGACCTGGGCTTGCTGCCAAGCTCTACCCATTGTTCCGGCTGAACGGATTGAAGCAACTGCAGTTCGGTTTGCAGCGTCGCCAGCTGGCGGCTGAGCTGCGCCAGGTAACTACCGGCCCCGCTGCCTTGTTCCTGCAAAAAGACCACGTTGTTGGTCAGTTGAAAGGCATACATTCTTTCCTGTTGCCCCTTCAGATCACTCGCCAGGCTATTCACCTGCTTGGCGAGCGAGGCGACGGCCCGATCGGACGCCCCCTCTCGAATCTCGCGCTTGAAGCTAAGATACTGGGCCATGAGTTCCTTCAGGAAAAGCTGCGTCGAATTCGGCTCTGTGCCGGTTGCGCGCAGTTCCAGAATGCTGCTCTTGGATGACTCACTAACCTTGAGTCGAAAAGGGAATTCCTCTGCCGCCTTTTTCGCTGCCGGTGCGGAAACCAGCGAACGAATCACATCCAACACCCCGGGAACAGGTTTCAGCGCTTGGCCTTTTGGGAGCTGCTGTTCCACCTTAGCTAGGGCCCGCTCCTGAATCGCGCGACTGCGCAACAAATCGGCCTGGGTCCCCAGAAAATTTACCAACTCCTCGGTGTAAAGCCGCCCTTCGGATAAATCCAGCTTGCCTGTCAGCCACAGGCGCGCCTCGGATTGGTATGTGCGCGGCAGCGCTCGAGTTAACAGATAGGCCGGCAAAACCGTCAACCCAAGCATCAACAGTAACACCCACCAATACTTCCGGACCAGCAGTTGATGACGATGCAAGCGGACATACAGCCGCGACGTCGCCGTGAACCGATCCATCGGTGCCAGCAAATCAATCGCGGGCGTCGTCAGTTGGGCGTTGGTCACGTTGTGATTATTTTGGCTCAGGTTCTCCATAGCCTCCTTACCACTTTACTAAACGTTCAGATACTACAATTAGGTCTCCCGCCTGCACCACCGGATCCTCGTCTAATTTCCCCTTTTCCCAAACCTCCTGAACGTTGACGACCCGCGTCTGTTTCCCACCAGCGTTTTTGCGGACCAGCCGCACATTGCGTTTATCGGAAAAATCACTAAACCCTCCCGCATTCAGGATCGCCCGGCTGACGGTTAGCGAGTCCCCGGCAGCAATGTCGTAGGCCCCACTGTTGCGCACCTGGCCCGTCACGTAGACTTTCCCCAAAACCCGCTTTTTATTGATCTCCTCGGCAGAGACCATAACGGTAGCAGTGTAATACAGGTTCTTTTCCAACAATCCTTTAATCTCCCGGGCCAGTTCCTGGCACGACCTCCCGGCGGCATGAACTAGCCCCAGATAAGGAACTTCCAGATCGCCCGAGTCCGTAATCAGCAGCGTGCGGGGTGCATCCTGGTCCTCAATAACTCGGTACGTAATCTTATCCCCCGGCCCAAGCTTCTGCCGATTGTCCAGCGAATCCATCGACCGGATCGTTTGTGTCAAAAACGCCGGCGCGTTAGTTTCCCCTTCTGCGATCAAGCGGCACTCCTGCCAGCCGGCAGTTAATGCCAGTACTGCTATCCAACGAACAAGCATAAGTCAGAACTTGAAAGTGACGTCCAGACTCACCAGGTCACGATGAAAACTGCGCTGTGGCGTCTCGGAATCCTTTAGAAATAACTCGTAACCAACATTGGCCCGCCAGTACTTGTGAAACTGGTAACCCACACGAATGCCTGGCACGTATTGTACGAAGTCCTCCTCAAAGTCACCGCCGAACTCCTTGCAGAAATTCGCCGAAAAACTCCCTTCCAGGTCCAGATTTTTAATCACATCTGAAACGATGGAATATCGCGCATAAGTGACTCGCAAATTATTCGCGTTATCCCCGATCTCGGTCTCGCGCCCTACCGCCAGCGAGTGGGTGAAGTAACGAAGTTCTTGTCGGATTGTCGCATATCCATAACCCGTATTATAGGCGCTGTTCGCCGACGCGGTGTTGTCGAATTGGGCCCCGTCATACCCTCCCCCGATCTTCAATACCAGTCCCTTCGGCAAACGCATCTCAGCAAAAGGACCAACCCTTTCCCGCCAGTTGTCATTCAGGATCGTTTCCTCCTCGTAATTGTGCAAACTTGCCTGTGTCTCCAAACCAATTTTCGTCTGCGGCCCCAACAAATAGTTGAACTTGAACGTAAACCACTCTGAGGCCCGATTCAGGTACTTGAACTGGTCCGACATCGAGATGAAGTTCTCATGGTCGTAGCCCGCCGTAAGAATCACCTTGTTTAAATCCCAATCGACCAACAGTCCTGCAAAATTATCCAGGCGGTCAAATCGACCTACGTCTGTGAAATTGTAGACTCGAGTCTGGTCGGAAGTCTGATCATTAAAGACCAGGGTTTGCTGGTAAGAGAACTTGTCATGCAGTTTGATTCGAAAATCTCCAACGAAAATGTTAAAGGCCAGCTCCGAACCCGGGCTGATCAGAGGTGCGTCGCTGTTAAGGTCGTGATTGTTCGCGAACCATTCGTAACCCAAACCCAGCGAGAGCTTTAACGCGTTGAGTTCACTTACTGGCACCAGCGCTGATAGAGTCGCCTCAGGATTGATGATGAAATCCTCTTTCTTGTTTACCGCTGAGAGGAAAACGTTGTCGGTATAAGCGGCCCCCAAACGCGCTTCGGTTTGAAAACCAATCCGCCCGTAATGTATGTTGTAAACCTCGTTCGTCAGCGCTCGCTTAAGCTCCAACGCGGCTTCTTCCCCCGCCACTGACTCTCTTAACTCGGGTTGCCCGCCTGTTTGCCCGTAAACCGGCAACCGTATTCCTCCGCAAAGAAGCATCAATGAAGAGATTCCCGCTACAAATCGCCAACAACCGTCCCCAGTGGGTCGTGCTTTCATTGGTCCAATGTCATGGGACGCCAGATTGGCTCGACTTCGATAGCAGCACAAAGACGTTGAATGTTGGGCCAGTTGGTTCTGGACCTTTCAGTTCCGCCAGGGGCTTGGCGACGGTCAGCCCAGTCATGGGTAACTCCAACGGATGGCCATCAAATACTCCGCTGCAAACAGGCGCGGCAAAGAAGTCTTCCGCATTACGCACCTCATAAGTGGCCCCCACAGGTAGAACCGAACCGACGTTGACGGCCACTGTCGGCAGCCTGTCCCAGTTATAAACAACCACGTGTGCACGCCCAGACTCATACCGATTGGGCCGCACGAAAATCCGGGTTCCTGTCAGACGCCCGGTCGTCCAGGAACTATCCCCGTCATAGCCCGTCGCCATCTTCCACTGTGAAAAACTATAGCACCTCGTCCCTAACTGGAAAGCGAGTGCCGATCGCGAATAGTAACTGTTATTATTCCACGTCGCCGACAGCTTGGTTAAACTCTCCTGCAAATTCACGACGTAATCCGAGTTCTGCGCCAGGACCACATTACCTTCGATCTTCCCCCGGCTCCAATTGTTAACCACCATTGCTTGCGGCCAATAATTACTGGTCAGTAAGAGACTGCCGTTAATCTGTTCCCGCCCAAGTTGTACTTCCTGCAAGGTTTTCGCATTCGGGGTCAGGTATCCCATATTGTTTCGCAAGATGATGTTGTCGGCCCTCAAGGAAGGAGAGTCTACTCCGATAATCCAATCGCGGTACGGACGCGCACCCTGTAGGGCCCCGGCGCCAAAGGCGATGTTCCCATCCAGAATCAGATTTTGCAGGCACGCGCCTTGGCTATTGGCATAGACATGAAAATTCGCCCCCGCACTGTTGAACCCGATGTTGTCAGAGATTTCCCCTGCTCCCTGCAAATAATAACTGTGGCCCTCAGCCTCATTTTGTGAGGCCCATCCCGTGTTGTAAACAATGCACCCATAAATCAGCGTATTGGTGGCCTCGGGCGAGGTGTAAAAACCACTGCGTATCGAATCATGCACCAGCAGATTCATAAAAGTGTTATTAGGCGAGTAAACCTGGACGCCTTCCAGGAAATTGGTTAAATCAGTCGGACTAAACCCGGTTCCTTTCTGCCGGCTGAAACGATGCGTCAACCCGCTGCAAAGTTCGAAATCTCGAAAAACCAAATAGCCCCCTTTGCCCCAGATGGTCAGCGAACCTACCACTTGCGCGTGTTCGCCTGGTAATTGGCGAAAAGTTATCGGTTTTTTACCGGTTCCACAAACCTGAGTAGCCACATGGTTTACGCGATAGGTGCCGCCCCGCAGCCAGAAGGTATCACCTGGATGAGATACCGACCCGGAAAGGGTCGTCACCAGGTCGTAGGGCCGCGCGAGCGTTCCTAGTCCTGACGAAGACCCGTAGGGGGCGACATACAAATTCGCGGCGCTAACCGTATTGGCCACGGTAACCGCAACTACGACCAACCACTCCAACGACCGGCGTGCGCCAGTGCAAATCATGCCGCTGAGCTCGCGCAGACCTCTGCCGGTTTCTGTGATAAGCTCAGCGAAGAAGGCATTGCTAACCCGGGCTTGAAAATAATTGAGGTTAAACTAAACTCCGCCGGCAGGCGTCGCCCCATCAGGTCTAAAAGAATTTCTACTCGCTGTCGGCCCGGTAACACCCGCGTAATTACCCCTTTTTCTCCCTGAAATGGTCCGCTCGAAATCTCCGCTTCCTCACCTTCGAGCGGTGTTTCCATAAAAACCATATCCGCGTACTCAGCCATGGTTCGCTTCAGCTCTTCAATAACGTGGTCGGGAATTGTTGCGAGCCGGTTCCCGAATTGCAGCACAGTCTTCACCGAGGGCGTAAACCTTACACGCTCCAGCTTTGTTTCGGTCACAAACCGCGCGAACAAATAATTCTTGAACAACGATTCAGTCGCTCGCATGGGCCCGCGACGTGTGCGCCGTTCCACACACAACCGAGGATTGAATACCTCCAGGTCGGCAATTTGACTTAATTGAGCTGCCGCTATGTGTTCGTGTTTCGGATGGGTGCGAATACAACACCATTCCGGCGCAAGCAGCGGCTTCAACTCGGATAACAAATTGAGCTGTTGCGGTTTATATTGAATTGAGTTGGACATAACTGAATAAATCAAATGTTTCGAGTTTGGGTTGCGCCAAGGTATGGATTGCAAATTCAAGCCAAAGCTCCGCACTTGGTTCCAAAAACCACTTGTCCTCCTTTTTACCGCTCCCCACCATACGGCCCCCCTTCCGGTTTCAGATGTGGGTGATAATACGCTTATTAGCATCTTAATGTGAATGGGTAAACCCCCCCGGAGAGAGCTGAAAGTTCTGCTCATGCTTACGCGGGCGTAGCCCCCGGTCCTCTCCACATCAGCTCCTGCAATGCCCGCCTAAACGGAGCCGACTTCAAGTTAGCGTCGGCCTTTAGTCTGGGCACTCCAAGGATATAAAAAGCAACCTTGTCTGCGACCGATAAACCGTTCGGTAAAAATATCTCATCTTCGAGTCAGCGGTGGGGACTCTGCCCATTGAATCAATGCCTCTAGACCTTCACACTTAACTGCGCGTTCTGAACAAGTTTAGACCGTTTCCTAAAACCAAGGGTGGAATAAGCACGTTTTGAATAACCGAATCCGATTCCCGGAACTGGATTTGCTGCGGTTCTTGGCCGCCTGCGCGGTAATGCTCTTTCATTATACGTTTCGTGCCTCCCTCGATCATGCTTGGTCTGGATCTTTCCCTGTTCTAAGCCAGATCTCGAAATACGGTTATTTGGGCGTTCACTTGTTCTTCCTTTTAAGCGGATTTGTGATTCTCCTCACCGCTTCCCACAAGGACGCCGTCGGGTTTTGCTTTGCTCGAATGATCAGGCTCTACCCTGCGTACTGGATTTGTGTCACTTTAAGCACCCTCACCATTTTTTTGGCCCATAAATCCCACTCGATTACTCTGCCTCAATATCTGACAAACCTCTCATTGCTTCAGAGCTTTGTCGGGATACGCGATATTTCCGGAGTCTATTGGACGCTCGCCATGGAGCTGAAGTTCTACTTCCTGATCTTTCTGATCCTCCTGCTCCGGCAGATTTCCCGCATCCGATATTGGCTCGGTATTTGGCTGGTCGCGTCCTTGGTTCTCTCATTGCAACCTCCGCACGGTATCGCCAGATTCTTCCTATTCCCAGAATGGAGCTCTTACTTTATCGCCGGCGCGATGTTTTATCTCATTCACCGCGAAGGACCCAGCGCTTACAAGCTGGCTATCATCCTTGGTTGCTACGGTCTTTCGCTCGGGTATGCACTCAATCTCCTCCCGACCGCCGCCGGCCATGGCAGTTTTGAAGTCAACTTCCCGGTTGTGATCGGCGCTATCGGTCTGTTTTATCTGGTATTCCTGGCGCTTGCTCTGAAGCCGCGAGCAGAGCCCCACTCGAATTCCTTTTACCGAATCGGACTCTTAACTTATCCCTTGTACCTTCTTCATCAGGACATCGGTTATTTGCTGCTGCATTTGGCGCCCTCCGGGCTGAATCGGTTTCTAGTCCTCAGTCTGGTGAGCGCTGTCGCAATCGGCTTGGCCTCGCTCATCTTGATTCCTGAACGTTGGATTGCACGCCGACTTAAAGCGTTTCTTGCCCGCCTGCAAAGATCCGCCGCCTACGCTCCCGCATCCCGGCCGGCCTTGCTCAACAGCGCACCCTCGACCACTGAGGCACCTTAGAGCTGCTTTTGCGCGAGCTCTAGTTCGACTGTTCGATTTTCACTTCCCTCCCGCTCGCTGCTCACGGCTCAGCAGTTTCAGATCGATACTTCAGAGAGGTTTTCGGATTTTGATTTGCGCCTTAAGACCTCAACCGGAGGATCTTAAAACTCACTGCTTGTCAGACGGACACTGACGCAACGCTCGCACACGTACCGACACAAAAACCGGAGCGGCAACGATTACCCGCAACTCATAGGCGCTGCATTCTCAGCGCATGAGAAATGAAGTTGGCCTCCGCAAACTTCCGTTCATGTTTTTGGCAATCGGTCTTATCCATGCCCCGGCGGCCACTCTGTACGTATCAAACCAAGGTAACGACGCCAACTCAGGAAGCTCCGCGCAACCGTTTCAGACAATCACGCACGCCTACAGTTTAGCCCAGGCCGGCGATACCATATTGGTGTTGCCCGGCGTATATACTGATTATACCAGCGGTTGGGGGCTGCATCTGGGCAGCAGTGGCACCGCTTCCAGACCGATCATCTTGCGCTCTCAGGTTCCAGGAGCGGCCGTGCTCGATGGACAAAATGCAGCCGACCGTAACGTCGGCATCTATATCGATGGTAATTACAATGTCGTCGATGGCTTTGAAATCAGAAACGGCACCAAGGGCGGCATTACGATCTGGGCGAACGGCAACCAAATCCTCCGCTGCAATATTCATAATAACGGAAACCCCGCAAGCTCCAGCACCGAGGGCAAAGATGGCATCTACTCAGATGAAGGGACTGACGGGAATGTTTACGTCGCTAATTACATTCACCATAACGGCCGTGCCGGCAGCAATTTCGATCATGGCTTGTACCTCTGTGGCCAAAATGAGAGCGTCATCAACAACATCCTCCTGGCCAATTCCGCGTGCGGTCTCCAAATCGCCGGCTACACCACCGTTAGCAATCTTAAGGTTTACAACAATGTGATGGCGTTCAACGGCACCGACGGGATCATCCTTTGGCAATCGTTGAGCAGCATTGATATCAGAAACAACATTTTTTACCAAAACGGCCATTACGGCATCGGCTCCTACGATGCTCATGGCAGTGGCATTACCGTCGATAAGAATCTCTCCTTCGGAAATGGTTATGGCGATTTCAACTTCACCGATGGAGGCTCGGATTATTCTTACAATCTAGGCAGCACTATCTACCTTGATCCCCATTTCCTTAACAACAGTGCGTCCGGGTTTGATGCTCACCTGGCAACCGGGTCGCCGGCGATCCAAGCGGCGATCAACCTGTCGCCGGTCTTCACAACCGATATAGTCGGCACTCCGCGGCCGACTTCTGGCGCATGGGATCTTGGCGCTTATGTCTCTTCCATGGCCGCTCCGCCTTCGATTTCCATCACAACCCCAGTCAATGGCAGCACCGTTTCAGGAATCGTTGTAGTTTTTGCCAAAGCGTCGGCCAGTGCGGACCTAGCGCGCGTGCAGTTCCTCTGCGATGGGGCTAACCTCGGCAATCCTCTGACCGCGGCACCCTACTCTTTAACTCTAGATAGCAGCACTATGGCTAACGGCGCCCACTCGCTGAGCGCTGTTGCCTGGGACACTTCTGGCAACCAAGCCACCGCCACCCCGGTAATCATCGAAATCGCCAATCTTACCACCGCTCCAGTTTTGGCCCCTTTGCGCAAAGTGCCGGACGGACTGAACCTCACCTGGTCCAGCGTCCCCGGAAAGGTCTACCGGGTCGCATACAGAAGCACCCTGAGCGGTCCGTGGGCGGATTTGAGCGGAAGCATTACCGCGACCGAATCTTCGACGTCCTGGACCGACTCGACAGACAGCAGCGCACCTCAGCGCTTTTACTGCGTTTACGCCATCGATTAGCTCGGCAGCTCCTCAAAAAGTCGAGGAGCTCCAAAAACCCGATTGTGCCCAATAGCTCATTTCATCCCCAACAGTTCAATGAAAACCAAAATTAGCTTTGAAATTATCTCCATCTCGCTCTTGCTCGTCTCTTTCTCTCAGCTGGGAGCGGCGGACTTATATGTCTCGACTCAAGGCAGCGATGCCAATCCGGGAACTGCAATTCAGCCCTGCAGAACTATAACCCACGCCTACGGTCTGGCACGCCCGGGTGATACCGTTCATGTGTTGCCCGGAGTTTATACCGATTACACCAGCGGCTGGGGAATTCATCTGGGTGCCAGCGGCACGGCCACCAGCCCCATCGTACTGAGATCCGAAGTCCAGGCTGGGGCAGTGATCGACGGATTGAACGCATCGGACCGAAATGTCGGATTCTACATAGATGGCAGCTACAACATCGTTGACGGATTTGAAATCAGGAACGGTCCCAAAGGCGGGATCACCATCTGGTCAAATGGCAACCAAATCCGAAATTGCAGCATTCATAACAACGGAAACCCCGCCAGTTCGAGCACCGACGGACGCGATGGGGTTTATTCAAACGAAGGCACTGCCGGCAATGTATATGCCGCCAATTACATTCACCATAATGGACGTTCCGGAAGCAATCTGGATCACGGTTTATATCTCTGCGGTCAAAACGAAGTCGTCATTAATAATGTTTTGCTGGCCAACGCCGCTTGCGGCCTCCAGATAGCTGGCTATACGACAGTCAGCAATCTTAGAGTGGATAATAACGTCTTTGCGTTAAACGGCACCGACGGCATCATTCTTTGGCAGTCCTTAAACGGGATTGAGATCAAGAACAACATTTTTTACCAAAATGGCCATTACGGAATTGGCTCGTACGCTGCGACTGGTTCCGGCGTCGTTGTTGACCATAATCTCTCGTTTGGCAACGGCTATGGAAATTTCAATTTCACCGATGGAGGTTCAACTTATTCTTACAACCTTGGCACAACCGTCTCTGCCGATCCCCTCTTTGGAAACCCGGCTGCAAATGCTTTCGATGCCCATCTCAGCCCGGGTTCGCCTGCCATCCAAGCCGGACTGAATCTATATTCCTTCTTTACCACCGACCTGGCGGGCACGGCCCGGCCATCCACCAGCGCGTGGGATCTGGGCGTTTACGTTTACGTGGCTGGACCCGCTGACACAACTCCGCCCGGCATTCAGTTCGTTTCCCCCATCAATGGCGCGATTGTAACTGGTTCAGTGACTGTTTCCGCCAATGCCTCGGATAATGTTGCTGTGGTCGGAGTTCAATTCAAACTCGACGGAACAAACCTTGGAAGCGAGGTTCTAGCTGCCCCTTATACGGTTACCTGGAATTCCACTCAGACGTCGAATGCGACACATACACTCACCGCAGTCGCAAGAGACGCAGCAGGCAATCGAACGAGTGTCAATGTCTCCGTAGGTGTGAGCAATGCGTCCAAACCACTGCACGGCCATAAACATTGAGCGGCAGAGCCGGTCCTTGGGACGAGCTTCTAGTTGATGTGGCTCTAATCGATTTCGGCCTTCGCAAAGCCCGCAGCGAAGGTTCCCCGGAAAATGGTTTGATTGCCTCCCACGGTCCCAGGCCCGGCTACCTGTGCGCCAGCGTTAAAAACTCTCAACAGCGGACCGATGCCAGGACTTTTAATCGTGCCACGGTGCATTGTCGTGAAGCCCGCTACTGAAAAAGAAGTCCCTTGCTGATTATCCAACGTAAAAACCCAAGACGAATAACTGACCAGCCCGTTCTGTGCATTCACTTCGCCATTCTCGTCGAGGGATAGAAAATTGCTAACATCGGTTGTAGTCACCTGGTTCCCACTCTTGTCGCGCACAACAAACGTCGGCAGTTGATCGTTATTGCTCTTGAGCAGCAATCGGGCGTTTGAGCTAAAGTTGAAATTTCCAGTAGCATTCAGCGCTGCGAGGATGTCCTTGTCGATGATCCTAACGCTGGCGACATGCCCTTCGCCATTTTGCTTGAACCCGTTTAATACAAAATACGCCTGCAGGTAAACATTGGTCGTTTGGGCCTGAACGATACCAGTGGCCAGAGCGAGGATGGCGCTAATGGCTCCAATTCT